>JBMNUB010000090.1:0-2728 GCA_050946055.1 Candidatus Fimadaptatus sp. | reverse complement strand
AACTGCAAGGAAGATATGCTGCTCTGGGAAATGGGATTTCCCGACGCAAAAAATCCTGAGCGCCCACCGCACATGTCGCTGGGCGCTGCCTAAGTCGGCGGGCTGCGAGGCCCGCCGAGCTCTCCGGGGGTTTTTTGACAGTCTGAGCGGGGAGGGGGAGCGCGCTTACGTCGTGCGGGCTAAGCTGCGCGCATGAGCCGCGGGCGCGGAATGCATGAGCATGCATATGCGCATACCCATCTGCGCAGTCAAGCCGCCGCGGGAGAGAGAGCGCTGCGAAGGCAAGCGCCTTGCCGGACGGCATGCGCAGTCAGATTGGCAATGTGAAAAAACGATTTCACCGATGTTGAAATGTGCGCGGGTATTTGCTATAATGTGGACAAAAGGCTATCTCGGAGGTGAACATATGCTTACGTCGGTGCAGACTGCGGGCATACTGGATGCATACGGGCTGGACAGGGGCTTTGCCATGATAGCGGAGGCAGGGCTGGATGGCGTGGATTTGAATCTGGATCAGCTGCTGAGCGGGCGGGCGATAACGCGCGGCGAGCTGAACGGCTTCTTCGACAAGAGCGACGGGGAGCTGCGCGAGGCGCTGCGTCCCTGCAAGGAGGCGGCGCAGCGGCATGGCGTGCGCTTCATACAGGCGCATGCGCCCTTCCCGACATGGGTAAGCGACGCGCGCACAAACGAGTACGTGCTTATGGCAATACAAAAGACCATCATGCTTTGCGGATATCTGGAGTGCCGGCATCTGGTTGTGCATCCCTGCATAATCATGGACGATCCTGCGCTGGAGCGCAAAGAAAACCTGCGCACGTATTCGGCGCTGATACCGGCGCTGCGCGAGCATGATGTGATATGCTGCCTTGAGAACATGTTCTCGTCGCGTCGCGGCAAGCTGACCGAGGCCATATGCTCCGATCCCGACGAGGCCGTGCGCTACATAGACGAGCTGAACGCGCTGGCGGGTGAGGGGCTGTTCGGCTTCTGTCTGGATGTGGGACACGCGACATTGCTGGGCAAGGATATTCGCCGCTTCATCGACGCGCTGGGCGACAGGCTGCTGATAACCCATGTACACGACAATAACGGCTTTGATGACGAGCATCTGTTCCCCTACATGGGCATAACCGATTGGGACAGGTTCTGCCGCGCGCTGGGCGAGAACGGCTACAAGGGCGCGCTGAGCTTCGAGACATACAACGCGCTGGCGACGTTTGACCGTGCGCTCGCGCCGCAGCTGATGAACCTGCTGGGAGCTACGGCTAAGCTGCTTGCCGGTCGCGTTGAGGAAGCCCGCGCGGCAGCTGAAAGATAGCGATGCCTGCGCAGGGCGTTTGATTAAGCGCCCGCGCATGCTCTATAAATGCAAAAATACACGGCAGTACGGCGGCCCTCATGTGCGCCGCATGCCATGCAGGAGGATATGCAGTATGAACAGTTACATAGTAAGGCGTCTGCCCGAAGGTGTGGGTCTGCCCGAGCTGGGCGCGGAGCTGAGCGGCGCGTGGGCGCAATGCCCGGTCGCCGAGATAGGCAACTACATTTGGGACGAGAATGGCTACAAGCCCCGCGCCGAGGCGCGCGTCATGTATGGCGAGGATGGCCTGTATGTATACATGTGCGCATGGGAGGACGAGGTGCGCGCCGTGGCCGACATGTGCGGCATGATATGTCAGGACAGCTGCCTTGAGTTCTTCCTACAGCCCAACACGGCTGTCGACAGATATACCAATATCGAGATGAACCCGCTGGGCAACTTCATGTGCGGCATAGGCCGCGACCGCTACGGGCGCTTCGAGGCCAAGGCGCTGCCGCTGGAGGGCATGGAGGTGCGCCACAGCGTGCGCGATGCCGGTGCGTTCACAGGCCCGTGCTGGCAGATAGCCTACAAGGTGCCGGCCGAGTGGCTGGAACTGTGGTTCGGCGCCAAGCTCGTGCCGGGCACGCGCATGCGCGGCAACTTCTACAAGTGCGGCGACAAGACGCGCTTTGAGCATTACGGCATGTGGAATCCCGTAAAGAGCGATCATCCCGACTTCCATCGTCCGGAGTCCTTCGGCGACATAGTGCTGGAGTGACGCGGAGCGGCGATGTTGCGGCGGTGGCCATGTGGCTACCGCCGCACTTTTTGTACATCGCCCCCCACGCTAGGCGTGAGGTGCAAAAAAGCTTAAGCGATGAGGAAAAAATAGAAACTCCTTTTACTATAATAGAGATGCGGTCTGGCAACTGCGCAGCGCAAAGCAAAGGTAGGTCATTCGGATGACGAACGACAATAAGAGTTTAGCACATTGGAATTGCAAATGCATAGTAGAAGAACAGCTTGTCAAAGCGTCTTTTTGACAAGCGTGGACGGGGGAAAACCTCCGCCGCCACTGCCACCCCTACTCAGTTTTCACTGAAATCCTTAAGGTTTACGGGCGTGGAAACTGCAAGGTAGATATGCTGCTCTGGAAAATGGGATTTCCCGCCGCAAAAATATCACGCGTCCACCGCACATGTCGCCGGGCGCTACCTAAGCCGGCGGGCTGCGAACCGCGCCGAGCTCTCCTGAGGTTTTTTGACATGCTGAGAAGAATATTTTTTCGGGAAAAAAGAGAGGCGATAGAAAAGATACTGAGGCGGCAGCGCGAGTGGAAGGGAGTGGAGATATAAGTGGGAGCATTCTGATGCCGGGGGTACTGCGCAGATACAGCGGGAAAGAACAAGGCGAGAATTGCGG
>JBMNUB010000089.1:0-3054 GCA_050946055.1 Candidatus Fimadaptatus sp. | reverse complement strand
TATACTTATAGCCCGTATAGCTCTTGGTTGTTTCCACTTCTTCGAAGTACGACATCATATCTCTTTCCATGTCCTACATTATATCACTCTTTTCTTCTCTTGAAAATGTGAAGTTGATTTCCGTGCCCATTAAAAGTCCGCTTGCTCAAGTTTTGCGGATAATCTTTTCAATATGCTCAGGCTGCCGCCACTCTATGCTAGCGCCGCATAATGTCCGCATGCAACTGACTGCGCAAGACCATTTTCATTGCAGACGAGCCAGCCTATAAATCAGTCTTTTTGGCAAGCATGGACGGGAGATAACATCCCATGCCACTCCCAAGCAGTTTTCTCTGAAATACTGAAGGTCTCTAGCGTGGAAAATGCAAAGCCGATGCTTTTGCTCCGGAAAATGGGATCTCCCGACGCAAAAAATCAATCGCGCCCACCGCACTTGCCGCGGCGCGATCTAATTCGAGATAGGCGCTAGCCATCTCATGCTCTCTCAGGGGCGATAGACTTAAGCTTCTTGCTTTAAGCACAGCATGCTCACGCAGTGCAGCGGCGCGATATGGCTCAGCAGCAGCGCTCAGTTTGCATTAAAAGCCCGGATACGCGCAAAGTTTTTGTGGCGGTATTGTAAAAGAGCGTAAGCGCTGGTACAATATATGGGGAAATATGGAAAATAAAATTAAGGAGCATCGTCATGCAGTATGCTATCGCCGCCATCGTCTGCTTCATATTGCAGAACATGGCAAACAAGGAGTTCTCTCGCCGCTTCAACTGTCAGATATCAGGACTGGCGCTGTTCAACGCCATAGCGCTCACCTTCTGCGCGTGCGCGATAGCGCTGGCAGGCGGCGCGGCCGTGCCGCTCTCGGGCGGCGCGCTGGCGCTGGCTGCCGTGTTCGCGGTCAACTTTGTCATAACCGTAATGCTGATTGTCGTATCCATGTCCATGGGGCCTATGGGCGCTACCGTGCTGATAATAAACATGTCCATGATGCTGCCCGTCACGGCGGGCATAGTCGCATGGGGCGAATCCCCCACCGCGCTCAAGCTCATCGGCATAGGATGCATGATACTGGTGCTGGTGCTGTCGGCGCTGGGCGGCAAGGGCGATCCCAAGCGCGGCGGCATAAAGTGGCTGCTGCTTACGATAATCACCATGATATGCAACGGCGTGCTGAGCATTCAGCAAAAGCTCCTATCGCTGTGGTTTCCCGGAGACAGCGCCACCTCGTTCAGCTTTACCGCGTTTGCCATCGCCGCGCTGCTGTGCTGGGCGCTGGTTTTGATATTCAAGCTGCGCGGCGCGGACTTTGGTCATTGGCTCAGCAAGCGCGGCCAGCTGACCATGTGCGCGGCGGGCGTAGGTCTGGGTACGGCGGGCGGCAACACCTTCCAGCTGCTGGCGCTCACGCAGCTCCCGGCCATAGTCGCCTTCCCGCTGGTGCAGGGCAGCGTCGTGCTGTCGCTTTGGGTGCTGTCGCTGATAATATACCGGGACAAGGTGGCGCTTGCGGGCGTGCTGTCGCTGATAGCGGGAATCGCGGGCATAATCATGCTGTCGCTGTAAGGCGCGTATCTATCGGCATACCGGCGCAGCCTAATGCGATATGCGCGGCCTAAAATCACACATAACACAAGCTGCGCGCCCGCTGCGGAAGATGCATTCCGCAATCAGACGCGCAGCTTTTATCGTGTGCGTCTATTACTCCTCCAGAGTGCCGCTCAGCACGCGGTAGTAGTTTAGCCCCGCTATCTTGAAGAGCGCCTCGTCGTCATAGCCGCGCTTCCTGAGCGCCTCGAATATCGCAGGCACGTCGGCGGGCGAATCCAGACCTATCGGGCGCACCTCTATGCCGTCGAAGTCCGAGCCCAGACCCACCGAATCTATCGCGCCCATCTGCACAAGCTCGTCTATATGCTCTGCCACCGTATCCACATTGACGTTGGCGGGATTGCCCTCGTGCAGGAAGTGCGGATAGAAGTTCACTCCGATAAAGCCCTGCCGGTCTATTATTGCGCGCACCTGATCGCGCCAGAGGTTGCGGCGATGGTTGCACAATTCCCGCACGCAGGAATGCGAAGCCACCGGCGGCAGCGCCGTCAGATCCATCACGTCCCAGAAGCCCGCCTCATTAAGATGCGACACGTCGCACAGCACGCCGCGCTCGTTCATGCGCCCTATCAGGCGGCGGCCAAACTCCTTTATGCCGCCCTCGGACGACACCACCGCTGCCGTGCCTATCTCGTTTTCGTAATTCCAGGTGAGCGTTATCATGCGCACGCCCTCGTCTGCAAACTCCTCCAGCCGCTCAAGGCTGCCCTCCAGCGCCTCGCCGCCCTCTATAGCCAGCACGCCATGTGCGTCCATGGGCGGCAACTCGGGCATTGCGCCGCGATATATCGGAATGCCCAGCTTATAGCTGCACTGAAGCGCATCCATTACATGACGATACGGCTCGCCCGCAGGCCCGCCCGCACCCGCAAACATGGCAAACGTCTGCAAATACGCCCCCATCTTCTTGAGTCCGTCCACGGTTATGTCCAATATCTGCGGCGGCTTGCGGTCTACCGCCAGCGCGTACAGAGTATCGCAATGTGCATCGGCATAAAACATAAGCTTATCCTCCCCTGTATTATGGCGCTGACGCGCCCATGGCACAATTATATATTCGCGCCGCATGTTAGTCAATAGCGGCAAAGCTTCGGCAATGACCTCGCCTGCTAGACAAACGCGCGCTAATATTGCGGCATTTCCCCGCTTTGCGCGCGGCATCAGCCCATGCACATGCTTACCATGCGCCGCCTGCGCGCGGACTTAACGCAAGGTATGCATGCGCAAGTCAGAGAGCGGCATCATGTGGGCAAACAGCGCGCACAGCCCGGAAAGGCGCTGGTCAGTTTATGCCTTGCGCGCGGGCGCGTGAATTTCTGTTCCATTTTGCTTAGCGCCAAGTTTTCAGGCGCGGCAAGCTCAAGTCCGCACATCATATGCCCGCCTATTCGCCCATAACCCCGCCACATGCACAATAATGATCCCACGGCGAAGCCGGGGGTTTTTCATAT
>JBMNUB010000088.1:0-3107 GCA_050946055.1 Candidatus Fimadaptatus sp. | reverse complement strand
AAGCTGCTCGGAAGAACGCTGTTGCGTCCGACGAGTTAGAGCAGAAAGCCACTCCAGCGACATCCAAGCGCAAAGCCACGCGGAAGAACGCCGCCACGCCTGACGAGCTATAGCGGAAAGCCGCTTCCGCGACAGCTGAGCGCAAAAGAAGTCTGTAGCGCCTGACAAGCCTGAGCAGAAAGCCACTCCAGCGACATCCAAGCGCAAAGCTACGCGGAAGAAGTCCGCCGCGCTCGGACAGCATCCGGGCAGGCAATGAACATTCATATCCTAATGGCGGCAACCTATCGATAAGGTGGCACGGCAAGGCCGATGTGAGGTGCCATTGAGCGCGGATATTATGGATGCGGGCTATCGGAGGTGTGATTGGAATGAGAAAAGACGCTGTTGCAGCTTTCCGTGCTGCAACAACGCCTGACATTTTGTGCCGCAAATCGGCGGGACTTTGGACGCACCCGGCCCGCGTCACATGTGGGGACAGGGGAGTGCGCACCCGGCAGAGCGCCTGTCGCGCCATGCTTTAGGGATTTAACCCACCAATCGCCCGCTGCCGTGTATCTTGACGGTGTAGGCATAGGGCGTGTTGGCCTCCACATGTATGTCGTCGCCCGTGCGCGTGACCGTGAAGGTTGAGGCGGTCGCGCCCTTTACGTCGGGTATGGCGACATCTATGCGTGCGCCGTCCGCGATGTTGTACAGATTCAGCTCCACGTCGCGTGCGTATTCGTAATCCGGCACGTCGTCGCGCGCACCCATGGGTATCACGCAATTCTCACGCACCATCAGCGGGAGCGAGAAGAAGTCGTGTACCTCATGCTTCCAGCCGCCGCCCATGACCTGCTCCTCATCGCGGTTAAGGCGCGTCCATGCGCCCGCAGGCAGATAGTAGTCCACGTCGCCCGACTCGGTGAATACCGGAGCAACCAGCAGATTGTCGCCCAGCATGTACTGCCTGTCCAGCGTGTCGCAGCCGGGATCAACGGGGAATTCCAGCATCATCGGGCGCATCATGGGCGTGCCGCATTCATGCGCCTGCACCGCCGCGCCGTAGAGATAGGGCATCAGGCGGCACTTGAGCTTGACAAAGTGGCGCAGCACATCGGATGCCTCATCGCCGAACAGCCACGGCACGCGATAGGAGGACGAACCGTGCAGGCGGCTATGGCTGCTGAACAGTCCAAATGCGCACCAGCGCTTGTATACGTCGGCGGGCGCGGTGCTCTCAAAGCCGGATATGTCGTGGCTCCAGAAGCCGTAGCCCGACTGAGCCAGGCTCAGGCCGCTGCGCAGAGTCTCGGCCATGGATATGTACGCCGCCGTGTTGTCGCCGCCCCAATGCACGGGGAACTGCTGCCCGCCCGCAGTGCCGGAGCGCGCGAACAGCACCGCTTCGCCATCGCCGCGCTCGCGCTTGAGCAGCTCGAATACGGTCCTGTTGTATAGGAAGGTGTAGTAGTTGTGCATCTTGACCGGGTCGCTGCCATCGTGCCAGGCGATGTCGCGCACAGGTATGCGCTCGCCGAAGTCGGTCTTGAAGCAGTCCACGCCCATGTCCAGCAGCTGCTTGAGATAGCCCTGATACCAGCGGCAGGCGTCGGGATTGGTGAAGTCCACTATGCCCATGCCGGCCTGCCACAGGTCGGTCTGCCATACGTCGCCATTGGTCTTTCGTACAAGATAGCCTCGCTCCATGCCCTCGTCGAACAGCCGGCTGTACTGGCCTATGTAGGGGTTTATCCACACGCAGATGTTGAGCCCGCGCTCTTTAAGGCGCTTTATCATGCCCACAGGGTCGGGGAAGGTGGCGTCGTCCCATATGAAGTCGCACCACTGGAACGGCTTCATCCAGAAGCAGTCGAAGTGGAACACGCGCAGCGGTATGTCGCGGTCGGCCATGCCCTGTATGAACGAGGTGACGGTCTTTTCGTCGTAATCGGTGGTGAAACTGGTGGACAGCCACAGTCCGAAGCTCCACGCCGGGGGCAGGGCGGGCCGGCCGGTCAGGCGGGTATAGCGCTCCAGCACCTGCTTGGGGCTGGGCCCGTATATTACGTAGTACGCTATGCGCTCGCCCTCGCAGGAGAACTGCACGCGCTCGACCTTTTCGCTGGCTACTTCAAAGGATACGTCGCTGGGCGTGTCCACGAATATGCCGTAGCCGCGATTGGTCATGTAGAAGGGGACGTTCTTGTATGCCATGTCGCTGGAGGTGCCGCCGTCGCCCTGCCACATGTCAACGGTCTGGCCGTTCTTGACCAGCGCGGTGAAGCGCTCGCCCAGACCGTATACGCATTCGCCCACGTCCAGCATCAGCGAATCCATGGTGTACACGCGCCCGGTCTCGCGATTGAGAGCGCGCGCCATGCCGTGATAGCCGCTGGAGGTCAGCACGCGCCCGTCGGCGATGTAATCGACCTGCCAGCCGTTGGGCTTGCGGTCAACGCGCGCGCACAGCGGGCCGCTTGTGAAGGAGTAGTATTCGTCGCACTGCTCGGACGATGTGCGCACGTCGGCATCGGCGTTCTTGTCAAAGAACGGCCCGCGCTCGACCGCGCCCTTGTTATGCACTATGTCCACGCGCACAACGCCCTCCATGGGCGAGGTGAACGATACGGTCAGCGCGCCGCCATCCAGAGTAGCGCCGCGTCCGCTTACGTGATGACAGGGCGCGAGTACCTCAAGGCGCTCGGGCGTAAGCTTGGCCGCGAACGACTCAGTGGCGTAGCGCATCTCCATCTCGGGCTTTACTACCCAGTAACCATTGGTGAACTTCATACATTTCGCCTCCGTGATAGGTATGTGTCCATGGGAATATGATAAACCTTTTTGCGGCATATGTGAAGGGGGAAGGTCGACTTTTTTGCATACGACGCAGTGCCTAGTCCAAGCGCATGAATGCATGGCAATGTATTCACTGCCAATATTGCGCGTTCAACCGTGCGTATCTGCTATTGGCGGGGCATGAATGTGAAATGTCGCCCACGGAAATCAACTTCACATTTTCAAGAGAAGAAAAGAGTGATATAATGTAGGACATGGAAAGAGATATGATGTCGTACTTCGAAGAAGTGGAAACAACCAAGAGCTATACGGGCTATAAGTATAGC
>JBMNUB010000087.1:0-3219 GCA_050946055.1 Candidatus Fimadaptatus sp. | reverse complement strand
CGTGGCAGTCGCCGTCAGCCCTATGGCCACTATGCCCTCCGTGGGCAGGAGCAGCGTCTGCGTGTACGGCGGAGCGTCGCCCGTCCACTTTGCGGCCCGCATCGTGGCGGCAAACAGCTCCGGGCGGCCGGCCTTGGTGCTTAGATCCTTAGTCGTGGCAAATATCAGCCCTTCCGAGCCGAATAGCAGCTTGTCCGCCCCCGCTATTGCCAGCATAAACTCCAGTTCAAACTCGCACTCGGTGTTGGGTATCACATCGCCCAATGTCGCATCGCAGGTATTGGCATATGCCAGCAGCACCTCTGTTCCGGATGCACCCAGCCGTGCAAACAGCCCGGCCTCGTTCAGCCTGAATTCAGGCAGCACGCCCGTTCCCGCCTTGTTGCTGAACTGGCAACGCATGCGCACCAGCTCGCCTTCGCGCTTGGGCGCGGCCAGCTTCATGTCGGCCACATGTTCCAGCAGCTCAGTGCGGCCTGCCAGCTCATCGACCGAGTTAAGCACTCCCTTGCCCACTGCGCCGCGCGTGAACACTATGTCGCCATTCAGCGCTGCCTCACTCAGCAGCGCCCGTCCTGCGTCGGTTATCACAAAATCGGCCAACGCCATGTATTTGACCTCCTCCTGAATTTTGCCAAGGCGCGTTGTGCCTCAGCAATTCCGTTCAATTTGACTGCGAAAGCACGTAATGCCTTGACCAGCGCGCCTTACAGCCCACGTGCGCGACTGCCGACGCATACTCCTCACAGTTCACGTCGTATATGAGATGCGCCGGCTTTATCTCATCTACGGCGGCGCGCAGTCTGGCCTCGTCCACCGTGTATCCGCGCACGTACAGCGCAAACCTGTTGCGGCCAACATGTTCTACTGCGTACACGGCCTGACCCACCGCCGTCGAAGCGCGCATGCACACGGCGTGCGGATTGGCGGACGCATGCGCGCGCACTCGGCTGAGCAGCCTGTCGCGCCTTGCCTGCAAGTCATCCATGGCAGGCGCAAGCGAGTATTCCGCCTCCCACATGTACAGCGCCCAGTCGGCAGTCTGCGGCATGGCCTGAGCCTGCAGCCCGCGCGCCCATTCGTCCAGCTCCTGCATGGGCAATGCCAGCGCATTGAACACCCGCCCAAACTGCACCGCGCGCCCATATACCGGCGCTATGTAGCCCAGCATGCGCCGCGCAGCCTCACTGGTTAGCACGCTCTGTATGCTGCCGGGATCGGCGTCGGCTGTGCTGCGCCCATGCAGTATTCCGGTTTGGGCATGTGCTGCCACGGCAGGCTGCTCGCGCACCTCGCCCGATATGCCGTTCATCACGTCAGCGTCACCCCGCTCTCGTCAATCACGGGTAATTGTCTCTCATTCAGCGTCACATTGCCGCTTGTGCCGTTCAGCTTCATGTCCGCATAGTCCCTTACGCCCGGCACTGACAGCAGCAGCGTGCCCAGACGGCTTATGCGTATCACCTTGTCATCCACATCCTTGGCATAACCCTTGGCCAGCCTTACGAACTCCCGCTTCACATCGGCAAGCAGCACCCCGTCCAGCACAACGCGCGCCGATATGCTTATGTTGACCGGAGCGGGCGTTATAACGCTTATGCGCGCATTTATCGGCGCCAGCCTTGCTGCGGGTTCATCCGGGCGCATTATGTGAGCTTCTACCGCCTTGCACAGCTCATCCGAAGCGCTTGCGCCCTGCGAGTCGGTTATCATTATCGTCACCAGCCCGCTGTCATCGGTTGCAGCCAGCACCGTGGCGCTACCCACGCCGTTGACTTCCAGCGCCCAGCGCCTGTAATCGGCGGTCGAACCGACATAGTTGCGCCCCTGCGCGGCATCGAACTCCACTATGCGCGCGCGCAGCTGAGCATCGCTCTCCATGTCCAGCCCACCCTGTGCCGCCTGTTCATTGGTAACGGCGCTTATCCCCGCTATCGGCGCATCCAGCCTGCATATGCTGCCCGCCGCCACGTTGCCCAGCACGCCCCTGCTCTGGGCATGCGCACTGACACTTGCGGCATTGCCGCTCAGCACGGCATCTTCGTCGGTAATGAAAGTTACCGCGCCGCCCTGTGATGTTGCCTGCGTGCTCGCCGCCGTGCCGCGCGGCACTTTCGCGCCATTTTCGCCGCTGAAGCGCAGCACGCACCGTGCCTCCTGCGCGGGCTTGCGCGCCATACCGCGATTGGCGGCGTGCATGTCCAGCATGTCGCCGCGCGCCCACAGCGGAAACATACTGCGCAGCGCCTCTGGTATCAGATATTGCGCCGCCTGCGACTTTTCCAGCGCCGTGGGATATGTCATGTCCCAGACGAAGCCGCCCTCCGATTTGTCAAAGCCATCCGGTATCGCCGCCAGCATGCGCGCGTGTACCGAGGCTACATCCTGCCCCTCAAGAAATTCCGGCAGTGTAAATTCTGCCTGCGCCATATCGTTCCCCCCTTGCAAGCCCTATCGCGCACGCATTCCCTCATCGGTGAGCCCTGCCTCCACGCTTCCCCGATATCCGTCCTCACCGGCAAGCGCAAAGCTCACGCGCACGCTGTCCGCCGACCAGTTAAATCCGAAGCCATTCACCGCCAGCGTGCGCCCGGCGGGGTCGGCCAGCAGCGCATCGGTTATGGCATTTATCAGCGCTTCCTGCTGAGCTTCCCGCTCGCCCTGTTCCATGGCCCAGTTCATATCCGTGCCGACATTGTCCGAATACGCCATGTACGCGCCGCGCTCAGTCAGCACGGATTTCACGCACCACATCAGCCAGCTCTCGCGCGCATCGGCCATCTGCACGCGCCCCGTGCCATCCAGATCAATGTCGCCCGCATCAAAGTTGAAATACGGCGATATGCCGTAGCGCGCCGCCTTGCGCACGCCATTGTCAGTGGCAGGCGCGTCAAACGTGTTTCCCGCCATGCCGCTCACCCCTTTCCAATGCTGCCCAGCACCAGAACCTGCCCGTCCACCCAGGCAGCCAGCACGTCCATGTCCGGTCTGAGCGCCGGTCCCTGTCCCAGCTCGTACTGGGCATGTTCCAGCACGAGGTAGTCATCGCTCGGCACTATCATGCCGCGCCCATCGTCCAGCGACATGTTCTGCGTTATGCGCGCGCAGAACATATCCGCGCCGCCGCTGCGCTCGCGCCCGCGCAACACGGATGCCAGATAGCTCATGCCGCTCTGCATGCATCTCACCCCTCACTCAGATTTCGTTGTACAAATACAG
>JBMNUB010000086.1:0-3479 GCA_050946055.1 Candidatus Fimadaptatus sp. | reverse complement strand
TATGTTCAATTCAATCGCTCGAATATTCGCTAAGATATCCAAGCTCTCGCTCTCTCTAAAAACTGACTGTTTTTGCTTGTTTCCAGAACTTTCGTTCTGCTCTCTTCTGTATCGTTTTCAAGGATCGCGTCGCTTTCAGAGACGTTTTTGTCTCTCGCGGCGACAAGTGGTATTATATCACACTCCAACGAGCTTGTCAATACCTTTTTTCACTCTTTTTCAGGTTTTTTGAGACTTTTTTGATATAAAGCGCGCGGGGAGCGCCCATATTGCCCCCGCGCCATATCATTATACACTGGTTGCGCCTGAATTATACCGCCTGCATGCCCCTTGGCGCACAAGGATCTATCCCGAACAGGTTCATGCCATTTTCCAGACACTTGCGCGCGAACTCCTCTTCATCCTCGCCGCGCAGCCTAGCTATATGCTCGGCCGTGAACCTGACAAACGCCGGCTCATTGCGCTTGCCCCGCATGGGCGTGGGGGCAAGATACGGGCTGTCGGTCTCAACGAGTATCCTGTCCGCCGGCACATACTGCGCCACTTCGGGCAGGCGCGCGGCATTCTTGAATGTAACCGGCCCGGCAAACGATATGTACAATCCCATGTCCAAGTATTCGCGCGCGGTCTCCACGCTGCCAGAGAAGCAGTGCATCACGCCCGCAGGCAGCTCGCTCCTATGCGCGCGCAGCAGCGACACCGCGTCGCCATGCGCATCGCGGATGTGCATTATGGCAGGCTTGCCCACTTCGCGCGCCAGCAGCAGCTGCCTTATGAACACCTCCAGCTGCACATCGTGCGGCGCATTGTCATAATAATAGTCCAGACCTATCTCGCCCAGCGCCACGGCCTTGGGCAGTGCCATCCACTCGCGCAGTTTCTCGGGCGTATCCTCCGAAAAGCTCAGCGCATCCTGCGGATGCACGCCGGTCGCGGCATACAGCCCCGGATGGCGCGCCGCCAAATCGAACACCGGCTGCTCGCTCTGCGTGCCGTCGCCCACTACCACAGCCAGCTCCACCCCCGCCTCGCGCATGTTGGCCAGCACCTGTTCCCTGTCCTGCTCAAAGCGCTCGTCGGTAAGGTGGCAATGTGTATCAAAAAGCATATCTCGTTCTCCTCAGATGCGCCCGTCCGCGCGCATCTCCATTTTGTCCATCGACAAGCGGCCCACCGTATCCGGCAGGCCGCCCGCAGCTTACATATATCAAATCTTGTCCATTATGACTATGCGGCTCTGGAAGTCGCGCATATATCCGTCCACGGGATAGCCCATGTTCATAAGCGCGCCGCCCGAGTACACATTGCCCGCAGCATCGCGATAGTGCGCGTCGCCATCCAGACCCTTCATGCGTATGCGGCGCAGGGGCGCGGTGGGCTTTATCATGGTCTCGAAGTAGCACAGTATCACCTTGTCGCCGCGCACGAACTGCCACGCGGTGAGATCGCTCTCGAACGGGCTGCTCAGACGGGTGAACTCACCCTGCTGCACTATGCCGCGTATGTCACGGCACAGCTCCACGGCCTCGCGCGCGGTCTGGGTATCCTCATCGCTGAGCTTGCTCAGATCCAGTTCAAAGCCGAAGTTGCCCGACAGCGCCACGTCGCAGCGGGTGCGCATGGGTGTCACGCGCCCGGTCTGATGGTTCGGCACTGCCGATACGTGCGCGCCCATGGCGCTTATGGGGTACACTATGCTGGTGGCATACTGTATCTTGAGGCGCTCCATGGCGTCGGTGTCGTCGCTGGTCCAGGTCTGGGGCATGTAATACAGCAGGCCCGCGTCGAAGCGTCCGCCGCCGCCCGAGCAGCTCTCGAACAGTATGTCCGGGAAGGACTGGGTTATGGTCTCCAGCACGCGGTACAGGCCCAGCATGTAGCGATGCTCCATCTCGCCCTGATGCTCGCTGTCCAGCAGCGCGCTGCCTATCTCGGTCATGTTGCGGTTCATATCCCACTTTACATAGGATATGGGCGCGCTGCGCAGCACGGAGGACACGGCCTCGATTATGTAATCGCACACGTCTTTGCGCGACAGGTCGAGTATCAGCTGCTGACGCGCCTGAGTGCGCGGACGATCGGGCACATGTATGCACCAGTCGGGATGCGCGCGGTACAGGTCGCTGTCGGGCGACACCATCTCCGGCTCGAACCACAGTCCGAACTTCATGCCCATATCGTTTATGCGGCGCGCGAGGTGATCCAGACCATTGGGGAGCTTGTTCTTGTCAACCACCCAATCGCCCAGCGAGCAGTTGTCGGTATCGCGCTTGCCGAACCAGCCGTCGTCCAGCACGAACAGTTCCAGACCCAGTTCCTTGCCGGCGCGGGCTATCTCGACTATCTTCTCCTCGTTAAAGCCGAAGTATGTGGCCTCCCAGTTGTTGACCAGCATGGGACGCTCGGCCAGCGCATACTTGCCGCGGCACAGGCGGGTGCGGTATATGGCGTGATAGCGCTGGGACATGAGGTTGAGGCCGGCATTGGAATACACCATGGCCGCCTCGGGCGTCTGGAAGGACGCGCCCGGGCGCAGATCCCAGTTGAACGAATAGGGATTGAGCCCCATGGTCACGCGCGTGCAGTCAAACGCCGTGCCTTCGACGGTGGCGGCAAAGCTGCCCGAGTATATAAGGCTAAATCCGTACACATCGCCCGTGAACTCGTCGGCGTTCCTGCTCATAAGGGCCACGAAGGGATTGTGCTCATGGCCGGACGCGCCGCGGCGCGAATCTATGCTGTACAGGCCATGGGTCACGGGCAGGCGCTGCACTTCGCGCTCGCGCGCCCACGCGCCCTGCAGATGCAGTATGTCATAATCGCCGCCAAAGAAGTCCACGCTGGCGGACACGGCAGTCAGCAGCTTGAGCGGAGCATCGCCATGGTTCTCATAGCGCGCGCTGCGGCATATCACGTCCATGTCCTCAAACACGGAGTAGTTAAGCACAACTTCAAGGCCGGTGAGCTGATCGCGCAGGCGCAGCTCCAGCGTCTGCACCTCGGAATCCTCAGTGCAGTACACGGCAGGCAGACCCTCCAGCGGTTTCTTGCCGGCATATATCTCGTGGCCTACATAGGCAAGGCAGGTCACGCTGTTGCCGTCGGAGTTTAGCGCGCGCGCGGCGGGCGTGCGATAGTCGCCGGTGCCGTGGCAGGGGAATTCGTAGTTCTTGAAGTATGCCTCGACTTCAAACGAAGCATGGGGACGGCTCTTGGGCATTATGTTCCACACGTCGGGATCGGACAGGCGCGCGCCCCAGTACAGATGTACCGGCACGAGGTCCTTGTCTATACCTATTATGTAGCTGGTATGCGCCGTGGACAGGTGAAACAGCTTTGTCCCGGCATCAAAAGTTATGGACATGAGCCATACCTCCTTTTACATATCTCTATACTATAGCATAGCCTCGCGCGCGCACTATGTCAAGAAACAACACGCGCTAATATCAGGAAAATAGTCGCATGTTTTTACGTCAGGC
>JBMNUB010000085.1:0-3792 GCA_050946055.1 Candidatus Fimadaptatus sp. | reverse complement strand
CCTAGGCACCCCTGAAAGTGGAGCTGCCGCGTGAGCGGCTGAGGGGTTAGCCCCTCCGCGACGAAAGCAACTATCCTTGTGCCGAGACAGCGCCGCGCTTCCTAAATCAGCCATCCCATAATCGAGGGAAACCCTTCCGGCGCTCACATACCACATTTCCTTTCTGGAAAAGCAAGGCCGGGCTACGGCGCAGCCTTGTGCCACACACAATGCAAAGGCTGTCAAAAAGCCCCCGGAAAGCTCGGATGGCCTCGCAGCCCGCCGGCTTTAATCGCGCCCAGCGACATGTGCGATTGGCGCGGGATATTTTGCGGCGGGGAATTTCATTTTCCAGAGCAGCATATCTGCCTTGCGGTTTCCACGCCCGTAAACCTTAAGTATTTCAGTGGAAACTGAGCAGGGGTGGCTGTGGCGGGGGAGGTTCTCCCCCGTCCACGCTTGTCAAAAAGACTTTTTTGACAAGCTTTGTCTTGTACCACGCACAAGGCAAAGCTGTAATCGTGAGCAGCTGAAGGGCAACCCCGCCGCGATAAGAGCAACCTTCCGTGCGCCAAGCCCCCACTCCTGCTAAATCCGCGCCATTGTACATCGTGCAACCCCCGCCCACATCTGCTGCGCACCTGCCGCGCAAACTGTCACCGCAATCCGCGCCGCGCCATAATTCTGGCGCGGCGCGCATATTATCCAGCATGAAGTCTGCGGAGGCGATAAAGTGGAGATAAAGCGATCATTTCAGGCGGCGGCGATAGTCGCAGGGCTGGCGCTGCTCGTCATACAGCCGCGCATAGGCATGGCGGCGGCGCGGCAGGGACTAATCACGTGGATGGGCGTTCTTATACCGTCGCTGTTCCCGTACTGCTTTCTGGCGATAGCGCTCCAGCGCAGCAGCGCCCGCAAGCTATCCTCGCGCACGGCGGCGCGCGCACTTGACATACCGCCATACGGCATAGGCGCGCTCGCCTGCGGCTGGCTGGGCGGCAATCCCACCGGCGCAAAGCTCACCCAGATGCTCGCCGAGGGCGGCGGCGTGACGCGCGGTCAGGCGCTGCATCTGGCGCTTGTAAGCTCGGCTTGCTCGCCCGCGTTCGCACTTGGCGCGCTGGGCGGCGCGCCGGGCGGCTGGATGCTGCTCATATCCAGCTGGCTGGGCATACTGCTGGGCAGCATCATCATGCGCAGGTTCGGCGCGGACGGGCGCGAAGTGCCGCTCCCGCCCGCAGGCAATGAACCGCTCCCGCCCATGCTGGAAGCGGCGCGCTCGATGCTGATGATAGGCTGCTGCGTGGTGCTAATGAGCGTGCTGAGCGCATATGCATACTGGCTGGCGCTCATACTCGCGCCGGACATGCCGCCGCTGCCGATGGCGTTTTTGCATGCGCTGCTAGAGATGGCGGGCGGCTGCGTGGCGCTGAGCGAGCTGCACGGGCCGTGGATAGCGCCGCTCATGTGCTTTGCGATGACCTTCGGCGGGCTGTCAATAGGCATGCAGGCGCTCCTGTTCCTGCGCCCTATGGGCATATCGCCGCGGCGATATCTGGCGGGCAAGGCTTTTCAGGGCGTGCTTGCCGCCGCCATATGCCGCCTGTTCATGCTTGCCTTGGGCGAACATGCCGTGCAGACGCTGGCGCTGTCCGAACCCGCCTTTGCGCCCGCCTGGCCCGCGATAGCGTCGCTGCTGCTGGGCGCGGCGGCGCTTATGCTCAACCGCCGCTTCATAGACTATGAGAACGCCGAGGATGCCGAGCGCGCCGCGCGGGCCGATGCCGCAAACAGGATGGCCTGATACCGCGCGCAGGTTCATGGCAGGCTGTCGCGCAAATCAGTTAATGACGGCGTGCAGTTTATAGCCGCGCTGCCAGACATGGGCATGTCAATGTCTGGCAGCGATATGCAAAAACAGCCCGCATCCGGGATGATGCCTTCCCGGACGCGGGCTGTACATATACATGCCGCGTGTATCAGCGCTTGGCGGTTATGTTTTCGCGGCTCTTTTTCACATCGCCCAGCTCTACATTTAGGAAATCCTCGAGGTTGGAGAGCATGCTGTCGGTATACTGAGTGGCCTGACGCACAGTCTCCTTGGCCTTGTCGCGCGCGGAGGACATGAGCTTGTTGGCCTCAGCCTCGGCGATGCGGCGCACCTCGCTCTGGTCTATCAGCACTCGCGCCTGCTTCTGTGCCTCGTCGATTATCTGATTGGCCTTGGCCTCGGCTTCGGCGATTATGGCCTGAGCGCTCTTTTGCGCATCGTCCATGGCCACGCGGGCGCGGTTGTCCGCGTCGGTATATATGTCGTTGGCCTTGCGCTCGGCCGCCTTGATTATGTTGTCCCTGTCCTCAAGTATGCGGCGGGACTGAGGTATGGCGCGCGGCATCTGATTGT
This sequence comes from Candidatus Fimadaptatus sp., assembly GCA_050946055.1. GTDB lineage: Bacteria > Bacillota > Clostridia > Christensenellales > Aristaeellaceae > Fimadaptatus. The sequence goes on along the minus strand of JBMNUB010000085.1, from coordinate 1,409 downwards.
TCAGCGCGTCCAAGAAGCTGAGCGCCTTGTCCACATCGACCATGCGCAGCTGCTTGCGCATCGGCACGGGGCGCGACTCCTCCAGCAGTATTATCTTTATTATCTCTACCAGTTCGTCCAGAGCGTATTCATCCTCGCCCTGACGCGCTCCGCCCGCACGGCCCTGCATGCGGCCCATGTCGCGCTCATCGCCCGGCCTATTGCCGCGATCACGCATATCCCTGTCCATCAACGCGACTCTCCTCTCGCCATCCTATGATAGTATTCGTCAAATCCCCTGTTTACCATATCCAATATGGACTCCGGCACCAGCTCCGATATGTCCCCGCCGAACGAGGCCACCTCGCGCACCGCCGTAGAGCTTACGCATGCGTACTGGGGCGATGTCATCATGAACATAGTCTCCGCCTCGGGGTACAGCATGCGGTTCATAGCCGCCGTCTGCGTCTCGCTCTCGAAGTCGCCGGTCGCGCGCAGGCCGCGCAGTATCACATGCGCGTCCACCTTGCGCAGATAATCGACCAGCAGCCCGTCAAATGCATCCACGCTCACGCCCGGCATGCCATGCGTGGCGCGGCGTATGAACTCCAGCCGCTGCTCAACCGAGAAAGCGGGGCGCTTGGCCTTGTTGTTCAGCACGGCCACTATCACGCTGTCAAACGCCACAGTAGCCCTGCGTATTATGTCCAGATGTCCGACCGTTATGGGGTCGAAGCTACCCGCGTAAACGCATTTCACTCTATATCACCCGTCTGTGCGCCGCCGCCCGCGTATCTTAACAGCGTTATGGCGGTGTCGCCGTATTTATGCGGCTTGAGCGTCTCAAACTGCACGCCAAATCCGCTAAGCGCCGTCTTGCTCTCGTGTTCCAGCACGAGTATTGCGCCTGCGCCCAGCAGCCCGCGCGCATCCAGCTCGGACAGTACCAGCGCGTATTCCTCCACGCGCTTATAGGGCGGGTCTATGAACACGGTGTCAAAGCGCATGCCCCTGATTTCGCCCAGCGCCTGACGCCAGTCACGCGCATAGAGCTGTGCGCGCGCACCATAGCCCAGCGCATCTATGTTTCTGCGTATGACCGCCGCCGACTGCCGCGCGCATTCGCACAGCACGGCGCGCTCCGCACCGCGGCTTATGGCCTCCAGCGCCATCGCGCCCGAGCCTGCGAACACGTCCAGCACCACAGCGCCGGTCATATCGCCGCCCAGCATGGAGAATATCGCCTCGCGCACCCGCTCGGACGTAGGGCGCGTGTTCCTGCCCTCGGGCGCCTGTATGCGGCGACCGCCCGCCTCTCCTCCGACTATGCGCATGCCGCCGCCTCCAATTCGCATTCAGATTATCCATCTTATTATAGCACATCCCCGCGTCGCCATACAAGGGTGTGATTGGAATTATAACAATCAGGG
>JBMNUB010000084.1:0-3839 GCA_050946055.1 Candidatus Fimadaptatus sp. | reverse complement strand
CGTGCAAATATGCATCGGCTCACGCCATGCAAAACAAACTTGCTCCGTGCAAATATGCATCGGCTCACGCCATGCAAAACAAACTTGCTCCGTGCAAATATGCATCGGCTCATGCCATGCAAAAAAACTCGCTCCGTGCAAATGTGCATTTGCTCATGCTATGCAAAGCAAACTCGCTCCTTGCATCAACATCAAACACATGCATGACAGCAAAAGCGGCGTGGGCGCATACTGCCGCCACGCCGCGTATGTATGGCATATGTCTGCCCGTCAGCGCTCGCCGCCCGCATCGCCCATGTGCAGCATCAGCATGGCGAGAGTCGCTATCGCCGCCGTCTCGGTGCGCAGTATGCGCGGCCCAAGCGTGATGGGCAGAGCGCCCGCCGCCTGTGCGCGCTCGGCTTCGGCAGCGTCTATGCCGCCCTCAGGCCCTATCAGCACGCCCACATCATGCGCGCCCCTGTCAAGCGCCGCAATGCCCTTGCCCCTGTGCAGCTCATACGGCATCAGCATCAGCTCGCGCCCGCGCATGTCCTCAAGCGCCTGCACAAAGCTCATGGGCTGCACGACCTCCGGCACACACGCGCGCCCGCACTGCTTGGCGGCCTCTATCGCTATGCGCTGCCAGCGCTCGCGCTTCTTTGCGGCATCCTTGCCCTCGGCACGCGCCACGCTGCGCGCCATGTTGACAGGCACTATGCGGCATGCGCCCAGTTCGGTCGCCTTCTGCACTATCAGATCCAGCTTGTCCAGCTTGGGCAAGCCCTGATATATGGTCACGCGCAGTTGGCTCTCGTTTGCGGGCAGCTCGCCTATGGCGCGCACATGCGCATCGCTGCCGCGAAAGTCTATCTCGCACTTCCACGCGCGCCCGCGCCCGTTAAAGCACTCGACCACGTCGCCCGCGCGCAATCGCAGCACGCGCCCGGCGTGCTGGCTCTCCTCGGCGCTGAGCGCGCACTCGAACATCTCATCATCCGGCGCATCCGGCAAATAGAATCTGTGCATCAGCGCGTCCTCTGCGAGCAGATGGCGACCCATTCGCCGCGCCTGCGTATCTCGCATATCTCGTAGCCATTTTCCTCAAGCGCCTTCACCACGTCGGCCTCGCGCTCCTTGATTATGCCCGAGCATATGAATATGCCGTCGGGCTTGAGTACCGCGCCTATCTGGCCGGACAGCGATATCACAACGTCGGCAATTATGTTGGCTATGGCCACATCGAACGTCGCGCCCGCATCCACTGCCGAGAGCAGATCGCCCTGACGCACGGTCACCTGCTGACCGTTGCGGCGCACGTTCTCGTCGGCCACGCGCACGGCCACATGGTCTATGTCGGTGGCAAAGGTCTCGCCCGCGCCCGAGAGTCTGGCGGCTATCGCCAGTATGCCCGTGCCCGTACCCACGTCTATCACGCGGTCGCCCTTCTGCACGTACTTTTCGACCAGCTCCACGCACATGCCGGTGGTCTCGTGCGTGCCGGTGCCAAAGGCCATGCCGGGGTCTATCTCTATCACCTTGTCGCCTTCCTGCGCCTCATAGTGCTCCCAGGAGGGCTTGACCACGAGGTGCTTGCCCGCGCGGAAGGGCTTGTAGTACTTCTTCCAGTTCTCCGACCAGTCCTGATCGTGAACGGTCTTTATGTCCAGCGTGAGCGCGCCCATGTCAAAGGGCAGCTCCATGCCGCGCAGCATCTCCATATGACTCCTAAGGTGCGCAACTGTATCGCCTATGCGCTCATCGTCGCCGAAGTAGCTGTGTACCAGCACGTCGTCGGGCATGTTTATCAGCACCTGCTCATCTATCAGATCCCACTGACCGGGAGCGCGCTGATTCTCGTCGAAGTCGTTCTTGTCCTCTATGCTCACGCCGCTGGAACCCGCGTCCATGAGCGCCTGCGAAACTATATCCGCACCCTCCGTGGTCGTGTGTACGGTTATCTCTACCCAATCCATAGGCTGCTCCTTGCGCGCCGATAATGGCGCAGTATTTTTCGCTACATATGCGCGTATGCGTTTATACAGCTGCCCCCGCAAGCGCTGAAGTCAACGCCCGTCGCCTGCGCAGCATACTATGCGCGGCGCTCTTTGCGCGCGCTGCTCATGCGCATGACCGGCCAGCGCTTTCGGCACGTCCTGCATACCCGCTCAGGGAATCCAATATGACAAGCAAGTTGCGCGCTTCCACGCCGACAACTCACCGCAACAGGCAAGTCGCGCTTTCGCGATGCAAGCTCACCGCAATAAACAAGTCGCGTCTCCGCGCTACATGCTCATCGCAACAGGCAAGTCGCGCCTCCGCGCCGACAACTCACCGCAACAGGCAAATCGCGCCTTCGCGATGCAAGCTCATCGTTACAGGCAAGTCGCACATCCGCGCTACAAGCCCATATCAGTTGGCAAATGCATCCTTCACGCGGTCGAAGAAGGACTTCTTGCCCTCATACTCCTTACCGGTCAGCGTCTCGTCGAACTGGCGCAGCAGTTCCTTCTGCTTTTCGCTGAGCTTGCGCGGTATCTCCACGTTTATCTTTATGTACAAATCGCCCTTGCCCGCGCCGCGCAGGTTCTGCACGCCCTGACCGCGCAGGCGCACCACCGTGCCGGGCTGAGTGCCTTCGGGCAGGTTGTGCTTTATCATGCCGCTCAGCGTAGGCACCTCTATCTCGCCGCCCAGCGCCGCCTGAGTGAAGGACACGGTCACGTCGCAGTACAGATCGTAGTTCTCGCGCGTGAACAGCTTATGCGGCTTCACGGTCACGAATATGTACAGATCGCCGTTCTCTCCGCCGCGCAGGCCGGGCTCGCCCTGACGCCTGAGCGGTATCTGCATGCCGTTGTCTATGCCGGCGGGTATCTTTATGGTTATCTTGCGGCTCTTGCGCACGCGACCGCGGCCACTGCACTTGGGGCAGGGATCGTTGATTATCGTACCCTGACCATGGCAGGCGTCGCACACGCGCACATTGCTCACGCGGCCTATGGGCGTGTTTATGAAGCTCTGCACCTGACCCGTGCCGTTGCAGGCGGAGCACTTGGTGGGCTGAGTACCCTTCTTTGCGCCCGTGCCGGAACATTCCTCGCAGTTCTCCTCGCGGGTGACGGTTATCTCCTTCTCGCAGCCGAATGCGGCCTCCTCAAAGGTTATCGTCAGGTCATAGCGCAGGTCGTTGCCGCGCTCCGGGCCGCGCGCGCGCTGGCCGCCGCCGAAACCGCCGCCAAAGAAGGCGCTGAATATGTCGTCGAAGCCGCCGCCGAAACCGCCGGTGAAGTCGCCGTAACCGCCTGCGCCGCCCGCACGCGGGTCCTCATGGCCGAACTGGTCATAGCGCGCGCGCTTCTGAGGGTCGCTTAGCACTTCGTATGCCTCGTTTACCTCCTTGAACTTCAGTTCGCACTCCTTGTCGCCGCCGTTGAGGTCGGGATGATACTTCTTTGCCAGCGAGCGATACGCCTTTTTTATCTCGTCGTCGGACGCGGTCTTTGCCACGCCCAGAACTTCATAGTAATCTTTCTTTTCCAATGCCGTCTCCTCCGTCCCGGATGGCTGAATCAAAGCCCGGTATATGCGGGCCGATATTCGCCCGCCGCGCACAGAATTATACTATGCCGGTATTATACCAATTGTGTGTTTAATCAAATATTAACCGATTGCCCAGCAATTCCAATGCCCAGCTAATGCAGATGCATATATTGCGCGCGTCCACAGCAGACATCGCGCAAATGTCTGGCAGCTAACGACGCTGCGCGCTGTATCGCAAGCCGGCACACGTGCCTTGGCCGAGCTGCGCCAGTTCATGCGCAAGGGCAGACATCGCGCAAATGTCTGGCAGCTAACGA
>JBMNUB010000083.1:0-3987 GCA_050946055.1 Candidatus Fimadaptatus sp. | reverse complement strand
TGCAGGACACGACGTATGCGCCTGACCAGTACGCGCAGGCGTGGCGCAAGGGATAGCCTGCAGAGTATGTGCTATGCGGCGGTTTGCCACATGGCTAGAAGTTGCTTACGAAAGGATGAGAGATTTGCAAAAGACCAATCTGGGACTGGCGAAGTGGGCGCGCGAGTGGCTGGGACGGCCTTACTGGTATGGCACGGTGTGCTACAAGTGTACAGAGGACTTGCTTGAGCGCAAGACGCGGCAGTATCCCAAGCATTACACCAAGGCTCGCATGGCGCGCTACCGCGATGATATCAAGGCGGGCAGGCGCTGCACCGACTGCATAGGGCTGGCCAAGGGATATATGTGGTGGGATGATGAGGCTGGCAAGGCGCGCTATGCGACCAATGGCTGTCCCGATCAGAGTGCCAACGGCATGTACTATGCAGCGCGCGTCAAGGGCAGGCTGGATACGCTGCCCGAAGTGCCTGGCATAATGCTCTGGAAGGAAGGGCATGCGGGAGTGTACATGGGCGGCGGGCGCGTGATCGAGGCGAGGGGCTTTGACTATGGCGTGGTCGAGACACAGCTTGACGCGCGCGGCTGGGGCGCGTGGTATCAGCTGCCGGGCTGCGAGTACATAGTCGAGCCTGCGCATGATGGTGATGATGCCGAGGGGTGCGTGCGCATTACGGGTGAGTCGGTTAATTTGCGCATCGGGCCGGGCACGGATTATGAGATTGCCAAGGTTGTGCATGCAGGCGATTTGCTTGAGATGGAGCGCAATGTCGATGAGTGGCATGCGGTGCGCGTGGGCGGGCGCGTGCTTTGGGTGTCGCAGAAGTATAGCGAGGTGGTGGGTACGTGAGCAGCGAGGTAATGGTGGCGCTGCTGTCGCTGGCGGGTACGCTGGGCGGGTCGCTGCTGGGCGCGCTGGCATCGAACCGGCTGGTGGTGTACAGGCTGGAGCAGCTTGAGCGCAAGGTGGACAAGCATAACAGCGTAGTGGAGCGCGTGGCGCTGGTGGAGAAGGACGTGAGTTCGGCGTTTCGGCAGATAAACATGCAGCGGGACGAGATACGTGAGATGCGGGAGGAGATGCACGGTGAACATTGATATTACGCCCATTATTGAGGCAGTGATAGCGTTCTTGGCGGCGCTGGTAACTTACAAGCTGATACCTTGGATACGCGCGCGGACTACGGCAGAGCAGCAGGCGATGCTCAAGGCCACGGCTAAGACGCTGGTTTATGCCGCCGAGCAGATGTACGGCGCGGGCAGGGGCGCGGAGAAGCTGGATTATGTCATTGCGGAACTGCGGGAGCGCGGGTTTGAGGCGGATAGGGCTGCTATTGAGGCAGCGGTTAAAGAGGCCACTTTGATGGGCACCGGGAAAGGAAGTGATGCATGATAGGCATATGCCAAAAATCGCGGCATGCGCGTGACATGCCGTGCGGGAAAATGCTTGCAACTAGGGCGAATATTTGTACACAATCGATTGCGATGGAGAAAACAATATGAAACTTAATAAAACTACTGGCGTAGAGGTAATGGAGCTGACCGGTGGACGCACTCGCGCGATAATACAGTCGGGTCAGACCGGGACGGATGGCACAAGCGCCATGATAGACTGCTATGTCTCCAGCAAGAATCCCGATACGGTCAATTCCACCTCGCGCACGCTGCACCTGTGCGCAAACAGCGCCAGCGGTACGCGCTATGCGTTCCTGAGCTGCCCTCAACTGCCCGAGATAGAGCCGGGCTATACGGTGACAAAGGCGCTGCTTGTGACTACACTGCATGATGCGGCGGCCGATCCGCACTATCTGGACATACGCGAGGTCTTGGATGCGTGGGATGAGAGCGCAATCACATATGCCAACATGCCCGCCGTAGGCGAATGCGTGCTGGACTATGTGAAGGTTGACCCGGAGATGAGCGCGGGCGGCAAGTGCGAATTTGACATAACCAATCTGGTGCGCAAGTGGTACACTCAGCCTGAGACAAACCACGGAGTGCGCATAGGCTCTATGACGGATGCTGTAGGCTATGTGGAGCTTTGTTCGTTCAACAACTCCACTACGCGCTATCGCCCCATGATAAAGATAGATTACATATCCAACGCGGGTCTTAGCACCGCTATTCAGTACGACGCTCATTCCTGTGGCAGGGCGGGCGATGCAAGCGCAAATCTGTTCAACGGCAACCTCACCATAAGCCGCGCACTCACCGCCGTCGGCGGCAGCCGCATGCCCGTGTCGGTGACGGCGTATTACGGAAGCTGCCTGTCCGATGCCGAGAACGCCATAACGCCCATGGGCAAGGGCTGGAGCCTGAGCTGTGCCGAATATGTGAGTAAAAAAACCGTGGATTCCAAGGAATACTACATACAGAATCTGGGCGACGGCTCGCAGCGCTGGTTCAAGGCGGATGGCTCGTCTACTTCCCGATTTAATGACATGGACGGCCTGTCCCTGACGCTCAAGGTAATTTCGGATGGCGTTACAGTGTCGGATAAGCAGGACAATAAGTATGTCTACGAACCGTGTTCCACAGGCGGTAAGCTGCTCAAGATAACCAATGCGCTGGGTACTCAGGTCGCATTCACGTACAAGGACGGTCTGCTGACCGAGCTGACCGACGGCTCCGGTCGCAAGACGCTGCTCACGTATACAGATGGCAGACTGTCCGCAGTGTCCGCTCCGGGCTATGCGGCTGATGGCGATGTGACCATAGGCTATTCCGGCGACCTGCTCACTTCCATAACCGATAGGGATGGCTCGGGTGCGGCGTACGAATATGTTCAATCGGGCGGGTATTCGCTGCTTAGCCGCGCGATACATGGTCAGCAGTCGCTCTCCTTCGGCTATGACTCGCATCATTCCCGACGCGTGGTAAGCTGCGTACACACCGGCGGCGCGAATGGCAAGGAAGGGCGTGCCTGCGCATACGAATACGTGGGCAGCATGACGCGCGTAAAGGACGCGACCACGGGCGGCAAGGGCAAGAGCATATCCTATTACTTTAACGACAGCGGCAATGTCATATCCGCGCAGGATGAACTGGGTCATGCGCAGTTCGCCAACTTCCCGTCGGCCAACCTGCCAAATCATCCCAGTGACATATCGGCGCTCAGGCGCACGATAGTCAACCTTTTCCCCAATCACAGCTTTGAAGTGAGCAGCGACAACAGCTGGTCGTTCTCGCTGGAGGATGGCGCGGTAGGCACGAGCGCCTATTCCACCGAGGACAAGTACATGGGCAAGCGCTCCGTGCGCATATCGCGCGACAGCACTACCGGCAGACAGAGCTGGTACACTTCGCTCAAGCTGGACGGCCCGGCGCATTACACCGCGTCCGCATACGTAAAGGGCGAGCCGGGCATGAGCTGCCATATACGCGCCAATGACGATCGCAATAACTATACCCACGGCGAATACATAGCGCTGGATGGCACATGGCAGAGAGTGAGCGTGTCATTTGAGAGCGTGGACGCGCTGCCGCACTGGTTCTCGATACTGCTCACCGGCGGCACGGGCGTGGCCTATATAGACTGCGTTCAGCTGGAGCAGGATGCAGTGCCTAACCAATACAGCCTGCTGCAAAACGGCAGCTTCTCGCGCGGCACGGAGGGTTGGACGGAGTATGAAAACAACGATCCCGCCACCGACAAGGTGATAACCGACGCCGCCCCCGGCTACGACGAGGGCGTGCCGATACCGCCCGCGCAGCATCCGCGCACCTACCTTCAGCTCGCCGGTTCACCGGACAAGACCGCGGGCGCGTATCAGGAGATACCCGTCAGCGGCGAAAAGGGTGATGTGTACGTGCTGGGCGGCTGGGCGCGCGGCAAAAGCAAGCCGATAAAGGACGAAGAACGTAGGTATTGCATGCGCCTGTCGTTCTACATAAGCGGCGAGTGGCAGAACGCCTGCGACATAAAGTGGAACGAGGAGTGGTCGGATTGGCAGTACGCCTCGGGCGTGTGCATAGCGCCGGCGTCGTACA
>JBMNUB010000082.1:0-4205 GCA_050946055.1 Candidatus Fimadaptatus sp. | reverse complement strand
TTTAATCGCGCCCGGCGGCATGTGCGGCGGGCGCTAAGGATTTTTTACGCAGGGAAATCTCATTTTTCGGAGTCAAGATATCTGCCTTGCAGTTTCCGCGCCCGGAAACCTTAAAGATTTAAGTGGAAACTGAGCAGGGGGCTGTGGCGGCGGAGGTTTTACCCCGTCCACGCTTGCCCCAAATACATTTTTGACAAGCTGCGCCGCCCGCACATCGCGGACGGCATGTGTTTTGTATGCGTTTTTTATGCGCAAATGCTTTCACGGCGCGCTGATATGTGTTATTATTTTAGGGAAGGACATCGGTGCGCGCGTGGCACCATCGCCCGGCGCTCGAACTCGGCATGATATACTAAACGGAGGAACGTACTTATGAAGCGGATAGTAAGCATATTGCTCTGCCTCGCAGTGTTTGCCCTGCCGCCAGCCTCAACGGCATTGGCAAAAGAGGGCGAGCTGGCTGTGGCCAACATAGCTGCAGACGGCGTGGAGAGCTTCAGCGGCGGTTATGCGCCGTATTACTCGAACGGTCTGTATGGCGTGGTGCGCTATGATGGCCGCGTGATGATAGAGCCGACCTATCAGGACATAGCCAGTCAGGGCGAGCAGCTCTGGCCGGTGCAGACCGAGCACGGCTGGCAGTTCGTAAACATAGACGGCACTACCGCCATAGCCGGGCCGTTTGAGAGCGCAGAGCCGTTCCGATATGGCGTGAGCGTGGTCAGCGTGGGCGGCCTGTACGGCGCGATATCGCCCAGCGGCGCGTTCGTGATAGAGCCGGGCTGGGAGCTGATAAATTCGTTTACCGACATGGGCTGCGCTACTGCCTCGCAGGGCGGACGCTGGACGCTCATCGATCCCAGCGGCGCGCGGCTGACCGAGCGCGATTACGACTCCATAACCACGTATGACGGCGCGATGATAGGCAAGCGCGGCGGCACTTACGACGTGCTTCTGCCCGACGGCAGCGTGGCGCAGACCTTTGCCGCCGACGAGCTGGGCGGCTGCGCGCAGGGATACCTGACCTGCCGCACAGGCGATGTATGGCAGCTGCGCAAGCTGGACGGCTCGCCCATATGGCGTCTGGTAGTGCCGGAGGGCGTTGAGTACATGAGCCTTATGCCGCCCGTGGACGGATATGTGCTGTGTGCGCTGGATGAGGGCGACATGCTATACGACCTTGAGCGCGGCGCCTGGCTGGGCGATGGCTCGTGGGCGGACGCTTCCATGCCCTCGGGCGGATTCATCTGCGTCAAGTTCACCGACGGCATGCAGGGCTATTGCGACCTGAACGGCATGCCCACGTCCGGCAAGAGCTGGGTGAGCGCCAGCGACTTCCACTATGGTCTGGCCGTGGTGCGGGATGACGAAAACGGCTGGTACGTGATAGACGAGGAGTTTGAGCGCGTATCCGACCTTGAGGGCGAGCTTGTGAGCGAGTTTGCCGAAATAGGCTTTGAGCGCGGCTATGTGGTCTGCGATGCCGAGGATGGCGTGCGCATAGTGCGCGTAAGCGGCTCGGAAGTCGAGGGCGGCGAGTTCGTCATAGAGAACGGCACGCTCAAGGACTATCGCGGCGAGGGCGGCGAGGTGCGCGTGCCGCTGGGCGTAAATGCCATAGCCGAGGGCGCGCTGCGCGGCAATGAGGACATAACGTCGCTGGTTCTGCCCATAACGCTAAAGAGCATAGGCGCGCAGGCGTTTGCGGAATGCCCCAACCTTACCGGCACTGTCAGCATACCCGCGAGCGTGACCGAGATAGGTGAGCGCGCGTTTGCCTATTCGCCGATAGAGGCGTTTGAGGTGGCGGCGGACAACCCCGTATACCTGAGCTGGGAGGGCGGTCTGGCCACGCTGGACGGCGTGTTCCTGACCTATCCCATGGGAAGCGATGTGCAGTATTACTCGCTGCCCTACAACGCGCGCGAGCTTGCTGACTACTCGTTTGCCGGCTGCAATGCGCTTAAATACCTCAACGTGCCTTACAGCGCTGCGGATAAGCTGGACATATCCTCCCGCGCCTTCCGCGACAATGACAGCACCTACGTAATCTGCAACCGCGATACCCATGCGGCAAACGAGGCGCTCAAACGCGAACTGCCGCTGCTGACCGTGTACACAACGCCCGAACCCACCGAAGCGCCCACCGTAACACCCACTGAAGTGCCTGTAGCCACGGTCATTCCCACCGAAGCGCCCACGCCTTCGCCCACGCCCGCGCCCACGGATGTGCCGGGCAAGACCATGGTGTACTTCAATGTGAACGGCACATACTATCATTCGGTAAGCGATTGCTCGGGCATGAAGAACGCGGGCTACTACACTCTGGACGAGGCCATAGCGCAGGGCAAGCAGCGCTGCGAGGTCTGCGCCGCGCCGCTGCCCACTGAAGCGCCCACCGACATGGCCGAGGCCACCGCTCAGGCGCAGCCCACCGTGATACCCACCGAAGCGCCCGACGCGCAGCCCGGTGAGGCGGTTGTGTACTTTACCGGCAACGGCACGTACTATCACTCGGTCAGCGACTGCTCGGGCATGAAGAACGCCAGCGCGCATACGCTTGAAGAAGCTGCCGCACAGGGCAAGCAGCGCTGCGGGGTATGTGCGCCGCCCGAGATACAGGCGCAGCCCACCGCGATATCCACTGAAGCGCCCGACGCGCAGCCCGGCGGGGCGGTGGTGTACTTTACCGCGAACGGCACTTACTACCATTCGGTCAGCGATTGCTCGGGCATGAAGAACGCCTCTGAACACACTCTTGAAGAGGCTGCCGCGCAGGGCAAGCAGCGCTGCGAGGTGTGCGCGCCGCCTGCGATAGACGTGGAAGTTACGCCTGAACCCACCGCGCTGCCCGAAGCGACTGAGCAGCCCACCGTGCTGCCCGAAGCGACTGAGCAGCCCACCGTCATACCCGAGGCAACCGGGCAGCCTGCGGAAGGCGTGCAGCCCGAGTCGTATCAGCCGGCCATGTTCTGTTCCAAGGACAGCTTCATAGGCATGCTGACTCCCGGCTTGACCACGCGCGCAGAGCTGGAGCAGGCGATGGGCGAGCAGGCCGTAAATGAGAGCGCCGCGTTTGACGAGCTGGCGCAGCAGGATGTGACCGCAGTTGAATATGCGTTTGGCGAGGCCAGCTTTGATGCCAACGGCGTGCTGGTGCGCGCGCATGTAGATGGCGAGAGCGAGCTGAGCATAGCGCGCGGACTGACCATTAGCGCTACGCTGGATGACGTGCTTGCGGCATTCTACTATCCGGAACAGTGGTTTAACGGCGATGCCAACATCATGTACAGCGAGCAGGGCTATACCAGCTTCATGATAATAAGCGAAGATGACGGCGGAATGACGGTCACGTATGAGTACCCGCTCGAGGATGGCCGCAGCGTATACCTGTGCTTCGAGTTTTGGGTGGATCGCATGACCGGTGCGTCGATGGGAGTGCGCGCCGCCGAGGTCATGAACTCTTAACGAGGCAGGGCGCTTATGTCAAGTTCCGTTCAACTTTGCTACAACATGAAGTGCTACAATTCAGATACGGTCATTGAATGAGCCGTATACTGTGATTACTGTCCCCAACGCGAATCGGCTAACTGGGCCAAAACCCTGCGTGTCTCTCCACTACGCCGGGGCTTTAAGCGTTGGTTAGAAGGCGCGATCCCCCCGATCGCCGCTTTCGGACGCGCGCATTTCTCCCCCAACCCTTGCGCGCGCTGCTAGTCATGCCGCAGCCTTCCCGGCGGCATGACTTTTTTGTATATCGAAAACTCAACGCTAGGCGTGGGATCAGACTGTCAAAACCCCCGGAGGGCTCGGCGGGTTTCGCAGTCTGCCGGCTTCAATCGCGCCCAGTGGCATGTGCGGTGGACGCTCAGGATTTTTTACGCAGGAAATCCAATTTCCCGGAGTAAAAATATCTACCTTGCAGTTTCCACGCCCGGAAATCCGTTAGGATTTCAGTGAAAACTGAGTAGGGTGGCAGTGGCGGGGGAGGTTCTCCCACGTCCACGCTTGTCAAAAAGAATTTTTTGACAAGCTGAGAAGAAGTAACTGAGGGGACGAAGTGCGGAAAAAGGCAAGCCTGAGAGCGAGGAGGAAATGCAAGTTAAAGAACCCGTTTACAGGCAGCAGGTAGTAGATCCTGCGCAAATGACAATCGTATATGCGCCTGCGAGGGCGCTGCCAGTATTCCAGGGCTATGCCCGCAT
>JBMNUB010000081.1:0-4409 GCA_050946055.1 Candidatus Fimadaptatus sp. | reverse complement strand
CAAGTTTGCTGCACTCAATCTCAAAAAGCTTGCCATCCACAGGTGGCTGCGCTTGCTGTTTTCCGATCTTCTCCTTATGTTTGAAGCCACTTCGCTGTGCTGCAAAGTGGCTTATTTGACAAGCTGACGCGCGCCCCTTCGCTTCTGAAGGGGCGCGCGTTTTTATATTCGGGCGGTTATGCGGCGCTCATGCTGCAAGTATAAGCAGAAGTTCGTCAATGCCGCTGCCAGCCCGCCATGCTATGTGTTATCCGCATGTACCGGTGTCATTCGTCCTCGCCCAGCATATGGCGCGTGAGCTTTTCCAGCTGGCCGTTCAGCCTGCTCAGCTGTGCCTCCAGACTTTTTATGCGCGCGCGCATGGCCTCCTCGTCGCCGCTGGGCAGCTGCGGTACGGATTCGGCCTGCTCCGCTGCCTGCTCGGGCTGCTCCGCTTCGGTCTGCACATCTGCGCACGCACGGCCATCGTCCGCGCTGCATTCAGCATCCTGCGTCGGGCATGCATTATGCCGCTCAACTCCATCGCATGCGCTCGCAGCGGCATGCTCATCGGCTTCTGCACGCTCCGCACATGCGCCGGCGCTTTCTGCATCGCTCACCGCAGCGCCGGCATGTTCTGCCGGCACCGCATACGAGTCCGTGTATGCGCCGTCGCTCTGCGGCGCTTCCGAATGCTGCGTGCCGCGCATGCGCTGTTCCACCGCGCGTCGCGCCGCCATGAGCATCTGATAAGAGGCATTGTTGTCCTCGCACATTATGCCGCGCGCATCCACCTGAACGTCCGCATGCGGGGTGAAGTCGGGCTGTCTGCCGCGGAAGCGCTCGAACTCCGGCGCGGGCGTGGGCTGTGCGCGCTCCCATGCGCTCTGCCCGCTATCTGCATGCGGCGCATGTTCGGTGCATGTGCTGTCCACACCGGCCTGTTCGGTGCGAGTGGCCTCAGTCTGCCCGGCACAGCTTGTATCGCAATGAACCGTCTGCCCGGCGCATTCATCATTGTGCGCGCCATGCGCCTGTCCGGCATTTGCATCCGATGCCGCGCGCGCATCGCGCACAGCCTCCTCGCAGGCCGCGTATGCCTGCCGCGCCGCACGCTGCACGCCCGCGCCTATGTCGCGCGCCATGCGGGACACCGTCTCGCTCACGTCGCGCATGCTGGAATACGCCGTTTCGCCGCACTCGCGCGCACCTTGCTGAGCCTGCCGCGCCGCGCGCTGAGCGGCATCGCGCACTTCGCGTGCGGCGCGCTCAACCTCGTCTGTCACATCGTCGGAGCGCTGCCTGCGTTCCTCATTGAGCGGCCTTATGTTCTCGGCCCAGCCGCCCGTACCATGTGCTGCTGAGTGCCTGCCCGCGCCTGCTCCCGCCGCATCGCACGGCCTGTTTGCGCCCTGTGCATCAGCCGCAGTGCGTGCGCCGCCCTCGCGCTGAGCGCGCAGTATGGCGTCGCGTATGGCGGCCTGACTGTCTGCGCGCATCCGTCTGGCAGCATCTGCGGCGCTGTGACCGTATGCCGCCCAGTTGCCCTGTGCGCGCGCCTGATTGCATGCCTCGCCGACCTGATCTACGGCGCGGCGTATCTGCCGGTAGGCATCGCCTATTATCTCGCTGACGCGCTCGCCCGCGTCGGAAACATCCTCGCTCCAGCCGCCCGTGCGCCTGTCGTTTCTGTCATTCATATTGCTTCCCCCGCTCTCCGCCATAAAGCCCTCTCTGGCCATATCCGCCAGCCGCTCCGCCTCCCGCGCCAGCAGCCGCGCGCCGCGCACCAGCACATTGTCCGCCTGACTTGCACATTCATCCGGCTCAGCGCCGTCTCCATTCCCGCATGTGCATGCCTGTTCCGCACCCGATGCAGCTTCTGCATTCGCGCGCTCTGCACCGCCATCTGACGAAGCCTCCCCCGAACGCGCGTCCTTCCCATCGCCTGCGTCGTCAAGCGCATATCCCCCGGTGCCGGAATCATTGTGTGGCACATCGCTCCCGCCGCGTTCATGCTCACGCTCAGGACCCAATGGCATGCGCGCGGGCGGCTCGCTGGCGCGCTCGGCGCGGGCGCGGTCTATGTAGCGCTGCACCTCCTCGGGCGATATGTCCCATGTGCGCGTAAGCTCGTCCACCGGTATCATGTAGCCCTGACGGCGGTTGTTGTTGTCCAGTGTGACGTCCAGCTTGCGCGCACGTATCATGCGGCGGATGGTCTCCTCATTGCGCCGCACAAGCGCGGCCACATCCTTGACCGTCAAGTAATCCATGTCCGCCTCCGTCACGCCCTGTCCGCATTGCCGTCCAGCCTGAACGCGCCCATCAGCTTATCCAGCGCATTGCCTATCTCACCGGCGCGCTGCCCCATCCAGCGCGCGGCATCGTCCACGGCGCGCTGCGCATGCGGCTTTGCATCCTCCCATGCCTGACGAACGCCCTGAGCCGCACCCTCTACGCAGGGCTTTATGCGCTCATAGGCCTCCTTGCCCGCCGCACACGCGCCATCCCAAGCCTGTCTGGCCGCGGGCGCGACCGTCTCGTTTATCCAGCGGCAGCCCTCGTCTATCAGGCTTGCCAGCTTAGCCGCGCCCGGCTCAAGCGCCTTGTTCTCCAGCCATACGCCCGCGCGGGCGCACACTCTAAGCATGTCGCGCGTGACCACCACGCCCACGGGCAGCGCGCACAGCAGCCCCAGCGCCATAGCCAAGCCGCCCAGCGCACCGGTAAAGCCCAGCAGCAATCCCGCCAGCCCCATAACGCTCATGCCCGCGTATACGCCCATGCCCGCGCTGATAAACAGCGCCAGCGCCACCAGCAGCACCTCGGCTATGGCGCGCAGCACCTCGGCAGTGCGCTCGCCGGTCGCGCGGCCCGTGCGCTCGGCATCCAGCGCCTCGGCCTGACGTTGCCCCGCGCGCACTGTCGCGCCTATGAAGCGCAGGCCCGCGCCGCCCAGCTGTGCGCCCTCGACCTTGCCGTCGCGCAACACGCAGTACGCCGCATAGCAACGCAGCAGCTCGTCGGCGGCATCGCCGCTTATGTCGTGCAGCTCGGCGCGCATGTGTTCGCGGCGTGCCTTGTCCGCATCCAGGCAGACCTCATCCATGGTCTCGCGCACGTCGGCAGGCTTGGCATCCTCCTGTTCGCTTATAAGCAGCAGCGCGCGCATCACGCTGTCGCTCTGGCCATCCAGCACCTGCCTTAGCCTGTCCGTTCCGGCCTGCTCGGCAAACGCGCGCACAGTGCCCATGAAGCGGCCGCGCTGTTCATCGTCCATGCCGCGCTCATCCATTATGTTTTCCAGCGCCGCGCGCACATAGTCGCCGTCGCTCATGACGCCTTCCAGATTTCTGTCGAAGTCATCCAGTCCAATTCGGAACGCGCACAGCACGTCGTCCAGCCCGTCCTCGCCGTAGCGCGCCCAATCCAGCCGCATAGCGCCATATGCGCCGGCCTGCCGCGCCAGCTCCTCAAGCTCCAGATACTTTTCGGCTATTGCCGCCGCAAGCTCCTCGCGCTCGTCAATCATAATCTTTACCTCCATAAAGGTTAGTCGCATTAGAATGTAGTATTGACTACGCCCTTATACTACACTTTAATGCGACAAAAGTCAATGGCTGCGCGCATCCATTAATGCTTCATCCAGAAATTTCTAATCCTGCGTTAAGGATGATGCTGCCAGTGACAAGCTCCCTATGCCGCGCCCTCCCCAGCGCCAAATGCTTTCGCTGATATCCGCCAGTTGACGGCGCTATGGGTAAGAGCGGCCACATGCGAAAATGACGTGCCGCAGCGCTCACCTCCCCGCGCCGGACGCAATATTGCTCAGTTCGATTGCGCACGCATGGACATGCAGCCCGTATGGCTTTCCGGGAGGGACTGTCCCGCCCGTGCGCAATGCAAAGTCCCATAAGCGGATAATAAATATACCAGCCTGTCAAAAACCCCGGGAGAGTTCGGCGTGCCTCACAGCCCGCCGGCTTTAATCGCGCCCAGCGCGACATGTGCGGTGGGCGCGTAGATGTTTTGGCGGCGGGAAATTCCATTTCCCAGAGCAGCATATCCACCTTGCAGTTTCCACGCCCGGAAATCCGTTAGGATTTCAGTGGAAGCTGAGTAGGGGTGGCAGTGGCGGGGGAGGTTCTCCCCCGTCCACGCTTGTCAAAAAGAATTTTTGGGTAAGCTGAATACATGTTCGATTTAACATTCATAAGCGGACAAGTTACGTTGCGGTTTTTGTTGAAATTTGTTATAATATCATCAAGCAGTTTACATTATTGGGTGGTGGCATCCATGGCAGATCATCCTCATGAAGGACATCGTGGACGGTTGCGCGAGCGATTTCGCAAGAATTCGCTGACAGGCTTTGCCGCGCATGAAGCGCTGGAGCTTTTGCTGTCATACTGCATACCCAAGCGGGACGT
>JBMNUB010000080.1:0-4474 GCA_050946055.1 Candidatus Fimadaptatus sp. | reverse complement strand
GCCTCGCCCAGCGAGGACAGCACCATGGTAATCGCCGCGGTCAGCGTCGTCTTGCCGTGGTCAACGTGTCCTATCGTGCCGATGTTTACGTGAGGCTTATTGCGCTCAAACTTTGCCTTCGCCATTGGAATCTCCTCCTTTAATCATGGGGCGGCCTATGACCGCTCGCCCCGACCTAGTATTGCGGCGCCCGCTTCCAACCGGAACAAGCCCGGATGCAAAACAAGCACCTTGCCCAATACGAGCCGGGCGCTTTACGGTGGAAAGTGGAGCGGGTGATGGGAATCGAACCCACGTAATCAGCTTGGGAAGCTGGAGCTCTACCATTGAGCTACACCCGCACGCCCGTCTACACAACGATTATTTTAGCCGAAACACCACGTTTTGTCAACACCTCAAACGCCAACTTTTATCCGTTTGGGCGGTTTTGTGTGAATTTTTACACTTATGGCGGGCAGCCGGCGCGCCCGCCTCGCGCATGCCACGGATGAGCAGCCCCGCCGCATATCGCCCGCGCACGATAAGCCGCATGCTGCGCGCAAATGCGCATTGCCGCCGCTTGCCCGCAGTATGCGCCATAAGTTCAAGGCGGGACGGCCGCTTGCGCAGCAGTCCCGCCTCGATATGGCAATTCCGTCAGTTGCCGTTTTCGTCCAGCAGCTTTTCCAGCTTGCGCTTTACGCGCTGAAGCGCATTGTCTATCGACTTTACGTGCCTGTCCAGCTCCTGCGCTATCTCCTGATAGCTCTTGCCGTCAAGATAGGCCATAAGCACCTCGCGCTCCAAAGAGGACAGCATCTGGCCTATGCGATCCTCTATCAGCCCCACGTCCTCCTGACTTATCAGCATATCCTCCGGATTGGCCACACGCCCTTCGGTTATCACATCCAGCAGCGTGCGGTCGGATTCCTCGTCATATATGGGCTTGTTTAGCGACACATATGAATTGAGCGGTATATGCTTTTGCCGCGTGGCGGTCTTTATCGCGGTTATTATCTGCCTTGTTATGCAAAGTTCGGCAAATGCGCGAAACGACGAGAGCTTTTCAGGCTTGAAGTCGCGTATAGCCTTGTAAAGCCCTATCATGCCCTCCTGTACTATGTCCTCATGGTCTGCTCCGATGAGGAAATACGAGCGCGCCTTGGACCGCACGAAATTTTTATACTTATTAAGTAGATATTCCAAAGCCTCATCGTCGCCGCTTTGCGCCAGCAGCGCCAGCTCCTCGTCAGCCCTGGTCTCGGCCCGTTCGCCCATGAAGGCTCACCCCATCCCGTCAGAATTTGCCCCGGCGCATCTGCTCCAGCCGCTCCTGCACATCACTGGGCAGGCGGCCCATCAGCGGATGGCTCTTGACCGGGCGCTCATTTATCACGCGCGCTTCGTCTGCCTTGGCAAGACGCATCTCGTTTATCAGTTCGCGCGACGATATCCTAAGCGCGCCCCGCCCCAGCACCACGGTCTGCTCCACGCCATCTGACGATGCCACGCGCAGCTTAACCCGCTCAAGCGCCACCATCTCTGCAAGCTCGGCGCTTAAGCGCTCTATGTAGTGATCAGCAGTCTCGCCCGAGGCAGTGTATACTATCTCAAGCGCCGGATTATGCTCTACTGAGGAGAAGGTGGCATCCGACTGCCATGCGTCGAACACCAGTATCACCCTCTGACCGGTAAACCCGGCGTAATCGCTGAGCCGGTGTATCAGCTCATCGCGCGCCTCAGCCAGCGTGCGGTTTCGCGTGAGCTGCGGCCACGCGCCCATAACGTTGTAGCCATCCACCAGCAGCACGCTGCGCATGTCAATCCCCGCGCGCGGCGCGCACAGCGTACATCAGCACGCCCGCCGCCACAGATGCGTTGAGCGACTGTATGTGGCCGCGCATGGGCAGCGAGACCACCAGGTCACACTCGTCCTTGACAAGGCGGGATATGCCCTCGCCCTCCGCGCCTATGACAAGAGCCGCTGCTCCCGTAAGATCGGTGTCCTTGAGCGCCTGACCGTCCATGTCCGCGCCTATTACCCATATGCCCTGCTTTTTGAGTTCCGCAAGGGTGCGGGTTATGTTGACCACCTTGGCCACCTTCATATACTCGGCCGCGCCTGCCGCCGCCTTGACCGCCGCAGGAGTAAGCCCCACGCTGCGGCGCTGCTGCAGTATCACGCCATGCGCGCCCGCGCACTCAGCCGTGCGGATTATCGCGCCCAGATTGTGTGGATCGGTTATGCCGTCCAGCACAATCAGGAATGGCGGCTCATTGCGCTCCTTAGCCAGCGCCAGCATGTCCTCGACGGTGGAATAGCCCGCCGCCGACGCAAACGCTATCATGCCCTGATGATTGGGATATATCGCGTCCAAGCGCGCCTTGTCCACTTCCTGCACAACGACCTTCTGCTCGCGCGCCTTGGCGATTATCTCACGCGCGCTGCCCGACAGCTCGCCGCGCTGCACCAGCAGGCGCTCCAGCTCGCGGCCGTTCTTTATGGCCTCGCGTATGGGATTGCGGCCCACTATGAGGTTCTCCTGCTCCTCCGCATCCCGCATTGCGGGGCGCTCGGGCATGTGCGGCGCCATGCCGGTCTGGGCAGGCTCAAACGCATTCTGGTATATCGGCCTATCGGGGCTGGCCGAGAAGTCGCGCGTGCCGCGGCCATTTGAGCGGCGTGCATCGCCGTCGAAGCTGCGCTCGACAGGTCGGCCATAGCGCGGCGCGGGATGCTCATCTTCGAACTTGCGCTCGACAGGCTTACCGTAGCGCGGCATGGGACGCTCATCGTCGAACTTGCGCTCTACCGGCTTGCCGTAGCGCGGCGCGGGACGCTCATCGTCGAACTTGCGCTCTACCAGCTTGCCATAGCGCGGCGCGGGGCGCTCATCGTCGAACTTGCGCTCTACCGGCCTGCCATAGCGCGGCGCGGGGCGCTCATCGTCGAACTGCCTGCCGCTCTCAAAGCGCTTGCCCTCGTCCTGCCTGCCGCCGTGACGCGCGCGCTCCTCGCGCGACCATTCGCCGGTGTTCTCGCCATGTGAATGCTTCTGGCCTATGTTCTTGTAAAAGCCCGGCGTACCCGCCGCACGGCCTCGGTTCTTATCGTAAGGCATATATCCATCCCCCATATATCAGCGTCAGGGGCAGCCGTCCGCCCCTGCGTCATTGGCATATATCTCTATTCAGTCCGCGCTTGCTATCTCGCGCTGGTAGCGGGCGCGCACCTCATCCATCTGTCCGCAGCACATCTTGCCCTCGGGACACTTGCCGCGCAGGCAGCCCGGGCCGCACTCATCGAACAGATGCGGCGCGACATCGTGCGCCAGCTTCAGCATGCGCCATGCCACATAGCGTATCTCCCACTGAGCGCGATTGCAGCAGCGCAGCGTGAAGAAGTGGCTAAGCTCGCGCGCGTTCATGGTCACTACCATGCGCGTAGCGGCGGCGTTGGGCAGCACAAAGCGCGCGTCCTCGCGGCCATTGTCGCCCAGCTCATCCAGCCACTCGCGATACCACTCGTCCATCTTCTGCATCTGCTCGGCAAAGCGCGCTACCTTGTCCTCGCCCAGCGCCTGTATCGCGGGCGGCACTACGTAGTCAAAGCCCTGCTCGCCGCCCTGAGTGACATACCTCTGGCTCTGAACCGAAAAGCTGGCTATCCTGTGGCGCGTTATCTGCGCCAGCAGCGCGCGGCTCACGCCCTCTATGCCGAAGGTGAAGCTCACATGCTCAAACGTGGACAGATGCCCCAGACGCCTCAGCATGGACACGTACTTGGCCTGATCCTTGCTCGACACCGTCTCGCGCAGCGACTCCATATCGGCGCTGGAATAGCACAGCCTGCCCGCCTGCGCGACCACCTTTTCTGGCTCGGGCGTGTGCTCTATCAATACAACATTGGGCATTACCTGCATATCGATTCATCCTCTCCCTGCGCGCCTTCGCCCGCGTTTTCGTCAAGCGCCGCGTCCACTATCTGCTCAAGGCGCTCATCCTGCCCGGACAGATACAGATACCCCACCAGCGCCTCGAACGCCGTAGCCGCATGATAGTCCGCCGGGTCGGCGTGCTTGGGCATGGAACCGGACTGCGCATTGCGCGCGCGCCTGCACACGCCCTGCTCCTCCTCGCTGAGCATGCCCTCCAGCCTTCTGAGCGCGCCGGCCTGATAGGATGCGCGCACGCATCTGACCGCCGCCCTGTGCAGCGCCTTCATGCGCCCGCCGCCATTCAGCACCAGACGCGAGCGCACGCAGCATTCATACACGCAGTCGCCTATATACGCCAGCTCTAGCGCACCCAGCTGCCGCGCCTTGTTTTTGTCAAGCGGTCTCCCGCCGTATATCATTGTCAATCCTCCCAGTGATAGATGAGCGCATTTTTGCACAGCTCATGCGATAAAGTCCATATCATCGAACAATATCACATTATACATCTTGTATGGTTAATTCGTCTAGCATGCCGCAAAAATGTCGCAAGGGGATGT
>JBMNUB010000079.1:0-4920 GCA_050946055.1 Candidatus Fimadaptatus sp. | reverse complement strand
GCCTCGCCCAGCGAGGACAGCACCATGGTAATCGCCGCGGTCAGCGTCGTCTTGCCGTGGTCAACGTGTCCTATCGTGCCGATGTTTACGTGAGGCTTATTGCGCTCAAACTTTGCCTTCGCCATTGATGGAACTCCTCCTTAAATTTGTCGCATACAGCGACTCTGTGCGCCCTGAGGCGCGGGGCGGGACATGCCCGCCCGCTTTAAGCGGCATCCGCCGCGTATTGATATATTGAATTACTTGCCGGTGACCTTGGCCGCGATGGACTTGGGCACTTCCTCGTAGTGCTCAAACTGCATCGTGAACTGGCCACGGCCCTGAGTGCGGGAGCGCAGGTCGGTCGCGTAACCGAACATCTCGCTCAGCGGAACCATGCCGTGTACAGCGGTCACGCCGTTGCGGGGCTCCATGCCCTCTACGCGGCCGCGGCGCGCGGTCAGGTTGCCGATAACGTCGCCCATGTAATCGTCCGGCACTACTACCTCGACCTTCATGTACGGCTCAAGCAGCACTTCCTCGGCCTTCTCCAGAGCAGCGCGGAACGCCATGGAACCGGCGATCTTAAACGCCATTTCAGAGGAGTCAACCTCGTGGTAAGAACCGTCAACCACAGCAGCGGTGAAGTCGACGACCTCGAAGCCGCCCAGCAGGCCGTTCTGCGCGGCCTCGCGCACGCCGTCCTCGATTGGAGCGACGAACTCCTTGGGTATGACGCCGCCGACGATCTTGTTCTCGAAGGTGACGCCGGCGCCCGGCTCGGCGGGAGTAAGCTCGATCCAGCAGTGACCGAACTGACCGTGACCACCGGTCTGACGGACGTAGCGGCCCTCGGCCTTGGCGGTGCGGCGGATGGTCTCCTTGTAGGCGACCTGCGGCGCGCCGACGGTGGCCTCGACCTTGAACTCGCGCAGCAGACGATCGACGATTATCTCCAGATGGAGCTCGCCCATACCGGCGATTATGGTCTGACCGGTCTGCTCATCAGTGTAGGTCTTGAAGGTCGGGTCTTCCTCAGCCAGCTTCTGCAGCGCCAGACCCATCTTCTCCTGACCAGCCTTGGTCTTGGGCTCGATGGCAACGCGGATAACCGGATCCGGGAACTCCATGGACTCCAGAATTATCGGATGATTCTGCTCGCACAGGGTGTCACCAGTGGAGGTCTCACGGAAGCCGACTATACCGGCTATATCGCCGGCGTAGAGCGTATCCTGCTCGGCGCGGTGATTGGCGTGCATGCGCATTATGCGGGTCACGCGCTCGCGCTTGCCCTTGGTGGAGTTGAATACGTAAGAACCGGTGGCCAGCTTTCCGGAATAGGCGCGCACATAAGCCAGACGGCCGATGAACGGGTCGGACACTATCTTGAACGCCAGCGCGGAGAAGGGCGCGTCATCGGAGGTCTCGCGGATCTCGGGCTCGCCGCTGTCCTTGTTCACGCCGCTTACCGGCGGTATGTCCAGAGGCGAGGGCAGGTACTCAACTATGGCGTTGAGCAGCATCTGCACGCCCTTGTTGCGGTAAGAGGTGCCGCACAGCACGGGGTTAATCTGACCGGCGATGGTGGCCTTGCGCAGGGCAACCTTCAGTTCCTCTATCGAAGGCTCCTCGCCCATCAGGTACTTCTCCATCAGCTCGTCGTCGGTCTCGGAGATGCGCTCTACCATCTCGTCGTGGTACATCTGCGCTTCCTCGGCCATATCGGCGGAGATGTCGGTTACCTCTATCTGCTCGCCCAGATCATCGTGATATATCTCGGCCTTCATGGTCATCAGGTCGATTATGCCGCGGAAGGTAGCTTCCTTGCCTATGGGCAGCTGTATCGGCACAGCGTTGGTGCGCAGGCGATCCTTCATCATGTCCACGACGCGGAAGAAGTCAGCGCCCATTATGTCCATCTTGTTGACATAGGCTATGCGCGGCACGCCGTACTTGGTAGCCTGATGCCACACGGTCTCGCTCTGAGGCTCGACGCCGCCCTTAGCGCAGAATACGGCCACAGCGCCGTCCAGGACACGCAGGGAGCGCTCAACCTCGACGGTGAAGTCGACGTGGCCGGGGGTGTCAATAATATTGATCTGATGTCCCTTCCATTCACAGGTCGTGGCAGCTGACGTTATGGTGATGCCGCGCTCTTGCTCCTGCGCCATCCAGTCCATCGTAGCGGCGCCGTCGTGGGTCTCGCCGAGCTTATGAACGCGACCGGTGTAAAACAGTATGCGCTCAGTCGTGGTGGTCTTGCCCGCGTCGATGTGCGCCATTATGCCAATATTTCGCACCTTGTCCAGCGTATGGCTTCTCGCCATTGAGTAGTTCCCCCTTCTTCATTGTGCCCCGCGCCTTCCCGGGCGCATTGCGTCCTCGCCATATATTGCGAAAACGCCATGGGCGTCGATTCATGCGGCCATAAGGCCGTGTGTATGGGCTTATATATGGGCGCGCAAGCAAATGCCGCGCGCCCACGAACTCACCCGAATGTCTATGCCGCCTGCGGCTGTATTACCAGCGGTAGTGGGCGAAAGCCTTGTTGGCCTCGGCCATCTTGTGCATATCCTCGCGGCGCTTTACAGCGTTACCGCTGTTGTTGGAAGCGTCCAGAATCTCGCCCGCCAGACGATCCGCCATCGCGCGCTCAGAGCGCTTGCGAGCGAACTCGACCAGCCAGCGCAGCGCCAGAGTCTGACGGCGCTCGGGGCGTATCTCCATGGGAACCTGGTAGGTCGCACCGCCGACGCGGCGAGCCTTAACTTCCAGAGAAGGCATGATGTTGTTCATGGCCTGCGCGAACACCTCGGTAGCGTCCTTGCCGGACTTCTCAGCTACGGTCGCAAAGGCCTGGTAGCAGACGGACTGCGCAACGCCGCGCTTGCCGTCGAGCATTATCTGATTGATGAGCTTAGTGACTATCTCCGAGCCGTATACCGGATCGGGCAGCACTTCGCGCTTGGGTATAAATCCACGACGAGGCATTTTTTCGCCCTCCTCAATTATGCTTCAGAAACTCATTCGGCGCGTTTTATACGTGTAGCGATCACGTAAGAAACGCACAAGCAAACGTAGCAACGTGCTCGACTAAAGGCATCTCAAAGGCTCAGGCAGACGTTCCGGGCCGCCCTCACCGATAAGACATTCACATCAGCCGCGCAAGGGGTGACGGCTGCTTACTTCTTGGGCTTCTTGGCACCGTAGAGGGAGCGGCCCTGCATGCGCTTGGCAACGCCGGCAGCGTCCAGAGCGCCGCGGATGATGTGGTAACGCACACCAGGAAGGTCGCGGACCCTGCCGCCGCGGATCAGCACAACGCTATGCTCCTGCAGGTTGTGGCCGATACCGGGTATGTAGCAGGTACCCTCGATGTTGTTAGTCAGACGAACGCGGGCGATCTTGCGCAGCGCAGAATTCGGCTTCTTGGGCGTCAGCGTCTTGACCGACAGGCAAACGCCGCGCTTCTGCGGGCAATTCTGCAGAATCGGCGCCGTCGACTTTTCAGTAATCTTTTCCCTACCCTTGCGGATCAACTGGTTGATCGTGGGCATGGAAGCACCTCCTTTTTCGTCACTCTCCCGCGCAGCCAGCGCGGAAGATAGCGGCCGGCATGCCGCCGGCACATAGTAGATGAGCTTCTATAAAGACCCCGCAACCCTCGGAGCGTTATAGGCTGTTTTTGATCACTGGCATCCAGCGCCCGCCGCACCTATTATGGCGCAGTGCAAGCCACTTTATGCCTCGTTTGACAGATGATGCATGCGCGCACACGGCGCTATCCACCCACTGCAAACTCTGTCATTGTACTATTATTTGAGCTAAGTGTCAATGTTTTTTGAGTTAATCGTTGGTTTGATAAACTGCGCTTGCCCCCAGCCGAAACTTTTGCGCGAAATAAGCCGCATGGAGGGCGATTTACGCCCGCATCCATGCGGCTATTTCAATAAATATCATGTGCCGCTGCGAAATACCGCACACTCGATGTGCGCTATCTACGCTTTTTGCCATGATTTAGCATGGTGCGCGATATATGATACGCACACCATGCGCACAAGACCGGGCGCGCTCCGTCCGGCACGCTCTGCTTAAAGCGGCGCATGTCCGCCAAAACCGTCACCCGCGCGCCTTTGCCCACTTCACAGACAGTTTCTCGCCAGCCGGCACTATCTGGCACACGCGGCAGCCCTTGCCGCCCTCGTCCGCGACCAGGCGCGCATTCAGCTCATCCGCGCCCATAACAACCGGCACAGCGCCCACGCACTCTGTGCAGGGCAGCATCCTGGCGGCTTCCTCCGCGCTCATGGGCGCAAGCTCCTTGCCGCCGCAGCCGCTGTCCATGTGATACAATACGCTGCCATCGCCAAACACCTCGCCCGCGGGCAGTCGCTCCATGCCTATCGCGCCCGATGCCGCCTTGATAAGCTCAGCATCCAGCACGTCCTCATCGAAGAACATGTCCCTCGCGCCCTGCTCAAAGCACGGTTCTATGTCCATATGCGCGTCTATGAATGCCACGTTCAGCCCGGTATTCTGCACATAGAGGCGCTTCACGCCCGGCGCACCCTCCAGCTCGCCCAGACCCAGTTCGCCCACGTCGCTCATTTCGTCGGGTATGCTGCCATCCTGCACATCCTCTATCAGCACCTCATGCTTTATGCCGTTCATCTCGCAGGCAAACGAGTTGCTGCCCTCCTCATAGTCGCATACCAGCATGAACACTCGCTCGCCGGGCGCGCAGTCGGTCTCTTTCACATACTGCGTCACGTCGGCCACGCAGAGCGTCACATCCCATCCATCGCGCAGTATGCGCGGATTGTTCAAAAAGGCATTGCCGAAGTCGCTGACGATTATGCTGGTCGGGCCATCCGCGCCGCCGATTATGCCTATCGATGCCGCTTCCTGCTCGTTGTTGGTCGTGAATACGCCGGTCGGGCC
>JBMNUB010000078.1:0-5525 GCA_050946055.1 Candidatus Fimadaptatus sp. | reverse complement strand
CGCGCGCCCGCTTGCGGCACGCCGGGCCTTCCGCCAAAATAGTCTGCATATTTCTGAAAAAAAGTTGAAAATGGGTATTGACAATTCGCGCCGGACGTGGTATCATATAGAAGTCGTCGGAAAACCGACAGTATCGCGGGGTAGAGCAGTCTGGCAGCTCGTCGGGCTCATAACCCGGAGGTCGGAGGTTCAAATCCTCCCCCCGCAACTTTGGCGGCGTAGCTCAGTTGGCTAGAGCATTCGGTTCATACCCGGAGTGTCGTAGGTTCGAATCCCACCGCCGCTACTAAACATCAGCCTGATTCGTCAGGCTGATGTTTTTTTGCGTCTGCGCACATTTTGCCTTTACAGCCCGTCTGTGCATCACCGTGCGGCAAGCTGCGCCTCGCACAAAAATATACGCATCGTGGGCAAACGCCTTCCCCTGTTTGCCTGCCATGAGCTGATTAGGGCGCTGTTGCGGAGGAATCCATGCAACAGCGCCCATTCTTACATATTATGATTATCTTACGCCATGCGCGAGCCTAGCGCACCGCCCTGTTCATGGTCTGGTACAGCTCCATGGCTCTGCCCGCCGAGTCCAGCGAATAGTATCTGGCCTGCGGATAGCCGCCCATCAGCCGCGCGCCCATCTGCGAGCTGCGCCTGCCCGGCGCGCCCAGCAGCACATGCCCTATGTGTTGCTGCTCAAACCCCTGCCGGAGCGCCTCCATGGGCTCGTTTGTGTACATAACCAGCATCTGAGCGCCCGATTGCGTGCTGCAGCTGTACAGGTACTCCAGCACGCGCGCCGTCTCCCCATCGTATAGTCGGGGCAATGCGCTCATCACCACCAGTTCGCCGCCCAACTCATCGGCCAGTTCGCGCCCGGCATGTATAAGCTTATCGCAGTCCCTCTGGCCGGTCACGCACACGGCCACGTTGTTGCTGGCCGCATCTCTATCATTAAACATAATGGCACCTCTTTTCGCCCGGCGCGCCGTACTCAGCCGCGCCGCATTCACATATCCAACGATTTTTCATATATCTGCATACACATAATACTCACAGAGCGGCATTCCGCCCCCACACATTCCCTTGCCTTACAACCCAATTATAACGCAGTTGTTTGGCGGCATTATGACGAAGGGCTGAATTTATTTACCCCCTACATCTGGCACATCATAGCTTCTGTATCACAGCATTGTTTCGTAAATTGGGCAAATTTGCGTCTTTTTGAGCGGTAACGCAAAGTAACCATTTCAAAAAGCCCCGCGATGTAGTATAATGGAGGCAAGTTATGTAGTGGTTTAAGGAGGCAATCCGTATGTCGGACTATCGCAATAACGATCGCGACCGCGATCAGGAGAACGGCGGCGCGCTATGGCGCCCCGCGTATCAGGGCAACCGCCGGCGCAGAAGATACGTCGTTAAGCGCCCCGTATACAAGCAGCCCGTAGTGTGGCTGCTCACAGCCGCCGTCGTGTGCGTATTTCTGGTATGCGGCTCCCTCATGAATTGGGGGCAAGGCGGCGACCCGCGCCAGCAGATAGGCGCTCAGGGCAAGCCCTCGCCTTCGCCCTCGGCAGCACCTGCGACAACGGGTGACGGAGACGGCGTGCCGGGCGCGATAACCGAGCCCACCGCCACGCCCACCGCCACGCCCACGCCCAGCCCCGAGCCCAGCCCCACCGTAAACGAAGGCCCGCTGGTATGGGATACCGAGCGCGGAGAGAACTTCCACTTTGACGAACACTGCTCGGGCATGAACAACGCCACTCAGGAAACCATGCTCGTGGCATACAACCGCGGCCTCAAGCCCTGCACGCGCTGCGTCACCTCGGAAGATGCCATAGCCGAGCGCCCAGACATGACCGTCAAGGCGCTGACCACCCTGCCCAGTTCTCTGGGCAATGTGGTCATACAGGATCCGCAGGTGTTCGACATATACGACGTGGCCACAAAGCTTGGCAGTCTGGGCGGCAGCCCCGCGCTCATGGTCAGCGGCACCACCTGCGGCGGCATCAGCCTGCTCTACACCAATCAGCCCGACACTTATGAGGTGCGCATACGCGCCATAGTCACAGGCGCTGACGGCAGCGTCATCTGGGACATGGACGGCGAACCCGTCGCCTACACCCAGTCCGGTCTTGACATGCCGCGCGAGATATCGCTGGTCAAGGAGATATCGACTACCGACATACTCAACTCCACGCTCACCGTGCTGGTCTACGCCAAGGATGGCTTTAACAACGTGGACGCGGACATAGCCGTGCTGGGCATGTATCAGGCGCCCATACTGGAAGCGTAACGCAAATTGCAGCGCACAGGCGTCTCTGCGACATCAGCGGAGACGCCTTACGCATATGCCCGCGCAGGGCGCGCCGCGCCTTAGATGTACGTTTGCGGCTTGGCCTGTTCGCGGACTTCG
Source organism: Candidatus Fimadaptatus sp. (assembly GCA_050946055.1). Lineage (GTDB taxonomy): Bacteria > Bacillota > Clostridia > Christensenellales > Aristaeellaceae > Fimadaptatus. The sequence goes on along the minus strand of JBMNUB010000078.1, from coordinate 3,115 downwards.
GCATTGTCTGCCTGCCCGGCGCTGTCATTGGCTGCGCCCGGCATTAGCGGCTCAGGCGCGTCGCCCACTATCTCAGCCCCCTGCTTTACCGCCTGATGCCCCATCACGGCGGCAGCCGCCGCAAGCAGTCCCTGCACCACGCTGTTAGCGCTGGGGCCATCTATTATCAGCGCCGCCACCACGCCCAGCACCGCCAGTATGAACGGTATCAGCCCGTCCGGCACGCGCCTTAAGCGCTTCAGCAGCCAGCCCACGAACCACAGCGCCGGTATCACCGAGAGCATCCGTCCCGTCACATACACCGCAAAATCCATATAAGCGCCTCCTGTCCCCGCGCGCTCAGCAGACGCGCGGCTTCAGGTACATTATATGCTCTCATTCACGGCGATTTTCCACAAATACGCAACAAATCAGCCCCGACATCAGTCTATCTATCAGGTGAATTTTTGGAGGAGTGACTTTTTATGGAAAACTCGACCCGTCGCGGACCTTCCGGTATATTCATGGCGCTGCTCGGCCTGTGCGCGCTGGCACTAGTCGTGGTGATGATATACGGCGTAGCCGTAAGCAATCCCGAACTCGTAAAGCAGATAATGGGCATCGAGAGCCAGCCCGAAGCGGGATATGGCGATGGCATGGGCGACATGGGCGGTATGGACGGTATGGGCGACATGGGCGGTATGGACGGTATGGACGGCATGGATAGCATGGACGGTGAAGGCGGCGAGGTCAATCCGCTGCTGCGCGATGGCACTGAGCCCGTTGACGGCACCGAGCCCGTGACTGACAGCGAGCCTGAAGCCGGTACTGACATGGCAGGCGATACCGGCGTCGCTGCCGGTGGCGATTCCGGCGCATCTGTCGAGCCCATCGGCGGCACTGACGATGTGGTTGCCGTAGGCTGAATGCCGCGCCGCATGGCTGTGCGTATCAAATATGCGCGCTTGGGTGCAGGCGCGCGATATAAAGGAAGGGATATTGGCATGTTCAATGGCAGGATGAAGGCGCTCACATTCAGCTACGACGACGGTGTGACGCAGGACCAGCGGCTGATAGCGCTGTTTGACAAGTACGGCATGAAGGCCACGTTCAACCTGAACTCCGAGCTGCTGGGCAAGCCGGGAGCGCTGCTGCGCGAGGACGTGACCGTAGCGCACGTAAAGCCCCGCCCCGAGGAGGTGCGCGCGATATACGCAGGTCACGAGGTCGCCGCGCACACACTCACGCACCCCATGCTGCCCTCTCTGCCCGACGGCGAGGTGGTGCGTCAGGTCGAGGAGGACAGGCTGCGCCTGTCGGAGCTGGTGGGCTATGAGGTGCTTGGCATGGCCTATCCGGGCGGCGGCGTGAACTTCGACGCGCGTGTAGCCGACCTGATACGCGCGCGCACCGGCATACGCTATGCGCGCACGACCATCTCAAGCCTGAGCTTCGAGCCACAGAGCGACCTTATATGCTTCCGCCCCACCGTATACCACCACAGGGAATGGGCGGACATGGAGCGCCTAGCCGACGAGTTCATAGCGCTAAAGCCCGACAGCCCCAAGATAATGTACATCTGGGGCCACGCCTACGAGTTCGATATCCACGGCGACTGGGAGCGCTTCGAGCAGTTGCTTGAGCGCCTCAGCGGGCATGATGATATATTCTATGGGACTAATAGGCAGGTACTGATTGGCGAGTAACTTTATATATGCATAAAGCAAGGCATCGCATCCATCTATCCACATGGACAGCATGGCAGCGATGCCTTGCACCATTTACCCCTTCCCGCCCTCATGCACAACAATCTGCGGCAGTGAGAGCGCTATGCCCTCGCTGTCGAAGCGGTCCTTTATGCGGCGGCGAAGCTCGCGCTCGATCGCCCAGTGCTGCTTTACGGCGCACTCGGCCACCACGCGCAGCTCTACGCCCGAATCGGCCAGCTTGGTCACGCCCAGACAGACCGGCACGGCATTCAACCCCTCTATGCCCGGATAGCACTTCGTCAGCTCGTCGTTCAATACCCGCATCACGTTGTCCAGCGCCTCGCCGTAGTCCACGGACAAGTCCACTATGGCGCGGTGAAAGGCGCGCGTGGAGTTGGTCACCGAGCGTATCTCGCCGTTTGGTATCACGTGCAGATCGCCCGAGAACTCGCGCAGCTCGGTCACGCGCAGCGTCATCTTCTCCACCTCGCCGCTCACGCCCGCCACGGTTATTATGTCGCCCGGCTGATACTGATCCTCAAGGAAGAACAGCAGCCCCGCCAGCATGTCTTTGACCAGCGTCTGCGCGCCCAGTCCTATCGCTATGCCGCCCACTCCCGCCACTGTCAGCAGGCTGGTCACGTCCACGCCCAGCTTGCTTATCGACGCTATCGCTATCACGAACCACGCCACAAAGTCATACACCGCCAGCACGAACGTGTTGAGCGAGCTTATGCGCGACGGCGATATCGAGCGGGTGCGTATCTTTATCGTCAGCAGCTTTTTCAGCACTCTGCGCAATCCGCGCTTGATTATCAGTCCCAGCATCAGCACTATCAGCGCCGAAAGCAGCTTCCAGCCCATGTCTATGGCGCCCATGCCCAGCGTCTGCAAGAATTCTCCCATGCGGCTAAGTTCCTCTTCCATATTATGCACCTCGCATCATCGCGCTCTGCGCGTCTTTTCCGATATGATTTTACCACACATGGCCCTCTGCCGCAAATGAACTTGTCCCGACATGCGCGCCTGCTTCATACAGACTGTGCGTACCTACGCATGCGCGCTCATGCCGCTGCATATTTCCCGCAGCCCGGCAAATCTCCGAAATCAGCCCGGCTGAGATCGAATTTTTTCGTTTGCACAACATGCCATGCCGGCAAATCTTAGCTGCACAACTGCCAAATCGGCCCTGTTTACAGCTTCGCATTGCGCAAGGCGCAGAGCTTTCCGCATTTATGGAGCGTGAAACCTTGTCAACATACTGTATGCGCCCATCGCTCAGGCTCGCCGATACGCTTCCGACCGCAAACCAGCATCGCTCAGGCGCATTGATATACCGCCAATCGCAACCTTTTATCTCTCAGGCGCACCGTCCTGCACGTCACGCCGATATGCTTCCGACCGCAAACCAGCATCGCTCAGGCACA
>JBMNUB010000077.1:0-6303 GCA_050946055.1 Candidatus Fimadaptatus sp. | reverse complement strand
GGCGCTCAGGATTTTTTGCGTCGGGAAATCCCATTTCCCAGAGCAGCATATCTTCCTTGCAGTTTCCACGCCCGGAAATCCGCAGGATTTCAGTGGAAACTGAGTAGGGGTGGCAGTGGCGGGGGAGTTTCTCCCCCGTCCACGCTTGTCAAAAAGACGCTTTGACAAGCAGAGCGGGACGGCATGCTCATCAGGCATGCCGCCCCGCTCCAGATCGAGCTTCGGCGCTTCCGGCTCACTTGCCGCCCTTGGCTTCGTAGCTGGCCGCGTCCTCGGTGCGTATCTTCTTGCGCTGTATCTTGCCCGAGCTGGTCTTGGGCAGTTCCTCCACGAACTCGATTATGCGCGGATACTTGTACGGCGCGGTCACGCGCTTTACATGCTCCTGCAGTTCCTTCTTCAGCTCGTCGGAGGGCTTGTAGCCGCGCGATAGCACTATGGTCGCCTTGACCACCTGACCGCGCACGGGATGCGGCACGCCCGTTACCGCACACTCCAGCACGGAGGGATGCTCAAGCAGCGCGCTCTCCACCTCGAACGGCCCTATGCGGTATCCCGAGGACTTTATCACGTCGTCGGCGCGTCCCACGAACCAGTAATAGCCCTGCTCGTCGAACCATGCCACGTCGCCCGTGTGATAATAGCCATCGCGGAAGGCGTAGGCGGTGTTCTCCTCGTCGCGATAGTAGCCCGTGAACAGACCGGCCGGGCGGCCTTCGCTTATGTTCACGCAGATTTCGCCCTCCTCGCCTGCGATGACCGGCGTTCCGTCCGGGCGGAGCAGCTTTATGTCATACTGCGGCGAGGGCTTGCCCATGGAGCCGGGGCGCGGCTCCATCCACTTGGGCGTCATGAGCAGGGGCGTAGTCTCGCTCTGGCCGAACGCCTCGTGCAGCTTAACGCCCGTTGCCGACAGGAACTGCCAGTACACCTCGGGGTTGAGCGGTTCGCCCGCTATGCACGCCCACTTGAGGCTGCTCAGGTCGTACTGGCTCAAATCCTCCTTTATGAAGAAGCGGTATATCGTGGGCGGCGCGCAGAACGAGGTGACATGATACCTCTCCAGCATGGACAGCATGTTGCAGGCATTGAAGCGGTCGAAGTCATACACGAAGTTGACCGCGCCCGCCAGCCACTGCCCATAGAACTTGCCCCATGCGCACTTGGCCCAGCCGCTGTCGGCGACGGAGATGTGTACGCTCTCGTCGGTCAGGTTGTGCCAGAAAGCGCCTGTCGCGGCCTGACCCAGCGGATAGGTGTAGCTGTGCGCCACCATCTTGGGCATGCCGGTCGTGCCGGAGGTGAAGTATATGAGCATCATGTCGTCGTTGGTGTTTGGCACATTGCCGTCAAAGCCCGGCTCGGCGGCGGCGAACAGCTCGTCGTAGTCCAGCCAGTCCTCGCCCAGCGTGAAGCTCTCGGGGCGCTCGCACTGCGACTCGGGGTCTATCTCGTGGCGCAGCGTGTAGCCTATCTCATACGAAGCCACGCACATCTTCTTGACAGGCCTGTCCAGCTCGGCCACGGCCTTGTCGGTGTGGCCTATTACCTCGGCGTCGCCCGTGCATATGACCATCTTGGCATCGGCGGCCTTTATGCGGTAGGCTATGTCCTTCTTTTGCAGCTGATGCGTGGCCGGTATGTGTACGCAGCCCAGCTTCATAAGCGCCAGCGCCAGCACCCAGAACTCATAGCGGCGCTTGAGCATCAGCAGCACGGTGTCGCCCTTTTTTATGCCCGCGTCGCGCAGCACGGTCACAGCGCGGTCGGACATGTTTTTGAAGTCGCCAAATGTGAATATATGCTCCTCGCCGCGCTCGTTCACCCATATCATTGCGCGCTGGTCGGGCGCAAGCAGCGCCATCTGATCCATTACGTCTATGGCATAGTTGAAGTTGTCCGGCACATAGAGCCTGTAGTTTTTATAAAAGTCGTCCAGGGAATCGTAATCGGCGCGCGTAAAGCGCTCTAGCAGTCGCATGGTTATTCCTCCTAAGGAAACGTAAGGCGGCGGACATATATCCGCCCCAGCTTGTGTACGGGGGATAAAATCCCCAGACGCCGCCACCCCCGCCGGTTTGCACTGAAATCCCGCTCGAATTTCCTAGCGTGGAAACCGCAAGAAGGACATTCCCGCTCTGAGAAATGTGATTTCCGTGCGCAAAAACATCCCCGCGCCCGCCACGCATGGCATAGGACGCGATTAAAGGCCGAAAGGGCCGCAACCCTCTCAAGCTCTCCCGGAGGTTTGGACCGTCTGAACGGACATATATCCGCCCCTATCTCGTTATGGTATAACCATGGCCAGCAATTTCACAGTCTCATCGCCCGCGGCCTGCATGGCGTGCGGGTAGAGCGAGTCATAGTACACGCAGTCGCCCGGCTCCAGTATGAGCTCGTTGTTGTCTATTACTATGCGCATGCGTCCCTCCAGCACATAGTCGAACTCATGGCCGGAGTGCGAATTGGTCTTTAGCTCCGGATTGGACTGCGGCAGCAGAGTTACCAGCAGCGGCTCGATCTTGCGGTGTGCGAAGTTGTAGGCCAGGTTTTTGTAGTGATAGTGGGTGCGCCTGTCGATGTCCACGCCCATCCCCTTGCGAGTCATGGCGAATATGTTCATCTTGGGCGAATCGCCGGTCAGTATCGTGTTCATATCGACATGATACAGCGAGGAGAGCTTGAGCAGCACGCTTATCGGCACATCGTAAGTGCCGGCCTCAAGCGCCTCGTAATCGGCCACCGGTATGGATATAAGGGTCGCTACCTGCTCGACCGTGCGGTCCGAAATTTCTCTTAGCTCACGAATGCGTTCTGCTATCTGCGCTACTTGATCGGACACAGTTTACACCTCCCTGAGTAATTATGCATGTCAGAGGCCCCGCCCCCATGTTATCGTATAGTATAATCACTGTGCGCCGCTAAAGCAAGCACTTTTATGCTAATTCCTTAAAGTGCCGCGATTGACCGCACAGAGTCATTGCTGATATAATCATTAAAAAGGCATTTTAAGGAGTACGTGCATGATTGCAAGACATGAGCGGGTTCACCCCTGCGCGGACGGCAGGTTAATCGCCATATCCGACATACACGGCCATATGTCGCTCTTTGACAGGCTGCTTGACAGGATAGCGCTTACCCCGCGCGACACGCTGATAGTGGTGGGCGACATGTGCGAGCGCGGGAGCGAGTCGCTGGGCATGATACGGCGCGCCATGGAGCTGCGTGCGCGCGGCAATGCGCACTTTATGATGGGCAATGTGGACATAAACTCGCTCTCTGCCGCCACAGGCAAGGGACACTTTACCTGCGCGAAGTCGCTGAGCTTCCTGCGCAGTATGTTTACATGGTGCGGCTGCACACTGTTTCACGAGATGTGCGCGGAGCTGGGCATGGACGCGGGAAAGGCGCTGGAGAGCGAAGCCGAGCTTGCGCGCGCGCAGCAAGAGATATGCGGCGCATTCCGCAGCGAGCTGGAGTTCATGGCTTCGCTGCCCACGTTCATCACCGCCGGGCAGTATGCCTTTGTGCATGGCGGCGCGCCCTCGTGCGACTTTGACAGGTATGCGGGGCTGGACGCATGGCCGTTCCTCAAGCGCGACGCATTCATAGACAGCGGCACGGTCATGGACAGATACACGATAGTCGGCCACTGGCCCGCCGCGCTCTACCGAATCCACGGCATGAGCGACGCGCCCTACATAGAGCGCCGCCAGCGCATAATCGACATAGACGGCGGCGTGGGCATAAGGAAAATGGCGCAGCTCAACGCGCTGATACTGCCCGCGCAGGGCGAGGACTTCAGCTGGCTGAGCGTGGACGAATGCAGGCGATACCGCGCGCTGGACGCGCAGCAGTGCCGCCCTGACACCATTTACATACGCTGGGGTCACTGCGATGTGGACGTGATAAGCGAGCAGGGAGACATGGCGCTGGTGCGGCACATAGAGAGCGGGCGCATACTCTCCGTGCCGGCATGCATGCTCTACGACCGTGAGCCGGGCTGTGCGCGCTGCCACTGCGGCGACATATCCGACGGCGAGATAGAGGTGCGCCCCGGCGACGAGCTGGGCGTGGCGGCAATCACATCGCGCGGCGCGATAGTCAAGCGCGGCGATGACATCGGCTGGTACATGGGCAGGGTTGAGCCTGTCGATTGAAGGCGCGCGTTGATAGGGCGCATGTAGCGTGGCCGGATGCGTTGCGCATGCGGTTGGGTTGCATGAGTGCGGATGACGGAATCGCTCGCGCGGTGGGGTTGCACACAACTTGCTGTGCCGTCCGCGTAGGCGGCGCTTGCATGAAGCCGGTTTCCGCGATTGCCATATTGAATTTATCTCCAGCGCATGTAAAAGCGTTGAGATAGCGCGGCGCATGTGTTATACTTGAACATGAATGGATTGATAAAGCTGCTTGGGAGTTGAGCGCATGATAAGGCATATAGTTTTGTTCAGGTTAAAGGACAAGTCGCCCGAAAACCTCAAGGCGACTGCGGAACTGTTTTACACATTGCGCGGCAAGGTGCCGGGGCTTGTGAGCGTGGAGACGGGCGTGGACTTTTACCGCACCGAGCGCAGCTATGACATAGCGCTGGTATGCACGTTCACCGACCGCGCGGCGCTGGAGGGCTATCAGACCCACCCCGCCCACCTGCCCATACGCAAGCACATGCACGAGATACGTGAAAGCTCGGTGGCATGCGATTACGAACTTCCCGACTGAACTGACAAACGGCAAGCGAGCTGACGAAACGGAGGCATAGATATGCTCGACAGGATAGATAAATGGCTGGAGGAACACAGGCAACAGATAGTGGACGAGCTGTGCGCATGGGTGCGCATACGCTCGGTGTCCGATGCGTCCGAGGCGCAGGAAGGCCAGCCCTTTGGCCCGGGCTGTGCGCAGATGCTGGAGTACGCGCTGGCCAGCGCGCGCGAAAAGGGCTTTGAGACCGAGAACCATCAGGGCTACTGCGGCAGCGTATATTACGGCGACAGGCCCGAGCAGATAGGCATAGCCGCGCATCTGGACGTAGTTCCCGAGGGCAACGACTGGATATACGACCCGTTCAAGGGCGAAGTGATAGGCGCAGGAAACGGCAATCCCGGCTACATAGTGGGGCGCGGCGCATGCGACAACAAGGGCATGGCGGTTATGGCGCTGTACGCCATGATGTGCGCGCGCGATCTCGAACTGCCGCTCAAGCATCAGCTGCGCCTGATGCTGGGGACCAGCGAGGAAACGGGCATGGGCGACATGAAGTACATGGCAGCGCAGGCACAGCGCGAAAGCTCGGGCATAAAGCTGCCCGCCGTAACGCTGGTGCCGGACTCCCACTTCCCCGTGTGCTATGCTCAGAAGGGGCGCATGGTGGTGGAGATATTGCTGGAGTGCGGCGATGACCTGCTGGCGTTTGAGGGCGGCAGCGTGCCAAACGCCGTGGCCGACCGCGCGCTGGCCGTGCTGCGCGAGCTGGACGACATGACGATAGAGGAGCTGCGGCTGGATCAGGACGTGGAGCGCATAGGCCACGGCGTAGTGATACGCTCCGAAGGCCGCGCCGCGCATGCCGCGCATCCCGAAGGCTCGCTCAACGCCGTGGGCGTGCTGGCTCAGGCGCTGCTTGAGACCGGCTGCCTGACGCCCGAGACGCGCCGCGCCATGCGCGCCATCAAGCGCCTGCTCGCCGACGACTACGGTACGGGCGCGGGCATAGCCTGCGAGGATGACAATTCGGGCAAGCTCACCTTCACCTGCGGCATGGCGCGCTTCACCGCCGGGCGCGTGACGCTGACCATGGACTGCCGCTTCCCGGTGAGCACCGACATAAACGACATGCGTGCGCGGCTGTGCGTGAATCTGGCGCGCATGGGCGCGGTCATAAAGCGCATAAGCATCTCCCCCGCCTTCTACATCTCCGAGAGCGACCCCAAGGTCTGCGTGCTCAGGCAGGCCTACCGCGAAGTGACCGGCGATGACAGCCCCAACTACACCATGGGAGGCGGCACTTACTCCAAGGTGCTGCCCAACGCCATAACCTTTGGCGGCGGCATACCCGGCGGCAGCCGTCCCGAAGACTTGCCCGAGGGTCACGGCGGCGCGCACTCGCCCGACGAGTTCATGCCCATAGACTCGCTGCTCAAGGCGATCAAGGTATACGTTTACGCCATAAGCAAGCTGGATGCGATAGTCTGACAGGCAAGGCAGTTGCCGGGCATGCGCCCGCGCATGCCTCGCCCGCACAACGGCATCGTCATAAGCAAAGCGCGCTCATACAGGCATATGCCCGTATGAGCGCGCTTT
>JBMNUB010000076.1:0-7410 GCA_050946055.1 Candidatus Fimadaptatus sp. | reverse complement strand
ATTTGATCCTGCGTTCTTCGCCGCCTTTACCAACAAGATTAATCTTCGTCCACGCAAATGCCTTGGCTGGAGATCTCCCTTTGAAGTTTTCTTCAATCTGTTGTTGCACTTTACTTGACAATTCAAGGTGCGGAAAAAACCGGCGCTTCACGGGAGGTTAAGCCAGAGAAGCGGCTCATTGCGGAAAACCGTGGACTTTTGAAAGCAAACGCAAGCGCCGCAATCTCAGCGAGGGAATTACTGCCAAAAACGCAAGCTCTTACTTCATTGCTGTTCTTCCCATAGCAAATCCACTACCATACCGCGACAAACCCCTGCAATCTCAGAAATTTCCCGAACCAACTCGACCGAGGGGGAAATTTCTGCCTGCATTGCCGGTTTTACCCGCACATTGCGGATGTTAGGCATTGGGGTTGCCCTAATTTGCAAATCTGTATTGCATGAATTGCCGGTTTTCCGCGTTTATCAATATGCCGCCAATGGCTAAGCCATGATATGATTTAATGCGTTAATCCCCCGCAAAGCCATGCATAACCTAAAAAGCCCCCACTCCCGGCAATTATGCCGGAAGCGGAGACTTATCATCGTGAATCAGGCCCTGCGCTCATCTTGGCGGGCACCACTTGCTACTCAGCCTATCAAACGCACCTTGTATACATTGCCTATGCCCTTGACCGCATCGAGCGTGTCGGCGTCTATGTCCGAATCCACGTCGATTACGGTGTAAGCCACGGCACCGCGCGACTTGTTGACCATGTTGGCTATGTTTATGTGCTTATCGGCCAGGCGCGCGGTTATTGCGCCCACCATGTTGGGTACATTGGCGTGCAGCACGCACAGGCGCGCGCCGTCGGTGTAGCCCGGCTCGCAGGCGGGATAGTTGACCGAGTTGACTATCGCGCCGCGCGTCAAGTAGTCGGAGAGCTGCTTGGCGGCCATCTCGGCGCAGTTGTCCTCGCTTTCGGGCGTGGATGCGCCCAGATGCGGTATCGCGATCACGTTCTTGACGCAGAGCATATCCTCGCTGGGGAAGTCGGTCACATAGTGATTGAGCTTGCCCGAAGCCACTGCCTCCAGCACGGCCTTGGAGTCGCACAGCTCGCCGCGCGAGAAATTGAGCAGCACCGCGCCGTCCTTCATGCGGGATATGTAATCGGCGTTCACCATGCCGCGCGTCTGATCCATGAGCGGCAGATGCAGCGACACGAAGTCGGCCTCGCCAAGGAGCTTGTCAAGGTCGGTGGCCTTGTGTATAGATCGGGACAGCATCAGCGCGTGGTCCACCGACAGGAAGGGATCGTATCCGTATACGTCCATGTCCATGCCGTGAGCGGCATTGGCCACCATAGTGCCTATCGCGCCCAGACCTATCACGGCCAGCTTCTTGCCCTTCAGTTCGCGGCCCACGAACTGGCTCTTGCCCTTCTCGACCAGAGAAGCAACCTTGTCGCCCTCGCCCTTGAGCGTGCGCGCCCACTCTATGCCGCCCACTATGTCGCGTCCGGCCATGAGCATGCCGGCCAGCGCCAGCTCCTTTACGGCGTTGGCGTTTGCGCCGGGGGTGTTGAACACGACTATGCCCGCCTCGGAGCACTTGTCCACTGGTATGTTATTGTAGCCCGCGCCGGCGCGCGCCACTGCCAGCAGGCTTTGGGGCAGCTCCATGTCGTGCATCTTGGCGCTGCGCACGATTATGGCATCCTCGCTCTCCACGTCCTTGCCCACCTGATACTCGTCGGTAAACACGTTATTTATGACGGGCGATATCTCGTTTAGCGTCTTTATCTTGAACATAGCTATACCTCCGGACTATGCGGTCACTTGTTTTCCAGCTCGAACTTCTTCATATAGTCTATCAGCGCGCGCACGCCCTCTATGGGCATGGCGTTGTAGATGCTGGCGCGTATGCCGCCCACCAGGCGATGACCCTTGAGCGCGATGAGGCCGTTCTTGGCCGCGCCCTTTACGAAAGCATCGTCCAGCGCCGGGTCGCCGGTCACGCAGGTCACGTTCATGCGCGAGCGGTAGCGCGGCTGCACATTGTTCTTGAACAGGCTGGAATTGTCTATGAAGTCGTACATAAGGCGCGCCTTCTCTATGTTGACCTGCTCTATGGCCTTTACGCCGCCCACGCTCTCCAGCCACTCCATGCACAGCTTTGCCATGTACACAGAATAGGTCGGCGGGGTGTTGAGCATGGAATCCTTCTCGGCCTCGGTCTTGTAGTTGAACACCTTGGGGCATATGGGCAACGCATGACCCATGAGGTCGTCGCGCACTATGACTACGGTAAGACCGGCCGGGCCGATGTTCTTCTGAGCGCCCGCGTATATAACGCCGAAGCGGCTCACGTCATACGGCTCGGACAGTATGGACGAGGACATGTCGGCGCACAGAGGTATGTCGCCGGTGTCGGGCAGCGCGTCGTAGCGCGTGCCGAATATGGTGTTGTTGGTGGTTATATGCACGTAGCTGGCATCCTCGCGGAACATGGAGCGCTCCAGTTCGGGTATGAAGGTGTAGCCCGCATCCTTGCTGGACGCGGCGCACTTTACATCGCCGTAGCGCTGCGCTTCCTTCATGGCTCCGTTTGCGAAGTTGCCGGTGTCCACATAATCGGCCTTGCCGGTAATGCCTATCAGGTTCATGGGCAGCGCCGCGAACTGTCCGGTCGCACCGCCCTGAAGGAACAGCACTGTATAGCCTTCCGGCACGCCCATGAGGCGCTTGAACACGGCCACGGCCTCGTCCCATATCTCAAGGTACATCTTGGCGCGGTGACTCATCTCCATCACCGATACGCCTGTGTCGCCATAGCACAGCATCTCTGCAGCCGCCTTCTTCAGCGCCGCTTCGGGCATGGCGGACGGGCCCGCCGCAAAATTATAAACTCGCTCCATTGCTGATCCTCCCTTTCCGAATCCCGGCAACGGCTCATCGCCGCGCGCGCTGCGCCTGACCCCATATGTGCGCCCGTGCGCGCATACCGCTTCAGCGCGGGAATTGGGTACTATTATAACGCGCATGTTTGGTTTTTGCAATAGGGAATGACGAATTTTTCACGAACTATTTTCTATGTGCTCCAAAAATTTGTTTGTAATGACGATATAGTGACGCAAAAAGTTTTCGTCCGATGCCACGAGCCTGCTTTTTGCGCGCCCTGCGTCCAATCCTATTTTCCGCGCCAATCATGCAGGACGAGCTGCGTGCAGCATCAATTTTCGCACTTAAAAGCGGCGTGCGTGCGCTCTAATGAATTATTTTCACGACTGGCAGTAAATATTGTCCGCACAGGCCACGGCTGCGGGCGGGCGGGTAGCGCGGCATGCTTCGTTCGGCTTTTGTGCTTTATCGCGGCGCATTGTCAGCAAATTCTCGCGCAGCGCCGCGCAAAACACGAACATTGTCCCGTATGCCCGGTGCAGCTCCGCATCACATATATAGCGCAGCGGGCGCGCGAGTGTGGTTTTTTCGGGGCATGTATTGCGACTTATTGTCGAATGTGGTATGCTGTATATTGAAATAATGGGGCGGAAACACCCTTATTATATTGCGAGGATGGTATACAGATGGACTTGACAGTCAAGAGGGGATTCATGCTTGCGCGCGACCCCAACGCATATATGGAGCGCTCACAAAAGCGCGGCAATTACCGGCCACGTCGCAGGCGCAAGCCGCCGGTGTGGTACGTCATACTCACAGTGATAATGCTGCTGGTGCTGTATCCCGTGGGACTTGTGCTGCTGTGGCGGCGCAAGCTGCGCTGGCGGCCCGCCGTAAAGGCAACGCTCTCGGTGGTATGCGCAGCCATATGCGCGCTGGGCTGGACATACGCCTACAACAGCGATCAGCTTCGCCCGCATCTGGACGCGCTGATAGAGGGTACCAAGCAGGTGTTCCAGATAGACGACGGCAGTTCGCCCGATGACCCGGGCATAGTCACGTCTACCGGCGCGCCCACGGGCGAGCCATCTGAACCGCCCACCGAAGCGCCTACGGCCACACCTGAGCCCACGCGGGCGACTCCTACGCGCCTGACCACCAAAGCGCCAGAGGCAACCGCTACCGCCGGCAGCGCCACGGAAGCGCCCGTACAGGCCGCCCAGACGCACATGGCGCAGCAGCCGACCGAAGCGCCCACATCTGAGCCGACTGAAGCGCCCACGCCTGAGCCGACTGAAGCGCCCACGCCTGAGCCGACCGAAGCGCCCACATCTGAGCCGACTGAAGCGCCCACGCCTGAGCCGACTGAAGCGCCCACGCCTGAGCCGACTGAAGCGCCTACGCCCGAGCCGACTGAAGCGCCCACGCTTGAGCCGACCGAGCCCGCTCAGCCCACGATACGCCCCACGGCGACTCCGCGCCCGACCGAGCAGCCCACCCAGCGCCCGACCGAGCGTCCTACCGAAAACGTGACCGCGCAGCCCACCGCCACGCCCATAGTCACGCCTGAGACCGTGTATCACACCCAGACCGGCAGCCGGTTCCACCTCACGCCCGACTGCGGGCTGACGCGCGGCGCCGATCCCGACACATGGCAGCACGCCGTAGAGGGCGGTTACAAGCCCTGCCCCGACTGCGTGGGCAAGCAGTACCCCGAGGCCGTGGCCGCGCTAAACGGCGCGACCCCCGCGCCCACGTTTGTGCCTAACGCCACGGCGCAGCCCGCGCCCACAGAGTCCACGGGCGTAAGTCTGCCCGAGACCGTGTATCACACCGACACCGGCAGCCGGTTCCACCTCACGCCCAACTGCGGCCAGACGCGCGGCGCCGATCCCGACACATGGCAGCACGCCGTCGAAGGCGGCTATAAGCCCTGCCCCGACTGCGTGGGCAAGCAGTATCCCGATGCCATCAAGGCGTGGAATGAAGGCACTCTGGCCAGCTATGGCCAGCACGCGCTGGAGTTCATACCCAACGTCACTCCTCAGCCCGAGGGCGGCGCACCCACAGAGCCCACGTTTGTGCCAGACATCACGCCCGCGCCGCACGATGCCGCTCTCTCCCCCGGTGAGCAGCTCACGATAGCGCCCGGCGCATCACCCGATAGCGAAACGGACGACGGTCTGGAGCAGTTCGTATACTACGACTCCGAGCATGGGCTGTATCATGTAAACGCCCGGTGCGAAGGCATAAACTCCGGCGTGGCCACGACCATGCAGGATGCCATGTCGCGCGGCGCTACTGCATGCCCGCGCTGCGCAGGCGGTTCTGACGATGGCGCGGCGGCACAGGACAATGCGCTGCCCGCATTCGTATACCACGAGGAGGGCGGGAGCTACTATCACGCCGATGCCGATTGCCCCAAGCTCAAAAACGGCGTGGCCGAGACCGCTGAGCAGGCGCTGGAAAACGGCGAAAGCCCCTGTCCGGAGTGCCAGCCGCCCACGCTCATGGCGCTGACCGGCGCGGATGCCGGTGCCGGTGAGGTCACCGTGTACACCGGCGGCGGCAGGTACTATCACAAGGCCAAAGTGTGCGGCGCCATGACCAACGGCCAGCCCATAACCCGCGCCGAGGCCATAAAGCGCGGCCAGACCGAATGCCCGTACTGCCATCCCGACGCCACGCCCAAGCCCCAGCCGACATACAGCGCGGATGACCAGCGCACCGTGTATTACGCGGGCGGCGACTATTACCACAAGGCCAGCGTGTGCGGCGCTATGAAGAACGGGCGCGCCATGATGCGCGGCGATGCCAAGGCTGCGGGCGCATCGGAATGCCCGTACTGTCATCCCGATGCCACGCCCACTCCCAAGCCGACCGCAAAGCCCACGCCTGAGCCGACCAAAGCGCCCACAAAGAAGCCCACTCCCGATCCCACCGAGAAGCCGACTGAGAAGCCCACGCCTGACCCCACCGATGAGCCGACTGAGAAGCCCACGCCTGACCCCACCGTTGAGCCGACCGAAGTTCCGGCCGAGGAACCCACCGAGCAGGCGACATCCGTGCCGGGTCAGCCGACCATGATACCCACGATAGCGCCCAGCTGGACGCAAGCGCCCACACAGAGCGCCGGCGCATCCGCCGCGCCTTCGGTCACGCCTGAGACAAGCGCTGCGCCCACATCCGAGCCCTACTACGACCCGGACAAGGGCCTGCAATTCGATCAGGAGTACGTATACATGAGCGATACCGCCGCTCACTATCACAGGGATGCCGATTGCAAGTATGACGGCGAGACGCAGCTGGTGCGCGTGCAGCGCGCCGTGGCGCTGGGGCTGGAGCGTCAGCCCTGCCCCGAGTGCCTGCCCGACGACGAGCTGGGGCTGCCGTATGCGATAGTGTATCACGCCGATGGCGACGAGTACTTCCACGCCAGCGAGACTTGCGAGCATCTGGCGCTGGATTCCACGCTGATGCTGATGAGCGACGCGGTGATAGCGGGGCAGCTGCCCTGTCCGTACTGCATGACGGCCATGCCCACATCCATGCCCACGATAGCGCCCGACGGAGGCGCGGAGGGCGTAGTGCGCTGGGTATACCGCACGCTAAGCGGCCCTTACTATCACAGCCGCGCCACATGCTCCGGGATATACAGTCCGT
Source organism: Candidatus Fimadaptatus sp. (assembly GCA_050946055.1). Lineage (GTDB taxonomy): Bacteria > Bacillota > Clostridia > Christensenellales > Aristaeellaceae > Fimadaptatus. Next base: position 864 of record JBMNUB010000076.1, on the reverse strand, counting down.
ATCTGGTTACGCTTCAGGATGCCGAGGACGCGGGGCTTGCGCCCTGCCCGTACTGCGAGAGCGCGGATGCGGCGACCGGCGAGAACTGAATACGCACGCACAGCGAGGCACTGGACAATCGAGAGCCAGTGCCTCGCATTTTATATGCGCATGCCCGCACCCGCCCCTGCATGTGCGCCTGCCATGCTCAAGCGGCGCGGCTCACAATGGTTGCAGCCCTCCATCGCTCATGTCGCGCAGCGCCACTATGCTTCCGTCGCGCTTTAGCATATGCCGCTCAGGTATCAGTCCGCGCACCATGCTGAGCGGATAGACGCACGCGCCGCGCCCCAGCACAGCGCCGGGACACAGCACAGCGCCGCAGCCTATCTCCGCATGGTCGCCTATCATTGCGCCCAGCTTGCGCAGGCCGGTGTCCATGCGCGCGCCGCCCATGCTCACCCTCACAGCGCAGCCGTCCGCGCGCAGATTTGACGCTATTGCGCCCGCGCCCATGTGTGCGCCGCGCCCCAGTATGGAATCGCCCACGTAGTTGAAGTGGGGTGCCTGCGCGCCATCCATTAGCACGCAGTTCTTAAGCTCGGTCGAATTGCCCACTACGCAGCCCCGCCCTATCAGCACCGCGCCGCGTATCAGCGCCGCATGGCGTATCTCTGCGCCCTCGTCTATTATGGCAGGCGCGTCTATCTGTGCCGTACCGGCTACGCGCGCGCTCCTGTGTATCCATACTCCGGGCGCGCGCTCCTCAAATCCTTGAGCGCTCAGCATGCCGCCCCGCGCCGATATGTACTTCGCCAGCTCGGGCAGCGCCTGCCAAGGGTAAGCGCAGCGCCTGAGCAGCTCCCCGGCGCGCGTGGCATTCAC
>JBMNUB010000075.1:0-7533 GCA_050946055.1 Candidatus Fimadaptatus sp. | reverse complement strand
TTCACACTCGCATGCTTCGTCCTCGGCATATGCATCGCATGCTTCACCATCAGCTTCACACTCGCATGCTTCGCACTCCGCATCTACATCGCATGCCTCGCTACTGATTTCATCCTCACGCGCCGTGCTCTCAGCTCCCTCAAGCAGCGCGGCCGTCGGTGCATTTTCCTCCTCGTCCTCGCAGAGCATGAGCGACATATCCTGCTCCGGTATGCTCACGCCCCACAGCTCCAGCGTGCGCGCATCGGACGCGGCAAAGCCCATCTGCTCGTACCGCTCGCGCTCGCCGGGCGCGCTGGCCGTCACGGTCAGCCGCTTAAGGCCGCGCGCACGCGCCTCGTCGGCGGCATGCTCTATCAGCATTTGCGTAAGTCCCTGCCCCTGCCACAGCTCATCCACGGCAATATCCACCACGCGCATCTCCTGCTGCGCGCACCTTGCCCCGCTCGACACCGCGCGCATGCCGCCGGGGAACGCGCCCGGCTTGATGAAGCGCGTCAGCCGCTTGGCGCCGCTCCTCAGCAGGTTGCGCAGCGTCAGCGCCTCCTCGCCCGGGCATTCCAGCACGGCCACCGCCGCCGGAGTGCCTTCGTCCTCGGCTATCAGGCAGGTGCAGCCCGCACGCAGGCATGCGCTAACTATCATGCGGTCTATCGCCAGCACAAGGCCCAGCGGCGATGCGCCGCTCTTTGCGCCCTGTCTGGCCGCCGCGCACATGGGATGTTCCTCCATCGCCTTGGCCTGTGTGAGCATTGCCGCTATCGTGCATTCATCGTCGCGCGTCGCTCGCCTTATCTCTATCATCTTGCCTCATCCTTCCCGGCTATCTCACGCTCTATGGCATCAAGCAGTATCTGTGCCAGATCGCCTTCCACCTTCACCGGGCGCTCGCCCTTGCGGAACAGCGCGCCGCAGCCGCCGCCACCGGCTATGCCTATGTCGGCATTGCGCGCCTCGCCCGGGCCGTTCACCACGCAGCCCATCACCGCCACCTTGAGCGGGCGGCGTATGTGCCGCGTGCCGTCGAACACGCGCCGGGCTATGCCGGCCACGTCTATGCGCGTGCGCCCGCAGGTCGGGCAGGATATCACCTCGACCGAGTCCTCCAGCATGCCTATGGCGCGCAGTATCTGCTGCGCGGCAGCTATCTCCTCGACAGGGTCGGCGGTCAGCGACACGCGGATGGTATCGCCTATGCCGTCCAGCAGCAGCGAACCTATGCCTATTGCCGACTTGACCATGCCCTCAGCGGGCAGTCCTGCCTCGGTCACGCCCACGTGCAGCGGATAGTCACACCTCTTGCGCGCTAGGCGATAGCTTTCCACGGTCGTGCGCACATCGGACGACTTCATGGACAGCACTATGTCATAAAAGCCCTCTTTCTCCAGATAGGAGGCGTGCTTGAGCGCGCTCTCCACCATGGCTTCCGCGCCCTGACCGTACTTTTGCACTATCTCCCTGTCCATGGAGCCGGAGTTTACGCCTATGCGCACCGGCACGTGATGCGCCTTCAGGCAGTCGGCAAGCTTGCGCACATTCTCCTGCGAACCTATGTTGCCCGGATTTATGCGCACCTTGGATATGCCGTTCTCCACCGCGCCTATGGCCAGCCTGTAATCGAAATGTATATCCGCAACCAGCGGTACGGGGCTGTTGTCCACTAGGTACCGCACCGCGCGCACGCACGCCTCGTCATGCACCGCCACGCGCGCTATCTGACAGCCCGCCTGATAAAGCGCGTCTATCTGCTTAAGCGTCGCCGCGCGATCGCGCGTGTCAGTATTGGTCATGGATTGTATTACCACCGGCGCGCCGCCGCCTATCTGTACCTTGCCCACCATTACGCTCTTGCCGCTCATATATCTTTCCTCCCCACGTATTAAAAAGCGGCGCTTTAGGCCGCAGCGCGGAAACACCGTCCGCTCCGCGACCCTGCGCCGCCTGTGCTTGCCCGCCTATCAGCCGGGCTATATCCTTATATGTGATGAATATCATCAGCCCGAACAGCAGCGCCAGACCTATCAGATTTACCATCGCCTCTTTATTGGGCGGTATGGGCTTGCGCCTTATCATCTCTATCAGCAAAAACAGCATCTTGGAGCCATCCAGCCCCGGTATGGGCAGGAGGTTGAATATGCCGAAGTTGAGCGATATCAGCATAATTATGTTGAGCGCATCCACGCCGCCGCGCTGCACCTGTTCGGAGATTATCTGCACCGTGCCTACCGGCCCTGTCAGCTGCTGATCTATCGGCACGTCGCTTGTGAACAGGCCGCCAAGCGACCTGTACATCTCGCTCGTCACGTTTACCATATAGCTGCCCGCGCGGGACATCGCTTCCCACGGCGAACACGGCGTGCGGTCGCCAAAGCTCGCGCCTATCATATAGCGCCCATCGGCCTGACTGTACATGGGCGTTACCGACAGCTGCATGCGCTCGCCGCCGCGCTCCACGTCGAACTTGAGCGCCTCGCCATTCGACCCGGCTATCTCGCTCATTATCACCTGTAAGCCCGCCTCGTCATAGCTGACCGGCACATCGTTCACGGCGACAACCACGTCGCCCAGCTGCATGCCCGCCTTATATGCCGCCGAGTCGGTAGCGTACTCGGTCACGCGCGGCGCGACTATCGGATTGCCCAGCATGGTATACAGCGCAACCGCCGCTATGAACGCCATGACAACGTTCATGAACGGCCCGCAGAACGCGCTGACCATGCGCCGCCACGCGGGCTGATCCAGATAGCCCGGCTCATGCACATGCTCAATAAGCTCATTTTCGTCCATGGCATGTCCGTCATCCGCAGCGCCGTATGTGCCGTCGGGCTGCAAGCTGCCGCTCATTGCGTGCGCGCCGCCGCTGCCTGCATCGCCATCCACGGCAATGTCCCGCCCGTCCGCTTCGTCGGCATACTGCGCCGTGTCGGCTTCATCGTTGCCGCGCCCATCCTCGCGCCCAACCATGTCGCTCTCGTCCATATAGTAGCGCACATAGCCGCCCAGAAACACCAGCCGCAGCGAGTACTTTATGCCGCGAAAGCGAAACTGAAGCAGCTTGGGGCCAAAGCCTATCGAGAACTCCTCAACTGGTATGCCCAGCGCCAGCGCCGACAGGAAGTGACCCAGTTCATGAACCAATATACACAGAGCCAGCACAAGTATCGCGCCGACAATGCTCCACACAGACATATATCAACCTCCAAGAAAACTCTATTTCGCCGCCAGCGCACGCGCATAGCTGCGGGCCTCGCCGCCCAGAGCAATCAGCTGCTCAGGGCTTATGGCAGGCTCGCCCGCAAAGCGCTCCATGGTCTTTTGCACCACGTCGCTTATGCCATAGAACCCTATCTTGCCGCGCAGGAAGGCATCCACTGCCTCCTCATCGGCGGCGTTCATAACGCAGGGCGCGCCGCCGCCCGCGCGCAGCGCTTCGTAGGCAAGGTTTAGGCACGGGAAGCGCTCCATGTCGGGCCTTTCAAACGTGAGCGCGCGCCCGGCCAGCTCCAGCGGCGCTATGCCCGAGGCTATCCTGTCCGGCCAGCCCAGCGCATACGCTATCGGCCCGCGCATGTCGGGCGTGGCCAGCTGCGCTATCACCGCGCCGTCCTCGAACTCCACCATGGAGTGAACTATGCTCTGCGGATGCACTAGCACGTCCACGCGCTCCGGCTCTATCGAGAACAGGCGGCAGGCTTCTATCACTTCCAGACCCTTGTTCATGAGCGTGGCACTGTCTATCGTGACCTTGCCGCCCATGCGCCATGTGGGATGCGCCAGCGCCTCGTCGGGCGTGGCCTCAGCCATGCGCTTACTGCTCCACTGGCGGAACGGGCCGCCGCTGGCCGTGAGTATCAGCCTGCGCACGCGCGCGGGATGACCGGCTATGCACTGGAATATGGCGCTGTGCTCGCTGTCCACCGGCAGCAGGCTGTGCGGCGGCATGTGGCCGCGCGGCGCAATTCCGCGCCTTGCGTCCTGCGCGCGGGCGGCATCCATCACCAGACTTCCACCCGCGACCAGCGCCTCCTTGTTGGCCAGCAGCACGCGCTTATCGCTCTCCAGCGCCGCCATTACCGGCGCAAGCCCTGCCATGCCCACCACCGCATCCAGCACCGTATCGCAACCGCTCTCCAGCACGGCGCGCTCGTTCACGTCCGCGCCGCATATCCAGCCTTCGCCGGGTACAAAGCCCTCGCGCGGACGCGCCACGCCCTTGAGCGCGGGTGCGAACTCGCGCGCGGCATCTTCCAACGCCTGCGCATCCGAGCCGCAGGTGGCAGCGCACAGCTCTATGTCCTGCCTGTGCAGCCTTATAACATCCAGCGTCTGCCTGCCTATGGAGCCTGTCGCACCCAAAAGCGCCAGTTTCATCATAAACACCGCTCCTTGTATAAGCCTATTGAGTGATTCTTCACGGAAACTCCGCATTTCAAACGGCAGCAATAAAGCATCTCAATTTCAGTTATATGGTCCATCCCGATAAATGAGGACAAACCATTCGCCGCGATTTCTCTCATGGCGATGCCACGATATGCATTATCGCATTCATCCCATCGGAGATACGTGAATCCCGTACTAAGTCAATGGGCGCGCCCGCCGCGCGCCCCTGACTATAACTATATTAATATAAGGCGGAAGTATACGTATACCACCACTATATTGAACAGCGCTCCGTCAAGCCTGTCCATCATGCCGCCATGGCCGGGAAATATCGTGCCGTAATCCTTAACGCCGCAATAGCGCTTGACTATCGATGCGGTGAGATCGCCGCACTGCGAGCATACGCCCGCCACCAGACCCAGCACCGCAAACTGCCAAAGCGGCGGCAGTCCCTTCACGAATATGCCCGCCACCAGCGCCACCGCCATCGACCAGAGCGTGGATGCGGCCAGACCTGCCAGCGCGCCTTCCACCGTCTTTTTAGGCGATATGTTGGGGCAGAGCTTGTGTCTGCCAAATCTTATGCCCACGCCGTATGCGGCTATGTCTCCCAGGAAAGCTATCGTCATGCTGAGTATCAGCGCCACAGTGCCTACGCCGCGATCCTTTATCTCCATAAGAGGATACAAAAGCGACAGCATCAGTCCCGGATATATCATCGTGAACATGGTGGCCGACAGCGACGGATAATCCGCCTCCTTGCGCATGACTATGACCACCAGCGACACCATCGAGAACATCAGCATCACCGGCATCATAAGCGAATCGCCATGGCCCACCCATACGCCTATCATGTGCGCGCCCAGCAGCGCCGCAGGATAGGCCACGCACAGCCACTGTATGGGCTTCATGCCCTTCTTGCGGAATGCATCGTAGAGTTCAAACATGCAAAACGAGGTAGCTATCATTACGACTATGCGCATATACCACCCCTGAAGCCATATAAGCGAGGCAAAAAACAAACTGAGCACAACGCCCGTGATTATCCTGATGCGCATAGCAACACCCCACTAATTATTTTGACCGCCGCTTGCCTGCGGCACATCCCCCCGTGTAATATGGATACTCAATCCGCGCGGCCTTACTCGGTGTCTGGCAGGCATGGCCGTGTATTCGCAGCCGCAATGCCGCCCGTCATCGCCCGCCAAAGCGCCTTTGCCTGCGCTGGAACTCGGCTATATCGCGATCCAGCGCGGCCGCATCGAAGTCCGGCCACAGTATCGGGTCGAACACGAACTCGGCGTACGCCAGCTGATAGAGCAGGAAATTGCTCAGCCTTTGCTCGCCGCTAGTGCGTATAAGCAAATCAACCTCGGGCAGCCCTGCGGTATACAGGCTGCCGGAGAGCATATCTTCGTCTATGTCATCCGGGCTTATCTCGCCCGCTTTCGCGCGCTCTGCCAGCATGCGCGCCGCGCGCGTCAGTTCTGCCCGCGCGCCATAATTGAGCGCTATGTTGAGCTTTAATCCGGTATTGTCGCGCGTGCGCTCCATAGCGGCGCACACTGCGTCGCGCTGTTTCTGCGGCAGTCCGTCCACGTCGCCCAGTATCAATATGCGCACGTTCTTTCTATGCAGCTCGTCTATCTCGCGGGTGAAGTACTCAAGCAGCAGGCTCATCAGCGCGCCCACCTCCTCGCGGGAGCGCGCCCAGTTCTCGGTGGAAAACGCATAGACCGTAAGCGCTTCCACGCCCAGCTCATCGCAGCGGGTTATCACCTGACGCATGGCCTCCACGCCCGCGCGATGTCCGGCAGCGCGCGGCAGCAGTCTGCGCTGCGCCCAGCGCCCGTTGCCGTCCATGATTATAGCAATATGGCGCGGCAATATTGTGTCGCTTGAATGTATATTGGTTTGCATATGTGTTCCTTCCGATTAGAATTCGCTAAGAGCGCGCGGCATAAAGCAATAGCCGACCCGCTAGCATGCGCGCTTGCGGATCGGCATACCGGCGGATGCGACCCGCCCAAGTGCCGCGGCCGTCTATGGGCGCGGCTCATTAAACCACGCGCAGACCAGCTGCCCCGGCAGCTGCCTGACTACGCGCGCCACTCTCTCGGGCGCCTTGATCTCTGTCAAAGCGTCCTGCTCTCTGGCGCGGCGCGGCGAGCTGGTGAATGTCACCTGAGCGCTCTCGCCGCGCGCATTCAGCTCGCGCAGCGCAGCGTCCAGCGGCAGACCGCACAGCATCATACGCTCATGACTTCCTTTTCCTTCTCGGCGCCCATCTTGTCGCATTCCTTGCTGGAAGCGTCGGTGAGCTTCTGCAGCTCGTCCTCGGCGCGCTTCTGGTCATCCTCGGTTATCACGGAGTCCTTCTTGAGCTTCTTGAGCTGCTCCATGGCATCGCGGCGTATGGCGCGCAGCGCCACCTTGGCCTCCTCAACCATCTTCTTGACCTGCTTGACCAGCTCCTTGCGGCGCTCCTCGTTCAGCTCCGGCACGACCAGGCGCACTACCTTGCCGTCGTTGGAGGGGTTTATGCCGATGTCGCTCTTCTGTATGGCCTTTTCTATCTGGGATATCATCTTGGACTCCCAAGGCGCTATGACCAGCATGCGCGGCTCGGGCGAAGATATGTTGCCCAGCTGGTTTATGGGGGTGGGCGTGCCGTAGTAGTCCACCATTATCTTGTCCAGTATCTGGGGATTGGCGCGACCGGCGCGCAGCGTGGTGAGATCCTTTTTGAGCAGGGCAGAAGTCTTGCCCATCTTTTCCTTGGCGGTGGTTATTACCTGCTTATACATTAGTTCAGCCTCCCGCATATGTTTTTAACGTCAAAGCCGGTCAAGCCCGGCCTTACCTGCTTATCATATATTGTAACTAATAATCGCCCGCTTGGCAAGAGCTAATCTGCGCAAATGTTACGTTTGATGGCCGGAAATACAGCGCTTTGCATGCCGTTAAAGAGGCCGCGCGGCATATGCGCGCATCACATTGCCCGCCCGCATCTGCACCAAAGCACCGCGCCGCGCATGCCAATCTGCACAGCGCCGCTTGCTCATAACGCCGCTTGCTCATAACGCCGCTTGCTCATAACGCCGCTTGCTCATAACGCCGCTTGCTCATAACGCCGCTTGCTCATAACGCCGC
>JBMNUB010000074.1:0-7921 GCA_050946055.1 Candidatus Fimadaptatus sp. | reverse complement strand
TACTATTGCTCATGAAGGGTGTGACTCCTTTCTGGTATGTTGGGTGTGGTAGCTTTAACTATAACCGAAGTAGCCATATCCTTCTATCCTTTTTTCTCATTGTCCAAGATGTATTGTAGCCCTACAGTCAGAGGCTGTTAATTATGGCCGATTGGATTGACAAGGGCTGTGGGCGGTGATATACTTTTTACCAAGTATCAAAGGCTATGATGGGAAGAGTAGCGCGAAGGGCGGGCGCAAGCGAGCCGGGCAGGGTGAGAGCCGGCAGCCGCGCGTCGCGTGAACATGGCCCCGGAGCTGCGGCGCTGAAAGCAAGTAAGCGCCGACGTGTGGCAGCGTTAATGCCGGGCTGGCAGGGTGCAGCCTTGCGGCCAGCGAGCGCCCGGCTGCGTCCGGGAACAAGGGTGGTACCGCGAAACACTTCGTCCCTTCCGATTAAACTATCGGAAGGGACTTTTGTTTTGCGGTGCGCCGCTTAAAATAGGAGGATGGACATGGCTAAGACGTATTACATCACTACGCCCATATACTACCCCAGCGCCAAGCTGCATATAGGGCATACCTTCTGCTCGGTCGCCACCGACGCAATGGCGCGCTTCAAGAAGCAGACCGGCTACGACACCTTCTTCCTGACCGGCACCGATGAGCACGGCCAGAAGATAGAGAACAAGGCGCGCGAGGCCGGAGTAACGCCTCAGGAGTACGTGGACAACATAGTCGCCGGCATCAAGGAACTGTGGAAGCTGATGGACGTGGACTATTCCGACTTCATCCGCACCACCGACGAGCGCCATGTGAAGGCCGTGCAGAAGATATTCATGCAGCTCTATGAGCGCGGCGATATATACAAGGGCTCTTACGAGGGCCTGTACTGCACGCCCTGCGAGGCGTTCTGGACGCCCACTCAGGCCAAGGACGGCAAATGCCCCGACTGCGGCCGCCCCGTGCAGACCGTGCAGGAGGAAGCATACTTCCTGCGCATATCCAAGTATCAGGATTGGCTAATCGATTACATCGAGAAGAACCCCGAGTTCATACAGCCCGCTTCCCGCGCCAACGAGATGCTGGCCAACTTCCTGCGCCCGGGTCTGGACGATCTGTGCATATCGCGCTCCTCGTTCAAGTGGGGCATACCCGTGCCGATAGACGAGCGCCACGTCATATACGTGTGGCTGGACGCGCTCTCCAACTACATAACCGCGCTGGGCTATGCCTCGGAGAACCCCGAGCTGTACAACAAGTACTGGCCGGCGGACAAGCACATAGTGGGCAAGGAGATAATCCGCTTCCACACGATAATATGGCCCATCATGCTCAAGATGCTTGATCTGCCGCTGCCCAAGCAGATATTCGGCCATGGCTGGCTGGTGTTCGACGGCGTGAAGATGTCCAAATCGTTTGGCAATGTTGTCGATCCCGTGGTGCTGTGCCAGCGCTATTCCTCGGACGCGATACGCTACTTCCTGCTGCGCGAGACCAACTTCGCCTCGGACAGTGAGTTCTCCACCGCCGCGCTGCTGGGCCGCATCAATTCCGATCTGGCCAACGATCTGGGCAATCTGGTCAGCCGCACCGTGGCCATGATAGAGAAGTACTTCGGCGGCGACGTACCAGCGCCCGGCGAGCTGGGTGAGGACGAGCAGCCGCTGCTGGAGCGCATAAAGACGCTGCCCGCGCAGATAGAGAAGTACATGGACGCCATGCAGCCCAATAACGCGCTGGCCGAGATATGGAAGCTGGTCAGCGAGTGCAACAAGTACATAGACGTGACTCAGCCTTGGGTGCTGGGCCGCAGCGAGGAGGGCATGCCCAAGCTGCGCACGGTCATGTACGCGCTGGCCGAGTGCGTGCGCATAATCGCCGTGTACGTAGCGCCCTTCATGCCGCGCACGCCCGGCCGCATATTCGAGCAGCTGGGCCTTGCCGACGAAGCGCTCATGACATGGGAGTCCGCGGCGGAGTTTGGCGGACTCAAGCCCGGCACGCATGTGCATAAGGGCGCGGCGCTGTTCCCGCGTCTGGACGTGGACAAGGAGCTAAAGGAGCTTCAGGCCATGCTGCCCGCGCACGAGGGCGAAACTGCCGAGCCGGAAAAGAAGGCCGACAAGCCCGAGAAGAATGCCAAGAAGGAGTCCAAGAAGGCTGACAAGTCCGCCAAGGAGGACAAGCCCGCCGACGGCATGATAACCATAGACGACTTCGCCAAGGTAGACCTGCGCCTTGCCAAGGTCATATCCGCCGAGCGCGTGGAGAAGGCCGACAAGCTGCTCAAGCTGCGCCTGAAGGTGGGCGACAGCGAGCGCACCGTGGTCAGCGGCATAGCCAAGCACTATTCGCCCGAGGACATGGTGGGCCGCACGGTCGTGATAGTCGCCAACCTCAAGCCCGCCAAACTGCGCGGCATAGTGAGCGAGGGCATGATACTCTGCGCCGAGGATGCCGAGGGCAAGTTGGGTCTGGTCACTGTCGAGGGCGGCTTCCCGGACGGCAGCGAGGTAGGCTGATGCCATTGCCCTGCGCGCAGGGGCGATGCGGGCGGATGGCGCGTCGCGGGAGCGCGGCGCTGCCGTCGGGCTGTATCGCGGCAGCTGATACGTGGCAGATGGCGTTGGGCTTATGCATGGTTGCGCGTTGTGCCGTAGTGCCTGCCCATATGCGGGCGGATGGCGCATGGAAGAAGCATGCCTGCAGGCCGAATAATTGCGCCCTTTGCTGCGCGCGCAGATACACACATTTCTTGCGCGCGGGGGCGGCTTAAAACCGATATATTGCCCGCCGGTCTTTGCACAGCCAGCACATTTGCCTGTGCGGAGAACGGCATGGCTGGCAGTGGCGGCAGACTTTGCCGCATATGAGCGCGTGCGCCGTCCATCCCTGTGATGAGCGGCGCATGCTGTTTTGCGCAGATGCGCAGGGGAGGACATATGGAGTTCAAGCGCCTTGGAATAAGCAGTGACGGGCGGCGTATAGTCGATGCATCGGGCGCGCCGTTCTTCTATCTTGCGGATACAGCATGGGAACTCTTTCACAGCCTTGACCGCGAGGAAGCGGCGCGCTATCTGGACGACCGCGCGGCCAAGGGATTTACCGCCATACAGGCCGTGGCGCTGGCAGAGTTCGATGGGCTGAATCGCCCCAACGCCTATGGCCGCACGCCGCTTTGCCGGGATGAGCAGGGCAGGTTTGACCCCAGGCACCCGGATACGAGCGGCGAATACAGCTATTGGGCGCATGTGGACAGCATAGTGCGCGCAGCCTGTGAGCGCGGGCTGTATATCGCCATGCTGCCCACGTGGGGCGATAAGTTCAATCGTCTCTGGGGAATGGGGCCGGAGGTGTTTGACCCGGAGAGTGCCTATGAATACGGGCTTTGGCTGGGTAGGCGCTATGCCGATGCGCCCAACATAATCTGGGTGCTGGGCGGCGACAGGCCGCTGGACAACGCGCGTCACTTCGCCGTTGTGCGCGCCATGGCGCATGGCCTGCGCGAGGGCGATGGCGGCGCGCATATAATGACCTTTCATCCGACCGGCGCATGCTCGTCATCCAAGCCGCTGCATGAGGAGGACTGGCTGGACTTCAACATGATACAGTCCGGGCATACCCGCCGCCGCTTCAATTACGAGATGATAGAGCGCGACTGGAACATGCAGCCGCCCAAGCCGGTGCTGGACGGCGAGCCGGGGTACGAGGATCATCCCGAGGACTTCGATGCCGCAAACGGCTATCTGGATGCAGCGGACGCGCGTCAGTTTGCGTACATGGCGCTGTTTTCGGGCGCGTGCGGGCATACTTACGGCGATCACTCCATATGGAGCATGGTGCGCGCGATTCCCGTGGAGGGCTTTGCGCCCGCGCACTTTTGCAAGACTTGGGACAAGGCGCTGGATAGTCCGGGCGCAGGGCAGATGCATCATGCCCGGGACCTGCTCATGTCGCACGACTTCCTGCACTTCATGCCCGCGCCAGAGAGGGTGACGCTCAGACTGCCGGGCGTTATGCACATACCCGTGCTGGAGAGCGGGACTTGCCTGATGGCCTACACCGCGCAGGGGCGCGCCGTGCCGCTGGAGGCGGGCGTGCTGGGCGGCGGCAGGGCGCGTGTGCACTGGTTTGATCCGCGCACGGGCGGGTACACAGAAGCGGGCGAGACCGACTGCGCGATAGAGAACAGCTATGCTCCGCCCAGCGGCGGCAGGGGCTGCGATTGGGTGCTGGTGCTGGAGAAGCTATGACGCGGCAAGGAGACTTGTGACAGGGCAAACCGGCGGCTATGCTGCGTCAAAAGCGCAGTTTGGGCGCAGCACGGCACAGATGCATGCCCGCATCAATACGAAAGCTGAATAGTCCAACGGACGCGGCGCGCCTTCCGGCATTTGATCGGACAAGGTGCGCCGCGCCATGCATGCCGGTTATGTCATCTCAAAGGTGACGCTTTGCCCGCGCGCGGCATAATATGGGATGACGCGAGCCGGATGACCGGCAAGCGAACATAGCCGCTGCTATGCGGCGCGGGAGGGAAAGCGGATGAAGCTTACCATGGAGTTGGACAGGAGCAGCGTTAGCGGCGCGCGCTTCTTTGCCGACGCGGTGATATGGAGCGGTGAGACGCGGGGCATCGAGCATGCGGGACGCATGATACCCGATGGGTTCGCGCCCAATCCGGGCGACAGGTGTCTGGAACTGAAGCGGCTGACCGTGCTGGACGAGTGCGCCAGCGCCACAGACGTGAGTGTGGACTGTGCGTGCGCGCGCGTGACAGGCCGCCTGCACATACCGCTGGAGGCTGAGTTTGCCGATGAATGCGGCAATACATACATGAGCTGCGCTGTGGCCGAACTGGACGTGGCCGTGGATGCGGCAGGGCTGACCGAGGACTGCGGCGAGCTTGATCTGGAATGCACGGCGCGCGACCTGTGCGTGCAGGCGGCCAGCGCTGACTGCGTGAACTATGTGCTGAAGCTGGATGTGCGTGCGTATCTGACGCGCAGGGCGCTTATATCGCTCAGGCTGGAGGATGACTGCGCCTGTCCGCAGCCGCGCGCAAACAGCACAAACGCGCCGCGCCGCGCCTGCAATGAACCGGGCTGCACTCTGGACGCGCTGGCGCTCAGCGCGGCGCGCAGCCGTGCCGCATCCATGCAGCAGGCCGCAGCCATGCCCGCAGAAGCCGCGCGACCCGCTCAGCAGATGATAAGGACCGACAATGCGCAGACGGGCGGCGAGGACGCATATCGCACTCTGGTCAAGATGCCCGTAAGAAAGCGGCGCAGATAGGCGCAACAAAACAGGGGGCGGCGTTATCGCCGCTCCCTCAGACTGTCAAAAAACCCCCGGAGAGCTCGGCGGGCCTCGCAGCCCGCCGGCTTAGGTAGCGCCCAGCGACATGTGCGGTGGGCGCGTGGATATTTTTGCGTCGGGAAATCCCATTTCCCAGAGCAGCATATCTATCTTTCAGTTTCCACGCCCGTAAACCTTAAGGATTTCAGTGGAAACTGAGTAGGGGTGGCAGTGGCGGGGGAGCTTCTCCCCCGTCCACGCTTGTCAAAGCGTCTTTCGGATGCGCATATGCGGGGGGAAAGCTGCTCCCGCGCAAGCGCAGCCCCGCTGCGTGGCTAAATCATAGGTGATTGGATTGCCCTCCGCATACATAGCCGCGTCAGATGCTGTAAGCGTAGAACATCGCAGGCCGTATCACTTCTTGTACTTGGCGCGCAGCTGTACGGCGGCCTCGTGGCGGCCGGTGTTCTCCAGACGCTCTATGTAATCGTCCAGCGCGCCCCAGGTGTGGTACGGGCCGTTTTCGCGCATGACCGTCCACATGGGATCGACGTCGGTGTCGCTCTTGGTCATCTGGTCTTCCTGCCAGTCGATTATTATGCGCGCACCCTTGGCGCACAGGTCGGGGCGCTCGGCGGCGAGGTTGTGCTCCTCGTGCGGGTCATCCACTATGTTGAACAGCATCTCGCGGTCGAACAGGTGGAAGCCGTCGTGTACCGTGCGGATGTAGATATAGTCGTCAAAGCGCGCGCTGCGCTGGCAGACATGCGCCATCTGGGAGACTACCAGGCTGTCGCGGCCCTGCGGCGCGCCGGTGCGCAGCGTGTCCACATAGGACTGGCCGTCCCACCACTTGCTGGGCTTGACGTTCAGCATGTCGCAGAGCGTGGGCGCGAGGTCGAGGCTGTAATGAAGCTCCTTGTCCACGCCGCGCGCGCAGCCCGGCCACTTGACTATCATCGGTATGCGGCAGGTGATGTTGTCGGCGGTGCCGTGTTCGGCGTACAGGCCCAGTTCGCCCAGGTTCTCGCCGTGGTCGGAGGTGAGTATTATCACCGCGTCGTCATATATGCCCATGGCGCGCATCTTGTCCATTATCTTGCCCAGTATCATGTCGGCGTAGTGTACGCCGCTGTCGTAGCCGTCGAACATGCGGCGCAGCTCGCCATAGGTGCGTATAGCGCCCGGATGTTTGGGGAAGGCGGGATTCTCGCTGTCGTCGAACATCGATATCTCGTTTACGCCGTGCGGAGAGGACAGCTTCTTGTGCTGCTCGTACACTTCCTCGGTCAGCCAAGGATCGAGAGGCGAATCCTCAAAGGGATCGGGATAGTCGGCGGGCGTGCGGTAAGGCGTGTGCGGATCCCACAGGTGTACGTGCAGGAACCAGTTGTCCTTGTCGCCGTTGCGATCCAGCCAGTCCAGCGCCACGGGCAGCACTTCCTCGCCAGACTCGTTGCCGCTCTTGCCCACGTTGTAGGTCTCATTGAAGCCCGCGCTGAACCAGTAGGAGGAGTGGCGCTCGGGGAAGGTGCTTATGGACGCGGTGAACATGCCGGCCTTGCGGAATATGTTGTGCAGGTTGCCCTGATCCACCTGATCCTTGAACTCGCGGGTTGCGCCCACCAGACGGCGATCGCCCGCGGTGCCGCCGTGACCCACAGCGCCGTTGCGTATGCCGAACATGCCGGTGACCAGCGCCGCGCGCGAGGGCAGGCAGGGCGCGTCGGAGCAGTAGTAGTTGTCAAAGCGCAGGCCGTCGGCGCAGAGCGCATCCAGATTGGGAGTGGTGTTGCGGTAGTAACCGTAGCAGCCCATGTGGTCGGGACGCAGGGTGTCAACATCCATGAAAAGTACGCGCATTTGTATTTCTCCTTTTAAGTATTGTCACTATTGGGGGATTATGCCGCGCATGTAGTCAAGCGACTGCTTCATGCACTCGAAGGCGTCGCCCTGCCAGCGCTCCTGCTCGGCAAAGCCTATCTTTACGCCCGCATCCGCGCAGGCGGACAGCGCCGGGGCAAAGTCGATTGCGCCCGCGCCCACGGGCGTGAGCGGAGCCTTTGTATCCATGCTGCTGGCATCCTTAAAGTGCAGCATGTCCACGCGCCCGGCATAGCGCCGCATCAGCGCCGCCGTGTCCATACCGGCCATCTCGGACTGGTATATATCCAGAGTCAGCTGCATGTCCGGCACCATGTCCAGCAGGCGCTCGGTGGCGGTTGAGCCGCCGTCTATGGGGCGCAGCTCCATGTGGCGCGGATGGAAGGTGAGCGCGATGCCGCTGCCTGAGAGGCGCGCGCTTACAGAGAGCATCTCGCGCGCCATCGCGTCCAGCCCGCCCTCGTACATATAGCGCTCCGGCACGCCGCTTACGCATATGTACTTTGAGCCGTACAGCGCGGCGGCGCGCACCTCTTTGTCCATGCGTGCCATGACTACGTCGTAATAGTCCTGAGTTCCCCAACAGACGAGAGAATTTTCTTTAAGCTGCTCGGCTATGAACTCGCATGGAACGTCCTCGCCCGTCCATTGCAGCTGCACGTTGGTGTAGCCCATGCCGCTTACGCGCCGGAGCGTGTCACGCACGCCCTCGCAGGTCTGTATATAGGGCTTGAGACTGGATATCTGAAGGCCGATG
>JBMNUB010000073.1:0-8670 GCA_050946055.1 Candidatus Fimadaptatus sp. | reverse complement strand
CGCCGCTTGCTCATAACGCCGCTTGCTCATAACGCCGCTTGCTCATAACGCCGCTTGCTCATAACGCCGCTTGCTCATAACGCCGCTTGCTCATAACGCCGCGACCCGCGCCGGGAAGCCTCCCGGCGCGGGTCGCGGATGTTTATGCCGGATGCACCGGCTTTAGTTTACAGCGCTTAGTTTTGCAGTTCGGAGAGTATGCGGGTGATGCTGTCCAGAGAACGGGCCAGCTCGTCGAAGTCCTCAGCCGACATGTTTTCGCTCCACTCGCGCACCTGATCGCCTATCGACTTCTTTATCGCCACCAGCTTCTCGCGGCCAGCGGGCTGTATCACCACGTTTACCACGCGGCGATCGCCGGTGTCGCGCACGCGATCCACCAGATCGGCGGCTATCAGCCTGTCTACAAGGGGCGTGATGTTGGGCTTGGCTATGCCCAGACGGCGGGATATCTCGGATACGGACATGCTGTTGGCCTCGCTGAGCATGGTCAGCACCTGAGCGTGGCTGAGCGGTATGCCGTGTTCGGCCTGCACCACATCCAGGCGCAGCAGGCGCTTGCGCAGCAGCGGCAGCACATGGAATATGTTGGACGCTATCTGCTCTACCGTACGATCATCGGGCTTTGCGGAGTTGTTCATTTTGCTTCCTCCCATCTGATAGTTTTTTGCTTAAACAAAATCACATAAAACAAATTTCCTTCCATTTCATATTCTATACTATAACAGCTTTGAGCGCAAGTATTATATTCCCGTCTACCATTAAGTTATGGCGTATTTTTGCGTAATTCAAAGCCACATAAGTTAAATTTCTTCCCGCGGTAATCCTGCGGCGATATTTTTGGTAGATGGCTGTCAAAAGAGTAGCTGTCGCATAACACCATGCCTACAAAAAATTGCGCATGAAATTGCGCATGAGGCATTATCTGCGATATGCTCCCGCAATATCGCTTCATTGCCCCATGCGCACATGGACATCCGCCCGCACACGCTTTAGCCGCGCATACCGGCAAAGTCCCCATATTGCGCCGCCTTTAGCCCACCGCGCCCTCCATAGCCTGCTGAGCGCGCTCAGACACTGCGTATATGTTTATGTCGCCATGGCTGTACCAGAGCGGATACAGCGAGGCTATAAGCGGCTCGTCCAGCGCGAACTGCGAGCGCTCCCATGCGCTTACGTATATGTAGTCCACGCCGTACTTGTCAAACAGCTCCGCATTGCCCATCGGGTCATTGAACATCGCGGCGGCATCGGCCTTCTGCTCATAGTAATCCAGCCCATGGAAGTACAAGAACGTATCCGAGCCGCACACCAGCTTGCGCCCGGCCAGCGTGGACACGGCGTTGTTGTGCTGGTTGCCTGCCAGGAATACCGCATCCTGCGGCACATTGTCGTCCACGAACTCCATGGCCTCGACTTCCACCGCCGAATACAGCTGATAGTCGGATATCATCTCGCGCCCTATCGTGAGCGTGCCGCCCAGCAGCCCGCAGAACACGAACATGGCCATGAATATGGGCGCGCCGCGCAGCCTGGATGCGCGCATGGCCGCGCCTATGCGCTGTATATAGCGCATTACCACGGGCAGCATGAGCAGATACCAAACGTAATAGAGCTTGTTGTTGTCATACACCAGCGGCTGGAACACTATAAGCTCGGCCACCGCGAATATCGTAAACGCGCCTACCGCTATCATGCGCTGCTCGCGCTTGCTGTCCAGCAGCGCCGGTATTATAAACAGCGCCACCGGACCTATGTTCTTTATCCAGAACCAGAAGTATTCGTCTATCAGGCCACCGTCGTTGTTGACCCAGTTGAAGTGGAACTTGAGGAAGCCGCCGCTTGTTGCCTGATTAAACGTCCATACGAGCATCTGCGGCAGCGCCATGCACACTGCTATGCCGCCATAGAACAGGTAATCGACAAACACGCGCTTGCGCATGGCCATGGCCTCGGTCTTGGCGGCGGCGTCGCCTGCGCGCCTGACATTGCGCGTGCAGTCGCATAGCTCCCAGCACATAAAGCCCAAGCTTGCCAGACCCAGCGCCAGAAATGCGTGCGTGTTTATCATGGGCAGGCAGCCGCCCAGCACGCCCGCCAGCACGAATGTGCGCCTGTCATGCGTGCGCGTGCCGTCTATCACCACGTACAGCGTGGGCAGCAGCAGCGTCCAGCCCGCAAGGAAGGTACGCTGCGGCACCATCATGTCCACCAGTATGTTGCTCCAGCGCAGATTGAGGTCGGGCAGATTGGTGGGGGTCATGTAGTAGCCGGTGAATATCTCATAGAACCTGCTGGGGTCCTTAAACACCATGTCCAGCATATTGAAGAAGCCAAAGCCGCCGTTTACGAACAGCAGCAGCACGCACAGCACCATCATCCACGCGCGCCCGGTGAGCCGCCAGCTAAGGCATGCATAGCCCATGAACACCAGCGCCATCATCAGCGTGCCGGGCAGCACAAGGCAGGCGGACATGTCAGTACCCAATATGTACATGGAGCCGGACAGCGCATCCATAAGGAAGGGATAGCACAGTCTGGTGCCGGGCAGCAGTATGTAATCGGGCGGAAACTGAGCGTTTCTTATGCCCGTCACAATGCTAAGGTGCAGGTTTATGTCGCTGTATGTGGACTGACCCACATGATAAGCGCCGTCCACCATGCGCATGTTGTGCGTGTATTGCAGATATGCGCCTATTATTATGAGCGGCAGCGTCACCGCCAGCATCGCCGTCCACGGCGGCGCGTCGCGCTCGTCTGACAGGCACTTGCAGGGCTTGACCAGCAGCCACACTGCCAGCGCGCCCGCCATGCCTATGCCCAGCGCCACCCACTGCGCCGCTACCGTGAAGCGCATAAGGAACGCGCACAGCGTGGGCAGCCACATCGCCATAACGCAGCCCATCACCGCACCCATCCACGCGCGTACCATGACAGGGCTGCGGCTGATTAGCCGCGCCGCTATCAGCTCGCCGGCAGCTATGAATGCCGCCAGCCAGATAATGCCCACCATCTAATTTATCTCCTCCTCTTATTCGGCTCCGAATGAGCCCAGTATGCTGGCAAAGCTGCCAGCTTTAGCTTGTCAAAAATGTGTTTTCGACAAGCGCGGACGGTGTAGAACCTCCGCCGCCACAGCCACCCCTACTCAGTTTCCACTGAAATCCTTAAAGTTTGCGGGCGTGGAAGCTGCAAGGCAGATATTTTCACTCCGGGAAATGAGATTTCCCTGCGTAAAAAATCCTGAGCGCCCACCACACATGTCGCTGGGCGCGATTGAAGCCGGCGAGCTGCGAGGCCCGCCGGGCTCTCCGGGGTTTTTTGACAGCCCGATGCTGGCAAAGCTGCCAGCTTTATAACCACGGAAAAACTCCGCAATTTGCACAATGCGAATTTGCAAGCAAATGCGAATCCAGTGTCTGCACGTACCAACTTGCAGGCACAGCCGAAAGCACAGGCCGGACATTCCGTCTCAGCCGGGTTGCTTTCGGAAATTTATCAGGTTGCGGGACTATACTCTGTCTGCCTGTTAGAACTCCGCCGTCAGCTCGCGTGCGCCGCCCCTTGCGGCTATGTGCATTATGCCGCAGGGCGTGTCTATGGGCGCGCCGTCCAGCTGCGCGCGCTTTGCCTGCTCCGGCAGGAACACAAGGCTCTCCCCGCCCGCGTCGTTCTCATTCCAGCGGCACACGAACCTTCCGCCCGCGCTTGAGTACATGTCCAGCTCGCCCGCTATCGCCATGGGATAGGCGCGCTTTAGCACTTTTGCCGAGTACGTTTTATCGAAGTCGTCAAACCAGCACCAGTATGTGCTGCTCCACTTATTGCGCTCGAACAGATCCAGCAGGAAGCGTTCATGGCGGCGGCCATCATACCTGTCCATGCCGCCCCATTCGCCCACCAGTACCGGCACGCACAGCCTGCGCTGAGTCTCTCTATGGCGCTCGAATATGAAGCCCGCGCGCTCATCGCTGGCAAACGGCACGGCGGGCGTATCCACCACCCAGTCGTAGCCATGCGGCGAGAAGGCAAACGCCCCCTGCGGCGCGCGCGCCATGCACCTGACGCCTATGTTGCCGAAGTAGCAGTTCTCGCGCATCAGTATCACGTCCAGCATCTCGGCGCGTATCTGCGCGCCCACGCGGTCGTACATGTCGCTGAGCGCGCCCGACTCAAACGCATCCACCGCATCCACGGCATCGGTCATGGCGCGATAAAGCTCTGTGTCGCGCAGCTGCTCTATCAGCTCCATGCGCCCGGCATCGTCCATGAACTTGCCCATCACTTCTTCATACGGCATGCCGCTTGCGCGCGAAAATCCCTGCATCAGCTGCATTACCGCCAGCTCTGCCGCGCCGCCGGGATGCGGCTCGTTCATTATGTCCACCGCCATAATCGCGGGATGCCCCGCGACCCTGTGCGCCAGATGCCGCCACATGCGCGCATAGCGCTCGATAAGCCCCACGCCCTCGACCTCGGCATCCGCCCAGAACGCATCGAACGCCTGAGTCACCGCGCCGCCATGCAGATACGCCTCGCTCCACAGCGCGCTCGGCTCGAACCCGCATTCCGTAAGCACCGCCCAGTCGGGCGCGCCGTCGCTGAAGCGCTGCGCGAACAGATCCTGATGCATGTCCAGCACGGCATGCATTCCATGGCGCTCACACATGTCCAGCATGGACATGAGCCAGTCTATGCGCGCCTCGTCGTACTGACCGGGGCGCGGCTCTATGCTCGCCCACGTAAGCCCCAGGCGCACTATGTTGAAGCCCATGTCCTGCATGGCGGCAAACTCGCGCTCGCCAAAGCGCTCCGCAAAGCCATAGCCGCCGTCGCATGCGCGCCCCTTGCTGACAAGGTTGATGCCGCTGAATATGCGCGTCCTGCCCATCTGATCGACAAAGCGATCGCCCTGCACACTTATCCTGTCCATGCACATTCCTCCCATAATGAAACTCGCGCTGCGGCTGCGGAGTTATCCACAGCCTAGACTTTGCCGCGGGGCAATAATCCTCCCCCCGCCGCCTCGCTCCCCATGCGTCTCCGCTAGAATTCCCGCACTTATTCGGGCGCGGAGACGGTAATGCCGATGTTTTGCGCCGGGAACGGCCCTTTCACATCGCAAAAACTCCCCTGCGCCCGTCGCGGCTGTCGCAGGGCGCGGCTAAAAGGCGAGGAGCACTGTGACCGGCTCCCGCCCTCTTGGGACTCGGGACAATCTGAATCGCGAAACTATCCACAGCCGCAGCGCAAATAGCTTGTGGACGGGAGAGCATGCTCCCCCGTCCACATTCTCCCTTACTTTACCAGTTCGCGCAGCAGCTTGACCGCGCCCTCCACATCGGAGACCTGCACGGTCTCAACCGGCGTATGCACATAGCGGCAGGGTATCGATATCACGCCCGCAGGCACGCCGCCGCGCGTCAGCTGCATGGCCGCGCCGTCCGTGCCGCCCGCAGTCAGCACCTCGGGCTGATACTTCACGCCCGCGCGATCCGCCGCCGCACGCATGGCCTCGACCACCGCCGGGCTGCATATCAGCGAGGAATCCATTATCTTGACGGTCGGGCCTTCGCCCAGCACTACGCTCTGGCGCACGCCCTTGGGGGTATCGCCGGTGGGAGTCACGTCCAGTGCCACGCCCATGTCCGGCTCAAGCGCAAACGCCGCCGCCTTGGCTCCGCGCAGTCCAACCTCCTCCTGAGTGGTGAACACGCAGGCCACCTCGTTCTCGGTCTGCATGTCGCGCAGCAGCTCTATGAGCACCGCGCAGCCCGCGCGGTTGTCCATGGCAGGAGATGCCATGCGCGCGCCCATGTCCACTACGCCGGGCGCGTAAGTGGCGGCATCGCCCACGCTGACCTTGGCGGCGGCCTCCTCGCGGGTGGTCGCGCCTATGTCTATGAACATGCGGCTCATGTCCACGTCGAAGCTGCCGCCCTCGGAGGTCTGCTCAAAGTATATCACGCCCTCCACGCCGTTTTCAAACACCACTTTGCGGCCCAGCGTGACATTGCGCGCTATGCCGCCCAAGGGATGTATGCGCAGGAAGCCGTTTTCGTCTATCGCGGTCACTATGAAGCCTATCTGATCCATGTGCGCGGCCAGCATTATGCGCTTGCCCGCGCCGTGACGCACGGCTATAAGGTTCCCCAGCGCGTCGTACTTTATCTCATCCACGTAGTCGCGAACCATGTCCTCTATTATCTTGGCGACGCGCGTCTCATGACCGGTGGGGCCAAACGCCTCGCAAACAGTCTTAAGCGTATTCTTTATATCCACAGCTAAGCACTCCTACTCAAATAGTGTATATCACGTCTTTTCGGCGAAACTTCCGTCGGGCAAGGCAGCTTGCGCGCCATGCCCACAGCACATCCGCCAAATAGCCATAAGTCCTAAATGTCCGCCGCCCGGAGACAGCGGCTCAGGGCTTAAGCCCCAATGTTCACATATACATAAGATGCACCGCCCGAAACGGGCGCCTGCATCGCCGCTCCATGCGCCGCGCTTTGTGCGCCACGCCGCGCATATCAGCCCCCGTTCACGGCTGCGCGCGGATTACGCCCTTTTCAGGAACGCATCAAGCAGTTCCGACTGAGCCTGCATGTCGCACAGCGCCGCCACAGAGTTGGCCGAATGTATGTTGCGGCAGGGCACGGACAGCACGCAGGTAGCCACAGCGCCCGCGCGGCTCTGCACAGCGCCGGCATCGTTGCCTCCGGCGACGACGTTCTTTATCTGATGCATTATGCCGCCCGCCTCGGCCAGCTCTACCATGCCCTTGAACAGCTCTACATTGGCTATCGACGCCCTGTCCATAAACGATATGGCCACGCCCTTGCCCACTTCGCAGGCGCGCTGATGCTCGGGTGTCTCGCCGAGGTCGTTGGACGTAGTGCCTTCCAGCACCAGACACACCTCGGGGCGCACGCGCATGGCCGCGACCTGTGCGCCGCGCAGCCCGACTTCCTCCTGCACGGTGAACACGGCGGTGAAGTCGCAGTCGTACTCGCCCTCCAGCGCCGATATCAGCGCCAGGCAGCCCACGCGGTCATCCAACGCCTTGGAGCATACTCGCCCGTCGCCAAACAGCTCCGGATCGCTGTCGAAGGTCACGTAATCGCCCAGCTTAACCAGCTTCTTGGCCTCGTCCGCGCTGGACGCGCCTATGTCTATGCGCAGGCTGTTGTGGCCCAGCACCGAGTGATACTCCTGCTCGGACTGCAGATGTATGGCCTTTGCGCCTATCACGCCCGGCACCTTGCCGCTGCCCACGCGCACGCGCTTGCTGACCAGCACGCGCGGGTCTATACCGCCCACGGTCTCGTACTCCAGCAGGCCGTCGTCGCGGAAGTTGCTGACTATGAGTCCCACCTCGTCCATGTGCGCGCAGGCCATCACGCGCCTGCCGTTGCCGCGCTTGTGCGCGAACAGGTTGCCTATCGTGTCCACATGCACATCGTCGCACAGCGGACGCACTATCTCCATTATGGCGCTGCGTATGTCGCCCTCGTCGCCGGATACGCCGCGCCGCTTGAGCAGATCAAAGAGCCTATCTGTGTTCACTGCCATTGTATGTTCCCCCAGTCTGCCAGTGTTTCGCGCAGGAAGCAGGCCAGCAGGCGCGCCACCTCGCGCAGCGTGTCCGTGCTGAGCGTCTCCACCGTCGTGTGCATGTACTTGAGCGGCAGCTCAAGCAGCAGCGTCGGCACGCCGGCGCGCGACACCTGAGTGACATCGGCATCGGTCGAGGTCACGCCGCCGCATACGCTCTCCTGCACGGCTATGCCGTTCTTGCGCGCAGTCTCCATTATGCGCGCGTGCATCATGGGATGTATGTTAGGCCCTATGGACATGACCACCTTGTCCAGAGGATACACATCCTGCGGGCGGCAATCGGGCATGGTGCCGTGGGTCACGTCTATGGCTATGGCAAGGTCGGGTTCAAGGCTGTACGCCGCAGTCTGCGCGCCGCGCGAACCGACCTCCTCCTGACCCGCTGCCACGAAGCACACTTCGCCCTTAAGCCTTACGTCGGTCAGCTGCTCCGCCGCCAGACACATCGCCGCCACGCAGGCGCGGTCATCCATGGTCTTGCCGGCCAGACGGCCGCCTGCCAGCTCCGTCAGCTCGCCCGTCAGCGTCACAAGGTCGCCCACGCGCACGAGCTTGCGCACGCTTTCGGCGCTAAGCCCCATGTCGATATACATGTCCTTCATGTCGGGGGTCTTCTTGCGGTCAGCGGCAGTCAGCAGGTGCGGGGGCTTTGCGCCTATCACGCCCAGCTTTGCGCCCTCTCTGGTCTGCACGCGCACGCGCGAACCGGGCAGTATGCGCGGATCGACTCCGCCCATGCGCGTAAAGCGCAGCCCGCCATCCTCCATGAAGCCGGTGACTATCAGTCCTATCTCGTCCATATGCGCCGTGACCATTATGCGCGGCCCGCCCTCGCCCATGCGTGCGGTGGCGTTGCCGATAGCGTCGGTCTCGGTGCGCGCGCCCAGCCGCTCCATCTCGCGGCAGAATATGCGCGCCACTTCCTGCTCGTAGCCCGGCAGGCCGGGCGCGGCGATCAGCTCGCCTATGAGCTTATTAAGATCCAATTCCATCCCTCCCAATACAGGTTGACTAGATTATATCATATATATCCCGCGCTGTGTAGGGGCGCAA
>JBMNUB010000072.1:0-9346 GCA_050946055.1 Candidatus Fimadaptatus sp. | reverse complement strand
ATTGAATGTGATAAAGCGATATCAATCGGATACAGGCACTAAGCGGCCCATGTCTAAGATTATGTTTGATTGCCTGCTTGAGGCTTCTACTATTATGAAGGTCTTGGGGGAAAGTTGATTTCCGTGTAGGCGCTGCGGTGCATTAAAGATTTTGCAGGAAATGTGTTGACATAGGCGCATCTGTGTGAGATAATATAAGACAGTCATGGAGCGCACAGCGCGCGTATATGCACCCGTAGCTCAGCAGGATAGAGCGATCGCCTCCTAAGCGATAGGCCGTGGGTTCGAATCCCGCCGGGTGTGCTTGTTCCGACCCTTTCAACGGGGTCGGAATTTGTTTTATGTGAATTCTGCATAGTTCATCGAATTGTCATAAAATTTACTTGTGCATTCAACTGATGAGCGGTATAATCTTATAAGACTTCATGCGTCAAAAATTGGAGGTAGAATGATGCTCAGCAACAATAACGTTATATACTTCGACCCGCTCAACGCAGACCAGCCCATATCGCAGCCCCAGGACGGTGCGGCGACTCAGGGCGGCGATACCGGCACGGCGACCGGTACTCCTGTGAGCGATCCCCAGATGGCAGAACCGAACATGCTGGGCAGCATACTGTCGCTGATAGTGCCGCTGCTGCTGATGGGCGTGGTGTTCTATTTCTTCCTCATCCGTCCGCAGCGCAAGAAGGATAAGGCCGTCAAGAACATGCTGGACGCCCTCAAGAACGGCGACCGCGTATGCACGATAGGCGGTATCTACGGCACCATAGACAGGCTGAAGGATGACACCGTGACCATACTCGTAGGCCCGGAAAAGACCAAGCTGATAATGGCCAAGTGGGCCATCCGCAGCGTCGAGAACGCTCAGGTCGAGAACGACGCCGAGCCGGAAGTCTGATGACAGAATAAGCAACATCCCGCAGTGGGGCATGCGCCTTTCTGCGGGATGTCTTTATATGCGGGCGCGATGAAGCCATGCGGTCAGTCATAGGGCGGTATGCATGCGGCGCGGTGCAGGGGATATCGCGGCGCGCGCAAGCTGCTATGCTGCAAATGAGGGCATGCAATTGCCGGTATGTGCCGCGATGGTAGAACATGTCATGCAAATGGCTACGTGCCGCAAGGCACAATTACCGGTCTGCACGTGCGAGATCGCATGTGTGCCAAGCCCGTGCAGGTTAAGCACAATAATCCGATTGACGCTGGCATCATGCGCAATCGCCGCAGAAGGCTCTCCTAAACCAGCATGCGCAATAGCTAAAGCACGCAATGCGCGGCATACATTCCCATAAGAAAAGCGCGCTCCTGAGCAGCATCAACTGCCGGGGCGCGCCGTCGTTTGATTATTCAGCCTCGCTGAAGCTGTCCTTGCCTACGCCGCAGAGCGGGCACTCGAAATCGTCGGGAAGCTCTTCCCACTTGGTGCCGGGGGCTATGCCGTTGTCCGGATCGCCGGCCGCTTCGTCGTAGATGTAACCGCAAACGTCGCAAACATACTTCTTCATGAAAATATCCTCCTTATTTACCGGCGCATTATGCGCCTTGTTGGTTTTGTGACGGGCGTCAACCCAGTCTCTCAAAGTCCTCCGCGCCGTGCTTGCACAGCGGGCAGATGAAGTCGGCGGGCAGTACCTCGCCCTCATATACGTAGCCGCATATCTTGCAGACCCAACCCTTCTGCTCGCTCAGCGCGGGCTGGGGCTTGGGCTTGATGTGGTCAAAGTAGTAGGAATAGGTCACGCTGGGTACGCTGGACAGTATGCGCGCCTCGGTCACGTCGGCCACGAACAGCGTGTGCGTGCCGAGATCCTGCGTGGCTATCACCTTGCCGCTTATCAGCGCGTTGGTGGCGTGGGTCAGGTAGTCAAGGCCGTTGGCAGAGCGCGCCACTCCGTCCAGACCCGCGAACTTGTCCGCATCGCGGCCGCTCTGGAAGCCGAAGCGCTTGAACAGGTCAAACGGCGCGTCCTGAGACAGCACGGAGATGTTGAACATGCCGGTCTTTTTCACCATGTCGTGAGTGAGGTTGGCCTTGTTCACGGCTATGGCTATGCGCTTGGGCGTGTCGGTCACCTGCATTACGGTGTTGATTATGCAGCCGTTGTCGCGCTCGCCGTCGCGGCCGCTCAGCACGAACAGGCCATAGCTGAGCTTGAACATGGCGTTGGGATCGACCTCGGCCTCGGGCGCAGGCTCGGAAGCGCACGCCGCGGGCGCGGTAAGACCCATCGAATCGGCTATGGCGCAGGCCAGAGCCTTGAGCTGCTCGTCGCTGCTGGGCTTGACAGCCGACTTTATGAGCAGCGGCGCGTTCATTATCTCCATGTTCTTGAGGCGGCTCAGGCAGCAGTTCATCAGCTCGCCGGCGGCGGGCACCCAGGTGCCGTTCTCAATCAGCGCTATCTTGCGGTTTTGCAGATTGTGCGCCACGATGTCGTTTATGACGATCTCCATCTTGAGGAACATGCCGGCGTTGTAGGTGGCGCTGGCAAACACCAGATGGCTGCAGCGGAAGGCCTCGGATACTATGTAGGAGCTGTCGGTTGAGGACACGTCGTACATGGCTATGTTGCGCACGCCCATGTCAGCCAGATAGTTGGCCAGTATGCTGGCCGCGTTCTCAGTACCGCCGTATATAGAAGCGTAGGCTATCATTACGGCGTTCTCCTCGGGCTTGTAGGTGGACCAGTGTACGTACTTGTCTATGAACCAGGCGATGTCCTTGCGCCAGATCGGACCGTGCAGCGGGCATATCATGGCTATGTCAAGACCGGAAGCCTTGCGCAGCAGCGTCTGCACCTGCTTGTCGTACTTGCCGACGATGTTGGTGTAGTAGCGGCGGGCATCGGGTAGCCACTCGGACTCGAAGTTGACCTCATCGGCGAATATGTTGCCGCTGAGCGCGCCGAAGGTGCCGAAGGCATCGGCGGAGAACAGTATACGGTCGGTCGTATCGTAGGTCACCATGGCCTCGGGCCAGTGTACCATGGGCGCCATCACGAAGGCAAAGGTGTGACGGCCGGTGCAGAGCGTGTCGCCTTCGCCGACTATCACGGCGCGGGACTCGGCGTCGAAGTCGAAGAACTGACCCAGCATGGTCAGCGTCTTCTTGTTGCACACCAGCTTGACCTCGGGCCAGCGCGCCACTATGCCGGGTATCTCGCGGCAGTGGTCGGGCTCCATGTGGTTGATTATCAGGTAATCCAGCTTGCGCCCGCCCAGCGCATGCTCCACATTCTCAAAGAACAGGCCGCTGACCGAGTGGTCCACGGTATCCAGCAGCACGGTCTTCTCGTCCAGACAGAGATAGGAGTTGTAGGACACGCCGCGCGGTATCGGGTACACGTTTTCAAACAGCGCCAAACGGCGGTCGCTTCCGCCGACGTAGATAAGATCTTCCGTGACATTCTTAACGCAGTACATATTCATCCTCCGCATGTCGTTATTCTGGCTCGCGGGCAGCAAGACACTCATATATACCTATTATAACCGATTTTGGCCGCGTTGAATTTTAAGGTTTTGTATATCTGGTGACAATAATGCCTCGTTTGCATGCGCGCGCTTGCCATGCGGCGGATATTTGGTTTATCATAGTGGAGAAAACGCCATTGCAAACAGGAATGAACGGGCGCGGTGTGCGCAGGAGGAAATATGTGCAAAGAATGGGAATGCCCGGCGGACGGCGCTGCGGCAGATGCGCGCGCTGACTGCGCGGACGCAGAACGTATAGGCCCGCGCGAGGACGAGACGCTGGAGGAGCTGGGGCGCGGCGGCCTTCGCATATTGCAGAAGAAGCGCGGCTTTCGCTTCGGCACGGACAGCATACTGCTGGCCGACTTTGCCTGCGGCAGGGGTGCGCGGCGCGTGGGCGACTTCGGCACGGGCAGCTGCATACTGCCGCTGCTGATGAGCGACAACGCCCCAAGGACTGCGTTCGACGCATGGGAGATACAGCCCGGGATAGCCGACATGGCGGCGCGCTGCGTGCGGCTTAACGGATTGGAATCGCGCATATGCGTGCGGCAGGGCGATGCGCGTCTGGCGGCGCGCGATGTGGGGCTGGGCGCGCTGGACATGGTGGTGTGCAATCCGCCGTATTACCGCAAGGGCGCGGGCGCGGCTTCGGAGGACGAGTCCATGCGCATAGCCAAGCACGGCGAGCCGGGGCTGGTGGGCGA
The DNA here is from genome assembly GCA_050946055.1 of Candidatus Fimadaptatus sp. Lineage (GTDB taxonomy): Bacteria > Bacillota > Clostridia > Christensenellales > Aristaeellaceae > Fimadaptatus. The sequence goes on along the minus strand of JBMNUB010000072.1, from coordinate 5,165 downwards.
GCTGGTTGGCGCTGCGGGCAGGGCGCTGCGCTGCGGCGGCAAGATATGCATGGTCTATCCCGCCGAGGGCGCGGCAGACCTTATATGCATGCTGCGCGCGGCGGACATGGAGCCAAAGCGGCTGCGGCTTGTGCATGCCGGCGCGGAGCATGCGCCGTCGCTGATGCTGATAGAGGGCATGAAGGGCGCAAAGCCCGGCTTGCGCATAATGCCGCCGCTGCTGCTGCGCGGCGCGGATGGAGCGCCCAGCGCTGAGTTTAAGCGAATATACCACTTGGAGGAATGACGCGCCCTGCACCCAAAATGCACAAAAGAAAAACGCCGTCGCGGCTCTGCACATCAGAACCACAGCGGCATGCGGGCTGCGCTCGCCTGCGCGGGGCGCGGCATGGGCGCGCCTGCACGGGTTACCAGAGCGACTTTATGCGCTTTACGCAGCTCTCGCACAGGAACTTGTCATCCAGCTTGTGCAGGGCATCCTTGGCTCCGCACAGCGAACAGCTCATGCGCTTGCGCCTAAGCACTATGGAGTCGCCGTCCATGAATATCTCCATGGGATCGTGTATCTCTATGGAAAGCGCACGCCGCATTTCCATGGGTATAACTATGCGCCCAAGGTTGTCCACCCGGCGCACTATGCCGCTGTCTCTCATTGATACCATCCTCCTTTGGATGTAAGGCCGATGCCAAACTCTGGCAAATCAGAAAAGCTAGAACATAAAAGATATGATACAGCGAGAAAATTATATAATATGACAGCCTTTATGTCAATGGGCGCGGCCAAATTCAGCGAAATTGCTGACCAAATCGGGGCATACCGCTGGCAATATGGCGGAATAAATAGCGAAATGGTACAACCTATCGTTAACATATCGGGAAGTATGAATGTATCGGCGCGCATAAGGCGCAATGCACGCGCTTAAGTGGCGCACTGCCACCGGAGCGCTGTGCGGGCCGCTCATTGCGGGCGCGGCGCGAACGCTCCTGTGCGCAGGCGACAGCGGCTTGAACTTTTGTTTCGTGAGTGTTAATAAATCGACGATAAGTAAACTGACTTGACAAATGATGTAAAGCACGCTACAATATACGTAAAGAACACATCTTATTGTTTTACACAACCTGCAAGCGAGCAGCAGGTTGATTATAGCACATACGACCGACAGAAGGCACTTGGCACATACGACCGACAGATACATCTGAGAGGAGCGGTATTTGTGAAAAGGTCTAAGATTTTGGTTTGCCTAATGCTGGCTTTGGTGCTTGTAGTGGGAATGGCGAGTAGTGCGATGGCGGCAGAAAGCTATTCATTCAGTTTTGTACCTCCGATATCGGGCGAAATAGAAAGAAGCAACCCTGCTGAAGTAACAGGCTCAACACCCTATGTTGACCCTTCGTATGGTCCGCAATATACGACGTACTACTTGGTATACAACTCGAACATGGCTAGCAATCAAGTGGTTTCAAAACTTGCTAGAGAGACATTTACTTATAAGTCTAACTATGGCGGAAACGGTATGAGTATGCGTATGTGCGGAAATCCGCGCTATGCGGACTTTACCACATATAAGACTTATGGCAGTTGGCAGCCGTAAATTAGTCTTATGATTTTATGAGGCGTTATGCTCGCTAACGCCTCTTTCTGAATTTAAGGAGGTCTGCTCATGAGACGCTTTGTAGCATTGCTCATCTGCCTACTTGCCATGAACTGCGGCATGGCGTTTGCGGAAAAAACACTTCAGCGGTATGAGCTGGAGTTTGACGAGCGAATAGACCGCTCACAAATGTCAGACGTGACTAGCCTTAGCCCCTATAAAGCGGGATATATGGAGCTAAATGAGGAGACTCTTATAAGCACATTCATAGGAGATAGCGCTCAGTTTGAAAGTTACGATGCAGTGTGCGCACGATACATAAACAGCGTTGCTCCGTCCCAACTGCTGCTGGCACATGATGGCGGATATGGGTTCGGATTGCGCGATACGCCGCTCAGAAATGGATTCGACTACCTATATGATGTGCATGAAGAAGAATGTAGACTGGATATAGATTATTATGAAAATCATACGACTGAAATGAATGATGAATTGAACGAACTATGCAGCGCTGCTCAGCTTGAATTTATGTCAAGACAGGATGCGGCGGAATCCGTTAAGGAACTGCTTGCGGATGTGGGGATAGAGAATTTAGAAGTCGAGTACCAGTTTGGTATAACAAAAGAAATGATTTCTGCCAATGATGTGGACAATGAAGGCAATGGTGGGGAATGTCGGGATTACTATGAGATGGGATTTAGGCAGACGATAGACGGCATACCGATAAACTCGCGCCAGTATGTCAACAAAGTCGGCATTGACAGATACTGGTCGGAAGGTTCAAGTGTTTATGCAATACTGGATGAGCGTGGTGTAACAACATTGAGGTGCGTGGGCATGCTTGTGCCTGAGCGTGCTGGCGAACCTATGCCGATAATAAGCTGCGAACAGGCATGTAAGACAATCGAAGATTACTACTCAAATAAATTTATGACATATCCGCATGTTGTCGCAGATGTTGAGCTGATATACCACGATATATTCACTGACGAACCCGAGCAATTTGAGCTTACTCCGGCATGGGCATTTACTATAAAGCAGGTATCTCCATATGGCGATGGCGATAGTTACTATGAATACTGCATGATAAATGCATACACGGGTGAAATGTATGTAGCGGCTTAAAAGGAGGGCGGCTCTGTATGCCGGTGATTTTTAGAATGCTGGGCATGGACTTGCGCAGAGCCGTGATATCGTGGAGATTTGCATTGGTAACGCTCATAAGCGTGCTTGTCATGATGCAGATGCCGTTTGTAGTAAATGCATTTTGCTTGGTTTCTATGTGCGACATGATGCTGACAGGTACGACGGTATTCACGATAGTCACGATAGTTCTGCCTGCTATACCTTATGCACACGCATATCTTTCGGATTACCGCAGCAATGCGGTCAGATATTGGAGCGCGCGCGGAGGTGTGACGAGCTATGGCGCGAGCAAGTTTATAGCAGCCGTGCTTTCGGGCATGCTCACATATATAGTATCTATGGCTACGGTTATATTGATAAAGTCTGCTTCTGTGCCGTTGTGGTCGGGCAATGTATCATCGTCGATTGGATATATGCCGCTTCTGCTGAACGAGGACATAGAGCAGAGCAGACCGATAATGTATATTGTGCTTACGGTGCTGCACCATTCGCTTACGGCTGGCATGTTCGCAAGCGCCGCGTTTTGCGCCGTGACCATTATACCGAATATGTACGTGGGCATAATGACGCCGGTGCTGCTGGACTTTGCTTATATGCGGCTTAGCAGCATTATGCATGTGCCGGAACATCTGAATGAGATAGCCATGGTGCAGGATGTGTATAACATGGGCAGTATATCCATGACTATTTTGAACAAGCTGGCGTTTACACTGTGTGCGCTGCTGCTGTTTGGCGGGCTGGCTATATTTATGATAAGGTGGCGTTTGAAGCATGATTGATACTAAGAAAGCGATGCTGAGCGCCATTCTCAACTTCCGAAAGTGGCGCGGCGATTGGCGCATCATAATGATAGCCGTGTGCGCAATATGCTTTTGCTTTTGGAATGCGCAGGGCTTTGCGAGGTTTGGTGCGGACTATGGCCTTGAGGTTACGGCATGGATATTCCCGCATCTGTATGCTAATCCAGTTATGCTGCTGATATATGGCTACTTTGTGGTGACACTGTTCAGTGATGCACCGTTTATGGACGAGCAGACAATGTTCTGGTTGAGCCGATGCGGCAGGCTGGAATGGATATTGGGGCAGATGATATACATAGTCATAGCGTCGCTGATATTTGCGCTGTTTCTGGCGCTTACGCCCATACTTGCGCTGCTGCCCAATGTGAGCTTTGCGCCGGAGTGGGGCGATGCGATAATGGCCATTGCCGATAACAGCGAGATAAGCATGGAGTATAACATATCCATACCGGCACTGTCGATGATGATGATAAAGATGGCTCCGCTGAAGGCCATGGCTATAAGCACGCTCATGACTTGGCTGATATCGATGTTCATGGGTGGACTGATGCTGTTTGCCAATCTTACATTTGGCGGCTATACAGGCACAGTGACATGCAGCATAATTACATTCATGTCGTACGTGGTCAGCTACTTTGACGATAGCGTATTGGGCATTTCCGCATACTACTTTTCGCCTGTGAACTGGATGACCGTATACGGCATGAACTGGCTGGGCGATATGCTTTCGCCGCCTCCTGCATACGGCATATCAGTACTGCTGCTTGCGACACTTCTATGCTTTTCCCTAAGCGCCTACATATTCTGCAAGCGCGACGTGAACGTGAGACAGGGGGGAATACTGCAATGAGCGAGAGCGCGGTGAGCGTGCGCGGGGCGGTCAAGCGCTTCCGCGAGGTCAGGGCGCTGGATGGCGTCAGCGTGGAGTTTGAGCGGGGCAGGATACATGGGCTGATAGGGCGCAATGGCTCGGGCAAGACCGTGCTGCTCAAGTGCATATGCGGCTTCATGAGCCTGAACGAGGGCGAGATAGACGTGGCGGGCAAGCGCGTTGTGCCCACGCGCCCGCAGGACGTGGGGCTTATAATAGAAAGCCCTGGCTTCATAGGCGGGTACAGCGGCATGAAGAACCTGGAGCTGCTGGCGGCGGTGCGCGGGCGCGTGGGCAAGGATGAGCTGCGCGCGGCGATGCGGGCCGTGGGGCTGGAGCCGGGCATGAGAAAGCCCGTGCGCAAGTACTCGCTGGGCATGAGACAGCGCCTGGGCATAGCGCAGGCCATAATGGAGGACCCGGACATACTGCTGCTGGACGAGCCCATGAATGGGCTGGACAACGCGGGCGTGCGCGACATGCGAAACCTGTTCAAGGAGCTGCGTGCGCGCGGCAAGACCATAATACTGGCCAGCCACAACCCGCTGGACATAGAGGAGCTGTGCGACACGGTGTGCGAGATGGACGCGGGCAGGCTGACAAGGGTCAGAGGCTGTTAATTATGGCCGATTGTAGGTTTGTCAATCATCTTGGACACGATAGGAAGAAAGAACTTCCTTAGGGGAAAGCCACTTTAAAGGACGCATAGGCCGGTTGTTGGTGCGACTTTGGTGGGCAGCTAGCTGCCCACCAAAG
>JBMNUB010000071.1:0-9646 GCA_050946055.1 Candidatus Fimadaptatus sp. | reverse complement strand
CACCCTAGCGCCCCTGAAAGGGAAGCTGTCGCGTGAGTGACTGAGGGGTTAATCCAGCCGCGCTCAAAGCAACCTTCCGCATGCCGGAATAACCCCACGCTCATCCTAACCCACCCTACTGTACTAGGGAAAAAACACCCTAGCGCCCTGAAAGGGAAGCTGTCGCGTGAGTGACTGAGGGGTTAACCCAGCCGCGCTCAAAGCAACCTTCCGCATGCCGGAATAACCCCACGCTCATCCTAACCCACCCTACTGTACTAGGGAAAAAACACCCTAGCGCCCTGAAAGGGAAGGCAGGGCTGGGTTACGGTGTCGCATTATGCCCCGCCAAATCAGCCCTGTAATCAAACGCAACTGATACATTAACCCCGCCGAGACGAAATCCGCCACCCATGTTCCGGGACAATTGCCCCATTCCCCGCAAATCCGCCCCGCCCGCGCATGATATACCAAACGCTTCAGGGAGGCCAAGCCATGAACACGCCCACATTGCATACCGAGCGCCTGATACTGCGCCGCTTTGCCGGGGACGACACAGGCGCGCTGTTCGATATACTCAGCGACGAGGAGGTCAACCGCTTCCTGCCATGGTTCCCCGCGCGCAGCATGGATGACGCGCGCAGGTTCTATGAGGAGCGCTATGCCGCGCAGTACGCGCTTGAGCAGGCTTATGCCTATGCCATATGCCTTAAATCGGACAACGTACCCATAGGCTACATCGGCATAGGTATGGATGACTCGCACGACTTGGGCTACGGCCTTGCCCGCGCGCATTGGGGCATGGGCATAGCCGCAGAAGCAGGGCGCGCCGTGATAGAGCAGGCGCGCAGGGACGGCCTGCCCTACCTGACCGCGACCCATGACCGCAACAATCCCGCCAGCGGCAGCGTCATGCGCAAGCTGGGCATGGCTTACCGCTATTCATACGAGGAGCTATGGCAACCCAAGAACTTCCCGGTGGTGTTTCGCATGTATCAGCTCAACTTCACTGCGGACGAGGACTATGTCTACCGCAAGTACTGGAACATGTACGAGAACCACTTTGTTGAATCGATATAGCCTATGTCGTTCGCGGACAGCGACGCACATTCCGCACGCAAAAATCCCCCGGAAAGCCCGGCGGGTCTCGCAGCCCGCCGACTTCAATCGCGTCCAGCGACATGTGCGGTGGGCGCTCAGGATTTTTACTCAGGGAAATCTCCTTTCCCTGAGCAAAAATATCTATCTTGCAGTTTCCACGCCCGTAAACCTTAATGATTTCAGCGGAATCTGAGTAGGGGTGGCTGCGGCGGCTCAGGTTCTCTCCCCGTCCACGCTTGTCATAAATACATTTTTGACAAGTTAAAAGCCCCCTTGCATGACTGGTTCATGCAAGGGGGCTCAGGCTGTCAAAAAACCCCCAGGAGAGCTCGAGAGGGTCAAGGCCCTCTCGACTTCAATCGCGCCCAGCGACATGTGCGGTGGGCGCGTGGATATTTTTGCGTCGGGAAATCCCATTTCCCAGAGCAAAAATATCTTCCTTGCAGTTTCCACGCCCGGAAATCCGCAGGATTTCAGTGGAAACTGTGTAGGGGTGGCAGTGGCGGGGGAGATTCTCCCCCGTCCACGCTTGGCAAAAAGACTTTTTTGACAAGCAGAGCCCCCTTGCATGACTGGTTCATGCAAGGGGGGCTTTGCTATCAGGTCACAGCACTTGCGCGCCTATCGCCTATCAGGCCTTGGGGCCGGCAGCGACAACCTCAGCGCTCATGTGGGTGTACTTCTTGAAGTTCTCAACGAAGGAAGCAGCCAGCTCCTTGGCCTTGGCGGCATAAGCCTCCTTGTCCTCCCAGGTGTTGGCGGGGATCATCAGCTCGTCGGGAACGTTGGGGCAGGTGGTGGGTACGGACACGCCGAAGTAGGGGTCGGTCACGAAGGTGGCCTTCTCCAGATCGCCGTTCAGGGCGGCGCTTACCATGGCGCGGGTGTAGCTCAGCTTCATGCGCTTGCCGGTGCCGTTCCAGCCGGTGTTGACCAGGTAGACGTTGGCACCGGACTTCTCAACCTTCTCAGCCAGCATGGAAGCGTATACCGAGGGATCCAGCGGCAGGAAGGGCTCGCCGAAGCAGGTGGAGAAGGTGGGAACGGGAGAGGTTATGCCTATCTCGGTACCCGCCAGCTTGGAGGTGAAGCCGGATACGAAGTAGTACATCGCCTGATTCTTGTCCAGTTTGGAGATGGGGGGCAGCACGCCGTAAGCATCGGCGGTCAGGAAGATAACGGTCTTGGGGGTAGCGCCCACACCGTCCAGCTTGGCGTTGGAGATGAAGTCTACCGGATAGCCCACGCGGGAGTTCTCGGCCAGCGACGCATCGTCGAAGTCGAACTCGCGGGTCTCGGGATCCATGACAACGTTCTCTACCAGAGCGCCGAACTTGATGGCGTTGTAGATCTCAGGCTCCTTCTCAGCGGACAGATTGATGCACTTGGCATAGCAGCCGCCCTCGAAGTTGAACACGGAATCATCCGCCCAGCCGTGCTCGTCGTCGCCGATCAGGGCGCGGTTCGGGTCAGCGGACAGGGTGGTCTTGCCGGTGCCGGACAGGCCGAAGAACACAGCGCTGTCACCGTCGGGGCCGACGTTGGCGGAGCAGTGCATCGGGAACACGCCCATCTTGGGCAGCACGTAGTTCATGACGGAGAACACGGACTTCTTTATCTCACCGGCATACTGGCTGCCGCAGATGATGACCATCTTCTCCTCGTAGTTAACGAGTATGGCGGCCTCGCTGCGGGTGCCGTCTACCTCAGGTATGCACTTGAAGCCGGGGGCAGCGATTATGGTGTAATCGGGAGCGAAGTTCTCCAGCTGCTCAGCGGTGGGACGGCGCAGAAGCTGATGGATGAACAGGTTCTGGCTGGCCAGCTCGTTTATGATGCGGAACTGCTGGGTGTACTTGGGATCAGCGCCCGCCAGACCGTCGAACACGAACAGCTCGCGGTTCTGCAGGTAAGCTATCACCTTGTTGTATATGGCGTCGTAGCGCTCCTTGGTTATGGGACGATTTACCTTGCCCCACGCTATCTCGTCGTGTACGGCAGGGGTATCGACTATGAACTTATCCTGCGCGCTGCGGCCGGTGTACTTGCCGGTCTTTACGACCAGAGCGCCCGTCTTGCTCAGCGTGCCTTCGCCGCGCGCCACAGCCTTCTCAGTCAGCTGCGCGGGGGTCAGGTTGCGGTAGATCGCAGTGGTGTTGATGATGCCCAGATCCTTCAGACATATGCCCATTGCACATACCTCCATCTCGATTGTAGCTTGTTGCTTGTTATTGATCCTAAATACTTTGGCCACGCCTCCCCCAACTTGCATCGGGGGAAACGATAAGCTGTGGAATGATGCGCTGTGGAGGCGAACTTGCGTCCGTCCAATCCTCGCTTTCCTCCCGCCCATGCGGCTAAAAGGAAAACTCAAATCTTGCCCACTTTTATTCCTATTCGACATCCTTCCTCTTTTTCCTGCCTGCGGAGCCGATAATTAAATCTTTAACAATCTGCCCGCACTTATGCCATCTTGCCCGACAAAATGCGCATTTGCTTTACATCCCCTGCATGCACGACAGCGCATTGCTGAGAGCTGCCAGCTGGCTCTGCGTCAGCGCTTCGCCGCGTATCGACTGAGGCAGTCCCGCCCTTTCAAGCGCCGCCTGCGCGCTCTGCCTGTCCAATGACATGGCCGCGCAGAGGTTGTTGAGCATGGTCTTGCGCCGCATGAGGAAGGCGGCCGACATGGTCTTTAGCAGCATAGACTGGTCCTCCACGGGCGCGGGAGGCTCGGCAAGCGGTTCCAGCCTGAGCAGCGTGGAATCCACATGCGGCCTGGGCGTAAACAGATCGCGCGGCAGTTCCATGACCGCCTCGGGCCTGTATCGCCACTGCACCAGCGCGCTCAGCAGGCAGTACTGCTTGGAGCCCAGCTGCGCCATGACGCGCTGCGCAGCCTCGGCCTGAAGCATTATCGTGAGCGAATCGAACCGGACGTCGCTGCGCGCAAACCTCGTCAGCACGTCGCTGGTTATGTAGTAAGGCAGATTGGCCACCACCCTCAGCGCGCCCCCGGCCATGCCGCGCATGCGCGCATGCAGCTCGCCAAGATCGCACCTGAGTATGTCGTCGAACACCAGCTCCACACCCTCATCGCCGCCCAGCAGCGAGTTAAGCACCGGCTCCAGCGCCCTGTCTACTTCGACCGCCAGCACGCGCGCGCCCATGCGCCTAAGCGCCGCCGTGAGCGTGCCCGCGCCCGGGCCTATCTCCAGCACCACATCGCCGGGCTGTGCGCCCGACAGGCGCGCCACCTCGTCCATCACCGCGTCGTCCAGTATGAAGTTCTGCCCCAGCCTGTGCGAGAACCTGAAGTCCTCGCGCGCCAAAGCGCCGCGCGCCCGCGCGCCATAGCTCAGCACATCGCTCATCGCGTTACCTCCTACGCCACTGTGTCCACATTATATCACTAAATTCTTACGGATTGAGGTACATTGGGTTAAGGCCGCGCCGAAATAGTGGCGGTGTTTTGGGCGAAAATGCCGCCCGTTGCCGCTATCACGCGGGTTATGCTTTACGCTTTGCTTGAGCATTCGCAGGGTCGCGCGCATCACATACTGCGCGCTCCCGATGCCGTTCGGCGTTCCTTGCACAGGCCGCTCAATCGCTGCTATGCGCAGAGCCGTCCGGCCTTGCATCGGATGCGCTCCGCTTTATTGCGCTCACGCCCGCCTGCGGTACACAATATCTACCATGCCGTCGTATGCGCGCGTCTGCGTCAGCCTGAGCCTTAGCTCATGCCCGCCCTCGAACAGCCTCACGCCCGAGCCCAGCAGTATCGGCATCACAGTTATGTAATACCTGTCTATCATGTCCGCCTCTACGAGCTGGCGGCACACGTTCGCGCCGCCGCATATCCATATGCCGCCGCCGCTCTGCGCGCGAAGCCTGTCAGCCAGTTCCGCCGGGGGCATGTTCACAAAGCGCACCCGCCCGGACGAAGGCATATCCCTGTGCGTAATCACGTATGTGGTCTGCGCCTCATATGGCCATGCGCCCGGTGCAAGCTCCTCTGCGATCTGCCTGTACGTGTTCCAGCCCATTATGATGGTATCTATGTCCTTTATGAACAGCGAATAGGCATCGAAGTCGCAGCCGTCATCGCCCTGACCGCCCAGCCAGCCCACGCTTCCCCTATCGTCCGCTATGTATCCGTCCAGGCTCATGGCTATGAACAGGCTTATCTCCCTCATGCCCTTCTCCTCCTCGCAATGGCGATTGCGTATTCCGATATTGCATGCCTGCCGCGCAGCCCTGCAAGGGCTTCACACATGCAGCCTGTGCCGCGGCATATATCCGTTAAAACACAGCCGGGCTGCTGAACTCGCGCCCGGCGCATATGCCAGCAGTAAAGCGCACGCTCTCGCACCACAGCCGCTGATATGCCGCGCCGTGCGCCTTGTTTGCGCTCCTGTCGCCGTACTTGTCGTCGCCCAGCACGGGCAGTCCCACGTGCGCCAGCTGCGCGCGTATCTGATGTGTGCGCCCCGTCTCCAGATGCACGCGCAGCCGCGATACCTCGCCGCGCTCTATTACCTCGTATGACAATGCCATGGTGAGCGCGCCGGGTCTGGGCGCGTCGAACACGCGCACCATGCTGTTTTCAGCCGACTTGATTGCGTAGTGTACAAGGCGCTCGCCCGCCGCCTTGGGCGCGCCCGTCACCTGACAGACGTATACCTTCTCCACCTGATGCGCCGCGAACGCCTCCGTCATGGCATCGCGCATGGCCGAGTCCAGCGCTATGGGCATAACGCCGCCGGTGAAGTGATCCAGCCTGTTCACCAGATACGCCTCGCCGAACATCTCCCGCACGCGGCTCTCCAGCGTGTCCTCGCCCACGCCCTGCGCGTCGCGCTGGCAGGTGAGTCCAGCGGGCTTTATGACTGCCGCCAGACGCTCCTCGCGGCACAGCACCTCAAGCGGCGCGCCCAGCAGATACTCATCCGCCATGAAGCATTCAATGTGCGCTCCGCCGCGCACGCGCGCCGAGCCGTTCAGCCTTGTGCCATCCTGCTTAAAGTCCCTGTGCGCCAGCGCCCGGCGCAGCATGGCCGCGTCGCAGAGCGGATAGGCGCGGCGCATATAGCGTTCCAGCGGCATTCCGTCCGCCGCCATGGGGATATCATGTGCGCGCATGTCGTTCCTCCTGTTTATATGTTCGCACTCGGGCGGCCAAATGCACATGCTGCCGCCAAGCCATCAAGCTATTATAATGAGAGAAGTCGGGATTGCGCATCCCTTTGAATGGATGTATAAGGACACTGCGCCGCGCGCAGGCGGCTGCATATCGGGCAGAAAGCGCGAGCCACGCCTCATGGCGTGGCTCAATGTATATGCAAGGGCATGCCTCCCATTCATCGCGCATCGATTACAGGCGCACTACCCAGTCGTGGGTGTCGGGCAGGCGGCCATACTGTATGCCGGTCAGCGTATCATAGAGCTTCTGGGTGAGCGGCCCTATGTTGCCGTCGCCTATGGTTATCTCGCGGCCATCCATGCACAGCGCCTTTACCGGGCTGACCACGGCGGCGGTGCCGGTACCGAAGGCCTCCTCCAGCGTGCCGTTGTCGGCATCGTCGAATATCTCCTGTATGGCCACGCGGCGCTCCTCTACCTCATAGCCCATGTCGCGCGCCAGCGTCATTATGGAGTCGCGGGTTATGCCGGCCAGTATCGAGCCGTTGAGCATGGGGGTAACGACCTTGCCGCCTATCTTGAACATCATGTTCATGGAGCCGACTTCCTCGACGTACTTGTGCTCCACGCCGTCCAGCCACAGCACCTGAGCATAGCCCTTCTCCTCGGCCACCATGCCGGCCTTTATGGAAGCGGCGTAGTTGCCCGCGGTCTTGGCAAAGCCCATGCCGCCGCGCACGGCGCGCACGTACTGGTCCTCTACGTATATGCCCACGGGATCAAGGCCGGCGGCATAGTACGCGCCCGAAGGCGACAGTATGATGTACATTGCGTAGGTATTGGACGCATGCACGCCCAGACGCACATCGGTGGCGATTATCGTAGGACGGATGTAGAGCGAAGCGCCCGAGCTGTGCGGCACCCAATCCTTTTCAACCTCGAGCAGCTTTACAAGGCCGTCCATGGCCATCTCCACGTCAAACTGCGGTATGCACAGCCTGTCGGCGGACTTGTTCATGCGGCGGAAGTTGTCGCGCGGGCGGAACAGCTGTATGCCGCCATCCTCGCGGCGATAGGCCTTCATGCCCTCGAATATGGTCTGGCCGTAGTGCAGCACCAAGCAGGCCGGGTCCATATCGAAGTTCTGATAGGGCTGCACGCGCGGATTGTGCCAGCCGTTCTCCGGGTCATAATTCATTATGAACATATAGTCGGTAAACAGCCTGCCAAAGCCCAGCTTGCTCTCATCGGCGGGCTTGGCCTTGAGCGTATTGGCAGGGATGAACTTTATATCGTACATGGGTATTCCTTCTTTCGCGTTATTTATCGCATGCCTGTGTTTCATTATACTCACATCAAGTTGAAATATCAAGGCGCGGCGCCGCATTATTCACGCCAATGCTCACATTTTACATAAACGTTCCAGTTTTTCGCGAACATTCAGCGCCTATTTCGGATATTTATTCAGCATTTGTGCATCGTGGCGAACATGCGGCGGCAGTATTGTCACGTATAAAGCTTTAGCTTAATTCAAGCGCCGCGCCCTTGCCTGCGGCAACCGCCAGGCCAGTCAGCAGCGCAAATCCGCGCCGCTCACCGCCTTCAACTAAAGGGAAAGGCCGCGCTCAGGCACATGCGCCTCCGCAAAATTTACTTGCAATTTTCGCCAAACGGTCTATAATAGATACAACGCGATGAATGGCAAGGTCGCGCGGAAGGGACTCAAGAGAGTCGGCGCATGGTGCGAGCCGATGTCCCAAGGCGCGGTTTCCAGCCGGGAGCGGGCGGCGATGAGCCGCGCGGGTGCGCCCGATACAGCGCGCATGAGAGTGCCGTAAGGCCATGATTAGGGTGGTACCGCGAAAGATTCGCCCCTGCGATATGCAGGGGCTTTATTATTTTTGCGGGGCAAAAAAGGGAGGAAACCGACATGCTGGATATCAATCTCATTCGCAAAGATCCTGACTTTGTAAAGGCCGGGCTGGCCAAGCGCGGCTATGAGGCCGACTTCACCGAGCTGCTGGGCTGGGACGAGGAGCGCCGCGCCATACTTGCCGAGAACGAGAGCATCAAGGCCGAGCGCAACAAGCTCAACAAGCAGATACCCGCCCTGCGCAAGCAGGGTCAGGACACCTCTGCGCTGCTTGAGCAGCTCAAGGGCATGGCCGACCGCGTGAAGGAGCTGGACGAGAAGCAGGCCGCTCTGGAGGATTCGATACAGAAGTTCGTGCTGGCACTGCCCAACCTGCCCGCAGAGGACGTTATCGCCGGCGGCAAGGAGAACAACAAGGTCGTATACACCTTCGGCGAGAAGCCCCATCTGCCCTACGAGGGCAAGAACCACGTTGAGCTGTGCCAGTCGCTTGGACTCATAGACTACGAGCGCGGCGTCAAGATGGGCGGCAACGGCTACTGGCTGTACACCGGTCTGGGTGCGCAGCTGGAGTGGGCGCTGCTCAACTACTTCATCACCACCCACATAAAGGATGGCTATGAGTTCATGCTGCCGCCGCACATGCTCACCTACGAGTGCGGCCTGACCGCCGGCCAGTTCCCCAAGTTCGAGGAGGACGTATACAGGCTGGCAGAGGATGACTTCCGCTTCATGCTGCCCACCGCCGAGACCGCGCTCATCAACCTATATCGTGGCGAGATACTGGACGAGAGCGTGCTGCCCCGCAAGCTGTTTGCCTATACCCCCTGCTACCGCCGCGAGGCCGGTTCGTATCGCGCCAGCGAGCGCGGCATGATCCGCGGCCATCAGTTCAACAAGGTGGAGATGTTCGGCTACACTAGGCCCGAGGACTCCGACGCCATGCTAAAGGAGCTGATACGCAAGGCCTGCGCACTGGTCGAGGGTCTGGGCCTGCACTTCCAGCTGAGCAAGCTGGCTGCGGGCGACTGCTCGGCTTCCATGGCCACCACCTACGACGTGGAGCTGTGGCTGCCCAGCATGAACGAGTACAAGGAATGCTCGTCAGTGTCCAATGCGCGCGACTATCAGGCGCGCCGCGGCAACATACGCTTCCGCCGCGCCGACACCAAGAAGATAGAGTTCGTACATACGCTCAACGGCTCGGGTCTGGCCACCAGCCGCCTGATGCCCGCCATAGTCGAGCAGTTCCAGCAGGAGGACGGCTCGGTCGTGATACCCGAGGTGCTGCGTCCCTTCATGGGCGGCATGGAAGTGCTGGAGCCCAAGAACTGATGACAGGCTGACACTCTGTCTAGGAACAGACAATTGCCCCCGCGCTCGCGGCATACGCTCAGAGCGCGGGGGCGATTTCTTTGTCTTGAATTTACAATGTAAGTGCAACAGGCAAAAGAAATAGTGACTCAAAGAGGAAACTCCTTTAGAATAGTGTTTGCGGACAACTACGAAAGGAGCAACTCAATGAGCCGCTACCAACATCTTAGCATAAAA
>JBMNUB010000070.1:0-9874 GCA_050946055.1 Candidatus Fimadaptatus sp. | reverse complement strand
CGCCCTGCCCGGCCTGCGGCGCGGCGCTTCCACCGCCGCGCATCTGCCGTGCCGTGAGCGCCGGGCGAAGCTCGCCCTCCCACTTCTCCCACTTGCTCGCGTCCAATGCCGGTTCAAACTCGTCGTAGACCTCGCCGTCCTCCTGCGTACCGCCCTGCGCCTGCTTGAACTCGCGTATGGCGCGCAGGAAGCGCTCGCCGTACATGCGCATCTTCTGCTCGCCCACGCCGCTGACGCTCAGCATCTGCTCGGGCGTATCTGGCGCGCGCCTTGTCATGTCGCACAGCGCCGCATCCCCGAACACCATGAACGCGGGCAGGCCCTTCTCGGCGGCTATCTCGCGGCGCAGAGTCCGCAGATGCTCAAACAGCGGCGTGCCGTACATGTCGCCTGCCGCGCCCGCGCGCTTCTTGCTGTGCGTACGCCCGGTGCGCGATTCGTTCTCATCCACATCGAGTAGCCTCGCGCTTACCTGCACCTCGCCGCGCAACACGTCCCAGCTCTCCTCCGTCAGCTTCAGCACGGGATATCTGCCCTCGGTAAGCTCCAGATACCCCTGCGCCACCAGCGCGTTTATGTACTCGGATATGCGGCGGCGCTCCTCGCCCTTCATCAGCCCGTATGTGGACTGCCTGTCCAATCCCAGCTCGGCTATGTGGCTGCTCCGCGAGCCCTTCAGCACGTCGGCTATCATGGCGCGCCCCACGCGCTCGCCGCAGCGCCGCACTGCCGACAGCACCATCTGCGCCTGACGGGTAATGTCCTGTGCGGGCGCGCCCGTGCAGTTTGAGCATATGCCGCAGCTGCCTATCTCCTCGCCAAAGTAGCGCACCAGATGCGCGCGCAGGCAGCCCGGCACGTACAGATAGTCCGACATGGCGCGCAGCCGGGCGCGGCGCTTATCCTTCTCAGCCTCGTCGCCCTCATCCAGAGTTATCATCCGCTCCCAGAATGCCGCGTCCGACGAAGTGCCCAGCAGCACGCATTCGGCGGGCATGCCGTCCCGCCCGGCGCGCCCGGCCTCCTGCCAGTACGCCTCTATGCTGGCGGGCATGTGATAGTGTATCACAAAGCGCACGTCGGGCTTGTCTATGCCCATGCCAAAGGCGTTTGTGGCGCATATCAGCGGATTAACATCGTTTATGAAGTCGTCCTGCGCGCGGGTGCGCTCATCGTCGCTCAGCCCCGCGTGGTAGCACAGCGCGCCCAGTTCTGCTGCCAGCTGCTCGGTGTCGCGCCGCGACGAGCAGTACACTATGCCGCTCATGCCGGCATGCTCCGCCGCGAAGCGCTTTATCCACGCCGCGCGCTGGCTCTTTTTGACATGCTCCACCGAAAACGCCAGATTGCCCCGGTCAAAGCCGGTCTGTATGAGTTCCGGGTTGTTGAGCTGGAGCAGCTTGATTATGTCGTCGCGCACGCGCCCGGTGGCCGTGGCCGTGAACGCGGCCACAGTCGGGCGGCGCGCAAACCCGGTTATGAAGTCGGCTATGCCCAGATAGCTGGTGCGAAAGTCATGCCCCCACTGGCTGACGCAGTGCGCCTCGTCCACTACCACGCGCCGCACGTCCAGTGCCCACAGTTCCTGCCTGCTGCCCTCAAAGTCCAGCCGCTCCGGGGCTATGTATATTATGGGTACATCGCCCTCGCGCGCGCCGCGCATTGTGTCGCGCGCACCGGCCGCATCCACGCTGGAGTTGAGCGCACGCGCCTCCACGCCCTGCTGTATCAACTGATCCACCTGATCCTTCATCAGCGATATCAGCGGGGATATGACTATCGTTATGCCCTCGCCCGCCAGCGCTGGCACCTGATAGCATATCGACTTGCCGCCGCCCGTGGGCAGCACGGCCAGCACGTCCCTGCCCGCCAGCATGCAGCTTATGGCGCGCTCCTGCCCTGGGCGAAAGCTGTCGTAGCCAAACACGCGCCTGAGTATGGCCTTCGCCCTGTCCATGTCCGCCCGCCTCTCCATGCCGCACCTCCGAATATGCACATAATGCACAAATGCCGGTCACGCCTGAGCATGACCGGACACTGCCGCACGGGTGATGCGCCCATGCCTATGATTGCTGCCCTGTGTGCGACGCGCTGCGCCCACATGCGCATACGCCAATTCGCGCCCGCCCGCACCGGCGTCAGGGCTTTGCCGCGCGTCATCTTACAAGAGCCGTGCAGGTAAGTTTACGCACCAGACGCGACCGGCAAGTTACCGCCGCGCCCGCCGCGTGTCATTCTGCGCAAAAGCACGACCGGCAAATCCTGCCGCGCACGCCGCATGCCCGCCCGCGCACAGGGAGCCTTCGCCATTACCGGCATGTTCATCCCCGCATCGCCATAGCACACAGCATGCGCATGTCCGCCGTGCATAGCGCCCAGCCGCGCCCCGACGCACGCACGGTAGCGCGCCTTACTTGCCCGCCAGCGCCTGCGCCGCCAGCAGCAGCGCGCCCGCCGCGCCCGCATTGTCGCCCAGCGCAGGCGGCACTATGTAGGAATCGATGTCGCGGACTATCTGCTCCAGCTGCACATAGCCGTTCAAGAACTCCTGCGTGGCCTTGCGCACCATCGGGAACAGGTGCTGCTTGTGCATCACGCCGCCGCCCAGCACTATCATGTGCGGCGAATACATGAGCACCGCATTGGCGCACATCTGCCCCAGATAGTAAGCCTCCAGCTCCCACGCGAAGTGATCGTCGGGCAGCGTGTGCGCCTTGACCTGCCATCTCGCCTCTATCGCCGTGCCGCTGGCCAGCCCCTCAAGGCAGCCCTCGTGGAAGCGGCAGCTTCCCTTGGGCATGGGATCGTCCTTGTGTACGCGCATGATTATGTGGCCCAGCTCAGGGTGCATCGCGCCGTGCAGTATGCGCCCGTCCACGACCATGCCGCCGCCCACGCCCGTGCCTACCGTGACGTACAGGCAGCTGCTCAGCCCCTTGCCCGCGCCCAGCGCATGCTCGGATATCGCGGCTGCATTCACGTCCGTGTCAAAGCCCACCGGCACGCCCAGCGCCTCGGCCAGCACGCCGCGCAGCGGATAGTAGCCCCAGTGCGGCTTGGGGGTCGTGGTTATGTAGCCATACTTAGGGCTGTTCTCGTCCAGATCGACAGGGCCAAAGCTGCCCACTCCCAGCGCCTCTATGCGCTTGTCCCTGAAGAAATCGATTATCGCGGGCATGGTCTCATCCGGAGTCGTGGTGGGCAGGCTCATGCGCTCCAGCACGTTTCCGTTCTCATCACCCGTAGACAGCACCATCTTGGTGCCGCCCGCCTCCAATGCACCTAGCAGCATAACTATTACCTCCCATGAGCGCGCGCAATACGCCGCGCATTGATGTTTGAGATGCCCGGCGCATTGCCGCGCATTCGATCGTTTGCGGTGAAGCAAGCTTGACCGCCACCAAGCCCTTGTGCCTGCGCTTAAGCTCCTCTTACTTGCAGCGCGCAGGCCGCCCGGAATATGCCCTGCTCATCAAAACAATTGTTCTGATATAATCGCCCTTGCCCTATGGGCATGCCGCCGGGCTGTATTGAAATTCGAGAGGACTAAAGTCCTCCCCAGACTGTCAAAAACCCCCGGAGAGCTCGGCGGGCCTCGCAGCCCGCCGACTTAGGTAGCGCCCAGCGGCATGTGCGGTGGGCGCTCAGGATAGTTTTACGCAGGGAAATCTCATTTCCCGGAGTAAAAATATCTTCCTTGCAGTTTCCATGCCCGGAAATCCGCAGGATTTCAGTGGAAACTGAGTATGGGTGGCAATGGCGGGGGAGCTTCTCCCCCGTCCATGCTTGTCAAAAAGACGCTTTGACAAGCTGGAGAGGACTAAAGTCCTCCCGAACTCCGCCGGCCAGCAGAACAGTTTCATTGCACGCCGAATCAGCCCGCAGCGCTCTGGGTATCATTTGCCTCAGTGCCAAAGAACTCCCGGGCCTTTCTGCGCCAGCGGCCACGCCTGAAGAATATCGCGGTTATGACCGTGGTCATTACCCAGCTTATCAGCAGCGAAAAGTACAAAGAATCGGGCGAGCCAGTGGGCAGCTCGGCGCTGCGGGTCAGATACGCCCAGCCGTAAGCTATCGGCACGCGCAGCACGACCGTGGTGAACAGCGATATCCACATGGGGGTCATGGTGTCGCCCGCGCCGCGCATCACGCCCGAAAGCACCTGGCTCACCGAGAAGGCTATGTAGCCCACCGCAATTATGGACATCATGTGCATGGACGTGTCTATTACCGCCGGTGTGTTGGTGAACAGACCGAACAGATAGCGCCCGAATATCATTATCAGCGCCGTGCATGTGGTCGATACTATCAGCCCCAGCTTAAGCCCCTCGCGCGTGCCGGTCTGCACCCTGTCCAGACGGCGCGCACCCACGTTCTGTCCGGCGAAGGTGGTCATGGCCATGCCGAAGGTGAAATTAGGCATCATGGCAAAGCCGTCCACGCGCATTACCACGGTGGAACAGGTGATTATGAACGCGCCAAAGCTGTTGGTCAGCGACTGCACCATTATCATGGCCATGGAGAATATCGCCTGAGTTATGCCTGCGGGCAGGCCCAGCTTGCCTATGCGCAGCGCTATCGAGGCGTGCAGGCGCAGCGTCTTGCGGTTTATGTCCACGGTGTTGCGCATGCGGCACAGCTGCACAAGGCACAGCACGCTGGACACGAACTGAGCCACTATCGTCGCCCATGCCACGCCCGACACGCCCCAGTCAAAGCCTATCACGAACCACAAATCGAGCGCTATGTTGAGTCCGCAGGCCACAAGCAGGTACAACAGCGGCGACACCGAATCGCCCAGACCGCGCAGTATTCCCGAAATTATGTTGTAAAACGCCATGCCCAGCATGCCGTAATACATTATCGTAAGATACGTATGCGTGTCCTCGATTATCTCCGCAGGAGTCTGCAGCGCGGTAAGTATGGGATAAGTCGTGAGCAATCCCAAAACCATTATCACTATCGCGGCTACCGCAGTCAGCGTTATGCAGTTGCCCACGGTCTTGCTGAGGTTCTCGCGGTCATGCGCGCCATAGAACTGGCTGACCATTATGCCCGCGCCTGTGGATATGCCCATCAACAGCACCAGCAGCAGGTTCATTATCGGGCCTGACGCGCCCACGGCGGCCAGCGCATTGTCGCCCACGTACTGCCCCACGACTATCGAGTCCACGGTGGAGTACAACTGCTGGGCGAAGTTGCCTATCAGCAGCGGTATGGAGAACTTGACTATGTTCTTCCACGGTTCGCCCTGGGTCATGTCCTGCGCGCCAAACGCCTTTTGCAGCTTGGCAAGTGATGAACTCAAAACAACATTCCTCCTCGCTCCGAACGCTTGTCAGCGCGCCCGGCACTTCAATTTTCAATGTCCCTCCCGCGCTTTCATAAGACAAAACGCAGCGGCGCGCAGCATGGATAAATCGTCGCTCCGCGTCCTGCCGCACCGCGCGCGGACACATTTCTATCATATATGATATAGTAAATCGACATCAAATGCAATGTTTTAGCCGCAAATTTTGCTGTTAAACACTTGTGCGCCGATGCGCATATGGGCATATGGGGGCAGGGGATTTTTGACGATATCATAAAGTTGCTTTGCGCGCCCACAACATTTTGACGCCGCATACGCACCCGGCACAGCCGCCGCACGCGGATATTCAGCGCCCGGCACAGACATGGGCGCTGGCAAACCATGCCCAGCGCCCATGTCCTGACCGCCCTATCGCAAGCCGTTTGCGCCCTCAGTTCGCGCAAGCGCGCCGCTATATCGCGACCCTGTCCGCCGCATCCAGCCTTTCGTATATCCAGCCACCCGCAAGGTATTCCTGCAAACCCTTTTCTATGTCCCGGCGCTGCTGCTCGCGTCCGGCGCTCTCAAGTGCCTTTATATACTCATCCAGATAGTAGAAGAAGAACGAATAGCAGTAGTAGCAGAGCCGGGCCTGTTCCGGCTCGTAATCTATGCCGTTTTCGCGCAGCGCTGCTGCCGCCTCATCCATCTGCTGCTCATCGCTTATGAATATCCACGCATCGCGCTCTATCGGTGCCAGCATGACGGAGTCCCAGCCCACTATGCGCATATCGCCGTCCTGCATCAGGCAGTTGCCGCCAGCATCCCCATGCGTTATGTGCATGCCATGCAAATCGCCCTTGCACAGTGCCGAAAACGCCCTCAGCCGCCGGGCATATCTCGACATGACGGCCTTCTTGCCGTCCAGCGCCTCCCTTATGTTCGCAGGCAGGCAAGGAGAGCCTCTCAGCGCCTCAAACGCTTCCAGATACCCGATGCCAAAGTCCTCGCCCGGCACACTCAGCCCCGCCGTATCCAGATGATATACCTTGGCCAGCAGGCCATACAGCTGCGCCACAGAGTAGTTTTCCGACATCTCACCCGGCACATATTCAAATACCGCCGCTATTCCATTGCGGAACTCGCTAAACAGCCGCCCGCTCCGCGTCCTGACTATTTTAGGCACGAATGATATGCCGCAGTCTATCATGTATTGCACCGCTGACAGGCTGTCCCTGTAACTGAGCTTATGCTGCTGCCAATAGTCTATCTTGACAAAATACGTCTCCTCTCCCGTCCGCACTCGCCATGTTTCGCCGTAGAACCCCCGGCGCTCCGGCGCAATCTGCGCTGTCTCAAGGCCGTATTCCAGCGACAGCATACCGGCAACCGCCGCTAAATAGTCCGGGTCCTGCGCCTGCTCCTCCCATGCCCAGCACTCTGCGGTGCGCATCATCTTGCCGCCGGTTTCCTCCTGACCTATTTTAATCAGCACAAACGCGGTGGAGACCGTCTGAAGGTAGCCCCATTCCCAGATTGCCCTTTCATTCACGCCCGTCAGCTCATGCAGATACCGGCAGCGCTCCCTTCCGCACTTGAACGGCTCCTGCGCATAGTCATCCACCCATTCGCGCATCAGCACGCCCATGTCATATGCCTTTTCGTAAACTATGCCGTCAGGATCTATCAGCTTAAAGCCCTCTCCCGACAGCTCCTTAAGCGCATTGCCGCCATGAGCATCGCCGTGCAGCAGCACAAACCCGGCGGGATTCATGGCGTCCTCCCGCGACTGCAGGTACGAAAGCGCCTTATCTATCACCCGCCGCGAGCAGGGTCGGTTTAGCTCCTGCCACGATTTCCCTATAAACGCTCTAAACCATTCTATGCTGTTTACATCATTGAGCGGAATGTCGCCGGTGATCGGCATCGCCCACACCTTTTGCAGCGCATCGCATATTATCCTGAGCTGCTCATATGTGGAATAGCCCAATCGGTTTATGGGCTTGCCCAGTCGCTCCATCAGGCACGCCTTTTTGCTCAGGTCATATGCATACAGTCTAGGATAGCCCCGCCCGTTTGCAATTTTAAGCGCAGCCACGGCGTTATTAAATTCGCCGCCCAAATCTTCGGGCATGTCTATCTTCAAGGCATACTGCTCGCCGTTTCTGCCGTCTGCACAGGCGACGAAGGCATGTGTGCCTCCATGCAATGCCTCCCCGACCGATATGTCCCACCTCTGTTCCAGCTCGCGTATCGTGCCGTCCAGATTTTCAAGCCATGCTTTGCCGGCTTCACCGACGGACAGGGCGCGCTTTACAACAAGCGGCGGCACAGCCCTGCGCCCGAATTTGTAATGTGCATCCGGATTTGCCCGATGAGCAGCGTTTTCAATCGCTTTCACCTATATAGTCCTCCTCAATATGTATGTCATAAGGAGAGCTTATTGCATATTCCCATTGTGTACCCCCTGTTTTGCTGCCAA
This sequence comes from Candidatus Fimadaptatus sp., assembly GCA_050946055.1. Lineage (GTDB taxonomy): Bacteria > Bacillota > Clostridia > Christensenellales > Aristaeellaceae > Fimadaptatus. Next base: position 2,102 of record JBMNUB010000070.1, on the reverse strand, counting down.
TATCGTATATCTTAGCCGTGCTTATGTCAAGCCATTATGCCTCTGTGCGCATATACATGTTTGCGCGGCGCAGTAAGCCCTCTGCGGCACAAGGCGCACCAGCACCCACGGATTTTATGCATGGCCTGCAACTTAGCATTGTGTTCGCTTGTATCCATTTGGATTTTCTGATAAAATGAGTATAGTATCATATGCGTAATATGGCAGGCGCGCGCAGAAGCGGCATATGCCTGCCCGCGCCAATATGCGCCTGCGCTTACATATCCGCGCCGCCGTCGCTTAAAGCGCTGGCGGTGTGCAAAGCCGTTCATCTGCCCGCGCGCCATATTGCGCGCAGCCTGCCGCCCTGCTGATGCGGCATGTCGCCCATTCATAACTCATCGAAAGGCGGTGCAGCATATGCTCTATCGATCCACAGAGGCACTGTGTGCGTGCCTTGACGAGTTGCTTATCAAAGAGCGCCGCAAGACCATATTCATACTCATACCCCATGCGCGGGCATGGGGCGAAATACTGCGCAGGCTGCGACCCAAGTGCGCTCAGGCCGCGCTCTCGCAGCTGTGCGACGGCGAGCATCTGCCGCACATATCCCAGATAACCGCGCTGGCCTCCGGCCTTCTCGGCCATGTGCTGCTGCTGCCCGTGGGCGAATTGATACGCACGCGCGGCTACACTGCCCGCGCCCAGCTGCTGGACAAGCTCGACCGCACCTGGCACAAGGGCGGTTCGCTGATCGTGCCTCTGCTCGCCTGCGCGCGCGAGTTTTTCGCGCTGCTGCCCGCGCCCAGCTGCCATGTGCTTGAACTAGACGGCGAAGAACAGCCCTGCCAGCTGCACTTCATAGCGCACGGCCTGCCTGTGCGCGGCGGGCTGGAGCTGCGCGAATGGCTAGCGTGCATGGAGCGCGACGAGCTGCCCGCGAGCATCGACGTATGCGTGCGCACGCCCATGCGCTTTGTGGGGCGCGGCTCACAGGTGGTCACCACACCATACGCACTGCTGCGCACGCGGCTGTACGCGCTGGAGTTCGTCGCCGACGAGCGCGCGCTTCCCGACGGGCAATGGCTGGCGCTATTTGATGCGCTTAGCGCGCGTCTGCCCGATGAGCGCATGCCGGCGCGGGAGGCGCTGGCGATATGCGCGCGCATGGAAAAGAGCGGCGAACTCAGCCCTGGCGACCCTCTGCGAGTCGGCGCGTGGCTGTACCGCCTAAGCGGCCCGCGCGCGGGAACATATGCGCGGCGCATACTCAGCGTCGAGTCGCGCTATGCCTCGCTGGAGGATGCCGTGGAGCTGGAGATACTGTCCTCACTGGCTGGCGATGACGGTTCAGGCACAGGCCCGGCAGGCGAGCCCTTCTCCCCCGAGTGCATGGGCAGGCGCGAATGGATGGACGTGCGCGCCGAACGCGCCGAGCTGATGCGCGCGCTGGGCATGGAGCGCCTGACACCGCGCTACTGGCAGCTCATCGAGTCCGTGCCGCCCCGGCGCAGGCTGCTGTTCTCCTCCATGTGTACTCAGGACGAGCGCGAATACTGCCGCAACTACCTGATAGGCACGTATCACATGAGCATAGCTCAGTTGGAGGACCGCCCTGACGTGCGCCGGCTGTTCCCGGAGCTGATAGAGGAGCAGAAGGCGCAGCGCGCTGCCCGCCGCGGCATGCGTTAGCCATGCGGATTGCACACATACCGGTCCGGCATGCGCGCGCCATGCCCGCCTATCAATAATTATCCCCCGGCATAGCCGGGGTTTTGCATGTGCGGGCCAATCCCCAGAATACAGGCAGCGCCCCCCGCAGGCACATAATACTCCCCGTCATCTGAGCAAGTATCGTTACTTGTTGCCCGCAAACTGGTCTAACCATTGCAGAGCTTGTTGCTTGCCACCCTTAAAATGGTCGTCATACTTCCTCTCCAAACATTGTCATCTGTTTCCCCCGGCCTATCTTCGTCTAACCGATGCCTGATTTATTCCGCAATTCTCGCCTTGTTCTTTCCCGCTGTATCTGCGCAGTACCCCCGGCATCAGAATGCTCCCACTTATATCTCCACTCCCTTCCACTCGCGCTGCCGCCTCAGTATCTTTTCTATCGCCTCTCT
>JBMNUB010000069.1:0-11190 GCA_050946055.1 Candidatus Fimadaptatus sp. | reverse complement strand
CGTGCATTGGCCGCACAGGCGCTTGACCATTCGCCTGTAATAATACAAAATGCGCGCGGACGCATGGGGAGAGTCCCAAAGCATCCGCGCGCCATATGCGCTATATATCCATGTCAGCCAATATCATGCCAAAGCCCGGCTCGCGTCACTCCGCGCGCTCTACATTGCGCGTGGCCACCAGATCCACGCCGGTCTTGCATATGTCGCTTATCACCACATCGCCTATATGCACGGGCGCTTCCACGCGGCAGGCGCGTATCGCCTCCAGCGCCTTAGGTATCAGCGACTTGGGTATCACGCCGCCGGTCTTGACCGAGCACAGCGGCATGCGTCCGCCGCTTACGAACACGCTGGACGTGACCGTGCGCATGGGGTTGGTAAACTCCTGCCTTGCGTACTTCTCGCCGCGCGGGCAGGTGTTGCCCTCAACCTTCAGCTCGCCGCCGTCGCTGGTCACGGTGAGGCGGCAGCCCATGGGACATACTATACACGTCATCTCACGAATCTCCATATGCGCGCCTCCTTACGCCTGCTCGGCGCATATCTCTATGTCGCCGCCCGCAGGGATATCTACCGTTACCTTCTCCATCTCGCCGGGGGTCATTATCTGCTTCTTGCGCGAGACCAGCTCCACGCCGTCGCAGCGCACGGTCAGGCGCGCAGGCTTGACCACGCCGCCCACGCGGAAGTACAGGTCGGTCTTGCCGCCCGCATGCGCGCTCAGGCGCTGCGGCACTACATAGCGCACGCTGCCGCGCGGCAGCACGCGCCGCTGTGCCGCGGGCTGCCCGTCGCCGCCCTCCAGCGCATACCTAGCCGCCGACTTGCCCGCCAGTATCGCCTCGGCGCTTACGTTGTCCACAAGGTCATGCACGTGCAGCACGTTTCCGCAGGCGAACACGCCCGGTATCGAGGTCTGACGATCCTCGTCCACCACCGCGCCCGAGGTCACGGGGTCCATCTCTATGCCGGCGGCGCGACTCAGCTCGTTTTCGGGTATGAGGCCGACCGACAGCAGCAGCGTGTCGCACTCTATGTCGAACTCAGTGCCGGGTATGGGCGCGCGCGTCGCAGGATCGACTTCGGCTATGGTCACGCCGGTCACGCGCTCCCTGCCGTGTATGGCGGTCACGGTGTGGTTAAAGCGCAGCGGTATATCGTTGTCCACAAGGCACTGCACTATGTTGCGGTTCAGGCCCGAGGAGTACGGCATCAGCTCGCACACCATCTTGACCTCGGCACCCTCCCATGTCATGCGGCGCGCCATGATGAGGCCAATGTCGCCCGAACCCAGTATGACCACCTTGCGGCCGGGCAGATAGCCCTCCATGTTGCACAGGCGCTGCGCACAGCCCGCCGTGTACACGCCCGCAGGACGGGTGCCGGGTATGTTGAGCGCGCCGCGCGTGCGCTCGCGGCAGCCCATGGCCAACACGACCGCACCCGCGCGCAGCGCCATGAGTCCGCGTTCGGCGCTCATCACGGTCACGACGCGCTCGCCGGACACGTCCAGCACCATCGCGTCGGTAAGCACCTCTATGCCGGTCTTGTCAAGCTCGGCGATGAACCTGCCCGCGTATTCCGGGCCGGTCAGCTCCTCGCCGAAGAAGTGCAGGCCGAAGCCGTTGTGTATGCACTGCTGCAATATGCCGCCCAGGTCGCGGTCGCGCTCCAGCACCAGCACCTTGGCGCCCGCCTTGTCAGCCTCCAGCGCCGCAGCCAGTCCCGCCGGACCTCCGCCTACGACGATAACATCATAATCATTCATCGGCCTTGACCTCCCCCAGTTTTCCGGCTACCATGTACGACTCGCCGCCGAACTTGGTCAGCTCCTCCATGGGTATGCCCAGTTCGCGGCTGAGTATCTCCATCACCCTCGGCCCGCAGAAGCCGCCCTGGCAGCGGCCCATGCCCGCGCGCGTGCGGCGCTTTACGCCGTCCACCGTGCGCGCGCCGCGATGTATCGCGTCCACTATCTCGGCCTCGGTCACGGTCTCGCAGCGGCAGATTATGCGCCCGTAGAGAGGATTGCGCGCAAACGCCTCGGCGCGCTCCTCGTCGTCCATCAGGCGGAAGGGCTTGGCATGCTTGCGCACATATACGGCATCGCTGCGCTCGCTCACGTCCACACCCATCTCGCCCAGCAGACCGCGCACGTACTCGGCTATGGCCGGCGCGCTGGACAGGCCCGGGGAGCATATGCCCGCGGCATGTATGAGGCGCGGCTCGGCCTCGCTCGCGCGCACTATGAAGTCGCCGGTCGAGGGCTGAGCGCGTATGCCCGCAAACGAGGTTATCACCTGGCGCAGCGCCAGCGTGGGTACGGAGCGCAGCGACAGGCGCTTGAGCTCGCTAAGTCCCTCGTCGGTGGTCTGGGTGTCGTTGCGCGCGCAGTCGTCCTTGGCGGTAGGTCCTGCGAACACATTGCCGTCCACGGTCGGCGAAACCAGCACGCCCTTGCCCAGCTTGGACGGCGTCTGGAATATGACCGTGCCCACGCACAGCGCCTGCTTGTCCAGCAGCATGTACTCGCCCTTGCGCGGCTTTATGGTGAAGCTCTCGTCGCCCACCATGCGCGCCACCTCGTCGGCGTACACACCGGCGGCGTTTATCACATGGGCAGCCTGCGCGCAAGTGCCGTCGGCAAAGCGCACGGTCAGCACATCGCCCTGCTCTATCGCCACGGTGCGCTTGCCCAGCAGCATGTCTACGCCATTGGCGCGCGCATTCTCGCTCAGCGCTATCGTCAGCTCATAGGGGCAGGTTATGCCCGCAGTGGGTGCCCACAGCGCCGCCGTTACCTCATCCGACAGCTTGGGCTCCAGCTCCCTTGCGCGCTCGCCCGATATTATCTCCAGACCCGGCACGCCGTTTTGCCTGCCGCGCTCAAGAAGGTTGTTCAGCTCGCGCTCGTCCTCCTCGCCGAAGGCTATTACGAACGAGCCTATGCGCAGAAGCGGCACGTCCAGGCTTTCGCACATGTCGTCGAACATCTCGTTGCCGCGCACGTTGAAGCGCGCCATCAGCGTTCCGGGTGCGCAGTCATAGCCCGCGTGGACTATGGCGCTGTTGGCGCGGCTTGCGCCCATGGCCACATCCTCGCAGGCATCGGACAGCGCCACCTTTAGCCCGGTGTGCGAAAGCTCGCGCGCTATCGCGCAGCCCGTCACGCCCGCTCCGATAATCAGCACGTCGTACCGATCGTTAAGCATTTGTGTTCCCCCCGCAAATGTATTTGTCTCCCGAATGACCGCAATGCGCGCATCTCAGCCGCAAACAGCTCAGACCCGCCATGCTCAAGGCGCAAAAAAGCCATGGCAAACAAACCGCTCAGGGCGGGTCTGCCACGGCTTCTCTGATTCTCTGCCATGTACATATTATTTTACGACATCTCTGTTGGCGTAGTGTATCAATTGTGCTAAATCAGAATTAACTTTATCCCTTTAGCGATATATCATCCCAAAGTTCGGCGCAGCTGGTCGATACCGCCGCCGCGCCCGCGGCAAAAGCCTGCCTGACCTCGGCGGCGGTCGTTATCATGCCGCCCGCGATAAGGGGTCTGTCCAGCTCGCAGCGCATGAAGCTTATCGCCTTGGGCGCAAGGCCGGGCAGCACCTCCACCATGTCGCAGTCCGAGCCACGCAGCAGGCGCACGCCGTTGACAAGGCTCTGCGAATCCATGAGAAACAGCCTCTGCACAGTACATAGCCCATGCTCGGCGGCGCGCTTTATAAGCGGCGCGCGCGTGGATATTATGCCGTCGGGTCTTATTATGCGCGCGCAGTAGTCCACCGCCGCCGCGTCCCTGCCCAGCCCGTCGCACAGGTCTATGTGCAGCAGCACGCGCTTGCCATGCCCGCGCACCTGCGCCACGCGCTTTTCCAGCTCCAGCAGCTCGCCACCCAGCAGGAATATCACCCCGGCGCGCGAAAGGCACGCCCTGCGCAGTCCCTCATCGTCGCGCGCGGCCGCTATCACGCGACCGGCCAGTATCTCGTCCTTCAATGCGCTCACGCGCGCCACCTCCCCCGCCTTAAAGCGCAAAGCGCGGCGGGAAACTTCCCGCCGCACCTATTGTATCAGAACGCGCGCCGCTTGTCACTACGCTTTTATGCGCCGCGCATCCATATTAATCATGCGTGAATCGGCAATACATCATGCGCTCATATCCGCGTCACTTCGCGGCAGAGCGCCCTGCGGTGCAGCTCGCGCAGCCGCTCCCGCAGCGTGCCGGACAACCCGCGCATCCTCCGCAGCCGCCGCCGCGCTTTCTGCGCCGCACTATCGACCTTATGGCAAGCGCCAGCGCCGCTATCAGCACCGCGCCCACCGCAATATCAGCCCAGTTCATTTACTCCTCCTAACCATGCGCGCCCCAAAGTCAAAGGGCGCTTTGGGCATCAGCCCAGTCCCAGCAGCATGCCGCCCTGATATACCAGCAGCGCCACTATGTATGCCACCAGCGTCTGGAAGCCCGCCGATATCAGCGCGCCGCGCGTGCTGCCCCACTCGCGCTTGACCGCCGCAAACGTGGCCACGCAGGGCATGTACAAAAGCACAAACGCCAGATACGCAGACGCGGACAGCGGAGTGAATATCTGCGGCAGCATGGCCTCCACGCTGTTGCCCGCATTGAGCAGCACGCTGAGCGTGGATATGACCGTCTCCTTGGCGGTAAGGCCGGTTATAAGCGCCGTGGCCGCGCGCCAGTCGCCAAAGCCCAGCGGACGGAATATCACCGATATAAACGAGCCAATCGAGGCCAGCATGCTTTGGGACGAATCCGTGACCAGATTGAACCTGCCGTCAAAGCTCTGCAGGAACCATATTATCACCGACGCCACGAATATTATCGTAAACGCGCGCTCTAAGAAGTCGCGAGCCTTCTCCCACATGTGCAGCATGACCGACTTTAGCGACGGGAAGCGATACACCGGCAGCTCCAGCACGAACGGCACGGGATTGCCCTTGAATACGCGCCCCTTGAGCAAAAGTCCCGACAGCACCGCGACAAGCATGCCGCCAAAGTACAGTATTATCATAACCAGCGCGCTGTGTCCGGGGAAGAACGCCGCCGAGAACGTCGCGTATATCGGCACCTTGGCAGAACACGACATAAACGGCGTCAGCAGCATGGTCATCTTGCGGTCGCGCTCGCTGGCCAGCGTGCGGCAGCTCATTATCGCCGGCACCGAGCAGCCAAAGCCTATCAGCATCGGCACAAACGACCGCCCGCTTAAGCCTATCTTGCGAAGCAGCGAATCCATCACGAACGCCACGCGCGCCATATAGCCGCTGTCCTCCAGTATGGACAGGAAGAAGAACAGCACCACTATCAGCGGCAGGAAGCCCAGCACCGTGCCTACGCCGCCGAACACGCCGTCTATTATCAGCGAATGCATCCATGTGGACGTACCGGCGTTGGTGAGCGCGGCATCGGTCACCTCCTTCAGGTAGTCTATGCCGCTGCCCAGCAGATCGGACAGCGTGCCGCCTATCGGGCCAAACGTCAGATAGAACACAAGAAGCATTATGCCCACGAACAGCGGCAGCGCCCAGACCTTGTGCGTCAGCACCGCGTCTATCTTCTCGGTGCGCACGCGCTCGCGGGAGTGACCGCCCTTCTTGAGGTGCCGCGAGCATACGCCCTCTATGAACTGATAGCGCATGTCGGCCATGGCCGCCTCGCGGTCGGTGCCAAGCTCCTGCTCCATCTCGTCCACTATGTGCTTGAGCAGGTGCTGGTCATCCTCGGGCAGCTCTATCTTCTTTTCCAGCGCCTCATCGCCCTCTATCAGCTTTACCGCCGTAAAGCGCGGCGGATAGCCTATGGCGCGCGAGTGATCCTCTATCAGGTGCGCCACCGAATGCACGGCCTTATGCACCGCGCCCGTGCAAAAGTCCAGCCGCTGCCCGGCATTGCCCGACTTTATGACCTCCAGCACCGCGCGCACCAGTTCCTCCACGCCCTGATTGCGGCTGGCCGATATCGGCAGTATGCGCACGCCCAGCTCCTTGGACAGGCCCGGTATGTCTATCGAAGTTCCCGATGCCTGCACTTCATCCATCATGTTGAGCGCTATAACCATGGGCCTTCCCAGCTCCATGAGCTGCAGCGTCAGGTACAGATTGCGCTCAAGGTTGGTTGCGTCCACTATGTTGATTATCGCGTCCGGCTGCTGATCCAGTATGAAGTCGCGCGCCACAATCTCCTCGGCCGTGTACGGCGACAGCGCGTATATGCCCGGCAAGTCCACCACGGTCAGATCGTCGTGGCCGCGCACCGTGCCTTCCTTGCCCTCCACGGTGACTCCGGGGAAGTTGCCCACGTGCTGATTGGAGCCGGTCAGCTGATTGAACAGAGTAGTCTTGCCGCAGTTCTGGTTGCCCACCAGTGCAGCCTTCATAACCGCCATGCCCGCACCTCCTTAGCGCGCCGCGCCCTTGCCGGGCACGATATCCACGTCTATCTCGTTTGCGTCGGCTATGCGCAGCGTCAGTTCATACCCGCGCAGCGTAAGCTCCATGGGATCGCCCATGGGCGCGAATTTGTTCACGCGCACGCGCGTGTGCGGCGTAAGCCCCATATCCAGCAGTCTGCGCCTGAGCGCGCCCTGACCGCCCACTGCGGTTATCAGCGCCTCCTGGCCTATTTTCATCTCTCCCAGTTTCATCTATATAACGCCCCTTTTCCGCCCTGTCTGCGTCTTGAATGCGCCTAAGTTAGCCATCGCTAACATTATACCCATGCCCCCTACGGCTGTCAATGGATTTTGTCGAATTTGGCGCATTAAGGTTTGTGCATTCGCCCTGTGCTTTCATATATATGTGCCGCTTGGCGCAGCGCATTCGCCGCAGCCGGTATGGGCGCATTCAGGCGCTGTGCCGCCGCACAGTTTGGCGATGGAATCGCGGCAAGCCTGCGCCAGCGCATAAGGCGTTTGAGCGGCGCATATGCCATGTACTTTCGCGTATGCGCCGCCCATGCGCGCGGCTAATCAAGGGCGATGCGGGCAACATGCGCCTTGACACATATGCGCCGTCCACGCGCGCGGCTAATCAAGGGCGATGCAGGCAACTTGTGCCTTGACACATATGCGCCGCCCATGCGTGCGGCTAATCAAGGGCTATGCGGGCAGCATGTGCCTTGACACATATGCGCCGCCCATGCGCGCGGCTAATCAAGGGCGATGCGGGCAACTTGTGCCTTGACACATATGCGCCGTCCACGCGCGCGGCTAATGGCATATGCGCGCAAGTTTTGCCCATCTCATGCGCTGCACGCATGCAAAAGCCCCTTCCGCAACAAGCCTTATAGCTCATTGCGGAAGGGGCATGTGCCGCCCGGCTTAATCTGCTTACGCCGTCTCTATCGCGGCGGCGTCCTCCAGATGGAGGTCATGCACCGCCATCTCGCGCAGCTTGAACTTCTGTATCTTGCCGCTGGCAGTCATCGGGAAGGTGCTGACGAACAGCACGTAATGCGGCGCCTTGAAGCGGCTCAGGCCGTTCTTTACGAAGGATATCAGCTCATCCGCGGTCGCGGTCTCGTTTTCCTTCAGTACGACATAGGCGCAGACCTCCTCGCCGTACTTCTTGTCCGGCACGCCCACGACCTGCACGTCGCTCACCTTGGGGTTGGTGTAGAGAAACTCCTCTATCTCGCGCGGGTATATGTTCTCGCCGCCGCGGATTATCATGTCCTTGAGGCGGCCGGTTATCTTGTAATAGCCGTTTTCATCCACCGTGCCTATGTCGCCGGTGTGCAGCCAACCCTCGGAGTCTATCGCCTGACGGGTGGCTTCGGGCATCTTGTAATAGCCACGCATCAGGTGATATCCGCGCGTGCATATCTCGCCCGGCACGCCGCAGGGCTGCTCGTTGCCGGTCTCGGGGTCGATTATCTTGCCCTCGACATGCGGCAGCAGCCTGCCCACCGTGGTCACGCGCAGCTCCAGCGGATCGGTCTTGCGGCTCATGGTCATGCCCGGCGAGCATTCGGTCTGGCCGTAGGTTATGACTATGTCGCGCATGTGCATCTCCTCGACCACGCGGCGCATGTAGTTTATCGGGCAGGGCGAACCGGCCATTATGCCCGTGCGCAGGTGCGAGAAGTCGTACTGCTTGAAGTCGGGATGCTCAAGATAGCCTATGAACATCGTAGGCACGCCATGCACCGCCGTGCAGCGCTCGGCCTGAAGCACGTCCAGCACGGTCTTAGGCTTGTACAAATCCACAAACACCATGGTCGAGCCATGGGTCAGGCAGGACTCTACGCCCAGCACGCAGCCGAAGCAGTGGAACAGCGGCACAACTATCAGCAGGCGGTCCTGCGTCGTCAAATCCATGCAGTCGCCTATGCCCTGACCGTTATTGGTGACGTTGTAGTGGGTTAGCATAACGCCCTTGGGGAAGCCGGTCGTGCCGGAGGTGTACTGCATGTTGACCACATCCTCAGGCACTATGGACTCGGTCACGCGCGCGTATTCCTCGGGGCTTACGCCGTCTGCCAGGCCGTATATGTCCTCGAAGTTGTAAAAGCCCTGCGGAGTATCGCTGCGCTCGCCTATGTACACTAGGTTCTTGAGGAAGGGCAGCTTCTTGTTGACCAGTTCACCGGGGCGGGTGCTGTCCAGATCCTTGCACAGGCCGCGCACGTGGTTGACATAGTTGTTGCCCTTGCACTCGCCTATCATTATCAGAGTATGGGTATCGGACTGGCGCAGCAGATATTCCAGCTCGAACTGCTTGTAGTTGGTGTTGACCGTGACCAGCACCGCGCCCATCTTGGCGGCGGCAAAGAACGTGATTATCCATTCCGGCACATTGCTGGCCCATATGGCGACCTTGTCATCCTTGCGTATGCCCATGGCCATGAAGCCGCGCGCCACTCGATCGGTCAGCTCGTCCATCTGCTTCCAGGTCCAGCGCTTGCCGCCCTGCGGATATACTACGCATTCGTTGTCGGGTATCTCGCGCGCCCACTTGCGCATCAGGTCGCCGATGGTTACGCTCATAAGCGGGCGTGCATGTTCTTCCGGCTGCATATTAACCTTCTCCATAAGGCACATCTCCTTTGCCGTTATCAAGTATTCCGCCGCAAGCGCGCATTTGCGCATCAAAAAAGCCCTTCGCCTCCGAAGTATTCAGAGACGAAAGGCTGTGCCTTGCGCGGTACCACTCTGCTTGGGTATTCCCAGCTCATACAGGCTCACGGGAATCCGCTCCCTAAGCCCTGATCCGCTAACGGGGATCGACCGCAGTTTTCTGTGCTCAGGAGCGAGCTTCAGCGCGCCGCGGACGCCGCCTTGCACCAACCGGCAGCTCTCTGTGAACGCTCAACGCCTACTGTTCTCCATCATCGCATTATGTGAGGCGCGCCTTGCGCCTGATGTGGATAATTATACATATGGTGGTTTACGATGTCAAGCGCGATTTTATCTTTTAACGTTGCGCACATCAACTTGTAAAAAAGTTTCCCGCCACATACTCATCCCATGCCCGGCGCATTCCGCACACGCCGCGCTCACCGTTCAGGCCGACAGCAGCTCTTATCGCGCGCCCTGAAAGGCCGCATGCTCCCGCGCAGACAGTCGCGCATTGGATTGCGCTGCACAATCTGCTCAGCGGTCGAGACGCGCCCTTTCAGCATACCCGGCGCATTCCGCACACGCCGCGCTCACCGTTCAGGTAGCCAGCAGCTCCTATCGCGTGCCTTGAAAGGCCGCATGCTTCCGCGCAGACAGTCGCGCATTGGCTTGCACTGCGCAATCTGCTCAGCGGTCGAGACGCGCGCCTGCATTCCAATCATCTCTTAATTTGACAGCGCATAGAGGCGATTGTATAATCAAATCAGCGGAAACGCCCGGCGCGCTCCGCCAAAGGAGTGGTAATATGCCTCACACTTTGAACATAATCGACTATCTTGAATGGCGCGCGGATGTCCCCCTTGACATAGCGCCGTTCAATCCCGTTGACAATCTGGTGCTGTCCCAGTATTCGTACATGAATATGGATGGCATGGAGGGCAAGAGCCTGTGCGAAGCCGCGCGCGCTATAGCATCGGCCGGCACTGCCCCCGACAACGACCTGCGCCTGTGCGGGCTGCTGGCGCAGTCGCGGCGCTTTGCGGACGCGCGCATACTGCGCTGTGAGGAGCGTCTGGACGAGCACATAGAGATGCAGTTTGCCGCGCTGGTGATGACATTGGGCGACGACACGGCCTGCGTGCTGTTTCGCGGTACGGATTCCACGCTTGTGGGCTGGAAAGAGGATCTCAACATGTCCTTTGCCGATGAAGTACCGTCTCAGGCAGCTGCCGTGCGCTTCCTAAACGAAAGCGTGTATCACACTCGCCTGCCGCTGCGCGTTATGGGGCATTCCAAGGGCGGCAACCTTGCGGTATACGCATCGGCTCTGTGCCTGCCCGACGTGCAGAGCCGCATAATCTCCGTATACAACAACGACGGGCCGGGGCTAATAGATCAGGTCATGAGCTCGCCCGGCTACGAGCGCATAGAGTCGCGCGTGAACACATATCTGCCGCAGTCCTCGGTGATAGGCATGCTGCTCAACCACACCGAGAGCTATCAGGTGATACACGCCGACGGATCGCTGGGCATATTCCAGCACGACCCATACGCATGGGAGACGCGCCGCGATCACTTCAACTGCGAAGGCGGTCTAAGGCGCGGCAGCCTGTACACCGACCGCGCCATAAAGGACTGGGTAAAGGACATACCCAACGAAAAGCGCAAGGAGTTCATAGACGCGGTGTACGCCGTGCTTCAGGCCACGCATGCGCGCACGCTGAACGATTTGTCCGCCTCATGGGGCCGCAGCGCGGTAGCAATACTGGCCGCCATGGGCAAGCTGGAGCCCGAGACGCGACACCACATACACGCCGTGATAGGCGCGCTGATATCGGCTTGCGCTAAGAACATACGTGTATTCCCGCAGGAGGCCGAAAAGCCGCGCATTCAGGGCGCGCCCGATGCGGAAGACGCCCTGCCTGAGGGCGAAACGCCGCCCAGCAGCGCGAAAGACTTCGCTTCAGAAGGCGAACTGCCGCCGCCCACGCACGCCTGAGCGGGCAGCGGCATCATTGCGCATGCGCGGCTTAATATATGATACGTTTGGCACGCAAAAGCGCCGCACCGCAGCCTCAATAAGGCTTGCAGTGCGGCGCTT
>JBMNUB010000068.1:0-11198 GCA_050946055.1 Candidatus Fimadaptatus sp. | reverse complement strand
TCCTCGCGCATGAACATGTCCAGAGTGCGGGCGCGGTATGCCTGCCATTCGCAGGCGCAAAGTCCCTCCGGCAGTGTTGGCGGCAGCTTGCGCGCCGCTATGTCGCTTTTAAGCATGCTATCACCTCTACAAATATTTACCCTTTTACGCTACCTATCATTACTCCCTTTATGAAGTACTTCTGTACGAAAGGATATATGCACAGTATCGGCGCTGTCGATACCACTATCAACGAATATTGCAGCAAATCAGATAGTCCTGCCTTTTGAGCAGCCATCTGCTCATCCATAAGCGATTCGGCAGATATTGAGTTTTCTATCAATATCTCGCGCAGTATTATTTGCAGCGGATAGAGAGAGCGATCTGACAAATATATGAATGCATTAAAGTACGCATTCCAGTGTCCAACAGCATAATACAGTGTAAGTACAGCAATTACAGCTTTGCTAAGTGGCAGAACCACTTTCACAAAGTAAAGGCCATCACTACACCCGTCTATCTGAGCCGCCTCAAGCAATTCTCCCGGAATACTATTTTGAATAAACGTCCTTGCTATTATCATATTGTATACCGACATAGCTCCAGGAAGCAACAGTGCCCAGCGCGTATTTATCATGCCCATATTGCTTATCAACAAATAGGTTGGTATCATTCCGCCAGAAAAGAACATAGTAAACATAAACAAAAATGTAAACCCCTTTTTTAGCGGCCAACCATTTCGCGCCATCGGATACGCGCAAAGCATTGTTACCACAATATTTATCAATGTGCCAAATATTGTATAAAAAAACGTATTCAAATACCCCGTAAGCACATCATTATATTCAAATACCTTCTGGTATCCTTCTATAGAAAAGTCTACCGGTATTATCACTACTTTTCCGGAGAGTATAGCTGTTCTACTTGAAAACGAACATGCCAATATGTATAACAGCGGATATGCTGTTATTACCATTAGCAACACCATTAAAACATATGTTGTGGTAAAAAATACTTTGTCTGAACGCGTTAGCTTTATGTGGTTATGCGAGCGTCTTGCCTCTATCATACAACTGCCTCCTCACCACAAGCTGGTATCGCCGAGTTTGCGCGTTATCCAGTTCATTCCAAACACGAGAGCCATATTTATAAGCGAATTGAATAGTCCTATTGCCGTTGCATACGGATAATCTGTGCGACCACCTATTGCCGACCCCATGCCGACCTTGTACGTATAAGTCGATATGACTTCACTCATGCGCAGATTTAAATCATTCTGCATGAGATATACCTTTTCAAAACCTACACTCATGACGCGTCCAAAGCTAAGTATCATCATTATCGTAGCAGTAGGTATAATGCATGGTAGATCCACATGAATTACTCGCTGTACACGGCTCGCACCATCTATTTGCGCTGCTTCATGCAATTCTGGGCTTACAGCTGCCAATGCAGCTATATATATTATTGAGTTCCATCCAAATTCCTGCCATACTCCAGACCAAACATACATATGTACAAATGAATTTGGCGTAGCCAGAAGATCTACCGGTGTCTTACCGAAAAGAGCCATGCTCAATCGTCCATATATTCCATTCAAAGGATTAAATATCTTCATGACCATACTTACCAGCACTACTGTCGATATAAAATGTGGCATATACGTTATTGTTTGCACAGTTTTTTTAAACGGACCAGTTGCCACTGTATTGAGCATAAGTGCGAAAGCTATAGGCAGCGGAAAACCAGCGACGAGCTGATATACCGAAAGGCGTATCGTATTAGTTAATACACGTTCAAACATATACGACTTAAAGAATTTCTGAAAGTTAGTAACTCCAACCCAAGGGCTGCCCCATATACCCAAATTAGGATTGTATTTTTTAAACGCTAATGTTATTCCACCCATTGGCAAATACGCAAACACTATTATATATATTGTTGGAACAAGCAAGAACAGATATATCCGATAGTGTTTTTTCATCTTCTTCAGGTAGGTCTTCATAGCCGCATATCACCTCTCCTGTGAATCGTGGCGGCACGGACCGCTTTACTGATGCCGTGCCGCCACAAGCGATGTCTTTTTATTCAGCCGCATGCATGCGGTCATAAGCCTGCTGGCTGACTTCCAAGTAACGCTCCAATCCTATGGCACTAAGCTCATCAATATAGCTCTGCCAATCGTTTTCAAGGCTCATGTCACCTACTGCAAAGCGAGAGAAGCATTCCTTGTAATAGGTTTCCAAGTTCGACTGTATCTCAGTTATCTCGTTAAGTTCTTCCTCATTATAGACTATCTTGCCCACAACCTTGCTATAATCTACATATGGCAGCGATTCCGCAGCCATCTCATTTGCCCAAGCATCCAAACCGTTGAGCTTGCCCTTTACAGCAATGCCATTGGAGATTATAGGATTGCGGATGTACGGACTACCGTTGTCCCAGCGCTTATTATTGGGAATGGCCCAAGGCAGCACGGATACATACAGCGCGTCATAGCCTTCATAATAGCTTTCGTCGCTCTCATCTGCATATACCCAGTCTACATTCTCCTCACCATATCGGGTCATCAGTGTATACTTTTCACCCATGAGCAAATCTCCAAGATAGAATGCCGCTTTCGGATCTTCACAATTCTTAGTTATGAAGTAATTGAGCGTAGGCATGCGGTACGAGAACGGAGCTACACGCTTTCCATCAAATCCTTCCAGCGCTCCCATGCAAGCCCAGTTTTCAGCACGCTTATCTCCAGTGGGATACCAGTTAACAGGATAGTAAGTAGAAACACCTATAAGCTGTTCGCCATTAGCAGCAGAGTTTGCAAATGTTTTTACCTGCTCATCATCCTGCGTAAAGCAGAGTGGCGATATCAGGCCTTCTGATACCATACCTGCTATCCAAGTCAGGCCCTCGCGCCAGCCTTCTGTCGCATACGACGCCTGCAACTTGCCATTCTCATCAAAACTTAGATAGTTGTTGCCATCCTGACCAACAGAGTATACGAACGGTGTCATAAGCGGCATAACAAAGTGATTCCAAAGGCGATTCTTAGAAGTCATAAATCCGACTTCGTCATTTATGCCGTTGCCATTTGGATCGTTCTCCTTTATGGCGCGCAACATATCTTCAAACTCTTGGCAAGTAGTCGGCATATCCAGACCAAGAGTTTCAAGGAAGTCCATGTTTGTATACAAACGAATGTATATTGCAGTCTCCATAGCATACTCTATGTTGAACAATCCATAAAGATGTCCATCCGCAGCACGTGCGTACGTCAAAGGATCATAGGGTATACTCTCCACCGCTTTGGGATAGTAGTATGCTTTGTCGATATAATCGTCTAATGCAATAAATGTCCCCAATTGGCCATAATAGTTAGCCGATGAGTCGCCAGGCGTATATATGAGTATGTCCGGTAGATCCGCACCACCGGCCATCACCTGTAGCTCGACCTTCTGCTTCATCTCATCGTTATCGGCGCCCATTTCAATAAACGTAAAGTTGCAATTCACATCTTTTTCCAAAGATTCCGTCATGAAATTGGTGTCCCAATCAAGCACAGTTGTCGACTTAGGTATTCCTATTGAAAAATCTACCGTCTCCTTGCAAATAGGAAAAGTGCCAGGCTCATTAACATTGGAACCTGATGCATCATCTGCCCAGCCTACCGCAGCAAAGCTAACTGCAATGCATATCAATAGTGCTAACCACCGGATTCTACCCTTCATAGTCCACTCCTCCTTTTATTACGACAACACAATTTCTATCGTCCGCACTATCGCCAATCAAATTGTGTCTGCCGTTTGCTTAATGCGATATTATCTTATTCTCGTCCAATTTTCAACATGATTTGTGATTTGGGTGCAGTGAAATTTGCATTTTTCAACCATGAAATTGCATTTATCCGAACATTTGACTAATATCTCTGCCTTTTCTGTCTATTCTGTCATCTATAATGAATCAACGCCTCCTAATATACGCATATATTATCTCAGTCATATTCTTTACATTGATCTCGCATGTTTTATGTAGAACATTCCTTCCATTATTTCCAATCTCACAATTTAATTTGATTTAAATACTTTATGCGTATTTGGTCAGCTTTAAATTGTACTCTGTGTACCTAAAAATACAAGTTCAATCGCTTTAACTAAAAATATAAAAACACCAGTGCAGCATTCCTTTCTGCGCCATACGACAAAATGCTGCACTGGTGTTTTACTGTGAATATTTTATGCACTTGTCTAGTCTTGTACTAATCACGCTGCAAATAGCGAATAGTATTCTTCATTCCCTCACTCCCACCTAAACCCTCATATACTCCTCGCCATCATCCAGCGACTTCCACACAAACAGCCCGTCCTCCAGCGTCATGTATGAGTGCGCCGAACCCTCCTTGGGTATGGAGACCGAGCCGGGATTTAGGTATGTGAAGCGCTCATGGCGCGCGCAACGCGGCACGTGCGTGTGGCCGCACAGCAGCAGGTCGCCCTCGCACAGCGGCGGCGGGCAGCTTTCGCCGTGAATGTGGCCGTGCGTCATGTACATCATGCGATTGCCCACCGGCATGACCGCGTAGTCCGCCATCACCGGGAAGCTTAGCACCATCTGATCCACCTCGGCCTCGCAGTTGCCGCGCACGCACAGCAGGCGCTCGGCCAGCGGGTTCAGCATCGCAATCACTTCGCGCGGCGCATACTCGTCGGGCAGGTCGTTGCGCGGGCCATGATAGAGTATGTCGCCCAGCAGTATCATGCGCGCCGCACCCTCGCGCTCAAACGCATCTATCAGCGCGCGGCAATATCGCGCCGAGCCGTGTATGTCCGATGCTATCATAAACTTCATAGACATGTTCTCCTCAAAGTGTTGTTGTATTTATGGATTGCAGATATCGCATGGCACGCCGCCCGCTGCTATCGCGTCCTCGCGATTGGAATAGAACACGCGCCGCTTGCGCTTGGGCAGTTCCGTGCAGGTCGTCAGGTGGAATATGCCCTTCTTGCTGTCCAGCACATAGCCCGCCGCAGCCACGTCCGCGCCCAGCGCACGGCAGTTTACGTCCTTGCCATCGCTTGAGAACACTATCGTGCCGTCCGCGTCCGTGCGCATAGTGGCCACGCCCGCCGCTTCAATGGAGCGCAGCGTATCCTTGTCGGGATAGTTGTCATCGTCCGAATAGCCGCAGGATATCGCCGCCCAGCGCGCGCCCACGGCGCTTAGCAGCAGGGGCGATGTGGACTGGTCGGAGCCATGATGTCCTACCTTTAGCACGTCGGCGCGCAGATCGCGCCCCGAAGCCAGCAGGCTCGCCTCGGCCTTCTCCTGCGCGTCGGCCATCAGCAGAAAGCGCGCATCGCCATAGGTCACGCGCAGCACTATCGAGCATTCGTTCTCATCGCCGGTCGCAAGCAGCTCGTCCGTGGGCGACAGCACCTCTATCGACGCGCCGCCCAGCGCCGCCGTATCGCCCGCCATGGGATACACCGTGGGCGTGCCTTCCGCCGACAGCGCCGCCGTCATCAGCATATAGGGCTTGCTATCCTCGGGCAGTGGGCATACCCACGCCTGTCCCACGTCGATGCCGCGCAGCACCCAAGGCATGCCGCCTATGTGATCCTTGTCCGGGTGAGTTGCCACCAAGTACTCCAGCCGTGTCACGCCCAGCTGCGCAAGGTAGTCCGATATCACGGCCTCATCCTCCGCATCGCCCGTGTCCACCATCATGTATAGCCCATCGCTCTTTATCAGCAGACAATCGGCCTTGCCCACGTTTATCACATGCAGCTCAAAGCCGCTCTGCCCCGCTTCGGGTGCCTGCGCAGCGGCACAGCCGCCCACAATCAGCATCAGCAGCGCCATTGTCGATGCCATGAGTCTCTTTATCACGCGCATCACCTCCCCATACATATTACATCAATCAGCGCGCAAGCCCATGTCAAAGCGCGGGCTATTTGCGCACATATGCGTCAGACAAGACCCGCGCAAATGCGTCTGCGCTCATCGGCCCTTGCAGCGCGGCACTTTGCAATCGCTTCTCAGCACGCATGCGCGGAACACGCCAAGCGCATGCCAGCCACCGCATCTGCGCTCTGCTGCTCAAAGAGCGCGCCGCTATCTGCCATCGGAAAGCATTCGCCCTATCCTGCGCGCGGCGCTTAGCGCATGTTCATCGCTGCCGGCAGGCACGGTATCCGTGTTAAAGCTGCCCACGCAAGGCGCATCGGCAGCGCCCGCCACGCCCATGCAGCGCAGCAGTAGCCTTGCCGTGGCCATGGCGCGGTCGGGCGCGCCGTTTCCGCCGCCGGTCAGCAGCATTGCGCCGCGCTTTTGGCGCTTCATATCCGGAGACTTGCCCGCAAAGCGCTTGCCCGCATAGTATACCTGAAGCCGGCTGGCCATATCCAGCATGCGCCCGGTCAATTCGGAAAAGTACACCGGCGAGGCTATGACCACATTGTCCGCGCGCGCCAGCAGTTCATACACGCGCGTCATGTCATCGTCCAGCGCACATCTGCCCTGCTTCCAGCAGAAGCGGCAGTCCACGCAGGGCGCTATGTCCGCGCGGTACACGTCTATCTGCTCTACCTCGCCCGCAAGTTCGCCGCGCAGCGCGGCTATCAGCTGCGCCGTATCGCCGTTTGGGCGCGGCGAGCCGTTGAATATCAACGTAAGCATATACTTCCTCCTCCGATGGTGTTCATGTGCGTGTGCCACACAGTACTGCGGCAGTGCGTGCGCACACAGGCGATGCACATGCACATCGTCCGCGCGGCCGCTCACATATGCCGATGGTTCTTGGCCGCATCGAACCGGTCACTCATGTGCTTAGATGCACATGTGCATTACCCATGCTCATATCAAAGCCAATCGCGCTTCTTCACATCTCCGCTCCGGCCATGACCGCAGGCAGCTACCGCGCATCATATCTCCAGCTTTTCAAACGGCGGTATGAATTCGGTATCGGCGCTCTCCAGCTCCTGAACATAGCCGTCGGTCAGCCCCAGCTTGACCATCTCGTTGAGCACGGTGTCGTATTCCAGCTTGCTCAGCTTGCGGTTAAGCGCCTTGTAGGGTGTCCTGACGCAGGGCGTATACTGTGCCATCAGGCTTATGGGCGTACCGGCGGGCAGCTCGTTCTTTATGAAGCGCAGCACGCGGAAGGTATTGCCCAGATGCCCCGGCAGCACCAGATGGCGCACTATCATGCCGCGCGTCATTATGCCGTCCGCATCGTACTGCGGCGCGCCCACCTGCGCGGCCATCTCCTTGAGCGCGCGCGATGCCTGCGTGAAGTAGTCGGGCGCGCCGCTGAGCTTACGTCCCAATTCGTCGTCGGCATACTTGAGGTCGGGCATGTATATGTCCATGCGCCCCTCCAGCGTGCGTATGGTCTCGGCGCGTTCGTATCCGCCGCAGTTCATAAGCACCGGCACTCCCAGCGGCTCCTCCAGCGCGCGCAGTATCGCGGGCAGGAAGTGCGTGGGCGTTACCAGATCTATGTTGTGCGCGCCCTCGCTGACCAGCCGCTCAAACGCCTGCCTAAGCCGCTCCTCGCTGACCTCCACGCCCACTCCCTCGCGGCTTATCGAGTGGTTCTGGCAGAATATGCAGCGCAGCGTACAGCCTGAAAAGAACACCGCGCCCGCGCCGCGCGTGCCGCTTATGCACGGCTCCTCCCAATGGTGCAGCGCAGCGCGCGCTATCACCGGCTTTTCGCCCATGCCGCAGAATCCCCGCGCCACGCTGCGGTCCACGCCGCACATGCGCGGGCAAAGCATGCACTTGCCCATGTTGCTCACTACCCTTCTGTCTTTATGCCAATTATATATCGCGCGCTCGCCGCATGTCGCGCATGGCGGCGTTAAGCGAACTTCGGCGCACATGCGCACAATCGCCCGCGCATTAAACGCATGAGCCGCGCCCGTTCCAGCTCACCAGGCGCGCCCTCTGACTAAAACGCGCGCCCGCATGTATCTGCGCCCATTGCCGGTGCGGAACATGTGGCGCCCCGTTTGCTGTGCGTGCAGCCGGTCGCGGCGCACATATTGCGATTAACCGCCGCATAACATAGTGCATGGCCAGATGCGCGGCGGCGGCATGTTCTTCCGGAAACATATGCCATGCGTAATAGAGAAGCGCCGCGCGGCGCAGCATATACATGAAACGGAGGTATGCGCGCTATGAACACAGGATTGCCGACTTGCATGCACACTTACACAATATCGATACGCGACATAAGGCGCGAGGATGCGCTTACGCTCTCACATCTGGCGCTGCGGCTGGGCGCTGATATGCTGGGCGCGCGCGCACTGCGGCACATGGAGCGCGACGGATTTACCGTATGCTGGAGCAGCGACATCGCGCCCGACCCTAAAGCGCCGCCCGACATGATAGTCACCGGCGCAAGCACGCTGCCCGACATCGCCCATCCGCACGGCAGCACATTTCGCAGCATGGCCTGCACGCCCACAGAGCGCCAGCTCACCGTGCTGGCGCTGGGCGAACACGCGGCGCTCAAGTCCGCAGGGTATTCAGGCACGCGCGAGGGCGAAGCGCCTCTGCTTGGCTCGGGCTATGCGCCGCTTGCCCGCGCCCACTCGCCGCTGTACACGCTGGGCGCAGCGCCAAACGAGACACTCTACGGCATAGCGGCGCTGTGCCGCTGCCCGGCGGCGTATGTAGCGCTGGGCGCGCTCTGCCGCGCCACGGGCTTTGTACCCATGCAGCTGATAATGCGAATGCTGGAAACCACAATAGGCAGCGCAGCGCCGCACATGCTCAGCAACTGCGCCGAGGGTGCGCTGCGCGGCTATCGGCAGACGGGTGCGTGATGTGCGCCAGTGCAGTGCTCCACGCAAAGCGCCGCGCCACGGGCAGGTCGCCGTCTGAACGAATAACCCGCCGCGCATTGCGCCGTTTGCGCACGAAACCCACCGCCCAGAGCATGTTCATGCGCAAGAGCGTCAGCGCACTTGGCGCGGCGGCTCTCCCCTCACAATGCCGGCCACTGCAACCGGCTCAGCGGCATCCGCCCAAACCAAGGCATCCGCCCCCGACAATGCGAGAGCGGATGCCTTCTTTTATATATATGATTTAGCGCGGCGCTTTTAATGCCGCCTGCAACTTTTAGTCCAGCTGGTACATCTGGAACACATCCAGCGTCGGCAGCTCAAGTTCCGTCCTGTCGCCGGTCAGCGTCACCTTGGCTTCGCCATGTCCCTGAGTCAGCGCACGCACGTCGCTGAACCGCCCCGATATCTGCACCTTTATGCCCGATATGGGATAGACCGGCGTGCGCAGCTGCTGGTTGACCGCGCCCAGATAGGTATGGCCATCCTTGCGCCACATCAGCAGTTCCACGAACTCGGGCGCATTGCTGGCGAACACCTCGCCATGCATCATGGAGCGCAGCAGCGCCAGCACAACTTCGCGGCAGTGCGTGGCCTGAGTCAGCTCCAGCGGCGCAGATACCCACATTATCGTACCCTTGCCCACCTTGCGGCGCACGATGCCCGGCATGCCGGTCTGCCTTCCGGGCGGATCGGAGTGTATCGCCGCAAAGTCCATCGACGTGCGCAGCGTATAGGGATAGCTGAGCGTCGATAGCACCTCGGTCTCGCCGGACACCACCTCGGATTCCCATGCAAAGCGCTCTATCGGATAGGGGCTGGCCACCGTGAACGGGCGCATAAGCTCCGCGCCCAGTCCGGTCGGGGCAAGATAGCTGTATGTATACGGGCTTTGCCCGGACACCTTAACGCCCAGCAGCTCCTCCAGACGCGCATGGCCCAGCTTGCCGGTTATGAACAGATTGCCGCCCGCATTCACATACGCCTCTATATCCTGCATCTCGGCATCGGACAGCGCCGGCACGTCGTTTATGCTCAGCACCTGCGCCTTGAGCGCGCGTATGCCGCAGCAGCCTATTACATCGTGCGCGACGTTGTTCTCCCTGAGTATGGCCGCCACGTTCAGCGGCGACTGTATGAAGTTGGACTGGCTCTTCTGCTCGGTGTGATACAGCACCGCCACGTCGGACAGCATGTCGCCGCTCACGTACTTTTCATACGGTGCCGTGGCTTCAAACACCTCGCGTATATCGCCTTCGTACATCTCGCGGGTGATGGTTCCGTCGGGGTTCATGGCATCGCATATCGAGAATGCGCCGTTGTGCATGAGCGCGTTTACGGCATGTATCATAAGGTCCTGCTTGGAGCGCGACACCGTGTGGAAGTACAGGCTGGGATCGCAGCGCGACGTTATATAGCAGAAGGGCTTATTGGGCGTAACGCTGTTGTAGTACTTGCACATGAAGCTCTGCTGGAGATAGCCGCCGTAGTAATCGCCGCCCGCGTAGTCGCAGGCGCTCAGCCCCGCCTCTGTGTTTGCATGCACCCAGTTGCTGCCCACGGCTGCGAAGTTATGCTCTATGCTGACATCGGGGCGTATCGATTTAACCGCCGCGGTGTTCTCCAGCATGAACTCCTCCATCCAGCGCTGCCTTCTGTGCGCATAGTCCACCCATACCTCATCCGACCAATCGATATTGCGCGGCAAATCGCGGCCAGTTTCCTTAAAGAAGCGCTCGCGGCAGGATGCGCAATGGCACACATATGGCCAGAAGGGCATATCGAGGAACATGCCCTCGAACTCATACATGCTGTTCAGCTCGCGCAGTATGTCCTGTACGTACTGCCTGTACTCAGGGTTGTTGGGGCAGACCAGACCATACCTTGTACCGTCCTCGCGCGATGTGCGCCCGTTTTCATCGACCATGCGCCAGGCAGGGTGATGCTCATAGGCATAGTTATCGTATATCTGTGAAAGATAGACTATCACGTTTATCCCGTTTGCATGGCACTTGCGTATCATCTCGCCCACGTAGTCCAGCCCGCAGCGCTTCAGCCCCTCGTGCATGCGACCATACTTGCTGGGCCAATAGTGCAGTCCCACGTGGGACTTGGCCTTGACCACTATGCTGGTGGCATGCGCCCGCTTGAGGCAGCCCACGAAGTCGTCCACGTCCAGCCTGCTCAGGTATTCACAAGGCTCAGAGTCGTTCAAGTGCATGTCCATGAATATACGCCGGTAGTCATTCTTATACCACATCATCAGCACCTCATTATTCTGTTTTTCTGCTTTCTACCTCCTCATTCGCCCTGCCCGTATGCGGGCGGGCATGTTTTTTTCAAGATGAGCCTCCGCTTATGTGCATATTG
>JBMNUB010000067.1:0-11949 GCA_050946055.1 Candidatus Fimadaptatus sp. | reverse complement strand
GCGCCGCTTTCGGGGTTCTCCAGCCGCTCCAGCCTGAACGCATGCTCGCCCTCGGGCGTGAGCAGACCCAGTTCGTCGCCCATAAGCATGCTGTTGCGCACCTCGACCAGCGCGCTGGCATCGCGCTCGTCGTACTCCAGCACATAGGCCGCGAACTCCGCGCTCTGATAAAAGCCGTCCGCGCCGCCCGACGGCTGGGGCTTGCCGTAGAAAAAGCCCGTGTCGCTGCGGCGATGGCTCACGCGATCCAGCGCCGCGCTCAGCTCGCGCATGCCGGGCGCATCGTATGAAAACCCTTCGGGATTGGCCGCATACATGTCCAGCGCCTTGCGGTAGCAGTGCGTTACCATGGCCACATAGTATTCGTTCTTCATGCGCCCCTCTATCTTGAGCGAATCTATGCCCGCGCGCGCCAAATCGTCCACATGTTCCAGCATGCGCAGGTCGCCCGAGGAGAATATGTACGTGCCGCGCTCGTCTGCCTCCACGGGCATGTACTCGCCGGGGCGCTTCTGCTCCATCACGGCGTACTGCCAGCGGCAGGGCTGTGCGCACGCGCCGCGATTGGCCGCGCGCCCGGCCATGTAGTCGGACAGCACGCACCTGCCCGAATAGCTCATGCACACCGCGCCATGCACGAATGTCTCCAGCTCGCACTCTGGCGCGAGCTGTGCGCGCAGCGCGCGTATGCGCTCAAGGCTCATCTCGCGCGCCAGTATCACGCGCTTTGCGCCCAGCCGGTGCGCAAGGCCCGCGGTGCGGGCGTTCATGGCGTTGGCCTGAGTGCTAAGGTGCAGCTCCAGCCCCGGCACATCGCCGGCCAGCATGTCCAGCGCGCCCATGTCCGACACTATGGCGGCATCCGCGCCCATGTCCCTTATGCGCAGGGCAGCCTCGCGCATGCCGGGCAAATCGTCGTCGAACGGGAATATGTTCAGCGTCACATATGCGCGCACGCCCTTGGCATGACAAAGGGAGATGGCCTCGGCCATCTCCTCATAAGTAAAGTTGCCGGCAAAGGCGCGCAGTCCGTATTCGCGCACGCCCATGTACACCGCGTCCGCGCCGAAGCGCAGCGCCGCCCTGAGCTGTCTTGCGCCGCCCACAGGGCAGAGCAGTTCCGGTATCATCGCTTACTCTCCTTCGCCCGCGCCCGAAGCGCGGCTGTTGTCGTACTCTATCCACAGCGGACGATATTGCTCGACGGCCTTCTGATGCTCCTCATAGGTCTTGGAGAAGTGCAGCTCGCCGGATGTGGGGTCCTTGCTGCAGAAGAACAGATATCCTTCATTCAGGTATTCCTCATCTGGGAATGCCGCCGCGTACAGCGCCGCCTTAGAGGGATTGCATATCGGGCCTGCGGGCAGACCGTCGTTTATGTAGGTATTGTAGGGCGATTCCACGGACGTATCGCTGTTTGTCAGCGCCAGCCGCGTCGTACCCAGCACGTACTGCACCGTGGCGCAGCTCTCCAGCGCCATGTCCTCGCGCAGGCGGTTGTGGAACACAGCCGACACCTTTGCGAAGTCCTCGGGCTTGGCTTCCTTTTCGATTATGGAAGCCAGTATGTAGAGCTGATCCTGATTTAAGTCAACGCCGGGCAAATCCACATCGTCAGTGGTGGCGTCGGGGTCCTCGGAATCTATCATGTTGGACTTCTTCTGCTCCATCAGCTCGTATATGTCCGAGATGACCTTCTCGCTCTGATTGAGCAGGCGGCGCACTATGCCCTCGGCGGACTCGTTGAGGTATATATTGTAAGTGTCCGGCGCCAGATACCCTTCCAGCGCGTACTTGCGCGCATTTAGGTCATTCTCGGACACTATGCCCGCAAGTTCGTTTACGACATAATAGCTGCCGAACTTGTCCATGTCGTTGCACAGCGCAAGGAACTCGTCCGTGCTCTTGAGCGCGCCCTGTTCGACCAGATACTGCGCAATGTTCTCGCAAGTCCAGCCCTCTATAATGGTTATCGTGCGCTCGGTGGGCGCGGAGCCGCTGGTCAGTTCGTTGACTATCTCGCCCATTGTCATGTCGCGGCTCAGGTTGTAAGCGCCCGCCTTTATGCGGCCGCTCAGGCCCTGAAAATCCACCATGTACTTGAACACGGTCTTGCTGCGTATCAGCCCCTGCTCCTCAAGCTTGCGCGATATGGCGGTCAGCGACGAGCCGCTCTCTATCTCGAACACCTGCTGAGTCGAATCGTTCACGTCCGCGGGCATGAAGAACTTGGCGTTTATGTAGTTCCAGCCCGAGAGCAGCATGCCGGCTATTATGGTGAGCGACAGCGCGCCTATCAGCAGCGGCCTTATCGCGCGCCATATCCATTCATACCAGAAAAAGCCGTACTCGCGCTCCTCATGCAGCGTTTCGCTGTCGTACTCCTTATACCGCCTGGCCTTGCCGGGCTTTTTAGCCTTTGCCATTTTCCCTCCGTGCGGACTACGGGCGCAGCATGTCCAGGTCTATGCCCGCCGCGTCGCCCAGTATCTTGTATATATCCGCCAGCATCTTCTGAAAGCGGAACTCTGCCAGCAGGAAGTTGCTGGCATCCTGATTGAACTGCAGGAGATTGCCTATGGCCTGCAGGCGCTGCATGTCGCTCTCCTCAGGGCGATCGCCGCTTGCGAACTTGACCTGCGCCTGAAACTGCAGGCGCTTGTACTCGTCCAGCAGCGCCTTGTTGGTGGAATCCTCATACGCCGCCTTGCGCAGGCGCTGATACTCCAGATACTCCTCGCTCTGCTTCATGCAGGCCGCCAGCTCATGAGCCTTGTCGTATATGTTCATTTGCGTTCTCCTCCACATTTTGTTTGACGTGCATGCGGGGCATTTTGTTGCCAATATCGCGCGGAGCTTTTGTCCTGCGCGCGGCATGCCGCCTGAATGTATAATGGAAAGAATACTCCCGGGCGATCGTTTGCAGGGTGCTGCTTAAGCCACTGCCTTTAGCGCGGCTCAAAGCTGCGAGGCGCATAACGGCACATCTGCTACGCCTTGCGCCGCCAAAGCTCGCGTCGCAGCGCCTTATGCCCAAGCCTTAATCGCGCAGCGGTTATTGGGCGCATAGGCAATGCGCGGTCATCAATGGACATCTGCTTAACGCACAACGGGCGCGGCGACATGCCGCGCCCGGACCATGCGCACTGCGCTCATGCCGCGCTCTGCCGCCGCTCATAGACGTTCATGCCGGCAAGCGGCTCAATCAGACCTCTATTATTATCGGCAGTATCATCGGGCTGCGCTTTATGCGGCCAAATATGTAGTGCGACACTTCCTCGCGAACCTTATGCTTGACCGCGCCCCAGTCGCCCGGCTCTATGGTGGGGAAGGCATCCAGCGCGGCCTTGGCGGCCTTGCGCGCGCCCTCCATCATCTCCTCGCTCTCGCGCACGTATACGAAGCCGCGCGATATCATGTCGGGGCCGGAGGTGACTACGCCCAGCTCGTGGTCTATGGCCATGACTACGATTATAAGGCCGTCCTGCGACAGCAGCTTGCGGTCGCGCAGCACCACGTTGCCCACGTCGCCTATGCCCAGACCGTCTATCATTATGCTGCCTATCGGCACAGTGCCGACCACGTTCATGCTGTTGCGGCTCAGTTCGAACACCTGACCCAGCTCAGGCACGCGGATGTTCTTCTCGGGCATGCCCAGCTCCTGCGCCAGACGCGCATGCTGATGCAGATGGCGCGCCTCGCCGTGAACGGGTATGAAGAACTTGGGCTTGGCAAGCACATGGATGAGCTTCAGCTCCTCCTGACAGGCGTGACCGGACACGTGTACGTCAGCCAGCGCCTCGTATATGACGTTGGCACGGCGGCGCACCAGCTGGTTTATTACGCGCGACACCGACTTCTCGTTGCCCGGTATGGGCGTGGCCGAGATTATCACCATGTCGCTTTCCTTTATCTCCAGCTTCTTGTGCTCGGAGAAGGCCATTCGGGTAAGGCCAGACATGGTCTCGCCCTGGCTGCCGGTGGTTATCACGACTATCTCGTCGTCGCTATACCTGTCGAGATCGTCTATCGATATGAGCTTGCCCTCGGGTATCAGCAGATCGCCCAGCTGCATGGCGACCTTGCTCACGTTCACCATCGACCTTCCGCACAGGCAGACCTTGCGGTTGTGGCGCACCGCCGAATCGACCACCTGCTGTATGCGGTGTATGTTCGAGGCGAACATGGCGATTATTATGCGCCCCTGCGCGTCGTGGAACAGGTTCTCGAACGTCGCGCCCACGGTGCGCTCGCTCATGGTATAGCCCGGACGCTCCACGTTCGTGGAGTCGCACAGCAGCGCCAGCACGCCTTCCTCGCCCAGCTGAGCCAGCCTGCCCAGGTCGAACTGCGCGCCGTCCACGGGCGTGTAGTCTATCTTGAAGTCGCCGGTGTGTATTACGGTGCCTACCGGCGTGTGTATGGCCATGGCCACAGCGCCCGCTATGGAGTGGTTTACGTGCAAAAACTCCACCTTGAACGCGCCCAGCTGCACCACGTCGTGCGGCTCGATTACGCGCAGGTCTATGCCGTTTACTCGCCTCTCCTTGAGCTTGTGTTCTACCAGCGCCAGCGTCAGCCTCGTGCCGTACACCGGCGTCTTGAACTTCTCCAGCACATAGGGCGTAGCGCCTATGTGATCCTCGTGGCCGTGGGTTATAAGCATGCCGCGCAGCTTGGACACGTTCTTCTCTATGTATGTGGTATCCGGTATGACCAGATCCACGCCCAGCATGTCCTCCTGCGGGAATATCGAGCCGCAATCGACGATTATCATATCGTCCTCGTACTCGTATACCGTCATATTCTTGCCTATCTCATCCACGCCGCCCAGCGGGATGATCTTCAGCTTTGAGCCTTTATTGCCCTTTGACCTTGCCAAATCATTACTCCCCTCCTGTTTCGGGCGTATCGCCCTTATAATATATCGATACCTTAAGCGCTTGCGCACATAACTTCGGCGCGCGCGTATGCAAAAACAGGGCATGCGCATATTACGAGCGCTGCCATATGTCTGCTTGACACCAATAAAGTTTATGCCGCGCACCCTCGCTGTCGGAACGCACAGACAGCGGTCGGACGCGCGCCTAAGAGGTACACGAACTTTATCAATCAATTGATTATAGCACAGATTGGCCTATTTGATAAGCCGCTGGCGAAAATGTAACATTGGCATAAAGCCCCGGCCACATGTGAAGCATAGCGGCAGGCGCGCCGCCCACGCATACATCGCAGATTCATGGCAAAAGCTCGCCCGCACATAAATCGCCGCAAGTCCGCGCGCATCGCCGCCCGCCATTATAGCTCGCGGCAGGGCAGCATCTTAGCACAGCTAATGGGCCTTGGCCGCAAAGCAGCACCGGCACGTGCCATGCGCGCATGCAAACCTCCCGCCGCGCTTGCGCAAGGCCAACCGGCTGAATCGCATATCATGCGCAGGTTCTTGGCCCGGTTTATGCTGTGCAAGGCCAACCGGCACATATCCCAGGCGCGCTCAGTGCGCGTTCCCCGCACGCTATGTAAACTGCTTTGCGCGCACATTCACATTCGCCACATTTACTTCAGCATGGTTCACAAACAGTTCACTTATAAACGTTGAATGCCACCTAAATATATGCTATCATATGTACACGGATTGGGACAAGGGGGAAATGATTATGAAGACAGTCAAGAACATCGCCATGATACTTGCGCTAAGCATGCTCATGCTGGCGCTCACGGCCTGTGGCGGCGAGGAAACGCCCGCGCCCACGGCCACGGTAGGTGCGGACGGCACGCTTGAGAGCGAGTCCACGCAGGCGCTGAACATATATCTGTGCGCCGACTTTCTGAGTGAGGAAGCGTCTCAGGCGCTCGCCGATCAGCTGCGCAGCGCTGTACCCGAGCTGGCCGACGGCTCCATCGCCATAAACGTGAACACCACCATGACCGGCGGCGGCGCTGACCCGACCATGCAGATGGCCAGCATGATGAAGCTGACCGGAGCCATGGCCGCGCAGGAAGTTGATGTTGTAATAGCGGACGAGGCCAATGCGGCGCGCAATGCCCGCTCGGAATCGTTCTACACGCTGAGCGATCTGTTCACCGAGGACGAACTGAGCGCGCTGGGCGGGCGCGGACTGAGCTACGACATGGTCGATGAAGAGGGCAATCCCATCAGCGAAAGGACTCCGGTTTGCGGCGTTGATGTGACCGGCGACGAGCTGTTCACGCCCATATTCGGCAATGCGCAGATAGGCGCGTTCATAGTGGGCAATGCTCCCGACCTTGAGAACGCCAAGGTGCTGGTCAAGGCGCTGATGGCGCGCACGCCCACTGAGGACGCTGCTGCTACCGACGCGCCCACTGAGGACGCTGCTGCTACCGATGCGCCAGCTGAGGACGCTGCTGCTACCGACGCGCCCGCTGAGGACGCTGCCGCCGACGCGGCATGACAGGCGCTTTGCTCTATTCGTAGCGGCTACACCGCGCCAAGGCGCAGTTTTATATAAATATATTTTTCTCTCCCCACATGCTCATGTAAGGCGGACGCGATACATATGTAGCTCGCGTCCGCCTTGCTTTTTGCGCTTAATGGAACTGATTGTGCCTTGCGCGTGAAGCCGGGAGATTAGAAGGCGATTTGCACTGAGCAAAATATGCGTTGCCGCCGCAAGTGACCAAGCGCCGGCACCTATGCGCTTAGAGCAGCCACGCGCGTACAGGGACGTCTCCGCTGCGCCTAAAGCCGCCCTCCCGTATTCAGCCGCTCGCATGCACAAATCAAGGCTGTAATCGAACGCGGCTGCATGATAACTCCCCGGCTCAGCTGAAATTGGAGCTGCCGCGCGAGCTACTGATGGATTAGCCCACTGCCGCTGCAAAGGCAGCCATACGTGTGCGAGCCAGACTCAGCTGCTTTCAGGCCACCCATCCCTTATTCAGCGAAAATCCCTGCGGCGCAAACTTTAATCCCCCACGGCAAATCCGCATGCGCCCTGCCTTTCTTCGCCCGCCGCCACCTCCAAATGCGGCATAACCGTAAACATTCTGTCGGACTGACCGGCAAATTAGCGTTCGCACACTATAATATGCCACAATCCTATGCTATACTTCTTACATTGCATAACTTTACTCATTGGAGGCGCTTATGGCTCGAAAGGCAAAAAACTACGAGATAGACATGTGCAACGGCCCGCTCACGCGCAAGATAATCATGTACTGCGTGCCGCTTGCGCTGTCAGGCATACTTCAGCTTCTGTACAATGCGGCGGACGTAATAGTCGTGGGACAGTTCTCAGGCAAAACGGCTCTGGCTGCTGTCGGTTCTACCGGCTCGCTGATAAACCTCGTCGTAAACCTGTTGATAGGCCTGTCAGTGGGCTCAAGCGTGTGCGTTGCCAATTTCTACGGTGCGGGAAAGTACAAGGATCTGCGCGAAACCGTGCATACCTCGATGCTGATAAGCGTTATAGGCGGCGTGATAGTCGCCGTGGTCGGCATAGTGTTTGCAAAGACCTTCCTGACCTGGATGGGTTCGCCTGAGGACGTTATAGATCAGGCTACGCTCTACCTGCGCATATACTTTGCGGGAATGCCGCTCAACATGGCGTATAACTTCGCCGCCGCCATACTGCGCGCGCTGGGCGACACGCGCCGCCCGCTCTACTATCTGGCCATATCGGGCGCGGTCAACGTGCTGCTCAATCTGCTGTTTGTGATAGTGTTCCACATGGGCGTGGCGGGCGTCGCCACGGCTACCGTCATCTCTCAGGCGGTATCCACTGCGCTCATAATCGTATGCATGGTTCGCTCCCACGGCGCCATACACCTTGAGCTGCGCGAACTGCGCGTGCATGCCGACAAGCTCTGGCAGATAGTGCGCGTAGGCCTGCCCGCCGGACTTCAGGGTACCATATTCTCGATATCCAACGTGCTGATACAGTCCTCTATAAACTCCTTTGGCTCGGTCGCCATGGCGGGCAACGCGGCCTCCGCCAGCCTTGAGGGCTTCATGTACACGGCAATGAACTCGGTCTATCAGGCGGCGCTGTCCTTTGCCGGACAGAACATGGGCGCGCGCAAGTACACGCGCCTGAAGAAAGTGCTTACCAACTGCATCGCCATAGTCACCACCATAGGCGTAGGCATGGGCGCGATAATATACCTGCTGCGCTATCCACTGCTGAGCATATATGCTCCCGGCGAGCCGGATGTAATAGAGTACGGCATAGTGCGTCTAGAGATGTTCTGCCTGACCTACTTTACCTGCGGCATGATGGACGTGCTGGTTGGCCAGATGCGCGGCATGGGCTACTCGATAGCACCCATGATAGTGTCGCTGGTGGGCGTGTGCGGCATACGCATAGGCTGGATATACACCATCTTCCAGCAGCACCATTCGCTTTTCTCGCTATATCTATCCTACCCCGTGTCCTGGGTGATAACCGGCACGGTACACTTCTGTGCCTTCCTGTACCTCTACTCCAAGGTCAAGCGCCGCTCGGACGGCATACCCGATACTCCCACTCCCGCGTCCACGAGCGCGGCGCAGTGACCGATTTATGGCGCGGACATATACGGCATAACGCAAGCGCGGCATGCATCCCGAAACTTGGCGGATGCATGCCGCGCCTTGTATGTTCATATATAGTATGTTCCTGCTGCACATGGCGCTTTGCCGCGCGCATTCAGTCAGCGCGTCACCATATCCATGACAATCTGCGCCCAGCGCTCCAGATTGCGCGGGTCGTAGTGGCAGGAGGATACGTCCTTGAGTACGAACTCGACGGGCGTGCCGTTGGCGCGGCAGACCTCCAGCGTATGCGCTATGTCAGCGCGCAGCGCGCCTTCATCCAGCTCCGGCACGGCCACCATGGCCGGATTGGGCTTGCGCGCCATAACGTAATCGCCGCCCATCTGCTCGGCGGCATGCTTGACATTCGCCCACGGCGTTATCGATATCTTGCGCAGGTTGGGCAGGCGGCGCACTATGTCTATCTTGCGGTCGAGCGGCTCGCAGCAGCCGTAATACACGAGGCCAAAGTCCTTGAAGAACTCGCAGGCATACTCTATGTCGAACTCATCGTGCATGGCCGGGCTGACGCTGGCGAATATCTGAGCCGTGCCGCGGCCCCATATGTTTGCGCGGGTGGCGCGGCCTGACGGCATGTCGCCGGGCAGCTCGGGCGCGTAGCCGGGCGTGCAATGCACAAGCGGCTGCTCGGGGTCTATAAGCCCCAACTCCTCGGCGCGGGCAAGCTTGTACAGCGCTATGTCGGTCAGTTTCCTGACTATGGCGTGCATGAACTCAGGGCGGTCGGCCAGATCCCACAGCATAGGCTCAGCGCCGCGCAGCATGGATATGTCATCCCAGGGCGCAAAATGCCCGGCGTTCAGTCCGCCGGCCAGCCGCAGCGGCAGCACATCGCCTATCAGCGCCTCCAGCCTGTCCATATTGCGCTCATCCTCGCGCGCGTCCACCTCTATCTCGGGCGCGTGCATGCGCTCCAGCGCCTCCCAATCGGGCAGCATGTCATGATAGGCATGCGAGCGTATGTGATTGCCGTAGTCGTACTGAAGCGTATCCTCCTCCACGTCCACGCCCATGGAGCCCATGAGCACGGCGTGCGGCACGGTGTAATACGGCTCCATCAGCATGTCGCAGCGGCAATGATCCCACTGATACAGCTTGCGGCGCAGCCTTTGCTCCACGCCGCGCTCGAACTCGCCCCGGCAGCGCAGCCTGAGAAAGCTGTCTGCGGCTTCCAGCTGGTTCCACGGCAATTCGTCCATAAGCACCACAGGGCGCAGCGGCTTGAGCGCGTTCAAGCGGGTGTACAGTTCCCTCTTTTCGGCGCAGTGTTCAGGCGTTGCCAGCTCGCTCACTCGCCCGGCCAGCTCGCGCAGTATATCGCGATCGCTCATATCATCTTCCTCCTCATCTAAGGCGGGAATGCTTATCACACATTATATCACTTTAGCGCCGCAAGGCAATATGTTTAGACTTGTCAAAGAAATATTTTTTAATAAGTGCGCAATGACCGCGCCGCAGCCCTGCCCCCGCACTGATCAAATGGGAGCGCGGCGCGCAAGCGCCTGACGAGTTTCCCCCGACGGCATCAGGGCGCGCATATATTGCGCTAAGCTGCGGCGCGGCACTATCACGGACGAAAGGTTGCTCTGAGCGCGGCAGGATTGACGATTCAGCCGCCTGCGCGGCAGTTTCTATCGAGTGAGTGCCATAGCGAGTTGGCGTCCTTCTCCCGAATAGAACAAGCCGAGCGTCCGAACGAATGCCGTCCGAACGCCCGGCTCATCAAGGGCATTGTATGTAATTGTTTCCCGCATCCGCGCCTATGTCAGTTGGCGTTTGCCCGCTTGCGCTGCATCAGCACCGCCAGTATCACTATCGCGCCCTTGCAGGCATTGCGCAGGAACGACGGCACGCCTATGAGGTTGAGCAGGTTGTTCATAACGCCTATTATCAGCATGCCCAGCACCGCGCCCAGTATCGAGCCCTTGCCGCCCGACATGGACGTGCCGCCCACGACTACCGCGGCTATGGCATCCAGCTCATATCCGCTGCCGGCGTTGGACGGGTTCATGGAGCCCATGCGCGCGGTCTCTACCAGCGCCGCGAACGACACTATCAGCCCCATCAGCGTATACACGAGTATCTTGACCTTGTCCACGTTTATGCCCGACAGCCGCGTGGTGCGCTCATTCGAGCCCACGGCGTAAACATGCCGTCCGAATGCCGTGTGCCGGGATATTATGTGCATGACTATGGCCAGCACCAGCCAGTAGATTATGGGCAGTATCCTCTGCCCGCCCACCATGCTGTTGGCCAGCGCCTTGAACTCATCCGGCACTATGGGTGCGGAGCGCGCCTGCATGAAGTACTGCACCACCGAGCGGATTATGTTCATCAT
Organism: Candidatus Fimadaptatus sp.; assembly: GCA_050946055.1. Classification (GTDB taxonomy): domain Bacteria; phylum Bacillota; class Clostridia; order Christensenellales; family Aristaeellaceae; genus Fimadaptatus. The sequence continues at coordinate 1,036 of JBMNUB010000067.1, read as the reverse complement.
GCCCAGCGTGACTATGAACGGCGGTATGCGCCCCTTGGTGACCAGAAGTCCCGTCGTCATGCCCATCAGCACGCCCGATATCAGCGCCGCCACCACGGCTATGATTATCGCCGGAACGCCGGTTATGCCCAGTCCCTTGAGCACGCCCGCAGGACCCGTGTCAAACAGCACCATGGCGATAGTACCCACGCCCACCAGCGTCGAGCCGACCGCCAGATCTATGCCGCCCGTGATTATCACAAACGTCATGCCCAGCGCGATTATGCCCACTATCGAGTTGTTGCGCAATATGTTCACCCAGTTGGCGCTCCACATCTTGAACCATTCGCCAAAGCTGGGATAGTCAAAGCCTATCACGAACGTCTGCACCACTACCATAGCCGCCAGCGCTATCCACACTCCGCGCAGATTGGAGTGGCTTGCGCGAGCGCGCACGTTCTTTGGGGCGCTCTGCTTCTCCTGGCTCATGCCATTCCGTTACCGAAAACTTATAAAAAGCAGCGCCTTTATGTTTCGTTCCTTGTTCGTCGTGCCCGCTTTTGCATAGCTACTTGCGTCTGTATGGCACTCCCAAGGCGTAAATTCCCGACTAACGTATCGGTACATATCAGTCGCGCTTGTGTTTGCTATGCGATTGATTCTCCGTACATTTTTAGATTTACGCTTGCCTGATAGTCGCGGTCTATGACGTTTCCGCATTCGGAACAACGATATGTCCGTTCGGAAAGATTCAAGTCCCGCTTTATGCAGCCGCACTTGCAGCACTTCTTGCTCGACGGATAGAATCTATCCGCCGTTATGAACTTGATACCGTGCCAATGGCTCTTGTAAGCCAGTTGTCGGTAAAGTTCATTAAAGCACTGCTCCTGCACGGCTTTGGACAAGTGTCTGTTCTTCATCATGCCATCGACATTTAAATCCTCCATGACGATAAACCTTGGCTTTCGGCTTACTATCTCAGAGGTTGTCTTATGCAGGTAGTCATGACGAATATCTCTTAGTCGGCGATTTACCTTCAATAATCGCTTTTCGCTCT
>JBMNUB010000066.1:0-12033 GCA_050946055.1 Candidatus Fimadaptatus sp. | reverse complement strand
GACCGCAAACCAGCATCGCTCAGGCGCATTGATATACCGCCAATCGCAACCTTTTATCTCTCAGGCGCACCGTCCTGCACGTCACGCCGATATGCTTCCGACCGCAAACCAGCATCGCTCAGGCACATTGATATACCGCCAATCGCAACCTTTTATCTCTCAGGCGCACCGTCCCGCAACGTCACGCCGATACGCTTCCGAACGCAAACCAACATCGCTCAGGCGCATTGATATACCGCCAATCGCAACCTTTTATCTCTCAGGCGCACCGTCCTGCACGTCACGCCGATATGCTTCCGACCGCAAACCAGCATCGCTCAGGCACACCATCCCGCACAATGGCGCGGGCATGGGCATAAGCAAGCTCGCGCCCTGTGCAATCGCATGCGCATTGGCGGGCAGACTCGCATGCCCTGCCGTCGCGCATGCGCTGTGGCGCGGCATGCCGGTGCGGCACATATTCCCTGCGAGCCTGTACACTTGTGCGCTTGATTTTGGGCAGGGCGCACATTATAATGATATCATGAACCGAACATGTCACAAAGGAGCGGTATTGCAATGAACATATTGATAGTCGTAGATATGCAGAACGATTTCGTAAGCGGCGCGCTGGGCAGCGCCGCTGCTCAGGCCATAGTCGAAGGCGTGGCCTCGCGCGTGCGCGAAGCGGCGGCTGCGGGCGAGCGCGTGGTGTTCACGCTGGACACTCACGGTGAGGACTACCCCGGCACTCACGAGGGCAAGTGTCTGCCCGTCGCGCACTGCCTGCGCGGCTCTAATGGCTGGCAGCTCGCGCCCGAGATAGAGGCAGCGCGCAGGGCATGTCCGGGTGCGGAGGTCGTGGAGAAGGAAGCCTTCGGCAGCGTGCAGCTGGCGCATGCGCTTGCGCGCGAAGCGGCATCCCACGGCTGCGCGGGCGGGCGCGGCGTGAACATAGAGCTGTGCGGACTATGCACCGACATATGCGTGGTGTCCAATGCGCTGCTGCTGCGCGCGGCCCTGCCCGAAGCCGAGATGCGCGTGCAGTCGCGCCTGTGCGCGGGCGTGACTCAGGCGCGTCACGAAGCCGCGCTTGAAACCATGCGCGCCTGCCATGTGGAAGTAATATGAGCGCCGATGTGCATCTGATAGTCGGCAAGCTGTGCGTGGGCAAGACGCGCTATGCGCGGGAGCTGGTGCAGGCGCTGGGCGGCATCATGCTGTCATGCGACGAGTTGATGCTGAGCATGTTCCCACACGGCCTTGGCGCGCAGCACGACGAATATGCACTGCGCGCGCGCAAATATCTGTACGGGCGCGCCATGGACGTCGCCCGCGCCGGCATATGCCCGGTGCTGGACTTTGGCTTCTGGCGGCGCGACGAACGCATGCAGCTGCGCGAATACTTCCGCGATGCCGGGCTGGAAACGCGCTGGCACTACGTCACTGCGTCCGAGCATGACTTCATGCTGAATGTGCAGGAGCGAAACGCTCAGGTAAGCGCCGGCAGCGCCATGGCATATATCATAGACGAAGGTCTGCTCAGAAAGCAGGATGCGGTGTTTGAAGCGCCCACTCCCGACGAGATAGACCTGTACCACGTTTCGCGCCGGTATGATGCTTAAACATAGCGGGCAAAATTGTGAAATGTGGCGGCGCGTGCAGGAAAGCGCGCGCCGCCATGGAATATATAAGGTTTGGAATGCTCTTCACCGCGGCAAGCCCCGGCTTTGCGAACCGCCATGCCGCTCATGTCAGACAGCGCGCTTGCGTAGACATTCTGTCCGCATGTGACAGTGTGCTCGCGTGGGCATGTCGCGCACATGATGCCGCGCGGACATGCGCACCCCGCCCGCTATCCCGGCAGGAGGTTTAGCATATCCTCGTTGTCGGCCACATCCACATAGGATTCCGGCACGCCGCCTATTATTATGGATTCGGCCACCGACACCTGTGTGTTTATGGCGGCTGACTGCGCGCCTCTGGGCAGTATCAGGTCCACGCGCGCCGAGGCCTCTATGTATATCTTGTGGCGGGTCTGATTTATGCCGGCAGATTCGAACTCGGTCTTGAACTCGGTGGTGACCGAACCCACCGGAAGCATGCGCACCGATATGCGCGGGCCCATGCCCTCGAATATCGCTATGCGCGAGGCCGCGCCCAGCGGTATACTTATGGTCTGCGCCGAAGCCTGTTCCAGATTGCGCTGCGCCTCCAGCACTATGCGCGAGCCCAGCTCGTTCATGCGCATAGTGTTGGCCTGAAGCATGGCCACACGGCCATATGAGTCATATGTGACCTGCATGAGGTCGTCATAGGATATGTTCTGATCCATTATGGCGGCTATGGCGTCGTTGAGCGCATCAGTGGCAAGCACGCGCGCCCGCGACTGCGCAAGGCTGAGCGCGGTGGGCTGAAGGCCTATTAGCAGTCCAAGCATTGCAAGCAGCGCCAGTATCAATGCTGCGGCCAGCGCCAGACGCAGATGCCGCGCATGTACTCCTGCAACCAAACCATCGCCCCCTTCGTCAAATATCCACCGGCAAATGCGCGTCCAATAGGCTTATACAGAGCTTATGCATTGAGGGCGCGCTCAAGAACTAACGCACCGACCCCTCTCAAGGAGGTAGAAATGAGCCGCAATTCGCACAAAAAGCGCTTTTCGCTTTTTAAACCGCGCACCAGGGAGACCAACTTCCTGCTGAGCGTGCTTATGACCACGATACGCATGCTGTTCATACTGGTATTGCTTATAGGCGTGAGCGGCACAGGTCTGGTCGTGGGCATGGCCAAGGCGTATGTGGACACTGCGCCCGTGCTGGATCTGTCCCAGTTCGACCAGCAGTCGCAGACTTCGTTTATATACGACCGCAACAACAACCTCATAACCGACTTCAAGGGCAGCGAGAACCGCATATACGCAAGTCTGAGCGAGATGCCCGACAGGTTGCTCAATGCGTTCATAGCCATAGAGGACTCGCGCTTCCGCGAGCACAACGGCGTGGACGTAAAGCGCATAGTGGGCGCGTTTGTGTACAACTTCACTGGCTCAGGCTCCACGCAGGGCGGTTCCACGATAACCCAGCAGCTGATAAAGCAGACCATACTCACCAGCGAGCAGACATACAAGCGCAAGATACAGGAAGCCTACCTTGCCCTTCAGCTGGAGACGGTATACACAAAGGATCAGATACTGGAGGAATACCTGAACGTAATATACCTGGGCAATTCCTCCTACGGCGTCAAGGTCGCCGCGCAGGACTACTTCGGCAAGGAGCTAAGCGAACTCACGCTGCGCGAATGCGCGATGCTGGCGGGGCTTAACAAGAACCCCTACGGCTACAACCCGCGCCTCAACTACTACTCACGCGACAAGGCCGACGTGACCGACAAGCGCACCAACGACGTGCTAAAGGCCATGTACAACGGCGGCTTCATAACCGAAAGCGAGTACAATGCTGCGCTCAACGAGCAGGTGCATGTGCTGGAAACCTCCCCCCTCGCCAGCAAGATGTACGACAACGCCTACTACGTCGAGTACGCCATATACGACGTGACCACGCACATGTTGCGCATGTACGGCCTTGAGGACACCACCGCCAACCGCAACCGCATGGAGCAGCAGCTGCGCACCGGCGGCTACCACATATACACGGCCATGGACAAGGAACTCCAGACGCTGGCCGAAAAGACCATACACGACTGGGACGGCTATCCCAAGACGCGCAACAAGGCCGATGCCATATACAAGGCCAGCAACGGCGACGGCACTTACACCGAACTCGTGCAGCCGCAGGCAGCCGCCGTGGTCATCGATTACCACACCTCCGAGATAGTCGCCATAGTCGGCGGTCGCGACACGCCCACCTCGCGCAAGCAGTTCAACCGCGCATACATGGGCGAGATGCCGGTGGGCTCGTCTATAAAGCCGCTGTCGGTATACGGCCCGGCATGGGATCTGGGTTCGTCGCCGGGCGCGCCGGTCATGAACATGCCCATACGCATAAGCGGCTGGAACTCCGAGCGCGGCTATCCCCAGAACTACGGCGGCGGCGGTTACGCAGGCCCGGAGAGCATGCGCACCGCCATGATGAAGTCGCACAACACCTCGACCGCTCAGGCGTTGTACACATACGTGGGCATAGACAACTCGGTCTATTACCTCAAGCAGCTAGGCGTGAGCGAGAGCCACATAAACGCCGACGGCGCGGGTCTGTCGCTGGGTACATCGGGCATAACGCCGCTTGAGATGGCCGCGGCCTTCGGCGCGATAGGCAACAAGGGCGAATACGCCAGCCCGCTGGCGTTCACGCGCGTGCTCAACAGCGACGGCAGCGTGTTCCTTGAAGCTTCGACCTATCAGGAGCGCCGTCAGGCGTTCAAGCCCTCGACGGCATGGCTGCTGGTGGACGTGCTCAAGCAGTGCGCCAGCTCGTCCGGTACGGGCAAGCGCGCGCGCTTTGACGACATGACCGTGGCCGGCAAGACCGGCACCAACAGCGATTACAAGGGCGTGTTCTTCGCCGGACTCACGCCGTACTATTCGGGCGCGGTCTGGATAGGCCACGACGGATACAAGGCGCTCAAGTCCGACTCCACCGGCGGCAAGTACGCCGCGCCGCTCTGGGCAGAGCTCATGGAGCAGCTGCACGACGCGGCAGGCTACACCGAGGACAAGGACATAATCCCCGACAGCCCCGAGAGTCTGGGGCTTGTGCGGGTCAAGACCTGCGGCGTATCCGGCCTGCTGGCCACCGATACCTGCTATAACGACGTGAACGGCTACGAGGTGCAAAACGACTACTGGCTGGACGGCACACAGCCCACCAACGAGTGCAACATGCACCAGTCGGTCAAGCTCTGCACCGAGACGCGCCGCCGTCCCACCGAGTACTGCCCCAGCGTATCGCGCTACTCCCGCGTGTACATCCCCGAGGGACATCCGCTCAGGCAGGCCGACAAGGACGTAGTGGACGACTACTTCACCGGAGTTACGGCGGATGCGGATTCCTCCTCGATAGGCCGCTGCCGCGTACACACCGAGGAATGGTACTACTCTCAGATTACCCCCGATCCCGATCCTGAAGTTCCCGACGGCGGCGAAGGCGAAGGCGGCGAGGACTGGGAGGACGATGCCGTGGGCTAACAGAGGCTCACACTCCATGTGTCGCAGGAAACCAAGCTCAATTCCAACAGCACTTATCAAAGCGGCGCGCCTTCACAGAGATATGAGGCGCGCCGTAGCTTGTCAAAAAATTCTTTTTGACAAGCGTGGACGGGGGGGAATCTCCCCCGCCACTGCCACCCTTGCTCAGTTTCCACTGAAATCCTGCGTATTTCCAGGCGGGGAAGCTGCAAGGCAGATATGCTGCTCTGGAAAATGAAATTTCCCGCCGCAAAAACATCCCGCACCCACCGCACATGTCGCTGGGGGCGATTGAAGTCGGCGGGGCTGCGAGGCCAGCCGAGCTCTCCGGGGGAGGGTTTTTGACAGTCTGCGGAGAGATATGAAGGCGCGCCGCTGCCCATTGGCAATGCAAACAGCAACCGCCGCTGTGCAAGCGCTATTTCAGCATATTGACAAGGTCAACAGTCTGATGGGCGCTGAATATCCCTGCAATGCGCGCAATTTAACTGAGTGGGCGAATCAAGCCTCTGCGCAGCCGCGGTTTGCAGATACATTTGACAGCGCAGGCGGCAGTTTCCGCTTCAGTCGAGCAGGCAGTGGAAATTGCTGAGGCAGCTGAGTCTGTCAATGGTCTTAATGCCGCTAGACAAGCAGCACCTTACAATATCAGGCGATTCCGCGCAATCGCATTGGCCCGGGGCGGCATCCGGCTGCACCGGCAGGAAAGCACCGGCCTGCCGCCTTTCGGCATTGCGCGCACCATATACGCAATACAGCCTGCCCACCGAGCGCCCGCATCGCATTCGGGCAGAAAGGATGATACTATGAGCGCATACTACGAAGCCTACGAGGACAGATACCGCCGCATACACGCCGCAGGCGGACATTGGGGACACCGCGCTGACGACGCCGGGCTGCGCACTGCGATAGCCGATATGGCAGGCCGCTTCGGGCTTGTGGGCGGGCATATCATCGAGTTCATGTGCGGCGAGGGCGCAGGCGGCGCGATTGCCTGCACGCTGGGACTGGAGTACACCGGCGTTGACATATCGCCCTCAGCGATAGACAGCGCCCGCGCACTGCTGAGCAACACCGCCAAGGCGCACCTAATCTGCGCCGACGCCACGCGCTTTCGCGCTGAGCGGCCGTTTGACGCGGCGCTGGACGCGCTGGGGCTGCACATGCTGATAACCGACTTAGACCGCGCCGCCTATCTCGCCAGCGTACACGATGCGCTGAAGCCGGGCGCGCCGTTTCTGCTATATCACGATGCGTACAGCGAGGAGGCTTGTCAAGCGCCGATAGCATCGCTGTCCGACTGGCAGCGCGAGACAGGCGTTCAGCCCGATATGCTGGACGAGCGCACGGTAAGCACGCCCGGTGGCGAAGTGACGCTACTGCTGCCGCGCCTGCCCGCTCGCCCGCAGAGCCGCGTCGGCTACGAGCGCGAGCTAAACGCCGCCGGATTCAGCATGGAATCGCTCGTGACCCATGAGTATGGCGGTAGGAAGCTTTCGGCAACTATTTTGGCTATAAGGAGATGACCCGAAACTCTATCGTATCCGCTGACATCATTGCCATGCGCCGCACTTGCCAAGCCTTAAAAGCATCTGGCAGGCGGCGCATTTTGACATTGACGCGCACACCCGTTGTCCTCCCCCGCCATATTCCCCCACCCCCAGCATATACTTCCGCATAGGGAGGGATAAGTCTTGCTGGAATTTTTGCTTTCGATATGGTTCATAGCGGGCTATATAAGCGCGCGCTCGTCGTTTCCGCAGCCGCTCAGCGCAGAGGAGGAGCGGCGCGCGCTCGAACGGATGGCCGAGGGCGATGCGGAGGCCAGGCGGCTGCTCATAGAGCACAATATGCGGCTTGTCGCTCACATATCCAAGAAGTACTTAGCGCCCGGTCAGGACAGCGACGACCTCATATCCATAGGCGCGATAGGCCTCATAAAGGCCGTGGACACCTATCGCCCCGGCATGGGGACTCAGTTGTCCACTTATGCGGCGCGCTGCGTAGAGAATGAGGTGCTTATGTGCCTGCGCGCCAGCCGCAAGATGGCGCGCGACGTGTCGCTGGAAGAGCCCATAGGCTCGGACAGGGAGGGCAATGACATAATGCTTATAGACGTGCTTGGCACCGATGGCGACGAAGTGGAAGCACAGGCGCAGACCCATCTGGAGATGGCGCGCGCACTCAGGCACATGAAGAAGCTGCTCTCCACGCGCGAGCTGACCGTGCTGGAGCTAAGATACGGCCTGCGCGATGGAAGGCCGCATGCCCAGCACGAAGTCGCCGCAGCGCTGGGCATATCGCGCAGCTATGTCTCCCGCATAGAGAAGCGCGCCCTCGCCCGCGTGCGCGAGGCCATGGAGGCAAGGTCATAGCCGGCAGCGCCGGTTAAGCGTGCGCTGTGCTTCATGGCGCGGCACGAGCGCACGCACATGTGCAGCGTGTTGGGGTAATGGCCTAACCCTGCACGTATTCGGGCAGAGCTTTGCCATTGCAAACCTGTACTGTCCAACACGCTAAACATAGCCGCACCACATGGCACGCGCAGGCGATTCTCTCGCGCAAATATCAATCTCGCATTTGCATGAGCGGCAAAGCGCGGCACTCATCCGCAGCCAAATGGCCGCAGACGAGTGCCGCACAGCTTGTCAAAATGTATTTTTGACAAGCACGGACATGGGAGAACCTCCTATGCCACAGCCACCCATACTCAGTTTCCACTGAAAGCCTTAAGGTTTCCGGGCGTGGAAACTGCAAGGTAGATATTTTTACTCCGGGAAATGAGATTGCCCTGCGTAAAAAATCCTGAGCGCCCACCACACATGCCGCCGGGCGCGATTGAAGCCGGCGGGCCGCGAGGCCCACCGGGCTCTCAAGGGGTTTTTGACAGTATAAGCGGCGCTCATCCGCAGCCAAATGGCCGCAGATGAGCGCCGCTTATCATCATATATTGCGTGTGGTCGGTTACTCAAGCACTATCGACTTGAGCATGGCCGTGCCACCGCCGCTGTATACTATGTACAGCGCATGCCTGCCGCGCGGCAGAGCTATGGGCGCGCTGTAATCGGCCCATACATTTGTGTTGACCGTGCGCAGCGTAGCCAAATCCTCGCCATTCGGGCTGGTGCGCACATGGAACGTGCCGCCAGATGCGTAGCCGCGCACCTTGAGCGTTATGCGCGTCGCGTCGCCAAAGTCGAAGTACTTAAAGCCTATCGTGGTGGTGTCGCGTATGTTGGCTATGTAGCCCGGCTCCTCGTCGCCATCGCGGCCATCCTGCGTGACGCGCGGCGCTACGCCGCTGTCCGGCCCTGCGGCCATCATGGTGCGCGCCGATGTGTACAGATGGCAGGCTATGTAGGCGGGATACTCGCCCTTGCCTGGCAGCAGGCCGCCGCACGCGCCGGTCGAGGTCATCTCGGCCTGCGGTATGCTGCCGTCCGCGCGCATGTCCAGCGGCTCTATGCAGCCCTGACGGCTGTACCATGAGGCATTGGTCTGCCTGTGATAGAACACGTACCAGCGGTTGTTTATCTCGATTATGCTGCCGTGGTTGTTGCCGCCGTATGCCTTGGGCAGACCGGGCTCATCGCCCACGCCTATGTCGCAGTTGCTGACCAGCACGCCGCCAAAGCGGAAATCGCCCACGGGCGACTTGCTGGTGGCATAGCACAGCTCATGCATGGCCGTGGAGGAATACACAAAGTAGTAGGTATCGCCGCGCTTGCGTATGGAGGACGCCTCAAAGAACGGGTGCGCGGCGTACTCAGTGCCTTCTACGTACTCGCAGCCCGGCACGACGAAGCGCGGCGCTTCGCGTATGGTCAGCATGTCCTTGTCCAGCACTGTCACCATGGAACCGTGGCGGCTCTTGTCACCCTGACCGCAGAAGCCGGTGTACATGTAGGTCACATCGCCTTCAGTCAGCACGCCGGGGTCGAACTGCGGCTCATCGCCCGCGCCATCGCCCAGCAGAGTGCCGTCCGCATAGTGTACATGGCCATAGAACTGATATCTTCCGGCAGGCTCGTCGCATACCGCCACCGATACCACATGCTCATGATCCAGCACGTAGTACAGATAGTATCTGCCGTCCGGGCCTACGGTCACGTCGGGCGCATACAGGCAGGAATGTCCGTCCGTGTTGAGCGGATCGGCGTTGCGCGGATATATCACTCCCTCATACCGCCAATCGGCAAGATCGCTCACCGGCGCAGACCAGCATATGTAATCGCCCATGCAGAATACATAGCCATTGAAAAAGTCGTGCGAACCATACACATATACCCTGTCGCCAAACACATAGGGTTCGCCGTCCGGGACATATTCCCAGGAGGGCAGATAGGGATTGATGCCCAGCTTACTCATTGCGCAACTTCCTTTCCGAAACGTATCGCTTCCCCACCATTATAGCAGAGGCGAAGCGTTTCGCGGCGATTTTTCATAAATTTATCAAAGCGTTTGTCCAAAATCGATGTGGCACGGCGCTTGCGATGCCGAGCATGCAATTCCATGCCGCGATGTTTGCGGCGAATCGCTGCACATGTCCGAGCATATCGCGCGATTATGCCTAAAGCCCTTTCGCTCATGTGCCAGGCATAGCCTATCCGGATTGACAGCGCCGCTTTATTCACGGCTCGGCACACGCATGCGCATCTCGCGTGAGCTGCGGCATGCGACGCTCCATAACCATCCTGTAAGCCTTTGCTTAACCGCCTTGCATCTCACGCGCGCTGCGGCATGCGGCGCTGCTTCATGTACAGCGTATCCCATTCATAGGCACATCCCTGCCCTGCACTCATTCCCCCGCCATGAGCTGCAATTCGGTTACAAACTCATCCTCCTGCACGGTATAGCGGTTGTCTATGCGGTATATCTCCAGCACATCACCGCGCTCGGAATAGCCATGCGCGCGCAGCCACTCGCGCAGCAGTTGGACATGCTCGCGGCAACGGCGATAGCTTCCTCTATAATACAGACATGCATATCGCCCCGCAGGGAGCGCGAAGTCGTAGTTGGGCGCGCCCTCTGGCAGCGCGAAGAACACCGAGCGAAACAGCCCATACACGCCCGCATCCATATCGGCGGTGGACAGCGACGCGCCCATTACCTGACTGCCCATGTCGCGCATGGTATCGTCGTGCATGTGATGAAGCTTCTTTATCGCGAAGTCAAACTCCTCGTCGCGGTATATGTCCGCGTTGAGCCGCACGCAGCGGCGCTCGGGAAGGCACATCATCTGCACCTCGCCCTCCTTAACGCTGCCGAAGGTGGCTATGCTGCGCACGCGCGCCTCTATCGAGCGCTCCGCCTCAAGCAGCTGGCGGCGGCGCATCTCTATCATCTCGCGCTCCTTTTGCAGCATGGCCAGCGTGTTCTCCACGCTCAGCCCGTCCAGATACTCGCGTATGCGCGCGGTATCGAATCCCAGTCCCAGCAAATCGCGTATTATGTTCAGGCGGTATATGTCGCTTAGGCTATACAGCCTGTAACCGTTCGCACCGCGCCGTGGATGTATCAGCCCCAGCTTTTCATAGTACCTAAGCGAATCCGGTCCCACGCCGTAAAGCTCGGCTATCTCATGTATGGTATACTGATCCTTCATATTAAAACGCACCTCTCCGTTAAATCCCCGCTACCGGCATTGACATTTGTATTATACCAGAGTTTATACTGTATTGGCAATAGAAAGCGTCCGCATGCGCACGGCCATAGGCATGCGCACGCCCATGCTCTGCGTGCGATGATACGGACGGCAAAAGCCCATGACGCGCAGGCGCAAGCCAGCTGCTCAGCCGCCATGATGCGCAGCCGCCGCCTTTCACGCTTAAGCGCAGGCCGGTGCTATTTGTGCGGCAAGTGCAAATGCGGACAGAATATATCAAAGCAAGGGGTTTTCATATGTTGACGAGGATAATAAAGCGCGAGGTCAAGCGCTTTAGCGAGCTGCTGACGCTCAAGCGGTTTGCGATACTGATGCTGGGTACGGCCATACTGTCGTTCGGACTGTACAACATACACCGGCGCGTGGGCATAACCGAGGGCGGCGTGCTGGGCATGGTGCTGCTGCTGGATCATCATCTGGGCATTCCGCCGTGGCTGCTCACGCCGGTGCTGGACGCGGCCTGCTACGCGCTGGGCTGGCGCTATCTGGGCAGCGACTTCATAAGGCTGTCGCTGGTATCCACGCTGGGCATGACGGGCTTTCTCAGGATATGGGAGGCCTTTCCGCCGGTGCTGCCCGACCTGACCGCGCAACCGCTGCTGGCGGCGCTGGTAGGCGGGCTGTTCGTGGGCATAGGCGTGGGACTTGTCGTGCGGCAGGGCGGCTCAAGCGGCGGCGACGATGCGCTGGCGCTGGTCATATCCAAGCTGACCGGGCTGCGGCTGTCGCGGTCGTACCTGTTCACTGACCTCACCGTGCTGCTTTTGTCGCTGACCTATATACCGGTAAAGCGCATCGCATTCTCGCTGATTACCGTCACCGTGTCGTCGGTACTCATCGACTTGGTGCAGACCATGGGCAAAAAGTCGCGCACACAGACGAGCGAAGCTGCCGAATAGGCATATTCCGCATTCTCCCCATTCGAGCATGAAAAAAGTTGATTTTTTTCTCAAAAAGGTATTGCATTTTCTCTCAAGGTGTGCTATAATACTTTTCGTTGACCGGTTGTTGACTGGGTGTGGCGCAGTTTGGTAGCGTGCTTGAATGGGGTTCAAGAGGCCGGAAGTTCGAATCTTCTCACCCAGACTGAAAGCTCTGAAGTAATACTTCAGAGCTTCAGCCTGTCAAAAAAGGTCGCTATAAGCGGCCTTTTCTGATATAATAGGCACAGGTGATGAAAATGATGAACCGAGAGAACGAACAGCGGCAGGCAATCGAGCTGCTGTGCACAGACATGCTGGTA
>JBMNUB010000065.1:0-12172 GCA_050946055.1 Candidatus Fimadaptatus sp. | reverse complement strand
CAATATGGTTAATGCTGAAGGATGCGGGCAATAAATTCGCTGTCGTTCCTGTCGCGGCGATATGATATACCTTCGCGCATTGCGCGTTCAGAGAGCCATAAAGAACCACTGGGATGCCGCGGCTGTGGATATCTCATATAAAGCAAAATACAAAAAAACCAGCGGCGCTCCAAACGGAACGCCGCTGATGCAGTCTATGCTGCTGTATTACTTGCCGTACTTGGCACGCGCCTGATAGGTCGTGTGCAGCAGCTCGTGAGACTTGTGGCTGTTGGGCTGCTCGAAGTACTCGCTGTATATCTTCTTGATGGAGGGGTTCTCGTGCGACTTGCGCAGGGGCTTGCCCGCATCCTCATCGTAGAGCGCCTTGGCGCGCAGCACGCGCGGATCGGCCTCCTGACGCTTCTCGGGCGAAACGATGGGCTGACCGCCGCCGTTTACGCAGCCGCCGGGGCAGGCCATGACTTCGATGAAGGTGTAGTCGGCGGTGCCGGCCTTGACCTTGTCCATGACCTGAGAGGCAGCGCTGGTGGAGTTGGCAACCGCTACCTTAACGGGCATGTCGCCGACCATGACGGTGGCTTCCTTGACGCCCTCTATGCCGCGCACGGCGGTGAAGTTGACGTCGGCAAGCTCCTTGCCGGTCAGGGTCTCGTAAGCGGTGCGCAGAGCGGCCTCCATGACGCCGCCGGTAGCGCCGAATATGACCGCCGCGCCGGTGGAATCGCCCAGCATCTCGTCGAAGTCGCTGTCGGGCAGCGCCGGGAAGTTGATGCCGACTTCCTTTATCATGCGGGCCAGTTCGCGGGTGGTGATGACTACGTCAACGTCCGCCATGCCGTCGTGGCCCAGCTCAGGACGCGCGGCCTCGAACTTCTTGGCTACGCAGGGCATGACCGATACGGTCACTATGTTGCGCGGATCGATGTCGTTCTTCTCGGCGAAGTAGCTCTTTATGACCGCGCCCAGCATCTCGTGCGGGGACTTGCAGCTGGACAGGTTGGGCAGGCACTCCGGATAGAACTCCTCGCAGAACTTTATCCAGCCCGGCGAGCAAGAGGTTATCATGGGCAGCACGCCGCCGTTCTTCACGCGGTCGATTAGCTCGTAAGCCTCCTCCATTATGGTCAGGTCCGCGCCGAAGTCGGTGTCGAACACCTTGTCAAAGCCCAGACGCTTGAGGGCGGTGGCCATCTTGCCGGTGACGGAGGTGCCCATGGGCATGCCGAACTCCTCGCCCAGCGCCGCGCGCACGGCGGGAGCGGGCTGCACGACCACGAACTTCTCCGGATCGTTCAGGGCATCCCAGACCTTGGCGGTGTCGTCCTTCTCGACGAGAGCGCCGGTCGGGCAGACGTTTATGCACTGGCCGCAGTTTATGCAGGTGGAGTTGCCCAGCGGGTGATCCCAGGCGGGCTGTATCACGCTGTTGAAGCCGCGATGTACCATGCCGATGGCGCCAACGTTCTGTATCTTGTCGCATACGGCGATGCAGCGGCGGCAGAGTATGCACTTGCCGGGATCGCGAACCAGCGACGGGGAGGAATCGTCTATCTTGTACTCGGTGCGGGAACCGGCGAAAGCTTCCTCGTCATCCACGCCGTACTCGCGGCACATGGCCTGCAGTTCACAGGTGGTGGAACGGGCGCAGGACAGGCACCTGCGGTCGTGGTTGCTCAGCAGCAGCTCCAGATTCATCTTGCGGGCGGCGCGCACCGCGGGGGTATTGGTCCTGACCTTCATGCCAGGGGCAACGGGCAGCACGCACGCGGCCTGGAGCGCGCGCGCTCCGGTATCGACCACGCACATGCGGCAAGCGCCGATTTCATTTATATCCTTAAGATAGCACAGAGTGGGTATGCGTATGCCCGCCTGACGGGCCGCCTCCAGCACCGTCGTACCGGGCGCTACTTCCACCTGGACGCCATCTATCGTCAAGCTGATAAGATCCATGTGATTGCATCCTCCTTATGTGAGCATGGGGCGGGGGACATGGCCCCCCTTGCGCGAGGTTATCCGCCGCAGGGCGGTCATCACTTGCGGGATATAGCGTTGAACTTGCACTTCTCCATGCATGCGCCGCACTTGAGGCACTTGCTTACATCGATGGAGTGCGCGTAGCGGGGAGTGCCAGAGATCGCGCCGGCCGGGCAGACGCGGGTGCAGGCCGTGCAGCCCTTGCACTTGTCGGGATCGATCTCGTAGTGGAGCAGCGCCTGGCAGTGGCCCGCCGGACAGCGCTTCTCGTATATGTGCGCCTCATACTCATGACGGAAGTAGCGCAGCGTGGACAGAACGGGGTTGGGCGCCGTCTGACCCAGGCCGCACAGCGCGGTGTTCTTTATGTTCTGCGCCAGGTTTTCCAGGCGCTCTATGTCGCCATCCTTGCCCTGACCGTTGGTTATGCGCTGCAGTATCTCCAGCATGCGGCGGGTACCTATGCGGCAGGGAGTGCACTTTCCGCAGGACTCATCGACGGTGAAGTCGAGGAAGAAGCGCGCTATATCGACCATGCAGTTGTCCTCGTCCATGACAATCATGCCGCCCGAACCCATCATGGAGCCGGCCGCAATCAGGTTGTCATAGTCGATCTGAGTGTCAAGCAGCGATGCGGGCAGACAGCCGCCGGAAGGACCGCCGGTCTGAACGGCCTTGAACTGCTTGCCGCCGGGGCAGCCGCCGCCGATGTCGTATATGATCTCGCGCAGCGTGGTACCCATGGGAACTTCGACAAGGCCGGTGTTGGTTATCTTGCCGCCCAGCGCGAACACCTTGGTGCCCTTGGAGCGCTCGGTTCCTATGGAGGAGAACCAGTCAGCGCCCTTGACGATTATCTGGGCGATGTTGGCGTAGGTCTCAACGTTGTTGAGCAGGGTGGGCTTCTGGAACAGACCCTTTACCGCCGGGAACGGAGGACGGGGACGCGGCTCGCCGCGATGGCCCTCTATGGAGGTCATAAGGGCGGTCTCCTCGCCGCATACGAAGGCGCCGGCGCCCAGACGTATGTCGAGGTCGAAGCTGAAGTCAGTGCCCAGTATGTTCTCGCCCAGCAGACCGTACTCGCGCGCGGCGTCTATGGCTATCTGCAGGCGCTTAACGGCGATGGGGTACTCAGCGCGCACGTAGATGTAGCCCTGATTTGCGCCTACGGCGTAACCGGCTATGGCCATGGCCTCGATGACTGCGTGCGGGTCGCCTTCCAGAACGGAGCGGTCCATGAACGCGCCCGGGTCGCCCTCGTCGGCGTTGCAGCAGACGTACTTCTGATCGCCCTGCGCCTTAGCGGTGAACTCCCACTTCTTGCCGGTGGGGAAGCCCGCGCCGCCGCGGCCGCGCAGACCGGACTTGCTTATTTCAGCAATGACCTCCTCGGGGGTCATCTCGGTCAGCGCCTTGGTCAGGCCCTTGTAGCCATCCACGGCGATGTACTCGTCGATGTTCTCGGGGTCGATGACGCCGCAGTTGCGCAGCGCGACGCGCATCTGCTTCTTGTAGAAATCGACCTTCTCAAGCGAGGTAACGGCGTTGTGCGCGGTGGTCTTGTCATGATAGAGCAGAGAAGTGACCACGCGGCCCTTCATCAGATGCTCGGAGACTATCTCGTCAACGTTTTCGTCCTTGACGCGGGCGTAGAAAGCGCCCTCGGGGTATACTACTACGACAGGACCCATCTCGCACAGGCCGAAGCAGCCGGTGCGTATGACCTTTACTTCTTCCTGCAGGCCCTTTTCCTTGATGGACCTTTCAAAGTGCTCCATCAGCTTGTGCGAACCGGACGAGGTGCAGCCCGTGCCGCCGCAAATCAATACATGGGAACGAACCAGATTCATATCTGCCAACCTCCCTAAAACTTCAGGAAAAATCCACTACGGGGTGCCTTATTCGGCGGCGCCTATGGTATAAGCCTCGACCGGGTTGCCGTTTACTAGGTGATCGACGACGATCTTCTCAACCATTTCGGGCTTTACCTTTACGTAAGTCACCTTCTCCTGGCCGGGTACGTATACTTCGACCATCGGTTCCAGGCGGCACATGCCTATGCAGCCGGTCTGGCTGACGGTGACGTTGGTGAGATTGCGGCGGTTGATCTGCTCTATGAAGGAGAGCATTACCGGACGCGCGCCCGCTGCGATGCCGCAGGTGGCCATGCCTACGACCACGCGGATGCCGTTATTGTCCTTGCGGATGTTGACCTGCTGCTGCGCCTTTTGGCGTATGGCTTCCAGATCGGCGATAGACTTCTTCATAAGACTTTAGGCACCTCCATTAAGTTCTCTTATGCCTTCTGTGAGATAATCCTTCATCCAGATGACCACGTCGGGCGAATCCAGCGCCACGCCGCCCAGCAGTTCCCTTATCTGGCGCGTGTCGAACTCAAACGAGTCCTCGCCCACGGTGTACTCCAAGCGGTAGTCGGGTGAGACGGGCGTGGACATGACCTGCTGGAGCATAGTGCCGGCTAAATCCCCCATGGGAGCGCGGTCTATGTTGTCCAGCTGGAACGTAGCCACTATGCGCGTACCCTTGCCGGGCGCGCTGGTTATCGAAAAGTCGCCCCCCGCCATGAGCGCCGCCTGTTTGAACAGCGGTATGCCCAGCCCCACCTTGCGCGTGGTGCGCGTGGTGGTAAATGGCGATTCGACCCTC
This sequence comes from Candidatus Fimadaptatus sp., assembly GCA_050946055.1. Taxonomy (GTDB): domain Bacteria; phylum Bacillota; class Clostridia; order Christensenellales; family Aristaeellaceae; genus Fimadaptatus. The sequence goes on along the minus strand of JBMNUB010000065.1, from coordinate 7,525 downwards.
TGCAAAAACTCCTCCGACATGCCGCAGCCGTTATCTTCCAATATAATGGTAAGCAGGCCCGCCTTTTCGGTTATTATGATCTCCACCAGGCTTGCGCCCGCTTTGACGGAATTTTGTATCAGATCCAGCAGATGCAGCGACAGTTCTTCCATGGCGGCTTATTGGCCGTCGTACTTGGCCAGTATGCCCGGTATGTCGTCGGGAACGAGGCGGCCATAAACGTCGTCGTTTATCATCATGACAGGGGCCAGACCGCACGCGCCCAGGCAGCGGGTGTCGCGCAGCGTGAAGCGACCGTCGGGAGTGGTCTTGCCCACCTTTATGTTCAGCTCCTGCATGACGCGGTCCATTACCTTCTGCGAACCCTTAACGTAGCAGGCGGTACCCAGACATACGCCGATTATGAAGCGGCCTCGCGCTTCCAGCGAGAACTGGGAGTAGAAAGTGGAAACGCCGTAGACCTCGCTGAGCGTCACGCCCAGACCTTCGGCGATGGCTATCTGCACCTCTTCCGGCACATAGCCGAATATGTTCTGCGCCTGCTGCAGAGTCTGCATTACCGCGCCGCGCTGACTCTTCTTTTCCGCGATGATAGCCTTTAGCTCTTCCATCTTCGCGGCAAATTCAGTGCTGGTCATAACAAAAACCCTCCTTGTTTGCCATTGGGATAAACGTATTCGGTCGGATACCAAATCACACTTACTTATTCTATCACAAGCTCGTTAAAAAAGCATCAGACTTGGCAAATTCTCTGGCGTTCTATGTTGAATTTCGTCAGTTTACACAGTAATTTACCGTTTGGTAATGGAAATTGTCCGCAGAATAAACTTTAAATTCTTAACTCCAAGTACGTAATGTGGTTCGAGCTAACTAATTATGCGCCCGGCGCGGATATTGATGCGAAGCGCCCCAAATACGCCCAATGCAGGGCATATTGGGGCGTTTTGCGCGCGCGATTGCAAGCCGGCAGGGCCTATGCCGCTTCGGCATGGCGGGGTTTGGTTAACCAAATCTGTACCCATGATACAGCATGTGCGTTAACAAAAATTATCGCCCCAAACGCGCGCCCGGCAGCTCTTTAAGTACCCAAACAGCCCTTCTCGCGAGCGCTCAGGCACATTCAGGAAGTATTCGCGCTCTGCCATGTTCTCAAGATAGTGCGCGTCCGAGGAGAACAGCAGCTTGTACGCGCCCAGATCGCACGCGGGCGCGGGCGACGCACTGCTCAGCTCTAGCGCGGCAAACTTCTCGTCCGCGGGCAGCATGCCCAGACCTATCAGCAGGCCGTTTGAGCCGCGGTTTATGTGCGCCGGCACGGCCAGACCGCCCGCCGCGTTTATGTCGCGCGTCAGGTCGCTAAGCGACAAGTCCAGCGCGGTCAGCAGCAGCCTGTCCTCGGTGCCTGTGGGCTCGTCCTCGGAGTCCATGAGCTGCTGCACGCCGAAGTACTCGGGCCTGTTGGGTATGGGCGGCAGGTGCTCATATATGTAGTCCGAGAACTCCAGCGCCTCGCCCACGCCTGCAAAGTATGCCAGCAGGTGTATCTCTTCGGCGGTGGTTATCTCTATGCCGGGCAGGAGCGTAAGCCCCGACTCCAGCGCCACCTGTTCCACGGCGGGCAGCTGCCTTGCGGTGTTGTGGTCGCACACCGCTATGGCGTCCAGCCCCTTTATGATGGCCATATTGACTATGTTGTTGGGCGTCATAAGCTCGTCGCCGCAGGGGGACAGGCAGGAGTGCATGTGCAAATCTACCGCTATGTTCACTTTTTGACCGCGCCCGGCACGCCGCGCGAGTAGAGCAGTCCGCATATGGAGAAGGCATCCATGTCGCTCTCCAGCACGGCTATATCCTCCTCTGCGGCCTTGGCGACCACGTTCTCGGGCATCTTTATGCCGTCGGGCATTATCACGCAGGCAAAGTCCATAAGCGCCGCCACGGCAATCACGTTCATGTGGGTCTGCACGGTCACCCATGCCATGTCGGCACAGCCGTGCGCCATTACCCAGCTGAGCAGATCGCATGTGCAGCCGCTGAGCACCGGGCGCGCATCGTCGCAGGGAGTGAGAGAGCGCGCGCCTATGAGTTCCTTGAGTTCGCCAAGCGTCATGGTCATCATATCCTTTCAGAATGTGAATGTCGGAATGCGCCGCGCAGGCCGCACTGCGCAGGCAGCGCAAGCCCTTAGCCGCGCGGATATATGTCGTTTGCAGGCGGGCGCTTGTGGCGCGTCGCGGTCGGATGCGTGGCCGGATATGCCTGCATGCCTGTGCCAAAGCGCGGGCATATGTGCCGCTGAGTGCGTCATGCATCAGTGTGCGCTCATGGCATGATGCGCGCTTTGCTCCCGATGCAGTCAGCCAAAGCGCGAGGTATGCCGCTTGTAGCAACATACCCACGCCACATATCGTCCAATGCGCAATATACCGCTGCGGCTCAATCGCCGTCGCCGTGGAAGTTGCCGTCGGACAGCTCCACCATCTGCTGCGCCAGCGTGCGCACTCGCTCCTTTAAGCGGAACACGCAGTCCAGCTCGCGCGAGTTGCCGCGCACTATGTCCTCGGCCAGCGCGCGGCAGGTGGGCGAGCCGCACGAGCCGCAGTCTATGCCGGGCAGCGAGCGCTCAATCTTGTCTATCTGATCCATCTTGCGCAGCGCCACGCGGATGTCGCCGTCCAGCTGCATGACGTTCTTGGGCTGTATCTCGGTGTCAAAGTATATGGGCAGCTCGTTTATGTCGCTTGCGCGCATCTCGGGGCGGGTCTTGTCCAGCCGCTCCATCAGCTTGCGTATGCGCGTCTTGGCCACATAGCTGTATTCAAACACCAGCGGCCCGCCCACGCAGCCGCCCGTGCAGCTCAGCCCTTCAAAGAAGTCGAGGTCGCCCAGCTTATTGTTCTCTATCTCCTCAAGCACGCGGATTACATGCTCTATGCCGTCCACGGCCAGCGAGTTGTCTATGCCCACGGCCAGCGCCTCGCCGCCGGAGTTTGCCCAGCCCACGCCGAATGAACCGGCCTGATGCTCGATGTTGCTGGATATGGGCTTTTTTATCTGCGTGGACAGAAGGCCGTACACCTCCAGTATGGACAGACATCCGTCCACCGCCGAGGACTTGTGACCTATCGGCGCGCGCACGGCGGTCATCTTGGCCGCGCAGGGCGTTATGAAAAAGCACCCTATCTGATCCTGAGGCACGCCCGTCTTTTTTGAGAACAGGCGCTTGGCCTCAAGCGCGGCCACCTCCATGGGGCTTTTTACGTCCACTATGTTGTCTATCAGCTCCGGAAAGCGCACCTGTATTAGGCGCACTATCGCGGGGCAGGCGGAGGATATGAGGGGACGGGGGCAGTCCTTGTCCTTGAGCTTGCGCTGTATGGCCTGGGAGACTATCTCGGCCGCGCGCGCCACCTCAAACACATAGTCAAAGCCCATCTGAAGCAGGCCTGCCAGCACGCGGTCTATGTTGGACAGATTCTTGAACTGCCCGTACAGCGTGGGTGCGGGCAGCGCGATCTTGTAGGGGAAGTTATTTATCGCCGCCAGCGGGTCGGTCAATGCGACCTTGGCGTGGTATGGGCATACCCTTATGCACTCGCCGCAGTCTATGCAGCGCTCGCCTATTATCGAAGCCTTGCCGTCGCGTATGCGAATGGCCTCTGTGGGGCAGCGCTTCAGGCAGGTGGTGCAGCCCTTGCACTTTTCACGTTCCAGCGTCACTGAATGGAAGTATGGCATGCTTATCAAATCTCCTGACGCACCTGTATCGCTTGCCCGGGCGCGTGGTCATCTCGCAGCGCGCATCATGCGCCCGGGTCCAGCGCAAAGCGCATGGTTATAGTAGTGCCAACGCCTACTGTGGACTCTATCTTGAATTCGGAGGCGTTGCGCTGCATGTTGGGCAGGCCCATGCCCGCGCCAAAGCCCATGTTGCGCGCCTCCTCGCTGGCAGTGGAGTATCCCTCCTGCATGGCAAGGTCTATGTTGGGTATGCCGGGACCCGTGTCGCGGGAGGTTATCTTCAGCTCGCTTGACGATACTTCAAGCGTTATGTCGCCGCCGTATGAGTGTATGACGAGGTTAAGCTCCACCTCATACGTGGCCACCGAAGCGCGCCGGACTATCTGAGAGGGTATGCCCAGCTGCTTCATTATGCGCTTTATCTTGCCGGAGACTTCGCCCGCCGAAGCGAAGTCGCCCGCGGCTACCGGATATACTTCTTTGAGATCGGATATATGATCCATAGGCCGCTCACTGCTTGCTGGGGCCGCCGGGCAGCCCGTTTTTATATAGTATGCCGCAGGCGACATACAGCGTATGGCGCGTGGACATTATGCACATGTCGCGCTCCACGGCCATGTCGATTATGTCGCTTGAGGGGCGCTTGCCGCGCACGAACACTATGCAGGCCACGTCCAGCATCTCGGCGGTGCGCACGACGTGGGGGTTGGTAAGCCCGGTCAGCAGTACTGTGTGGTCCTTAACGAAGGCCAGCACGTCGCTCATCAGATCAGAGCCGCAGGCTGTGCGTATCTCCACATCCATTAGCTCCTCGCCGCACATTATGTCGGCATCGAGCAGGCGGGCGATGTCAGAGATCTTCATTGGCATCAGCATCATCCTTTACTTTTACCCGGGGAAAACGCCTCGGGCTGAATAAGCATTTGCATGAACTGAACATGTCTTTGCATCAGGTCAATTACATTATACTTTATTTTAGCCGAAAACGCCATAGGTGAAGACGTATTTTGTTGAACGAGCGCGCGGCAGGCATCGGATACGGCGCTTAGCTCGCTTATCATGCCGCTGGTGGCAGCATGGGTGCGCCCGCCCAGCGCGCGCTCAAGCTCCGTCCTGCGCTCGTCTGCGGCCTCGGATTGAGCATACAGCGCGCTTATGGCCTCGCCGGTGGTCATGGCGCCCTTGTCCAGCTCAAGCGCCATGCCGCTCAGCGCGTCTATGGCATCGGGCGTTGCCTTGCGCGCTAAGTCCATGGCTGACACAAGCTCCGGGCTTGCGGTCACGCGCAACTCCACGCGCGGCGCGCTTACCTCATATACATACGAATCCACGCCCTGCGCGGCCAGATTTGCACATACCTTGTCGGCGTCGGCGCGCGAGGTGTATGCTGCGCCTATGGCGCGGCTGCGCGTGTCGGTCAGCACATAGCCCGCCGCGCCGCGCGATACATAGCGCTGAGTGAGCGCGCGCGCATCCGCCTCGTTGTCGAATGCGCCGAACTGTATGGCGTAAAACGAAAACTCGTCCAGCACGACTGTGCCGGTCACAGCCGTGGGCGCGGGCGTGGAGCGCGCATCATTGCGCCCGGATACGCGCCCGTATGCGAACGCGGCGACTATGAGCAGTGCCGCGATGAGCGCCGGTATGAGCGCGCTGCGCCGCGCGCCGCCGCGCCGCGATAGCCTTCTGCGTCTCATGATGATACCTCCGCATGCTTTTTTACCAGCATATGACGCGCGCGGCCATGCGCATGACTGCGGAGTTGTGCGGATGCAGCCGCTCATTAGATGTGCAGCCTGCTTCGGACAGCCATGGCTGAGCATATCGGAATCATATGCTCATCGCCGAACCGGCAGCATGGGGACTGGGGCGCGCGGTGTTTGCGCGCAGCTCCAATGTGCATGGCCTGCGGCAATATGTGCGGAAAAATTAGGCGAAAATGGAAAATTATGCTGCATGCGCGCATATCGCGGCAGCGGGATGCTTTTATTTTTCCCGGATATGTGATATCATCTAAAAAACGGCACGGAGGCATGAGAGCGATGAAATATCATATAGATACCATACCCGTGTGGGATGCATACAAGAGCGGCAGCGAGTGTCCGCTTTGCGATATAGCCAAGAAGAACGAGCAGGAGTTTCTGGACGTGTTCATGGGAGCTTCGGTCATGGAGCCTTCGCGCCGGGTCGAGGTAAACGAGCGCGGCTTCTGCGCGCGCCATCTGCACATGATGTTCGGCAACGGCAACAGGCTGGGGCTGGCGCTAATGGCGCACACGCATCTTAAAGAGACAATGGGCAAGCTGGACGATATAGGTCAGGCGGCGCTTGCCTGCGCGGGCGAGGATGCCAAGAAGGCCGCCCCCGCGCGCCTGCTGGGGCGCATGACCAAGACCTCCGCGCCGCTTGCCGGCATAGCGGGTCAGGCCGAGCGCGCCGCGCAGTGCGCCAAGTCCTGCCTGTTCTGCGAGCGCATGGAGGAGACAATGGCGCGGTATGTGCATACCCTTGTATACATGTGGAAGCACGAGATAGAGTTCCAGCGCGCGTTTGCCGCGTCCAAGGGGCTGTGCCTTGAGCATTACGCACAGGTCATGGCCGCAGCGCCCGAGCAGCTTTCCGGCAAGGAGCTGGAGGAGTTCATGCGCACGCTGACATCCGTGGAAAAGGAGAACCTTGCGCGCATCGAGAAGGAGCTGGAGTGGTTTACGCTCAAGTTTGATTACCGCAACGCCGATAAGCCCTGGGGCAACAGTCAGGACGCGGTGGAGCGCACGCTGTGCAAGCTGCGCGGCTATGCGTCGGTAGAGGAGGAAAAGCACAGCGACGGCTGAGCATTTGGCGCGGACTATTGCGCAGGCGGAGGATGGTGAGCATGGTTATTAGCAAAGTAGTCCTTATATATTTCAGCCCCACCGGCGGCACGCTGCGCGCTGCGCGCATGATGGCGGGCGAGTTCCGCGCGCCCGTGGAGGAGATAGACCTGACCGGCCAGCACGCGCCGCGCGCCAGGGAACTGGGCAGGGACGAGCTGGCGCTGGTGGCCGTGCCGTGCTACGGCGGGCGCGTGCCTGAGCTGGCCGCGCAGCGGCTGACCCACTTTCTGGGCCGGGAAACTCCGGCGCTGCCCGTTGTGACGTTTGGCGGACGGGCGGTGGATGATGCGCTGCGCGAGCTGGGCGGGATACTTACGGGCATGGGCTTTGTGCCTGTGGCGGGCGTGGAGGCGGTGGCCGAGCATTCCCTTGCGCGGCAGTTCGCGGCGGGCCGCCCCGACGATGCGGACAGGGCGGAGCTGCGCGCATTTGCCATGAAGGTGCGCGCAAAGCTGGGCGGGCTGAGCGATGCACGGACGGGCGAGGTGCAGCTGGGCGGCGACGAGCCATACCGCAAGGCGGGCAGAGTGCCTGTGCGCCCGGAAGCGGGGAGCGAGTGTGTGGGCTGCGGCGCATGTGCGCGCGCCTGTCCCGCAGGCGCGATAGACCCCGAGCGGCCGCGCCATGCCGATCCCCGCGCCTGCATGAGCTGCATGCGCTGCGTCAAGGCATGTCCGCACGGCGTGCGCGCGCTGCCTGACATGGGCAAAAGGATGGTCGGGCTTGCGCTTAGTGTAAAGTGCCGCGGGCGCAAGGCGAATAAGCTGACGGTGTGATGCTGGACGGTATTCGCCCGATGCCATTTGCGCGGTCGAAGGACATATGACACGCTTTGCGCATTAATGCGGCGGCGAATTGATATGATTAAATTGCAAACGCTCCTCTGCGCGCTATCGCACAGGGGAGCG
>JBMNUB010000064.1:0-12948 GCA_050946055.1 Candidatus Fimadaptatus sp. | reverse complement strand
TTGGTTGTGCGGCGCGCGAGGGCATAGCTGTCCTTGCGTTGCCTTGGCGGATATATGCCCGCCGTTTCTGCCGCAACGGTTGCGTTCCCGCTCCAAGCCGTGCGCAGACGCACCGCCCAATGCCATTGCCGCCGCAGCGGTTGCGTTTCCACTCTGAGCCGTGCGCAGACGCACCGCCCAATGCCATTGCCGCCGCAACGGTTGCGTTCCCGCTCCAAGCCGTGCGCAGACGCACCGCCCAATGCCATTAGCGCCGCAACGGTTGCGTTCCCGCTCTGAGCCGTGCGCAGACGCACCGCCCAATGCCATTAGCGCCGCAACGGTTGCGTTCCTGCTCCGGGCTGTGCGCAGACGCGCCGCCCAATGCCATTAGCGCCGCAACGGTTGCGTTCCCGCTCTGAGCCGTGAGGAAGCATACCGGCTCATTCCTTGGTCAATATGACTGACGCGAAGGCCAGAATATCGCCCAGTCCGCGCTCTAAGAACTCCCGGTCGCGCTGCGCGTATTCATGGCTGGAGGCGAACCAGTCGCGCCATGCCCGGTCGGAGAACGCGGAGCAGTACGCCGATGACTGTGCTACATCGCATAGTCCGCGCGTGAGCCGGTCATGCCACCACCCGGCGCTGTGAAAGAGCGCCGCTTCGTCGCCCGCCCACTCATGCATAAGCGGCGTGCAGCCGTCCTCCTCCCGCGCAAGGCCGGGTACGCATATCATGACGCGGCCGCCCGGCTTGACCAGCGGCCATATGCTGCGGGCAAAGAAGCCCTCCTCCGTGCCGAAGTAGTGATATGCATCCACGCTCACCACCGCGTCAAAGAAGCCGCCGGCAAAGGGCAGCGCGTGCGCGTCGGCGTGTATCGGGAAGGCGAAATCGTCTATGCCCCACGACGTGAAGTTGCGCTCCAGTTCGCTTGCTGATATCCATAGGTCGGTGGCGAATATCTGCGCCGCGCCCATTTCTCTGGCGATGTACAGCGTGCTAAGCCCCTGTCCGCAGCCTAAGTCCAATACGCGCGCGCCGTTTGCCGCGCCGGGAACATGCTCGTCCATCTCCTCAAGCAGCATCATGCAGTTGGGTCCCATCATATATCGGGAGTTAAACAGATCGGAGTACTTGTCGGACTTCATTGTGAATATACCTCCTGTTTGTGTCTGTATGGGTTTCGCAGCTGCCGAATCATATAAAAATAAACAGCCCTGCATGCCGCGCGCCTGCAAAGCTGTCTGCTGCGAAAGACGGACTCTCAGGGCAAAATGCGGCATACTTAAACAAGCCATATTTAGTATATGGCTCATATCGTATTCACACATTCCTCCCTGGAATTCTCAATCCCCCAATACTGGTTTATGATATGATTATATCGCAGGTGGACTGCCGTGTCAACGTTCCGCGCGCAGTTATATGCGGACGCGCGGTTATATAAAGAAAACTCTTCAATCAATCCGTCACGCTATCGTCGCCGAATAACGACTCCCACTCGTCATTTTCAATCCACCAACCACTGCCGTCATGGTATCCATTGCGAAGCATAAACGGCTTGACTATATAATACCTGCTTGTCAAAGCGTCTTTTTGACAAGCGTGGACGGGGGAGAATCTCCCCCGCCACTGCCACCCCTACTCAGTTTCCACTGAAATCCTTAAGGTTTACGGGCGTGGAAACTGCAAGGAAGGTATGCTGCTCTGGGAAATGGGATTTCCCGACGCAAAAATATCCACGCGCCCACCGCACATGTCGCTGGGCGCTACCTAAGTCGAGAGGGCTGCGAGGCCCGCCGAGCTCTCCGGGGGTTTTTTGACAGTCTGTATATAATACGTCCCTATGCCGGAGAGTATGTGATTCGCTTTTCCTGAATCATTTTCCAGTTTCAGTATATTCCATATACGCTGATAGGTTGCATTCTCCAAGTCGCGCCAAGCGTTGTATGCTTCTTCTATACACTGATCGTTTTCATTCAATTCGTGCCCCAGTGAACCGACATGGTTAGAAACAATGGCATGAACAGCAGCAATGGTTTTCTCGTCGCTTACTGATGCAAATCATCGCAATGCTTCATCAGGGGTATAGCCGTTGAGAGGTTCTTTTTGAATGATGTAAAGAGGCGGTTGCTCATACTGTACAGCCGGTTTTTGTGCTTGGCAAGGCACATGGGATATATGGATTATATCACATGTGCGTCTACCGAGCAATCATGCGCGTGCAGGCTAATAGTACACCCGTGAGGAGTTATATGCGGACGCGCGCGGTTATATAAGATGCAATGAGTGCAGCCGCAGCGCGCAGTATGTGCGGCATCTGCGCGGCCGTATGGCGCGAAGATGCGGACAGCGCTTTGCCTTTGGCAGAGGTGCGGCGCGTGCAGGTCTGAAGCGATATGGGCGAGCATGGCCGCGTGCGGCGAGCGCAAGAGAACGGGATGCGCGCTTGACCCCTGCCGTGCGCATGCGAGCGCCTGCGGCGGGCGAAGGCTTGTGATATTGCCCCAACATGGATGTCACCGGCTGCCAGCCCATTGGCGCAAATTGTTCCCCGCCATTGATTATTGTGCGCGTATGGGGTAAAATAATGCCATGCCGCCGATACTGTATGAAAAAATATCAGCGGCGCTCTTGACAGCAGAGGACAAACAAGTTATACTGCTACCAGTTTAGCACGATAAAGCAAGAACGGAGTGTGCGATATGGCGCGAACCAGACTATTCCCGCCCGAGGGCATGCAGGATTACCTGCCCGACGAGCGCTGGCACAAGCGGCGCGTGGAGGCGCAGATGCGCGAGGTGTTCGCGCTCAATGGATACGAGGAGATAGAGACTCCTCTGCTGGAGTACTTTGACGTGGTATCGGGAGGCGAGGGCAAGCTGCCCGCCGAGCAGCTGTTTAAGACCTTTGACCAGCGCGGCAGCGTGCTGGCGGTGCGCCCGGACAACACTCTGCCCATAGCGCGGCTGATAGCCGGGCGCATGAAGGATGTACCCGCGCCGATTAGGGTCAGCTATGTGCAGGACATACTGCAATACCCGCTGCCCAAGGGCGGTCAGATGCGCGCTCACACTCAGGCCGGCATAGAGCTGATGGGCGAGGGCGGCGCGCAGGCCGACGCTGAGGTCATAGCCATAGCGATAAACGCGCTGCGCTCCAGCGGCCTGCGCCAGTTCCAGATAGACTTGGGACAGGTGGAGTTCTTCAAGGGACTGATGGAGGAGGCCGGACTGGACGGCGAGATGGCCGAGCGGCTGCGCGTGTGCGTGGAGGAGAAGAACTCGCTGGCCATAGAGCTGATGAAGAGCCGCGGCGAGATAAGCGAGATGGCCGCAGAGCGTCTGCGCGAGCTGCCGGGGCTGTACGGCGGCGAGGAAGTGCTGGACGCAGCCGAGGAACTGAGCCGCAATCCGCGCTGCCTCAAGGCGGTGCGCAATCTGCGCGACATAGTGGACACGCTGCGCGCCTATGAGCTGGATGGGTATGTGTCGATAGACCTGGGCATGGTGCATAAGATAGACTACTACACAGGCATGATATTCAGGGGAATAACCGGACATCTGGGCTATCCGCTGCTGTCGGGCGGGCGCTATGACGATTTGATGGCGCGCTTTGGCAGACCCATGCAGGCCACGGGTTTTGCGCTGAGCGTAAAGCCGCTATTGGTGGCTCTGGAGCGAGAGGGCGGCATGGTGCGCAGGCCTTCGGTTGACTGGATGCTGGCGTTTACGCCCGAGGGGCGCGTGCGCGCCTTCCGACTGGCGGGTGCGCTGCGCGCACAGGGCATGAGCGTGCGCATGTGCTATCAGCCCGAGTGCCTGGAGCAGCAGGCGCGCGCGGCGGGCTGCCGCGAATGGAAACTTGTGGATGGAGGCGATGGGCAATGACGATAAAGCTGGCGCTGGCCAAGGGCAGGCTGGCAGACGAGACGCTGGCGCTGCTGGAGCGCGCGGGCGTGAGCTGCCCGGAGCTTAAGGAAAAGAGCCGCAAGCTGGTGTTTCACGACCAGTCGGGCAGGTATGAGTTCATAATGGTAAAGCCCTCCGACGTGCCTACTTACGTGGACTACGGCGTGGCGGACGTGGGCGTGGTGGGCAAGGATACGCTCATGGAGGAGAACAGGCCTCTGTACGAGCTGCTCGATTTGGGGTTTGGCAAGTGCCGCATGTGCGTGGCGGGCTTTCCGCAGCGCAGGCAGGAGCTGATAACCGCCTCGCACTTCCGCGTTGCCACCAAGTATCCCGCAATAGCTAGGCGATACTATGAGGAGCGCGGCGAGAACGTGGAGATAATCAAGCTCAACGGCTCGGTTGAGCTGGGGCCGCTCGTGGGGCTGAGCGACGTTATAGTCGATATAGTGGAAAGCGGCGCTACGCTGCGCGCCAATGGGCTGGAGGTATTGGAGACGGTGTGCGACCTGAGCGCGCGGCTGGTGGTCAACCGGGTAAGCCTCAAGACCAAGGCAAGTGAGATAAAGCAGCTCATAGAATCGCTGCGCGAGCAGCTTGGCGCATCGGATGGCGCGCGCGAATAACGACATCGTGGGGGAATGGTTTATGCTGCCGATAATAAGGTTTACGGGCGAGCTGCCCGAGCGCCTAAAGGGGCGCTCACAGCTCAGCGATGAGCGCGTGCTAAAGAGCGTGCGCGACATAATAGCGGGCGTGCGCGAGCGCGGAGACGCGGCGCTGATTGAGTACACGCGCATGTTTGACCATGCCGAGATAGCGCCCGGCGCGCTGCGCGTAAGCGAGCAGGAGATAGACGCGGCCTATGAGCAGGTGGACGACGAATTGCTAAACGCCATACGCGCCAGCGCGCGCCGCATTCGCGCCTATCATGAGAAGCAAAAGACCAAGACTTGGCTGGACTTCGGCGCGGATGGATATGCGCTGGGTCAGAAGATAACGCCAATGAGCAGCGCGGCGGTATACGTGCCGGGCGGCACGGCGATGTACCCTTCCAGCGTGCTTATGAACGTGATACCGGCGTCGGTGGCGGGAGTGGAGCGCATAGCCATGCTCACGCCTCCTATGAAGGACGGCAGCGTGTATCCGCTCACGCTGGTCACGGCGCGCGAGGCGGGCGCGACTGAGGTGTATCGCGTGGGCGGCGCGCAGGCAATAGCAGCGGCAGCGTTCGGCACCGAGAGCATAGCCCGCGTGGACAAGATAACCGGCCCCGGCAACATATACGTCGCCAACGCCAAGCGCGAGGTGTACGGCTATGTGGGCATAGACATGATAGCGGGCCCGAGCGAAGTGCTGGTGGTTGCAGATTCCAGCGCACCGGCGCGCTATGTGGCCGCCGACATGCTCAGTCAGGCCGAACACGACGCGCTGGCTCAGGCGGTGCTGATAACCGACAGCGAGGAGCTGGCGCTGGAAGTGCAGCGCGAGCTGCCCGCGCAGCTGGCGGCGCTGGATCGCGCCGAGATAGCCGGGCGCTCGATAGACGATTACGGCACGATACTGCTGTGCGATTCCATAGAGCAGGGCATAGCCGCCGCCAACATGGTAGCGCCTGAGCATCTGGAGCTGATGCTGCGCGAGCCGTTTGCCTATCTGGGTCAGGTGAAGAACGCGGGCGCGATATTCCTTGGGCGCTATTCGCCCGAACCCTTGGGCGATTACTATGCCGGCCCCAACCATGTGCTGCCCACGTCGGGTACGGCAAGGTTCTCATCGCCGCTGTCTGTGGATGACTTTATAAAGAAGTCCTCGATAATATATTGCGGACGCGAACAGCTGCGCGAGGCCGCGCACGACGTGATGACTTTTGCCCGGGCCGAAGGACTGGACGCGCATGCGCGCTCCGTGGGCGTGCGCTTTGAGGGAGAGGAAATATGAGAGCTGCCGAGATAGACCGCCAGACGCGCGAGACCAGCATAAGCCTGGAGCTTGAGCTGGACGGCGAGGGCGAGACTCAGATAAACACGGGCATAGGCTTCTTTGATCACATGCTGGATGCGATGTGCCGGTTCGGACTCATCGACCTTGACCTCAAGTGTTCGGGCGATCTGGACGTGGACGCACACCACACCGTGGAGGACTGCGGCATATGTCTGGGTCAGGCGCTGTCGCGCGCGCTGGGCGACAGGTCGGGCATAATGCGCGTGGGCTCGTGCATGTTCCCCATGGACGAGGCGCTGTCGGTCTGCGCGCTGGACATAAGCGGGCGCGGGCTGCTGGTGTTCGAGGCGGAGTTCCCCCAGCCCAGCTGCGGCCTGTTCGACTGTCAGCTGGCCGAGGAGTTCTTCCGCGCCGTGGCCGTGAACGCAGGCATAACGCTGCACTTAAAGTGTGAGCGCGGGCGCAATTCGCATCACATGCTGGAGTCGATGTTCAAGGCGTTCGGGCGCGCGCTGATGCAGGCGATAGAGGTATCGCCGCGCGTGAAGGGCGTGCCTTCGACAAAAGGCGTGCTGTGACAGGCCAAATGGGCAAGGCATAGCGCGGGCATGCGCTTATAAGGGCATATGCTGCAAGGGCGCTGCTAAAAAGTCGATATGGCCCGGCAAGGCGCGGGCGGCATCATAACCGGCGGATTTGCCGGGCATGGAGGAGAAGGTATGAAGATTTATCCCGCTATCGACATGGTGGATGGGCGCGCGGTGCGGCTAAAGCAGGGTTGCGCCGACGACGTGACCGTATACGGCGATCCGCTGGAGATGGCGCGCCAGTTCTACGGCGAGGGTGCGCAGTATCTGCACATGGTCGATCTGGACGGCGCGTTCACCGGCGAGGGCGGCAACAAGCAGCTCGCGCTCAGCATAGCAAGGCAAGTGCCTATAAAGATACAGCTGGGCGGCGGCATACGCGACATGGACACGATAGAGCGCCTGCTTGAGGGCGGCATACACCGCGTGATACTGGGTACGGCGGCGCTAAAAGACCCGGAGCTGGTGCGCCGTGCCATAGAGAGGTTCGGCGGCGAGCGCATAGTGATAGGCGTGGATGCGCGCGACGGGCGAGTGGCCGTGCAGGGCTGGGTGGAAGGCTCGGACGTGACGCCGCTGGAGCTGGCAAGGAGCATGCATGAGGCGGGAGCGCAGTACATAGTGTACACCGACATATCGCGCGACGGCATGCTGGCAGGGCCTAACCTTGAGAACACGCGCGAGCTGGTGGAAAAGAGCGGCATGAGCATAATAGCGTCCGGCGGCGTGAGTACGCCCACGGACATAGAGTGCGTGCGTGACATGGGCTGCGAGGGTGCGATAATAGGCAAGGCGCTCTATGAAGGGCGCATAACCCTGGGTCAGGCGCTGCGAATTGCACACGCAGGCTTATAGTGGACCGCTTTTGACGAGCCGGTGGGTGTGGATATCGCCCCCAGCTGCCGCATTTGAGCTTTTGGCGAAATCACAGCGCGTTTCTGTGCGTGGGAACCGCAGGCAAGGTGTTTTGCCTTGGGCAATGGGCCTTCTGGACGCAAAGCTATATCCGCGCCCGCCGCTGGGCGCTATTGGAATCCCAGAGGCCTGCTCTCGGGCCGGCTCGGAGACGTTCGACGGGCCGAAGCACAGCGCGTGTGGTGCGGCCCGTGCCGCCAAGGAAATCGGGCATGCAAGGTTACATGATGCATATAAGTTTTAGGGAGATGGTACATATGGAAAACAAGTTCATCGTAAGTGAGGACAGGCTGTCCCAGCTCAAGTTCGGTGCGGATGGTCTGATACCCGCCGTGGCGCAGGATGTGCGCTCCGGCGATGTCGTTATGCTGGCCTATATGAACATGGAGTCGCTGCGCGAGACGCTGCGCACCGGGCTGGCGACCTACTTCAGCCGCTCCCGTCAGGAGCTGTGGCAGAAGGGCGCGACCTCGGGCAATGTCCAGCATGTGCGCGAGATAGTGTACGACTGCGACGGCGATGCGCTGCTCCTCAAGATAGAGCAGACGGGCGTTGCCTGTCACACCGGCGAATACAGCTGCTTCCACAACTCGCTGACCGGCGCGGATGAGTCCGCTCCCGCCAGCAGCCATGTGCTGGAGGAGGTATTCGAGGTCATACAGGGCCGCAAGGCCAACCCTGTGCCGGGCTCTTACACCAACTATCTGCTGGACAAGGGCGTGGAGAAGATATGCAAGAAGGTGGGCGAGGAGGCCAGCGAGACCATAATCGCCGCCGTGAAGGGTTCGCGCGACGAGGTGCGCTATGAGGCCAGCGACCTGCTCTATCACCTGATGGTGCTGCTCTGCGATCAGGGCATGCGTCCCGAGGAGCTGTACGCCGAGCTGCGCTCGCGCCGCAAGTAAGCTAAGCATATACGGACAATGGCCGCGCGGCAAAGAACATGCTGCGCAGTTAATTGGCGTACAGCACCGGCGTAAGCATGAGCAACGCGCATGTCCCGCCAAAGCGTGAGCATGAGCAATGCGCATGTCAAACCAAAGCGTGAGCATGAGCAATGCGCATGTCCCGCCAAAGCGTAAGCGTGAGCAACGCGCATGTCAAACCAAAGCGTGAGCATGAGCAATGCGCATGTCCCGCCAAGGCGTGAGCATGGGTAATGCGCATGTCAAACCAAAGCGTGAGCATGGGTAATGCGCATGTCAAACCGAAGCGTGAGCATGGGTAATGCGCATGTCAAACCAAAGCGTGAGCATGAGCAATGCGCATGTCAAACCAAAGCGTAAGCATGAGCAACGCGCATGTCCCGCCGGGCAAGCGCAAAGCGGTACTAATGCACCCATGCCCGGCTGCACGACAGTCAAAAGCTGCATTCAACGTTTAGCGCCGCACTGCGCAGTATGCATTTGATAGACTATGGGGAGGATAATATGGATATAAGGGAAATACTCGCAGGCTATGACCTGGATGAGTACGCAGACGGCATAATCACGCTGATGCGCAAGTCAATACGCATGGAGCTAAATCCGCAGGATGACGAAAAAATAGCGGTGGGTGCGTCTAAGATGGGCGGCATGCCCGATCTGCCCGAAGGCATGGAGTGGCCGTGCCATGCCGATACAAACGCGCCGCTGTCGTTCATAGCGCAGATAAACTTCGCCGAGACGCATCCTTTCGACAGCGACGGCAGGCTGCCTGAGCGCGGCATGCTCTACTTCTTCTACGACTGCTCGATTGATGATGGCATGCCCTGGGGCTTTGATCCCAAGGATGCGGCGGGCAAGGCAGTGATATACTTCGATGGCGATATGGAAAGCCTTAGCCGCGTGGACGCGCCCGATGAGCTTTCGGAGGCCGATTACGACGGCATATTCGCAGGCGCTGCATTGAGCTTCAGCGAATCCATAGACCTGCCTGACCCCGACAGCGTGCAGGGCGATAAGCTGGATTTGCCCGAGGAAGCCATGGAAACCTATTGGGAAGCGCTGGACGATCAGGCGGAGGAGCAGCCCAACAAGCTGCTGGGTCATTCCGACAACATTCAGGGCGCGATGGAGCTGGAGTGCGAGCTGACCTATAACAAGCTGTACTGCGGCGACGAGAGCGGATACAAGCAGGCGCAAAAGCTGGGCATAGGCGCAGGCGCAGCCGATTGGGAACTGCTCATGCAGGTGGACAGCAATGAAGACTTGGGCATGATGTGGGGCGACTGCGGCAAGCTATATCTCTGGATAAGGGCGCAGGATCTTGCGGCGCGCAACTTCGGCGCGAGCTGGCTGATACTGCAATGCGGCTAAAGCCTGCGCTCAAAGCGCCGCAGGCACGATGTACATGAGCGCGGATGATAGGCGGCGCATGGCGGCATGAGTGCGCGCCCGTCGTGCAGCATATGCATGGCGGGCGCGCTTTTGCATGCTGCGCGGCAGTGCGCCATATGAGGTGCATATATGACCGCGCTTGATGATGATTTATGCGGCGCGCATCTGCATATATATGCCTTTAACGGCAAATAATGCCGGATTTATGCGCCGCGCGCGGCGGCTTTGTGTACAAAGCATGAACAATGCCCGGCGCGCATTGACATATTAGATTATGTGTGCCAAAATATAAACGCGCGCTATGGCGCTATATCATATTTGGAGAGGTAATTGGCTGATGAAGAAGAACACTGCGGCGCGCCTGCTGGCGCTTGCTACTGCCGCTATGATGCTGTTTGGCAATGTCAGTGCGCTGGCCGACGATGCCGCGCCCGAAGCTACCGCCGAGGCTGAGGCGACTGCCGCGCCCGAAGCTACCGCCGAGACGGAAGTGACCGCCGCGCCCGAAGCTACCGCTGAGGCTGAGGCGACCGCTGAGCCGCGTCCCGAGGTAGATTCGTCCATAGTCGCAACCATAGGCGACATTAAGATAACCGCCGAGGAGACCGCGGGGCTATTCTCGTATGTGCTGGAGATGTACGGCTATTATGGCTATGACGTGACCGACGCCGAGGTGCGCGCGCAGCTGGAGCAGATAACGCTGGACGCCATGGTGGGCGCCAAGGTGCAGGAGATAATGGAGCAGGAGCGCGGCCTGTTTGAGTTCACCGAGGAGGAGATAGCGCAGTTCACCGCCGACGCTCAGCTGACTTACGACGAGACCTATGCCAGCATGTACGAGGGCTTTGACGATGGCAAAAAGGGCGAGGACGAGATAAAAGCGCTGGTAGATGAACAGCTGGCCGAGTACGATTACACTGTCGAGGCGCTGGTCGAGCAGGCCAAGGCCGAGGCTGCCTATGAGCGCCTGTATGAGCAGCTCACCGCAGACGTGACCGTGACCGACGAGGAGATAAAGGAGAGCTATGCCCAGACCGTGGCCACAGACAAGGCTACATACGACGGAGACCCGGCGGCATACACGCTCCAGTGCATGTACGGCAATCGCCCCACCTATACCCCCGAGGGCATACGCACGGTAAAGCACATACTGATAAAGTATCTGGACGAGGACACTCAGAAGATAAACGAGCTGATGGCCCTGTCCGAAAAGCCCGAGGACTATGACGCGCAGTATGACGCGCTCAAGCAGCAGGCCTATGCCAACATAAAGGACAAGGTGGACGAGGTGATGGCCAAGATAGCCGAGGGTGGGGACTTTGACTCGCTTGTGGCCGAATATGGCGAAGACCCCGGCATGAAGTCCGAGCCGTATATGAGCGAGGGCTATATGGTGTTTGAGGGCTGCACAAATCTGGTTGAGGAGTTCGTGGATAGCGCCATGGCGCTTGAGAAGATAGGCGATGTAACCGCCGAGCCTGCGCTGACCAGCTATGGCGCGCACATAATGCTCTACTTCAGCGACCTTGCTTCGGGCGAGGCCGAGCTGACCGAAGATCAGGCCGAGCAGCTGCGCGCCGAGATGCTCACCCAGAAGAAGAGCGATACATTCAACGCCGCCATAGACGCGCGCACTGCCGAACTGGGCGCGGTGTACAAGTATCCTGAGAACCTTGTCGAGTCCAAGCGCGGCGATGCTGAGGCTGCTGCCGACGAGAATGCCGGCTCCGAGACGCTGGTAGTTGACGGCGAGGACGAGGGCGAGGACGAGGCTGAATAAGCGGCGCATACAGCGCGAATATAATAGCAAAGGAGCGCGGCTTCCATTCCGTACATGACGGAAAGGAGGCCGCGCTCCTTTGTGCCGCGATGGACACGATGCCTGTGATGCGCGTGGAGCAGACGGTGAAGGCTGCGCATGCCACATCGGGATGCCCATTTGTATGCATGGAAAGGAATTTGCGCATATTGAATGGCTTGCCCATTGCAGATATTAGCAGACCTATGGCGCATAGCGCATCTGGTGAATGCCTTGCTTGTGCCGGCCATGCGCAGCCTCCAACCGCATTGCGCATCTTTAGAACGGCTCGCCTATGATATCGCTGCACAGCTCAAAGCCGCATATCGCGTATTACGGGCTGATTGCCACTTGCGGCTGCGCGGTGTCTGCGTCGCGCATGATACGGCTTTGCCATCGCCCTTCAATGAGCTCCTGCCCTCAACTGCGCCATCAATCTTCCAGCGCCCAGCCGCAGTCGCCGTGATATATCATCTGCTTTGTCATGCCGCCGTCTATGCAGATGTTTTCGCCGGTTATGAAGCCTGCGTGTTTCGAACACAGGAACAGCACCATGGCCGCAATGTCATCGGGATTGCCCACGCGCCCGGCGGGCTGCTGGCGCGCGTCAGCGCCCTCGTATGTGCGGTATTCGGTGTCTATCCAGCCCGGAGATATTGAGTTCACGCGCGCGCGCCCGGCCAGACTCACGGCCAGCGCATGCGTGAGCGCCGATATGCCGCCCTTGGCTGCGGTGTAGCTCTCGGTCTGCGGCTGGCTCATGCGGTCGCGAGACGAGGATATGTTGACTATCGACGCGCCCGGCGCAAGGCTGGGCAAGAGCAGCTTGGTCAGGTAAAACGGCGCGGTCACGCCCACGCGCAGCGCGCGCTCAAACTCGTCGTATGTGCAGTCGTCGATGCCCTTCATCATGGGCGGCGCGTTGTTCACTATGAAGTCCACGCTGCCTGCTTGCGCACTTGCCGCGCGGGCAAAGTCCTCAAGCGTCTGCCTGTTTGCTATGTCGCCCTGAAAGAAGCAGCCGGGCGATGTGTCTATCGCCAGCACGCGCGCGCCCTCGCGCTCGAATGCGCGGCATATTGCCAGCCCTATGCCGTGGCCACCGCCGGTGACTATCACAGTCTTTCCCATGAACATGCCCATTGACCATTCCTCCTCTTAGCGTGCCGCCTTTCCGGTCGGCAGTTAAAGCATTATATGTTTGCTTGCCAAACATTCCTTTTGACAAGCGTGGACGGGGGAGAAACTCTCCCGCCGCTGTCATCCCTGCTCAGTTTCCACTGATTCCGGGCGTGGAAACTGCAGGTCAGGTATTTTTGCTCTGGGAAATTGGCCCTCCCGCCGCAAAAATCATGCGCCCACCGCACATTGGACTGTTCCCTAAACAGTAGACAAAAGAAAGAAAGGCCCTGCTATAGATAGTAATAGTTTACGCGGTGTTGCCTCGGATTTCAACCGGGGTGAGGCCGTTTTTGAGTGAAATACGCTCAAAATTG
>JBMNUB010000063.1:0-13613 GCA_050946055.1 Candidatus Fimadaptatus sp. | reverse complement strand
GCCGCTTTGGCAATAGCCGCTTTGGCAATAGCCGCTTTGGCAATAGCCGCTTTGGCAATAGCCGCTTTGGCAATAGCCGCTTTGGCAATAGCCGCTTTGGCAATAGCCGCTTTGGCAATAGCCGCTTTGCCTGCGGGCAAATATAGGCTGACATGGGGCTTGGCAGGGCAGCTCATTTGCAGGACGGCGCGGCGCATGCCGTATGCCTCCGCGCGCATGCTCCCGTGCGCGCGGGGGCTGGGTCAGTATGGTTACTTGCGGGGACGGCGATATGTTTGCCGGACATGGCAGCCGCTTTAGGCAAAAGCTCCGCCGCGCATATTCCATCGTGGTATATGCGCGGCGGAGCTTTAAATCCGCTATCAGTCTATCTCTACCTTGACTACAGTGGGATACTTGCTGGAATAGCCCTCGGGCAGATGCACCACCAGCGCTTCGGCAGTCTGCTCACACTTCAGCTCGCCACCGCCCAGCAGGCTCACGCCCTTGACTATGCCGCCGAACACGGTGTGATGGTCGCTCATGTAGCGCATGGACTTTATGGCTATGTCGCCGCCGTCTACGCTGCCCAGCACGTGCGCGTACACATAGCCGGGCTTGTAGGTGAAGCGCATGTCGGCGCTTGTGAACTTGGGGCGCTCAACGTCGGTGAACGCGCCCTCCGGCACCTCGGTCGGGCCTTCGCCGAACACGTTCCATACGCGCGTGCCGTATATGGCCTCGCCGTTTACGCGCAGCCAGTTGCCAATGCCCAGCAGCACGCTCTTGTCCTCGTCGGTTATGGTGCCGTCGGGGCGCGGACCTACATTGAGCAGCAGCGCGCCGTTCTTGCTCACTATGTCGATGAGGTCGCATACCAGATCGATGGGGTCTTTGAAGTCGTTGTTCTCGGTGTAGCCCCAGGAGTTCTTGGCCACGGCGGTGTCGTTCTGCCAGAAGCGCGGGCTGGCGGCGGAGAGCTGGCCGCGCTCTATGTCGAACACGCCCGCGCCGCGCATGAAGGCGTCGTACTTGTAGTTTATCGTGACCTGCTCGCCCCATTCGGCGGCGCGGTTGTAGTAGTATGCCGCGAAGCGGCGCAGATAGGGCTTGGCGGCGGGATTGTGTATCCACCAGTCGAACCACATTATCTTGGGGCGGTACTTGTCCACTATCTCGCAGTTGCGCACCAGCCAGTCATCCAGGAACTCCTTGGTGGGCAGGGCATCGGCAAGGTCGTGGGAGTTGTTGGGGCCGTGATGTACATTGCCGTATGCGCCGCCGTAGAATTCGGAATTGGCGGGATCGCGCACGTCGCTGTCGAAGTCCAGACCGCCTTCCATGAACCAGTAATGCTCCATGCGGTGATTGGAGGCGCATATCTTTATGTCGCGCTTGTCGGCCTCGGCCTTCAGCTCGCCCAGCACATCGCGGTGCGGCCCCATCTCAAAGGCGTTGAAGTGCGATATATCGCTTTTGTACATCTGGAAGCCGTCGTGATGCTCGGCTACCGGCATTACGTAGCGCGCGCCCGCCGCTTGAAACAAATCCATCCACTCGGCGGCATCGAACTTCTCGGCCTTGAACATCGGTATGAAATCCTTGTAGCCGAACTTGTCATGCGGGCCGTATGTTGCGACGTGATGCTCGAACTCGCGCGTACCCTTCAGATACATGTTGCGCGGATACCATTCGCTGCCAAACGCAGGCACGGAGTACACGCCCCAGTGTATGAATATGCCGAACTTGCCGTCCATGTACCAGTCCGGCACGGGATGAGCGCAGAGCGATGCCCATGTGTCGCTGTAAGGTCCCTGCGCTATCACGCGGTCGATAGTGCCAAGATACTCTTCGTACATAATGTCCCTCCTGATGTTCAGTGTATGTACAGGGCGAAGCGCGCCCGTGCGAAACGTTTCACTAAGATGGGAAGATTATAGCACGCAGTGCGCCCATAGTCAAGAGAGTTGTTATTGGCAAGCGTTCGGCAGTGCGCTTGGGCGGTAAGCGAGCTATGCGGCTAAGCGTATATGAGGCCGTATGTGACGCGCGGCGGCAATCCGGGGCGGCAGGATGCCTGCGGCTGCGGGCGGGCATGGGCTAAAGGCAATGCACGCAAAGCCTGCGGCGGCAGTAAAGGCATGGGCATATTCCGCAGGCGATGCGGCTCACTATGCCGAGAATGCGTTTCATTAACGACGCTCATGAGTTTACTATATTGAACCCGGCTCCATGGCGCATACCGCACGCAAACGGAGGATATACCGTCAAAATGGCGGGGAATATTCGCAAAAAAGCCGGTATGCAGGCGGTTATGCCGTGATACAATTCGTGAATTCGTCAAATGGTCAGTATTAACATAAATAGCCGTTGACAACACACATGCTTTGTGGTTTAATATACATCGCATTGAAGTTTAGAATTACTAAACAAGGGCGAACGGAGGCGTGGATATGCTTATAGGCGCTAAGGTGCGCCGCCTGAGGCTGCAGCGCGGACTGACCATGGAGGAGCTGGCCGACAGGTGCGAACTGAGCAAGGGGTTCATATCGCTGCTGGAGCGCGACCTGACCTCGCCGTCGATAGCCACGCTGTCGGACATATTGGAATGTCTGGGCAGCGATCTCAAGAGCTTCTTTGACGAACGCCCCGAGGAAAAGCTGTGCTTTACTGAGGACGACATGTTCGTCAAGGAAGATCCTGAGGGACTGCGCGGTTCTATACGCTGGCTGGTGCCTGGCGCGCAGAAGAACCGCATGGAGCCGATACTGGTCGAAATGCAGCCCGGCGGCGAGACATACCCGGAAAACCCGCACGAGGGAGAGGAGTTCGGCTTTGTGCTTCAGGGTGCGATAAACCTGATGCTGGGCGAGCGCAAGATACGTGTGCGCCGCGAGGAGAGCTTCTGCTTTAAGCCGGATCAGACGCATTACATAGCCAATGCTGGCAAGAGCGTGGCGCGCGTGCTGTGGGTAAGCACGCCGCCCAGCTTCTGACCTTGATGTCTTGGAGGATGTACAAATGGTAGAGGATACGCATCTGATAGAGTTAAAGGGCATAACCAAGGAGTTCGGCGACACCAAGGCGCTGGACAACGTGAATCTGTACATAAGAAAGCGCGAGTTCATAACGCTGCTGGGGCCTTCGGGCTGCGGCAAGACCACCATGCTGCGCATAATCGGCGGCTTTGAGTATCCCGATTCGGGGCAGGTGCTGTTCGAGGGACGGGACATAGCGCAGGTGCCGCCCTACAAGCGCCGCGTCAACACAGTGTTCCAGAAGTACGCGCTGTTTCCGCACCTGAACGTGTTCGACAACATAGCCTTCGGATTGCGCCTTAAGAAGGTGCCAAAGGATCAGATTGCCGAGCGCGTGCGCCGCATGCTGCGCCTTGTAAACCTTGAGGGATTTGAGAAGCGCTCGGTGGACGCAATGTCGGGCGGACAGCAGCAGCGCATCGCCATAGCCCGCGCGCTGGTCAACGAGCCGGAGGTATTGCTGCTGGACGAGCCGCTGGGCGCGCTCGACCTCAAGCTGCGCAAGGAGATGCAGATAGAGCTAAAGCAGATGCAGCAGCAGCTGGGCATAACCTTCGTATACGTCACTCACGATCAGGAGGAAGCCCTGACCATGAGCGACACCATCGCCGTAATGCAGGGCGGCCACATACAGCAGATAGGCGATCCCAAGCGCATATACGACGAGCCCAAGAACGCATTTGTAGCCGCATTCATAGGCGAGAGCAACATACTGCATGGCACCATGATAGAGGACGATCTGGTCGAGATGTGCGGCCGCCAGTTCGAGTGCGTGGACGAGGGCTTTGGCCACAACACGCCCGTGGACGTGGTGGTGCGCCCCGAGGACGTCATGGTCGTGGGCGAGGACGTGGGCATGCTGGTGGGCGAAGTCACCTCGGTCACGTTCAAGGGCGTGCATTACGAGATGCGCGTAAACGCGGGCGGCTTCGACTGGCGCATACACTCCACCACCATGCAGCCGGCAGGCACCCGCGTGGGCCTTACCATAGTACCCTTCAATATACATATTATGGCAAGGAGCGATGTAAAGTGAAGCGGTCATGGTACGCGGCGCCATACGCCATATGGAGCGTAATGTTTACTGTTGTGCCGCTTATATTCGTTTGCTACTATGCGTTTACGACCAAGTCGGGCGAGTTTACGTTTGATAACCTGACCAAGATAGCCCAGTATACGCCGGTGCTGATGGACAGCCTGCGTCTGGCGCTGTACTGCACGGCGATATGCCTGCTGATAGGATATCCCACGGCGTACTTCATGGCGTCCAAGGACATGTCGCGCGGCGCATCGCTGAGCGTGCTGATACTGCTGCCGATGTGGATGAACTTCCTGCTGCGCACATACGCCATGATGACCCTGTTCGAGAATAACGGCGTGATAAACTCGCTGCTGGAAATGCTGGGCCTGCCCAAGCAGCAGATGATAGGCACGGAGGGCGCGGTGCTGGTGGGCATGGTGTACAACTTCCTGCCCTTCATGATACTGCCCATATACACGGTGCTAAAGAAGCTGGACCGCAAGGTGATAGAGGCGGCGCAGGATCTGGGCGCAAACAGCGTGAACGTGTTCATGCGCGTGACCGTGCCGCTGTCCATGCCGGGCATAGTGTCGGGCATAACCATGGTGTTCATGCCGGCGGTTACGACCTTTGCGATATCGCGCCTGATGTCCAGCGGCATGATATACCTGATGGGCGACATGATAGAGGAGTACTTCATCACCATGAATAACCGCAACGTGGGCAGCGCCATGTCGCTGGTCATGATGGTGCTGATACTGATATCGATGTACTTCCTGCGCAAGGCGGACCCTGAGGGGAAGGGAGGCGGCATGTGGTGAGAAGGAGCGGCCGTGGCTGGCATGCGTTTAAGGTCACGTATCTTGCGCTGGTGCTGGCGTTTTTGTACCTTCCGATAGTGATAATGGTGGCGCTGTCGTTCAACCAGTCGGTGTCGCGCGCCGAGTGGACGGGCTTTACGTTTGACTGGTATAAAAAGCTGTTTGCGAGCGAGGCGATACTGGCGGCGCTCAAGGTCACGTTTGAAGTGGCGCTGATTGCCATGGTGATATCCACTATACTGGGTACGCTGGGCGCGATAGGCATACACTCGATGCGCAGCGGCTGGGCAAACGTGCTGGTGAACCTCAGCTATCTGCCCATGACCACGCCCGACATAGTGACAGGCGTTTCGCTGATGCTGATGTTCGTGTTCGTAAAGGCGCCGCTGGGCATAGGCACTATGGTGCTGGCGCATGTGGCCTTTGACACGCCGTATGTACTGTTTGCGGTCATGCCCAGACTTCAGCAGATGGATCCAAACATGTACGAAGCGGCGCTGGATCTGGGCTGTCATCCGGTCAAGGCGCTGGTGAAGGTGATACTGCCCGAGATAATGCCCGGCATTGTGACCGGTGCGCTGCTGGCATTTACGATGTCGCTGGACGACTTCGTTATAAGCTACTTTACCTCCGGCACCGACCAGAACCTTTCGATGATAGTCTATTCTGCGGCGCGTCGCGGAGTAGAGCCTACGATGTACGCGCTTTCCACGCTCATGTTCCTGACCATACTCGCGCTGCTTTTGATAGTCAACCGCCGCTCGGGTCTGGAGGAAATGCGATAAAGAACGGGAGGAATTGAACGATGAAGAAGATAGCCCTTGTGCTTGTGCTGGCGCTTACGATGGCGCTGTGCGTACCCGTTGCCATGGCGGAGGCTCTGCCCTTTGCCGGCGTTACGCTTACCGTCTTCAACTGGTTCGACTATATAGACCCTGCTGTGATCAAGCTGTTTGAGCAGGAGACCGGCGCGCGCGTTGAGTACGTCAACTTCACCACCAACGAAGAGATGTACACCAAACTCGAAGCCGGAGCGGCCAATTATGACGTGATATTCCCCTCCGATTACATGATAGAGCGCCTCATAGCCGAGGACAGTCTGGAGGAGCTTAACATGGACAACATCCCCAACGCCGCGGGCATAATGTCCACGCTGCGCAATCCCGACTACGACCCCGAGGACAAGTTCTCCGTGCCGTACATGTGGGGTACGCTGGGCATACTCTATAACACCGAGATGGTGAACGGCCCGATAGACTCCTGGAGCGTGCTGTTTGACAAGCAGTATGCCGGTCAGGTGTTCATGATGAACTCCCAGCGCGATGCCATAGGTTTGGCGCTCAAGAGCCTGGGCTACTCGATGAACACGCGCGCTGAAGAGGAACTGTACGCCGCGCGCGACCTGCTCGTCAAGCAGAAGCAGGAGGGCATACCCGCTGGCTACATGCTCGACGAGATAAAGGACAAGATGGTGGGCGGCGAGGCCGCCATGGGCATAGTGTACTCGGGCGACGCGCTCTACTCCATGACCAAGAACGACAAGCTGGACTACGTGGTACCCAAGGAAGGCTCCAACATCTGGGTGGACGGCATATGCATACCCAAGGGCAGCGCCAACAAGGAGTGCGCCGAGGCGTTCATAAACTTCCTCTGCCGCGAGGACGTAGCTCAGATGAACATGGACTACATCTACTACTCTACCCCGATACAGGCCGTGGCCGACGCGCTGGAGAGCGAGGATGCCCGCGCATACGCGGTTATGAATCCCGCGCCCGAGGTCGTAGAGCGCTGCGAGTTCTTCCACGACATACTGGATGCCATGGACATATACGAGCAGGTCTGGATGGAAGTAAGGCTGGCCAGATAAAAGCAAGGCATAAGCTATATGGTACAAATAAGCTCTCGAATAGCGGGGGCATATAATACAGTTAACCGTCACAATAGTTTGATCTATTGTGACGGTTCTGCTTGTCAAAAAGAATTTTTTGACAAGCTAATCATATAAAAGGGCTCGATGTGAAAATGCATTCGAGAAAGATGAAGAAGCGTTTATAATGAGCAACCACGTATTCCTTTTGCGATAAACCATCTATGAGCAAGGCGGGTTTGCCCCTCGGCCACTCACGTGACAGCTCCCCTTTCAGGTACGCTTGGGTTGCGCGACGGCTGTTCGCTTCATGTGTGCTGTATTAGGCGCATGCCCCCTATTGCCCGCCTGTAAACAAAACGCGCCGCCGCACCATGATGTGCGGCAGCGCTCGGACTAAGACCTGATTTGTGATGCTGCGTTATTGCGTTATCGGCGCTATGTAGAGCGTTACATCGCCGGTCGCCGGTATGTCGGACTCATCGGCCTCTATGTATTGGTCGTTCTTTATGACGTACACGGTGTAGCCGTCGGGCGCTATTATGTAGGGGACGGCGCCCTCAGCTATGGTGAACACATGCTCGGCGGCGGCATCGGACTCGGGGTCGGTCACCAGCGTTATGCTGCGGGTGGCAGCGGGCTGAGCCATGGTGTAATAGCCCTCGGGCAGCGCGGTCGAGTCATAGGTCACGGAGCCGTCTATCAGCGCGATCTCCAGCCCGTCGGCTACGCGCGCGCTCACCTTCCAGGACTGCACTTCCAGCAGCTTGCCCTCCACGATCAGCTCGGTGACTATCGTGGCCGAATCGTCAAAGTCGAAGCTCTGGCCGGTGGCAGCGCTGTAATCGGCATGGGATATCTCGGTGGTCAGCACGTAATTGCCGCCCTTGCTCACGCAGGACACCAGCTGCTCGCCCTCGTAATTGGCATACAGGTTCATGGCGGCTACCTGTGCGTCGTAATAGTTCTTCAGCTCGCCGTCCAGCGATATGTTCACGCCCATCTCGCCGTCGGGGTACATCATGTAGCGGTTTGCGCCATCGTATACGTATGCCAGCGCGCCATTGTCCTCATAGAGCGCCTGACCGCCGTCTATGCCCACCAGCGCGCTCATGTAATCGCGCTCGCTGGTCTGGCCTTCCGCGTAGGAGTACACTGCGGTGTAGCGCGCAAACGAGGAGTGCCTGCTCATTATGGCACTGGCCGTGTTGGCTCCGGCCACCTGATCCAGCGAGGGGGCGTTCGCCAGAGGCACATCCTTGGCGTCTCCGTTTATACTCACGGATTCGTTGCTGGCGATGCCGTCATCAGCGGCAGGGTCCTGCGCGCCGTCTGCCATGGCTGCGCCGGAAGCCAGCATCATGGCGGCAAGGGTGCAGGCCAGTATATTGCGAATGTTCTTCTTCATGTTATCTACCTCCCAAATTGTCGTAGGCTTATGCGTCCATACACTTGCGATTGCTTGTATGATTTGGACGATATTGACAGCGATTTTGTTCAAATTATCCATAGAGATGCGCGTAAGAGTTTTATGACGAGCGCTGGCAGGCATGATGGGGGTAGCATGCCTGAGCAGGCGGGCGGCGCTATCATGCCCGGACATTGCCGCGCACACTCACACTAAAGCGGCAGCGCACCGCTGGCTTGTGCAAGCGCGGGGCAATAGGCGCGTCCGGCTGCCCTAAGCCCGCTCGCGTCAGATGTCCATGCTGTCGCCGGGCAGCGGTTCGAATATGGCCATGTCGCCGCGCGATATAGCCCTGCGCGCCTCAGCCAGCCCGCGCACCGTCCACAGCGCGCAGCATCCGCCATGGGCGCGCCAGACGCGCAGCCCGCGCGAGGGTGCGTCGCAGCATTCGCAGGAGATGAAGTGTGGCCGCGCCAAGGGACAGGCGAGCAGCTGCGCAAATATCCAGCCGGCAGGCCCCATGCGCCTGAATGCCGAGCACGGCGACAGCGCCAGCAGTCCGCGAGGCACGTTGGGCAGCAGCCTGCGGCACTCGCGCAGCAGCAAGGGATCGAATGATTCCAAGCAGTAAGCGCCGTCATAGCCGCGCAGCTCTGCGGCCACGGCGCTGGTAAGCCTGCGCCCGCCGCCGCGCTTTAGCTCTATCACCAGCGGCACGCGCCCGGCCACGCAGTCGAGCGCCTCGGCAAACGTGGGCGCATGCTCGGCTGTGCCCATAAGCGGACGCGACTGTATCTCGCTTATCGTAAGGTCGCGGGCGCGCGCGTCCACGCCCAAGGGCCTTGTCATGTTGCCGTCGTGCAGCACTATCAGCCCGTCGCGGCAGAGGCGCACGTCCAGCTCTATTGCAAAGCCAGCGCGCGCCGCCGCGTCGAAGGCCGGAAGTGAGTTCTCAGGCGCAATGCCGTGCAAGCCTCTGTGCGCTACCGGTGCGCTGAGAAAGCGCGCTCGCTCGGTGAACTCGTCGCGCGGCCTCGCCATTATGGGCGGCAGCGCGGCTATGAGCAGCGCGCATATCAGCGCCGCTATCAGCCATGGTGTCATATGCCCAGCGCGCGCGCCGCCATGAGCAGCGCCGCCTGTGTCTTGGCATCCTCTATCTCGCCGCGCATGACGCGCTCCACCAGTTCCTTAAGCGGCAGCCTGTCTATGTTCAGGAACTCGTCCGCGTCTGGCTCGGTTTCGCCCTGACTCAGCCCGCGCGCCATATACAGCGTGATGCGCTCGGTGAGATAGCCCGGCGAGGGTACTATGTCGCTAAGGCGCGTCCACTCGCTCGCGCTGAGACCGGTCTCCTCGCGCAGCTCGCGCTGAGCGGCCTCCAGGCGATCCTCGCCGGCATAGTCCAGCTTGCCTGCGGGTATCTCCAGCATCACGCGCCCCACGGCGGGACGGTACTGGTAAACGACCGTCACGCAACCATCCTCATCCACCGGCACGACGGCCACCGCACCCAGATGGCGCGCTATCTCGCGCAGCGCGGTCTTGCCGTCGGGCAGGCGCACCCGCCAATGCTCTATGTGCAGCAGCGCCCCGTCGAATACGCGCTCGCTGCTCAGTTTCTCCTCCCTGAGATGTTCCATGTTCATTATGATACACCGCCTTTTCAAATGATGCTGCTTTCATTGCCGCGCGCACCCTAGCGGCGCACATCTCCCGCCCTGCGCGCATAGGTATATTGTATGAGCCGCCGGGGCTGTGCAGCGGCATATGGCGCAGGCTAACTTAACCCCCGGCAGGCGGATTGCACGCTCAGCGCGGCTTTAAGTTGCGCGATGCGCCAAACATCTGCGGGAATGCCCGCAGGCTTGCTTGAATCCCGGCAGGCGGATAGCGTGCGTGCGCAGCAAACATCGCCCGCTGACGTTGAAATGCGCCGTACTTTGTGATATAATCCATCCATTATTTGACCGGGAGGGCGTGAAGATGCCTGTTTATGTAGTGATATTGCGCACAAGCATCGCGCTGCTTATAGGCACCGTGATAGGCATAGAGCGCGAACGCAAGAATCGCCCGGCGGGCATGCGCACGCATGTGCTGGTGTGCCTGGGCGCGTGCATGATAGCCATGATAGAGACGGAGATGCAGGCGCGCATAATCGCCTCCGGCGCGACCAACGTAACCCTCAACATGGGCCGCATGATAGCGCAGGTGGTGTCGGGCATAGGCTTTCTGGGTGCGGGTACGATATTCATGACGCAAAAGCGCGTGGCTGGCCTCACCACGGCGGCGTCGCTGTGGAACGCGGCCTGTCTGGGGCTGGCCGTGGGTCTGGGCTACTATTGGATAGCGGGCATAGGCTGCGCGCTGGTAATGATAGTGCTGAGCGCGCTGGCACGCATAGTCCACGTCAACGCGGTCAAGAAGGTCGAGGTTCAGTTTATACACCGCAAGGAGACCATGGACTACTTGAACGAATACCTCGCCAGACACAATATCCGCGTAGAGGATCTCGACTTCCACGTGGACAACCGTCAGCCCAACAACGTGTACACCAATACATACGTGCTTCATCTGCCGCGCGAACTGTCCTATGCCGACATAGTGCAGGACATATCCGAGTTCCCCAACATAATGAGCGTATCCACCATGAACACCTGATGCGTGCATAGGCCCTGCGCGCCGCCAAACATGCCCGCCGATGGCATGCCGGTTGCAGGTATGCGCACATGGACATCGCCTGTCAAACGGCGCTGCATCCCGATTATGCAGCCAGATATTATTGCCATCGCGCCCAACAGCATATACGTTGGGTGCGATGGCTTTTTGGCGCATGCAGTGTGCATGTCGTGAACTTAGCATCTCGCGCACTGCCATGCACACGGCGAGCGCGAACTAGCGCCCCGTGCCATGCATGCGGCGAGTGCGAACTAACGCTCCTTGTCATGCATGCGGCAAGCGAAACTAACGCCCCTCGTCATGCATACAGCGAGCGCAAACTAACGTCCCTCGTAATGCACACGGCGAGCGCGAACTAGCGCCCCGTGCCATGCATGCGGCGAGTGCGAACTAACGCCCCTCGTCATGCATACAGCGAGCGCAAACTAACGTCCCTCGTAATGCACACGACGAGCACGAACTAGCGCCCCACGCCATGCATGCGGCGAGTGCGAACTAACGCCCCTCGTCATGCATACAGCGAGCGCGAACTAACGTCCCACGCCATGCATGCGGCGGGTGCGAACTAACGCCCCTCGTCATATGTGCCGGGAGCGCTCTATAACGCGCATGGCGCTGGTCACCATGGGCAGGTACAGCGGGCGCAGGAAGTTGTCCGCGCTGCTGTAGGCGCTTAGCATGTCTGCGCTTACGAACTGCACGGCGGAGACCTCCTCGCGGTTGAGGTGCAGCTCCTCGCTGGCCACGTCCTGATTGGCCACGTATACCGTGCATAGGCTCTGCTCGTCCACGTACTGACACAACTGGAAGGTGTTGCGCTCGTCCAGCGAGACGCCCATCTCCTCCATGACCTCGCGGCGCGCCGCCTCCATGGGCGTTTCGCCCGCCATTACGCCGCCGCCCAGCGCGGCAAAGTCGCCCGGTCGCCATGTGCAGTGCATGGAGCGCCGCTGGAGCAGCGCCTGCCCGTCCGAGCCTATGAACCATACATGTATGCTCCACAGGTAGTCGCCGAACGGCAGTGCATCGGAGCGGTCGGCCTTGCGCCCGGTCCTGTTGCCGCGCATGTCGTATACGTCGGCGGGCTCGGGTCGGGAATGCCTGTGTCCGGGCATGAAGCCGCGCCGCCGCCAGTCGGCGTGCGACTTGACCAGCGAGTAGAGTATGTCCATGTATGTATAGCGGCGGAACTGCTCGTCGGTGAAGGTCTTGCCGGTCAACGCCTCCAGCGGGAACCAGCCCGCGCGCGACACTTCCTCCTCCTGCAGCGTCAGCGCGTCCGGGTCGCATTCGTAGCGGTACATGTATACGTCCATGTGCGAATGGCGCTCGGGAGACGTATAGGTGAGTATGCGCACGAGCCTTGCGGGATCGACGATTATGCCCATCTCCTCATAGCTCTCGCGCACGGCGGCGGTCAGCGAATCCTCGCCCGCCATTACCGCGCCGCCGCAGGCCGCCCATACTCCGGGCATGTGCCGCTTGTTCTCAGCGCGCTTTTGTATGAGCAGCTCGCCGCGCGCGTTTATGAACCATATGTGTACCGAAAGGTGGTATTCCTCCGGGCGCAGGTCGAGCTTGCCGGTGTCGGCCAGCGCCGCGCGGCAGGTGCAGCCCTCGGGCAGCTCCGCGCCTGTGCAGCGCGCCAGACAGTAGCCCAGCTTGCGCCTGTGTATGTCGTATATGTCCCAGTATTCCATGATGCGCCTCCCCCCCCTGCGCCCAAGTCCGTGGCAGCCTTGCCGCGTCCCGATGAAGTTGCTGCGCGCATGTGCATTGTGCCAATATCGCGCGTCCATGCCGCCGTGTGTATCGCTGTCTGCGCAATGGAACATGAATGCCGCCGCACTGTGCTATGCCTTTATGCGCGCATCAGCTAACGCCGCATGGCCGCGCCTAAAATCAGTCCAATACGCCCTCGCGCCCCTCTGCCCAGCGCGCAGCCTCGCCCGCAAGGCCGTCTATGCACCTGTGCGCGGCGCGGCATAGTTCCTGATGCGTAACGCGCGCATGCGGATCGCTCACGCCCACCGTGAACATGCCCGCCGCCCGCGCGCCGCCCAGCGCCTCGGGCATGTCGTCGTACATTATGCATTCGTCCGGGCTTACGCCCAGTCTGCCCGCCGCAATCAGATATGCGTCCGGGTAAGCCTTGCCGCGCGGCACCTCGCTGGCCGAGGTGAATGCGTCAAACAGATCGTATGCACCGCAGCGCCTTAGCGGCGGCTCGAACTGGTCCCGGGTCAGCGTGCTGACCGTGCCTGTCAGTATGCCGCGCGCGCGCAGCGCCTTGAGCAGCGACAGCGCATGCGGCTTTAGACAGATGTTGTCCTCGTATTCACGGCGCGCCATGTCCAGCCATTCGGAGCGCAGGCTCTGGGGCGTGTCGCTGAGGCCGAAGCGGGCTATTGTGTATATGGCGGCCTCGTCTATGCGCATGGCGGCCACGGCCTGCTGATAGTCGGGCGGCACGGGACGGATGCCCCTTGCGCCCAGCGACCTTGCGTCTATCTCCGCCCACATTCCCATGGAGTCCAGCAGCGTGCCGTCCAAATCGAACAGCGCGGCGCGATAGCCCATTGACAAGCCCTCCCCGCTATCAGTTGATTTGCATATCATAGCATTTTATGCACGCGTTTGTCAATCGTGGCAAGCCCTGTGCGGCGCACGCCGCACGGAAATCAACTTTCCCCCAAGACCTTCATAATAGTAGAAGCCTCAAGCAGGCAATCAAACATAATCTTAGACATGGGCCGCTTAGTGCCTGTATCCGATTGATATCGCTTTATCACATTCAATG
>JBMNUB010000062.1:0-14015 GCA_050946055.1 Candidatus Fimadaptatus sp. | reverse complement strand
ACAGACACGGCAGAGCCGATTGCGACGGACACGGCGAAGCCGACTGCAACAGACACGGCAGAGCCTACCGCGACGGACACGGCAGAGCCGACTGTGACAGACACGGCGAAGCCTACTGCGACGGACACGGCGAAGCCGACTGCGACAGACACGGCGAAGCCTACTGCAACAGACACGGCAGAGCCTACCGCAACAGACACGGCAGAGCCGACTGCAACAGACACGGCAGAGCCTACTGTGACGGACACGGCAGAGCCTACCGCACCCCAAACGGCAAAGCCGAAGCCGACAGCAAAGCCGACACTCAAGTCTACCGCGACACCGGCTGTAAGGCCGACTGCTGAGCCGACAGCAGCACCGACGGCTGAGCCTACATTGCACCCCACCACGGAGTCGACCGCAATGCCTTCGGCAGAACCCACAGCCCGTCCCGTAGCCAAGGGCAAAGTCGCCACGCGCAGCTCCGCGCTTAACGTGCGCACAGGCCCCGGCATGAGCTATGACAAAAGCGGCTCCTTGCCCAGAAATGCTGCTGTGACCATACTGGAGGACAGCGGCGAGTGGCTGCTGGTGACGGCAGGCAGGCTGACGGGCTATGTATCCGCCCAATACATAGAGCGGCTGGACGTCCACGATTTTGATACTGAGCAGCCCGGCTACATGACAGGCTTCGTGTCCACGGGCGGCAAGAGCTTGCGCGTGCGCAGAGATGCCAGCTTCAGCGCACAGGTGACCAAGGTGATATCCAATGGCGATGCGCTGATAATATTGGAAGCGGGGAGCGAATGGACAAGGATAGACCATAACGGCCACAGGGGCTACGTGGCCACGCGCTACATAACGATAAACGACAGGTGACAATCGCACCATTAAAAGGACGCTGAGCAATCTCATTTAGCAAAAAGCTGAGCAAAAGATCCGCAGTCAACACTGGGCTGCCGGGACTGCCGCTGATTGACGGCCCGGCGCAGTGCTGAAAGCGGATCTTTCCTTGCCATATGAGAGGTTGCAAGCGCGGTCCGTGCATCGGCCCATTCGCGCTGCTGCCCATGGATGATATAGCTTGAACTGTAGGGAATGCGCCTGAACTCACGCAGCCTTGCGCGATGTGTGCATCGGGAGCGCGGCTGCTTTTGCGCATGCGCACTCCCTCACGGTGCAAAGCGGAGCTTACGCCGGTACCCGCGTCTTTATGCGCACAGCGCATGCCGGGAGGGAATGCGCCCGCTCGCAGGCCGATTGACATGCGCAAGACGCGCCCTGTGAGCCTGCCTATGCCCTGTATGCCGATTGCGCCGCGCTGCTCTGCACGCGCCCCAGCAGCCTTTGCCCGCACATGCCCGCACGGGTTATCTCGGCTGCGGGCATGCCCACTATTAGCTTGCCCTGCTCTATCGTGGCGGCGTATATCTTGTTCATGTCGTTAAGCTCGGGCTGGGACATGTTTATGCAGCTCAGGCCGGGTATGGCACAGGCATCGGCCATGTAATGATCACCGCGCCCGCAAAAGTGCATGCCGCCGCCCAGCTCGGCAAACACGCGCGCATCATATGGCATGGCAAACTCGCGGTACATGGCGGGGGACAGATTGACTATTGCATCGTTGCGCAGCATGGTGTGGCCGCGGTGCATGAGTCCCCATTCAATCGAGTGTAGCGCGTCATACGGCGGATGCTTCGCCTGCCAGCGCCGCGTGAAGTCTAGGTATACATCCGTCATGTGTTCCAGCGCCGACAGTATCATCTCCGGCTCGTCGTAGAGCGCGTAGTATATGCCGCTCCCTGCCAGCATGTCGGCCAGCGCAAACGGCCCTTGCAGGTCGGGGTTGTACAGGTGTACATGCGCGCTTATCCGAGGATAGTCGCGCACGGCCTCCTGCCAGCGCTCGCCGAATTCGAACACGCGCGGCGCAAGTCCCCGCTCGTAATCGATCTGACGCGATTCGGCGATGTCCCTCAGCGCATCCACGCCGCCCTTGAGCGGCAGCGCGCCCGGCAGCGTGTCGGCCTTGTCGGGCAGGGGAAACACCTCCGCGCCGAACATGGAGGGGATTATGCATGTGCCATAGTTGGCGCGCACGCCCAGCATAAGCCCGCTGCCTGCGGACAGCATGTCAGAAACGCCCCTGAGCTGAAGATAGAGCATAAGCTCCATATCGCCAAACGCCGCGTTTATGCATACTTGCGGCCAGTCGATGCGCGAGGGCGCGGGACTGCGGGCGGGCGAAAAGAACTCGTCTGTGCATCTGAGCGCGCAGAACTCCAGCCACTCGGCGGCTATGCGCCGCTCCTGTGCCTCGTCTATGCGCGCTTCCACATCGTCAAAGTAGCGCCTAAGTTCCATAATAGCCATACCTCCTGACCTTGTGCGGATTGCAGCTTCGCATGTGTCCGTGCGCATGCGCGCCATGAGCAAGCGTGAGGCGCGCTGCTTCGCGCCCTGTGCAAGCTGCTCCCTGCCGCGCATCCGCGTCATGTGGGGATGTACTTTACGTAAATTGTACCATCATGGCGTGCGCATTGCTATGCTGCGATTGACAAAAAACTTCGCCATATTGACATTGACATGGCGCGGTATTATACTCGGCTAAGGCAGAAGCCGGGAGCATGGCGCGCGGCACGCAATCGCCTGATGTGCAGAGCATGAGCGTGCATTGAGCCGCATGCGCCTTGACATGCAGCATTTAGCCTAATGCGCGCGCAAATGCATGCGTTGCTTGCGCCAAGTGAGACTGGTTGGCTCGCTTATGCAAAAGTGCGCAGCAATGATTAAACTGCGCGCCGCCTTCAGAGCAGAAGCGCCGTGCTGCGGCATTGCTGCCCCAAGCACAATTGGCCCGCACCGGGCAATATGCGATAGGCACGGCAGAGAAGGATATGATATATGATAAGCGGAGTATACGATCTGGGCGGCCTGCAATGCAGCCGGCATGTGACGCAGGGTTATAGCATGGGCGCTATGCACATACACGACGTATTTGAGATATACATGACGCTGACCGGCGGAGTGCGCATGCTGGTCAACAGAGAGGTTTATGCGCTAAGGCGCGGCGATGTGATGCTGTTCACGGGTGCCGATCTGCATCAGGTGAGCGTGCCGCCGGACGTTGCATATGATAGGTATGTGATAACCTTCCCGCATGGCGTGATAAGCGCGCTTCCGGGCGAGGGCGCGCGGCTGCTGAGCTGCTTTGACAGGGAAGGGCATGGGCATTGCGTGTCGCTGAGCGATGGGGAACTCGCCGAGTTCATGGCGCTGGCCGACGGCATGGGCGATATGGCGGGCGGCGGCGAGCTGGACAGGGTGGAGCGCTGGCTCATGCTGTGCAGGCTGCTGTTGCTGCTGTGCCGCACAACGCGGCGCTTGCCGGACGGGCTGCATGAGCGCAGGCGCGGCGATGATCCGTACGTGCGCGCGGTTATGGAGCATGTGGACACCAATTTTGCCCAGCGCATATCGCTGGATGAATTGAGCGCGCTGTGCTTCATAGACAAGAGCTATCTATGCAGGCTGTTTCGCCGCGAGACCGGCTTCAGCATAGGCGATTACATATCGTATCGCCGCCTGTCGCACGGTATGGAGCTGCTGCGGGACGGCGCGAGCGTGAGCAGCGCCGCGCGCCTGACGGGATTTAGCAGCGACACTTCATTCATAACGGCGTTTCGGCGCAATGTCGGCATAACGCCTTACCAATATGCGCTGCGCTGCCGCGCAAATGCCGCAAAATAGCTGCCGCGCATTTGAATGCACAGGCGCGGCATATGAGCCGATCCTGTATTCGCATTTGAGCATGGTCACATGTCAAAGCGAATGACATGGCAAAAGCGCCCGCTTCCGAAGCTGGCATTCTTCTTCGAAAGCGGGCGCGAAGCCGGGTCATTCACGTCTTCAGACTGTCAAAAAACCTCCGGAGAGTTCGGCAGACTTCGCATCCCGCCGACTTTAATCGCGCCCGGCGACATGTGTGTTGGGCGCTCAGGATTTTTTACGCAGGAAAATCTTATTTCCCGGAGTAAAACATCTACACTGCAGTTTCCACGCCCGTAAACCTTAAGGATCTCAATGGAAACTGAGCAGGGGCGGCAGTGACGGGGAAGGTTCTACCCAGTCCACGCTTGTCAAAGACAAGCTGAAGCCGGGTCATTCACGGCTTATTGGCTCTTCACGGAAACCGGGAGGATATTGAAAGCAAGGGGCAAACATCATGATTCAGACGGGAAAAT
Organism: Candidatus Fimadaptatus sp.; assembly: GCA_050946055.1. Lineage (GTDB taxonomy): Bacteria > Bacillota > Clostridia > Christensenellales > Aristaeellaceae > Fimadaptatus. The sequence continues at coordinate 9,792 of JBMNUB010000062.1, read as the reverse complement.
TAATGCTAAAAATGCAAGCCAGCCCTTCATTAGTGTCCCTGTCATGGCTTTGCAGTTACAGCAATGGCAGGGAAGGGATCATCCCGCATTCTTTGGCCTTGACCATCTGGCAGTATTGCTGCGCCTTGTCACTTTCCTCACAAGCTCCGGGGTTTCCGTGAAGAACACGAAACTTACTGTGCCTATACCGGCTTACAGCGATATGCGCGTGCGCTCGTCGGCGCTCTTTCTGGCAGTCAGGCATACGCGCGTCACGTCGAACGCCTCCTGAGCCAGCGCTTCGGCCTCGCCGCGCGCTATCGCGTCCACAAAGTCGCCGAAGTATATGCCACGCGGCGGAAGCTCCAGCTCGTGCTTGGGCTCAGCGCCCTCCAGATATACGCGCCCGTCCACGGCCTCTATCATGCCGCGAGTACCGGTCACGCGCAGACGGTCGTCGTCGTGGCGCGCCGAGGTGGTGGGACGCAGGAAGTCGGCGGTAACGGTGACTATCACGCCGTCCTCAAGCTCCATCAGCACGGCAGAAGTCGCTTCCATGTCGCCATTGCCGCCGTTGGCGTGCGTGGAATGCGATGCAGCTACGTTCAGGCAGCGCTTGCCCGCCACGCTCATGGCCCAGTCCACCGCATGTATGGCGACCCATGGTATCAGCCCGCCGAACAGCTCCCTATGCGAATAGAATGGCGGCCTTATGCCCATGCGATAGCTCTTCTGGCCCTGCACCAGCCGCACTTCACCTATGGCACCCTCGCGCACGGCACGGCTCAGCGCCATGTACCAGGGCTCTTCCTTGATGCCGAACATGCCGCATAGCGCGCGCCCACTGCCTGCATGGCAGCGCTCCAGCGCTTCCAGCTCGTCCAGCTCGGTGGCAACAGGCTTCTCGCTGAAGCAGTGTGCGCCCGCGTTCAGGCAGTCCATGGTGATGCGCGCGGTCAGGTGAAACTCGGGGTTTATCACGGCTATGTCGGGATGCTCGTTCTCAAGCATCTCGTGATAGTCGGCGTATTCGCGCGGGGCGAACCCGGCAGTCTGCTTGCGCAGGCCGTCCAGCGCGCCTCCGGGTGTGCCGGGCGCTATCGCGCAGAGCCGTATATCATCGCGCGCGCGCAGCGCCTCCAGCGCGTAGTTGAAGTGACCTTCCTGTCCGATTATAGCGATATTGAACATAAGTTATGCACCTCTGCCTGCATCTCACGTCGCCTATGGCGCAAGAGCTTGATATTTGTGGTCATTTGTAATACCGTGCGCATGCCGCAGGTGAACTCAGGGCATTTATGTCATGAGACAGATGGTGGCCGCGCATGCTTGCGATGCCTCACCCTGCGCAGGGCGTAAGTTAAGCCGTGGCGGCTGCGGCACAATGCTCTGCCTGCGCGCGGACATATCCTGCGCAGGGCGCTGGGCTGCGGATGTCACTGCTGCGCCAGCATCACGCACTTCACGGCGCGCTCGCGCTCGCAGCCCGCCGCATGCATAAGCTCGGCTATGTCCTCAAGCGGCGCGGTGTGGCTTATCATGGCATCCGCGTCTATCATGCCCGAGCGCAGCGCTTCTATCGCGAGCGGGAAGTATATGCCGGGCGAGGAGAACGCGCCGCGCAGCTGCAATTTGCCGGTATGAAAGCGATGCGCGTCTATCTCTATGCGCCCGTCGCCGCCAAAGCCTATGAACGCCGCTATGCCACCGTAATTCAGCATGTCCAGCGCCGCAGGTATGGTGGACGGCGGCGCGGTTATCAGCGCGCGGTCCACGCCACCTCGCGGAAATGCGTCCCGCGTGAGCTGATCCGCATCGGTAAACAGCACGTCCTCCGCACCGAACGCGCGCGCCAGCTCTATCTTGCGCGCGGCATGCGAGCGCATGGCCGCCCATATGCGCGAAGCACCCGCGCGCCGCGCCAGCTGCATGGCCATGAGCCCTATCGAGCCAGCGCCCAGTATCAGCACATGATCGCCCATGGACACTTCGGCGGTCTTTACAAGGTCTATCGCCACGCCCAGCGGCTCTATGAGCGCCGCATGCGCATAGGACAAGTCGTCGGGCAGATGTACGGCGTTCCTTTCAGGCACGACCGCGTACTCAGCAAACCCGCAGTATGTGCCGTCCGCGACGCGGCGGCACAGGTCGGGGCGGCCGTTGCGGCACAGGTCGCACACGCCGCAGAACGAACCGCTCTCGACCACGACCCTTTCTCCCACGCGCAGCCTGCGCGCGCCTTCGCCCAGCGCCACGACTTCGCCTGCGACCTCATGGCCAAAGCGCTCATACTCGAGACTCTCGCCTAAATCGCCGCCGCACACGCCGCAGCTCATCACCTTTATCAGCACCTCGCCCCAGCCCGGCTCGGGCATGGGTACATCGCGCAGCTCCACATCGGTAGCCGAGCGCTTGAATGCTGCCAGCATTTTACCAGCTCCTCCCGCCGCGCACATGCGCAGCCCAAGTATATAATAGATATTCCGGGCGCTGCGGCATATGCGGTGCTGGCTCCGGCATGCGCCTTGCCGAACGCAGCATGGCCGCATGCCGGAGCGCGGTTGCCGGTGCAGCGCCCACGCTAGGCATGTGCGCGCCGCATCACGCCTCGCCGTCGCCGAACGTGTCGTCGGGGGCAATGCCCGATACCGCGTCGGGCGACATCGCCAGTATGTCATCGTACAGCATGCGCGCCGCCGCATCGAGCGAGCCGCTCTTGTCCAGCGCGACGGTTATGTCGGCGTAGCGCTGGTAGAGCGGCGCGCGCTCGTCGTACAGATCGCGCAGAGTGAAACCATTGGGCAGTACCACGCCGCGCTGGCGCAGATTGCCCAGACGCGCCGCTATCAGCTTGTACGGCACGTCCAGATATACGCATATGCCGTTTGACTTGAGGTGCTCCATGCCGCTTTGTGAGTATACGGCGCTGCCGCCAGTGGCGATTACGGTTCTGTCCAGCGATATGCTGTTCATCATGTCCTGTTCCAGCTCAAGGAAGGCGTGATTGCCGTTCTTCCTGAGTATCTGACCCAGCAGAGCGCCGTGCTTCTGCTGCATGAGTATGTCCGTATCCACAAAAGAGTAGCCCATGAGCTTGGCAAGCAGCACTCCCAGCGTGCTCTTGCCCGCTCCGGGCATGCCTATAAGTATCACGTTCATTGCGATGCCCTCCTTGAGTGTGATAGCGCTTCGCAGGTGCATGCGGAGCGCGGCGAACGATTCCGCTGCGCGCAACATGTGCCCGCGCAGGCGCGCCGCGCTACATGCTCAGACTGGCAGGCATTAGCGCCAGCCGTGCGCAAGGCCGCGCCCGCAATGTGCCTGAGCCGCCATGGCAAGCCGGTAATGGCGGCTGTGATGCACGGAAGTACGCATATTCGCGCGCTTAACGTGCGCAGTGCAGTCCGACCGCACCGCATATGCCAAGCCGCCGTGCTGAGCAGCGCGTCATCCCATGTGCTTTTGCAGGAAGTCCAGCACGTCGTCATAGACCTCCTCGCGGTTTATCTCGTTGAGCAGCTCATGGCGTGCGCCGGGATAGAGCTTGAGCGTTATGTCCCTTACGCCGGCTTCCTTGAGGCGATCGTATACCTGCTGTACGCCCGCGCCCCATTTGCCCACGGGGTCTTCGTCGCCCGATATCATGAATATGGGCAGCTCGCCGGGTACGGTCCTGAACCATGCCGGGTCGGACACGTTTTCCAGCATGCGCGCCAGCTCCAGATAGGCCGAGCAGGTGAACGTGAACCCGCAGCGATCGTCGGCTATGAACTCATCCACCTTGGCGGCATCGCGGCTGAGCCAGTCGGAAGACGTGCGCGCGTTGGGGATGTGCTTGAGATTGTCGGTGCTTGCGACGCGCTCCAGCCAGTGGCTCACGTGCTTGCGGCCGCGCAGCGCTATGACCATGCGCGCCAGCAGCTGTCCCACGCCCGATAGGGGATTGGGGCCGCTGGTGCCGCATATTACCGCGCCGTCCAGTTCGCGCCCATAGCGGGCGATATACAGCCGCGCTATGAACGAGCCCATGCTGTGACCAAACAGGAAGTACGGCACGCCGGGATACAGGGCCGACGCGCGGCGGCGAAGCAGCTCCAGATCCTCTACCAGCTCGCTGTAAGCGCCGTCCTCGCCGAAGTAGCCGTACTGGCCGTCTATCAGCGACTTGCCGTGGCCTATGTGGTTGTTGCCCACAACTGCGAATCCGTTTTCGTTTAAGAACCTTGCGAAGTCATCGTAGCGCTCTATGTGCTCGCACATGCCGTGGCAAAGCTGCACCACGCCGCGCGCGTTCTCGCAGGGCCAATGCAGCGCCTCTATGGTAACGTCGGCGCGCGCCGACGCAAAGTCGATATGCTTGGGCATAAGTAAATTACCTCCGTCCGCTTTATATCCAAGATTATACCCCTTAAACCCGCGCCGCGCAATAACCATAAGCACATACTTGTCTGTATTGGGCGGGATTATTGCGCGCGGTCATGAAGTGCAAAGCGCCGCATGGTAAGAAAGGCGCGCCGCGGTCATATCTGTCCCTGCCGCTGAAGGTCTGGCAGTGGGCGGGCTATGTGCCGCAGCGCCAAGGGGAGCGCAAAGCTCCGCCTGCACTATCATCTTCATATGTATCTCCGCGCTGCGGAGCGGCACTAAAAGGGAGGTTGTCATAGCTGCCGGAGATGCATCCCCGCGCCACGGTGAGCGGAGCTTCCTTTATCATCGGCTTGTGTAACCGGTGTATGTGTCCTCACACTGTGGGAAGCGCATTCTGTCCCGCTGAAGGTCTGGCAGCGGGCGGGCTATGTGCCACAGCGCCAAGGGGAGCGCAAGGGCTGCGGACGGGGATGGCGTTTGCACAGCAGAGGCTCAGCCTGCATGGCTTATGCATGAGCCTGTCACATGAACCCGGCGCGCAGGGCTTCCCAAAGATCGCAGGCCCGAGCCGTATGCGCCCTGCATATGCGCGCGGCGGCAGGCAGCGCGGAAGCGAATGATGATGCATGGCGGAGCCGCCATATGTGCGCGGCGGCAGTGGCCTTGCGCACATGCACTGGTACATCCGGGGTTGGCGGCACGTCGGCGCGACCGAACGCGCGCACATCGCTCCAAAGCATATGCCGCAAAAATACTTATGGCATGCCGCTTTTTGTGCCTGCGCGCGTTTACATTATTGCTGCCGTGTGCTATAATATGGCAAGCGCACAGCGCGGATGCGGCCTGCGCGCAAGCGGACGTTTTCTTGCCGATAAAAGGAGATAAAACTATGACAGATCTGCCCAAACATATACTGGGCGCATTGATGGCGGCAGCTGCCTGTGTCGCATGCTGGTTCTTGAGGCCGCTTATGGTGTTTGCGCCGCAGATTATACCGGCTGTTCCGGTGCTGATGGCGTTTGCCTGTGCGTATTCGGGCTGGTATTGGGGTGCGGCGGGCGCAGTGGGCGCGGCGGTGTGCGCCGGCATAAACTGCGGCTGGGACTTCGGCGCGGCCTGCGCGCTGGGCATGGCGGTGCCTGTGGGCGTGCAGTACTTTATGTACATGCGCCGGGTGAAGTTTGAGCGCGCGCTGATGATACAGGCGTGTTCGCTGCTGGCGCTGGGATTTGCGGCGCTGATGCTTTTGAGGATAACGCGCGGCGACCTGACCGACTTAAACGCCAGCTATGTGCGCGAACTGTGGGACTCTCAGATAAGCTTCGATGTATTCGGCGGGGGCATGATGCACAGTCTGGTCAACCGGCAAAAGCTGCTCAGCATATTCGCCGCAAAGGGTTATCTGAGCAATTCGCTGCTTCAGGAGCTGATGAATTCGCCCAGCAGCGATGTGTATGCGCGCTGCATAGACTATGTGATATATACCATGCGCTACGTGACCGGCTATACGCTGACCGGAAACCTGGCTTCGATGGCGCTGGGCGGCGGCGTGGTTATGACGGCCTGGCCGCGCATGATTGCCGTGCGCAAGGGAGTGTCGCCCGAGATGCCCTTTGTGTCGCTGCGCGATTGGTTCATGCCCACGGACATGGCGAAGTTTGCCTGCATAGCGTATGCGCTGACCTCGCTGTTGCTGCCGTTCATGCCCGAATGGTGGTATGCCACCGATAATGCCATAAAGCAGTGCGTGCGCATGGCGATGATGATACAGGGCGTGGCGGCGACGGAGCGCCAGTTGCGTTCGAACGGCGTCCGGCGCGGACTGCGCGGCGCGATGCTGTTCATGCTCACGGCGACGTTTGGCGGCATGGTGGCGCTTATAGGCGTGGGCAGTGCGCTGTTTGGCTCGCACGGCGCGATAAGCGGCTGGCTGCGCCGCAAGATGGAAGAAAACGACGATGACGATAAGTGAGCGCGCCCGGTGCCCGGCAACTTAACATTTGCAAAGGTATTGCCAAGAATGACTATCTATGCTATAATTGGAACGTTGATGTTGAGGAGGTATGGTCGATGGATGTATTGTACATAATAGCCAATGTTTTCCTGCTCATAGCGGCTGTTATATTGGTCGTGGTCGTGCTCATGCAGGACGGCAACTCTCAGGGACTGGGCGCTGTCTCCGGCGGCGCAGAGACCTTCTTCGGCAAGAGCAAGGCGCGCAGCATAGATGGCAAGCTCAAGCTGATAACCAAGGTCGCGGCGGTAGTGTTTATAGTGCTTGCTGTCGTGATGACGGCTCTGTCTTCGCATCTTTCCTGACGCGTAAGGCAGTGGGAATATGTGCGTAAACTCTGAGGTCGGGGGCATTGCTCCCGGCCTTTTTGTGGTATAATGGGATATGAAGATGCGTTTGCCGCGCGGCGACTTCGGCATGGCAGGCCGGTTTGGCCGATGGGCGCACGGAACAGGCGCACTGGACGCGCATTGTGCCTTGACATGAGCGCTAACGCGGCGCATAGAGATGCCTGACGCACTGCTTTGCACAACCGCGCACAATGCGCAAGGGCAGCGCGACAGGCATGCATCCAAGCATTGCAATCAGACAACACCGCGCATAATGCGCAAGAATCGCAACAGGCATCCGGGCATTGCACGCAAGGCATGATATCGCATACAGTGCGGGCAGCGCATGGGCACAAATCCGGTAATTGCCAAGCGATGCCATACCGCGCGCAAGCAGCGCGGCGTATGCCCTTTGCACACGCGCTATGACCCGGCTGCACGGCCAATCCTGCGGCGCACATGCCGCGCCGCCTCAAGATACATAGTACACACGACGAATGATGGGAGCTGTTGATTTGAACATAACTGATAAACTGTACGTGCTTATAAAGAAGCAGAGCGCCGCGCGCAGCGAGAAGTGGCTGGCGCGTCAGCTCAAGGTGAAGTCGCGCGAGATAATGCCCGCGCTGGACGAGCTGGAGGACAAGGGGCGCATATACCGCACCGACAGCGGCGATTACCGCGCGGTCAACGACAAGTATGTACGCGATGGGCGAGTGGTGCTGACCGCGAGCGGGCGCGCGTTTGTGTGGCTGGACGATGGACGCGAGCTGCCGCTGGACATGCCGCGCCGCATAGCGTTTGCGGGCGAACAGGTGCAGGTGCTGCTGCTCAAGGGCGAGGAGCCTTCGGCGCTGCTGATACGCACGCCGGACGAGTTCCCCGGCGGCGGGCGCGAGCTGGAGCTGGAAGCCGCCGTAAGCGATGCGGAGTATCCTGCGCTGTACTCCGAGGGCGATGAGCGCCGCGTGCGCTATCTGCTCAGCCCGCTGGGCAGCATGCGCCGCCTGTTCCGCTGCGAGATAAGCGGCGTTGAGCAGGAGCTGCAAAGGGGCGATGTGGCGCGCGTGCGCATAGGCTCAAGGCCGGTGCGCGGCGACATACTGCGCGCCAGACTCCTGCGCATAGAGCCTGACCCCAACGGGCTGGAGCTGTATCGCGCGGCGCTGGAGGAGCGCTTCGGGCTAGATGCGGAATATCCCGAACTGGATGACGGCCAAGTAGCCATGCTGCGCAATCTGGAGAAGGAAGGCCTTGGCGACGAGCAGCGCCGCGACCTGAGAAGCCTCACCTGCTTCACGATAGACGGCGATACTGCCAAGGACTTCGACGATGCCGTGTCGCTGCGCCATGAGGGCGGGCGCACGCTGCTGGGCGTGCATATAGCCGACGTGTCGCACTTTGTGCGGCAGGGCATGGCGATAGACGGCGAGGCGCGCAGGCGCGGCACATCGGTGTATCTGCCGTGGCGCACGATACACATGCTGCCCGAGGCACTGTCCTGCGAGCTGTGCAGCCTTATGCCCGAAGTGGACAGGCTGGCGATGACTTGCGAGATGGAGATAGAGGACGGCATGGTGCGTGATTATGCGATATTCCCCTCCATAATACATTCGCACGCGCGCCTGACCTATGCCGACGTGAACGAACTGCTTGCGGGCGACTGCGCGCGCATACCGGAGCAGCTCAAGCCCGTGCTGCGCGACATGCGCCGCCTTGCCGATGTGCTTGCAAAGCGCAGACATGCGCGCGGCGCGATAAACTTTGAGTCGTCCGAGGTGGAATTCCGACTGGACGAAAGCGGTGCGCCCATAGAGCTGGTGCCGCGCGTGCAAGGCCCGGCAGAGAGCCTGATAGAGGAGTTCATGCTGTTGGCCAATCAGACAGTGGCCGCGCACATGCTGCGCAACGACATGGGCTGTGTATACCGCGTGCACGAAAAGCCGGACGCAAACGACATTGCCGAGCTGGAAAAGACCGCCGCCGGGCTGGGCATAAGCTGGCGCGCGGGCGCGAATGCCGAGCCTCGCGCCATACAGCGCCTGTTGGAGCTGAGCGAGGACAGTCCCGCCAAGGCGCTCATACAGACCTCCGCGCTGCGCGCCATGACCAAGGCGCGTTACAGCGAGAAGCCGCTGGGACACTTCGGCCTAGCGCTGGAGGACTATTGCCACTTCACTTCGCCTATAAGGCGCTATCCCGACCTGCTTGTGCATAGGCTTTTGCACTATGCGCTGTCCGGGCGCACGCTTTCGGGCGGATGTAAGCGATTGACCTCGGAGCTGCCCGCACTGGCCGCAGCATGTTCGGCATGCGAGCTGAACGCCGCCGCAGCCGAGCGCGAGGCCGACAACCTGCTCAAGTGTGCCTATATGCTTTCGCATGTGGGCGAGGAGTTTGAGGGCGCGATATCCGGCATGTGCTCGTGGGCTGTATTCGCATCGCTTGACAACTTCTGCGAGGGCGCGATACCGCTGCGCACGCTGGATGAATACTATACTGCGGATGAAGCCATGACGCGCATGGTATCGGATTCCGGCAATGTGCTTGAGATAGGCATGCGCATACGCGCCAGGGTGAGCAACGTATCGCTGGCCGAGCCGCGCGTATACATGACGCTGTCGGACAGGTGCTAAGCGCACTGAAAACTGGTTGTTCACGGGAAGCTAAGCTAAAGGCGCTGAAAAGCGGCTCTTTATGGAAATCCGGGGAATTGTGAAGGCTAGGCCAAATGTCGTAATTGCGGCAAGCGGTTAATGCTGAAAAATGCAGGCCGAACCTTCATTGACCTGCCTACAATGAAGAAGCCGTGATACGCTTTGGCGCGCTAATCCCGCCAAGACCGTGAACAACCTGAAAACTGTGGATGGGGGAGCTTGCTTTCACATCCACAGGGCTGCGCCGCCCGCACATCGCGGACGGCACAGAATGTCAAATCCCCCCGGAGAGTTCGGCGGGCCTCGCGGTTCGCCGATTTTAATCGCGCCCGGCGGCATGTGCGGCGGGCGCTAAGGATTTTTTACGCAGGGAAATCTCATTTTTCGGAGTCAAGATATCTGCCTTGCAGTTTCCGCGCCCGGAAACCTTAAAGATTTAAGTGGA
>JBMNUB010000061.1:0-14881 GCA_050946055.1 Candidatus Fimadaptatus sp. | reverse complement strand
TAGCCGTCCTGCGCGGCGTACCCGTTCGCCGTGTAGCCGTCCTGCGCGGCGTACCCGTTCGCCGTGTAGCCGTCCTGCGCGGCGTACTCGTTCGTCGTGTAGCCGTCCTGTGCGGCGTACTCATTTGCTGAATAGTCATCCTCGCGCAGCGCACCTCTGGGCGGGCGCACATTGGCAGGGCTGGCGGACGCGCGATATGCTCCACCCGACGCCCTCAAAGTCTCGCCCTCGTATACGTCCATGCGTTCGCGCGCGCGGCTGTTGGGCATTGCGCGCGTATCGCCTGCGCCGTCGCCGTCATCCAGCCCCTCCAGCACGCGCTTGTATCCCGCGTACTGCCTGCGCGGCTGTTCCTTGACAAACGGCTTGGATACGTAGCCGCGCGCCCTCCTGAGCGTGGTCAGCCACACGTGGTACGGCCTCCAGCGCATAAGGTATATTGTGTAATCCACTATCAGCCCCACAATCAGCAGTATGATGACCAGCTTTAGCCAGTTGTCCGAAAACCACGGCATGAATTCGTTCTGCCCGCCGCTGTCCAGCATGGACCAGAACCAATTATATATTATCTGCATCCAGCTCAGCAGCGCTGAAAACAGCCATTCAGTAAAGCCATTGAGTCCCATCGCCTATCTCCTTTCGTGCGTCGCGATATATATAAGGCGTCCGGCGCGCCCAATATGTTCCATGAGGCAATGCAAACTGCCGCCATTCAAACATGGGCGCGGCCATCCAGCCGCGCCCATGTCGCTCCGCAGATATGCGATGCCATGACAGCGGCGTGCCTGCCGCCCGTTCAGGTCATTCTATGGTTACGCTCACCGTCTGGGGTTCCACGCTCACGGTGAGGTCATCGCCGCCCTCTATCTCCCACTGTATCGGCAGGTCGTATTGCCCCACCGACAGGTCGGATATGTCGGCAAACAGCTTTATGTCATCCCGCTCCAGCATCGTCACCTGCGTGTACGGCCCCGTTATCGTGACCTCAAAGTGCGTGTTGCCGGTCTGACGGCTGGCCAGACCCGGCACAGCCGTAGCGCCCAGCGGCGTCACGGTCAGCTGGTCGAACTTGCGCGTGCGCTCGCGCTCGCTTATGTGTATCGTGACCAGCACCTCCTCTGTGGACAGATAGCGCATGTCGCTCTGGCGGTTGACACGCGTGGTCTTGGTCGTGGTCTCGCGCATGTTGTTTACGTTTATCGAGTATATCTGCACGGTGTTGAGCGAATCCAGGAAGTGCTGCGTGCCTGCCACAGCTATCTCGGCAGGCTGCACCTCCACGTAGTCCAGCTGATAGCCCACCGGCACGGAGCCGGTTATCATCTTGGCTATATCCGTCTCGACCGGTATGTCGGCCATGGGATATGACTCCACGCTGGTTATGACCGAGCTTGTGGAAGTCGTAAGCGTGGGATACTCGACGGGGCGCTGGTTCTTGTCCAGCAGCGTAAACGACACCGCGCGCGTGACCGTGCCTATGGAGTCGTCACCGGCCAAGTCCATTATAGCTCTGGCGCTGGTCACCTTCTCCACCTGCGATGCAGGGCCTGTCACCGTGATTATCGTGGGATTGCTGACGGGCGTCGAGTACCATCTGTCGCGGCTGTAATTGCCGCGCAGCTTGACATCGACCTGCACGTTGCGCTGTTCCAGCTCATCCACATTTAGCTTTACCGAATCGGGATATATGCCCGTGACCGTGCCGTACACCGAGCTTGCCGTAAGCGGCACCACCTGCTCGCCGGTCTCGCGTATGCGCGACAGGTCCAGCTCCACGCGCACGTTGTTGCTGGTGACGCGGTAGTAGTCGCTCTGGGTCACCTCTACCGACACGCGCACCTGCGGCAGCACCTCGGACAGCGCCTCCGTAACCGCCAGCTCGCGGCTGTCCATGGTGGATTGATTGGCCACATTGACGTACAGATTGGTGAGCGTGCGCTCGCGGGTTATGGTGGTGTCATTGGTCAGCACAAAGCACCATAGTCCCACCGCCAGCAGCAGCGAAAACACCTTGAGCCAGAAGTTGCTCAGCAGCCAGCGCTTTATCCACGCAAACAGCTTCTTTATCGCGTTCCATGTCGCTTTAAGTATCGCCTTCATTTGCCGGGCCTCCGTTTCAGCAGCTGCTTTATAACGCCCGGCTGCGGTTCGCCGTATATCTTATGCAGCAGTTCGGACAGCGACTTGGCATCCAGATAGCGGCTGAGCTTGCCGCCGCGCGCCATGGATATTACGCCCGTCTCCTCGGACACCACCAGCGCTATCGCGTCGGTAGTCTCGGTCACACCTATCGCGGCGCGATGGCGCGTACCCAGATCGCGGCTTATCGACTGATCGTCGGTCAGCGGCAGTATGCATGCCGCCGCATACACGCTCTCGCCGCGCACCACCACCGCGCCGTCATGCAGCGGCGTGTTCGGCTCGAATATGTTCTCAATGAGCGCCGAGGATATACGCGCGTCCACCAGCGTGCCGCTCTCTATCACGTCCTTGAGTCCCGTGTTGCCCTCTATGACTATCAGCGCGCCCACTCGCCTGCGCGCCAGCCTTGTCAGCGCATCCACGAATGCGTTGACTATGCGTTCTATCTCCATGTCGTTGCTGCGCGCCTTGGACGTACCCATTATTCGGCCACGGCCTATCTGTTCCAGCGCCCGCCTAAGTTCCGGCTGGAATATGACCACCAGCAAGACCGCGCCTGTGTTTATCAGCTGCACCAGCACCCAGTTGAGCGCCCGCAGTTTGACCGCCGCCGATATCCAAGTGACTATCAGTATGACCACGAATCCTTTGAACACCGACGAGCCGCGCGTCTGTCTGGTGAAGCGCAAAAGCTGATATATGATAGTAGCGACTATTAATATATCTAAAACATCCCGCCAGTCGGGACGATAGAACACATTATAATACAGTTCGGTCAGCTGCGCCCACAAACCCTCCAATAGCTCACCCTCTCGCCGCCTATTTATGCGCCCCGCAGGGCTTCCAACTATATTATAGTATACTTTTGCAAGTTGCGAAACCCATATTTGAAATAATTCCGTGCCATATCGACGGCATTTTTGACCAATAACAAATTCTTCACAGGCAGCGCGCGCATGCTGTCAAAATGCGCCGCCGGCGCTCAGTGGCGCGGCCTGCCCGCATGCGCATTCTTGAATCGCACGGCGCGTTCCATCATTCCCGGCATATCGGCAAGCGGTATGCGGCATCCTGCCCGCGCAACACGCCACGGCCCGCCGCAGGCAGACAAGCGCGCGGCAGGCGCATGCGCAGGTCTTAGCCCGCCATGCGCCGCCGCGCGCACATTCTCACGCGCACTCGTGTATCAATGCCCGCTTTGCCCGCGTCAGCCGTTCAGTTCATCGGCAACACGCCTTATTGTGTCCAGCGGTATGTGGCAATAGCCGCCCGGGTTCTTGTCCAGATAGTCCTGATGGTATTCCTCCGCATCGTAGAAGCAGCTAAGCGGCGCTATCTCCACGGCAAAGTTGGGATACTCCTCGCGCTTCTGCTCGGCCATATGCTCAACAGCTTCGCGGGCGGCATCGTCCACATAGTATATGCCCGCCTGATACTGCGAGCCTATGTCGTGACCCTGCCTGTTGACAAGCTCGGGATCGACCACCTCGAAGTATGCATACAGCAGTTCATCCAGCGATATGCGCTCGGGATCGTACTCCACGCGCACGGTCTCGCGGTGGCCGGTATCGCCCACACACACGCGCTTGTAGTCGGGTGCCGCTACGCTGCCGTTGGCATAGCCGTTGGTGGCGCGCGTCACGCCGTCAAGCAACTGCATGAGCTTTTCCATGCCCCAGAAGCAGCCGCCCGCGAGATATATCACGCTCTCGCCCTCCACCCTCTGATAAGTCGGATCGATAAATTCCATTTCTTCTCCCTCCAGATTCTGTGCTTCATATACCGCTTCCTCAGTCGGCGATACGGTGGGCGCAGCCGTGGGGCTGGCCGTGGGCGCGGCGGTCGCAGTGGGCAGCGTCCCGGATGTGGGCGCTGCCGTAACCTCTGCCGGTGCAGCCGTGGGCGCGGCTGGACGTATCGTGGCCACGGCCTGCGGCGCGCCGGGCTGCACGGGCTGTGCGCCCGCCAGCGGCTGAGCGGGTATGGGCGCAAGCGCCACGCCATCCAGATACTCCTCAAGCGTTATGCCCCTGTCGAGTATCTCCCTTGCGGCATCCTCGCCCACGTAGCGGAAGTGCCAGCTCTCGCCCAGTATGCCGGTTATGTCCGAAGTGCCGTCGGGATAGCGCAGTATGAAGCCGTAGTCCCAGCAGTTTGCCATCAGCCATGCGTACTGCGGCGTGCTGCCGAAGTCGCCTGAGTCGCTGTATGCGGTCACGTCAAAGCACAGCCCGGTCTCATGCTCGCTCTGGCCGGGCAGCGCGGCCAGACCCTGCTCGGTCTCGTCGTATATCTCCTGCTGGCGGGCGCGGTCGCGATAGCCGCTGGTTATTATGAAGCCGTTCATGTCCTGTGCTTCAGCGGCGGCGAACATGCGCTCCATGGCCTCGTACACATGGCGGCACAGCCATATGTCGCTGGCCGCCAAGCGGAACGAATGCCGCTGTTCATACAGGTTGACCAGCGGGCTGAAGCCATCCGTGACCACGCATTCGCCCTGTGCGCGCCCCTCTATGCGCGGCAGGCTAAAGCCGTCGGGCAGAGGATGCGCGGCGTTTATGAGCGGTATCCGCGCCTTCTGTTCGGGCGTGAGTGCGGCGTATGGCTGCTGCGCGCTCGCACCCTGATATATGCCGCCCGACGCTTCCTCCGCGCACGAGCAGCCCGGCACGACCATGGTCAGCATCAGCGCCAGCGCTCCGGCCAGCGCGCGTCTCCCTTTAAGCATTATCTTCATACGAGTTCCCCCTGATGAGCTTTGCGCGGATGCACCCGTGCGGGCAGCATCCGCATCGCGCGCCATTATGCGCTATGATATAGATATAATGCCCGGCTGTGGCATAAGTATGGCGCGCGCGGCGAGATTTAGCGCAGCACCGGACAGTGCCGCCATTTGGCGCGGCTTAAAAGTCAAAGTCCGGCAGAGCGCGTCAACCCCTGCGCCGCTTGGGCAGCCCCGCAGCACCGTCAGCCCTGCCGAGCTTCCATCAGCAGCTTCTGCGCCGCTTGATATGCGCGCCAGCCATGCCACGCGCCGCAGCAGCATGCGTTCACACCCGCATACGGCAGCGCGCATTTTACTTCTTTTACATAGAGTTTATGTAATCCCGTCCTACGTGCGGCTGTGAATCATTGCACGTTTGCTTAACCTTAGCTAAACATTATCCCATGCTATGCTCATATATGAGAATGTCTTGCGCCATTTAAGCGGTGTGCAAGGCGATGTTTTGCGGCATTTGCGCGCTTTCTGTTGACTAATCGCTTTGTTGCTGTTACAATAAGGGAAAGCGCGTTTCGCTTACACGGCGCGACAACAAACCGCCTTAATTACATACGGGCAATGCGCATGATGTAAGGCGCTCGCCCGCGCTCAAAGGGAGGAAGAACATGGCTGCACCGGTAATCATGCCCCGCCAGGGCAACTCGGTAGAGAGCTGTATTATCACAAAATGGAACGTAAAGCCCGGCGATCAGGTCAAGGCCGGCGACATACTCTTCAGCTACGAGACCGACAAGGCCGCGTTTGAGGAGGAGAGCAAGCTGGACGGCCAGGTGCTGGCGATATTTTTTGAGGAAGGCGACGACGTGCCTTGCCTGACCAACGTGTGCGCGATAGGCGCACCCGGCGAGGGCTTTGCCGAGTTCGACCCGCGCGCGCAGGCCGAACCCGAGGCTGCGCCCGAAGCAGCTTCGGCAGCTCCCGAAGCCGCGCCTGAAGCCTTCGACGCCGCTCAGTCCGCACCCGCTCAGGCCGCTTCGGGCAAGATATCGCCGCGCGCCCGCGCGCTTGCCGAGCGCTCCCATGCCGACATAAGTCTGGCGCAGGCCACAGGCCCCGACGGCCGCGTGATAGCCCGCGATGTGGAGCGCCTCATAGCCGAGGGCAAGCTCTGCACCTCCGCCGCCGCCAAGGCAGGCTATGCCGGCGGTCTGGAAGGCACGGGCATAGGCGGCCGCGTGACCACGCGCGACATGCAGCGCCCCGCGCCCGCAGCGCCCGAGGCGCAGCCCGAAGCCGCCGCGCAGACTGCGCCGGTTGCCGCCGCGTACACCGACGAGCCGCTGCCCAACATACGCAAGGTTATCGCGCGCCAGATGACGCTGTCGCTTAGCAGCATGGCGCAGCTTACGCACAACATATCCTTCGACTGCGCCGAGATACAGGCGCTGCGCAAGACCTTCAAGGAGCAGGGCGCGCCGCTGGGCATGGACAGGATAACGCTCAACGACATGATGCTCTACGCCGTGTCGCGCGTGCTGAGCCGCCCAGAACACCGCGCGCTCAACGCCAACCTGCTGGAAGGCAGCACCATGCGCTACTTCGCCCACGTGCAGCTGGGCTGCGCCGTGGACACTCCGCGCGGACTGATGGTGCCTACGATACGCGATGCCGACACCAAGAGCCTGCTGGAGATATCCCGCGAGGCCAAGGCGCTGGCCGCCGCCTGTCAGAGCGGTTCGATAGACCCTGACCTGCTTCAGGGCGGTTCGTTCACGGTGTCCAATCTGGGTTCGCTGGGCATAGAGTCCTTTACGCCCGTAATAAACCCGCCGCAGACAGGCATACTGGGCGTAAACACGATAGTGACGCGCGTGCGCGAGGTGAACGGGCAGATAGTGCCGTACAACGCCATGACGCTGTCGCTCACCTACGACCACCGCGCGCTGGACGGCGCGCCCGCCAGCCGCTTCCTCAAGGACCTCAAGGATGCGCTGGAACACTTTACGCTGACGCTGGCCGCAGGCTGATAGATGAGCGCGCCGGGCAAAAGCGATGCCTGAATTCCGAATATCACATGCATTTGAGCTACGTGGCGATATCGCCGCGCTCTAAGGCTCAAGGCGCATGAAATGCGTTCGACCGCCCGCCGCGCGGGACTGCGCGGCGGCATTCATGCGGGCTGCTGCCCGCGATGTTTCAAAGGAGCTTCCATCATGCTTGATCTCATAGTTCTGGGCGGTGGCCCGGCCGGATATCTGGCCGCGGAGCGCGCCGCGCACAAGGGTTTTTCCGTAGCGCTGTTTGAGATGCGCGAGCTGGGCGGCGTATGCCTGAACGAGGGCTGCATACCCTCCAAGGCGCTGCTCAATTCCGCAAAGATATATGAACACGCCAAAAATGGCCGCAAGTTCGGCGTGCTGACCAGCGACATAAAGCTGGACAACGCGCTCGTGCAGCAGCGCCGCGCCAAGGTGGTGCGCACGCTGGTGGCAGGAGTCAAGGCCAAGATGAAGTCCGGCGGCGTAAAGGTCATAAAGGACAAGGGCGTGATACTGGGCCGCGAGGACGGCGGCTTTGCGGTAGAGGGCGGCGGCGAAAAGCTGCTTGCCAAGCGCCTGCTGATAGCCACCGGTTCTTCGCCGGTCACGCCGCCCATACCCGGGCTTAAAGAGGCGCTGGAGTCGGGCTTTGCGCTGACCAACCGCGAAGTGCTGACGCTCAAGGAAGTGCCGCGCGAGCTGGTCATAATCGGCGGCGGAGTAATAGGTCTGGAGATGGCCGCGTACTACAACGTGGCAGGCAGCCACGTGACCGTGGTCGAGATGCTGGACCACATAGCAGGCCCCACCGACCGCGAGATAAGCGAGCTGCTCAAGAAAAGCTGCGCCGATTCCGGCGTGGACTTCAAGCTGGGCGCGCGCGTGACCGCGCTGACTCAGGATTCGGTCAAGGCCGAGCTGGACGGCGCGGAGTGCGAGTTCAAGGCCGACAAGGTGCTTTTGTCCATAGGCCGCCGCGCCAATGTACAGGGCTTTGGTCTTGAGACGCTGGGCGTTGAGACGGCGCGCGCGGGCATAGTCACCGACGAGCACATGCGCACCAATGTCGAGAACGTATACGCCGCCGGCGACGTGAACGGCCGCATAATGCTGGCGCACACCGCCTATCGCGAGAGCGAAGTCGCCGTGAACACCATGCTGGGACAGCGCGACTACATGCGCTACGACGCTATCCCCTCCGTTATATACACCGCGCCCGAAGTCGCCTCTGTCGGCATGACCGAGGATGAAGCCCAGTCGCGCGGCATTGAATACGACGTAAAGAAGCTGTCCATGCGGTACAGCGGGCGCTTCGTGGCCGAGAACGAGGGCGACGGCCTGTGCAAGATACTTGTGGACAAATCCCGCCGCACCGTGCTGGGCGTTCACATGATAGGCGCTTACGCATCCGAGATGATATGGGGCGCAGCCGAGATGATAGAGACCGAGCTGACCGTATCCGACGCGCGCGAGATAGTGTTCCCCCACCCCACCGTGTCCGAGATAATCCGCGAGGTGCTGTGGGAGTTCGGGGACTGAGCGCGATTCCGATAAGCCCAAGTATCGCGGCGCACAATTAAGTCCGCGCCGCCAGCGATAATCACGCGGGATACGCGCCACGCGCCTCCCCTCAACACGCCATATATAAAGGAGATGCTACCATGCCCAAGTCGCAATACGTTGATCCGGCGGCCAAGCGCGCCCCCGGCAAGATAAGCTTTGACGACATCGCCGTCAACCAGTACCAAAAGACCGTTAGCGACGAGAAGGACAACTTCTCCCGCGAGGAGCTTATAGGCATATATCATGACATGCTGCTCATACGCGAGTTCGAGAGCATGATAAACTCCATAAAGATAGAGGGCGCGTACAACGGCGTGCCTTACAACCATCCCGGCCCGGCGCACCTGTCCATGGGTCAGGAGGCCAGCGCGGTCGGTCAGGCGTTCTGCCTGGACGTGGACGACTTCATATTCGGCTCGCACCGCAGCCACGGCGAGATACTCGCCAAGGGCATGAGCGCCATACGCAAGCTGGACGACGAGCGCCTGATGGCCGCCATGAGCGAGGAATCCGGCAAGGCCGCGCTCAAGGTCGTGGAGGGCCGCGGTCAAAAGAGCGTTAAGGAGCTGGCGCTGGACTTCCTGCTCTACGGCGCGATGGCCGAGATATTCGCCCGCGTGAACGGCTTTAACATGGGTCTGGGCGGCTCGATGCACACCTTCTACATACCCTTTGGCATATACCCCAACAACGCCATAGTCGGCGGCTCTGCGGACATAGCCGCGGGCGCGGCGCTGTTCAAGCGCGTCAACAAGAAGGACGGCATAGTCGTGGCCAACATAGGCGACGGTTCGCTGGGCTGCGGCCCGGTCTGGGAGGCCATGAACTTCGCCGCCATGGATCAGCTGCGCCAGCTCTGGGATGAGGAGCATCGCGGCGGTCTGCCCATACTGTTCAACGTATTCAACAACCAGTACGCCATGGGCGGTCAGACGCAGGGCGAGACCATGGCATACGACATGCTGGCGCGTCTGGGCGCGGGCGTGACCCCCAACCAGATGCACGCCGAGCGCGTGGACGGCTACAATCCTCTGGCCGTGATAGACGCTGTGCGCCGCAAGAAGGAGCTGCTGCTCAAGGGCGAAGGCCCGGTGCTGCTGGACGTGGTGACCTATCGCTACGCCGGTCACTCCCCGTCGGATGCATCCAGCTACCGCACCAAGGAGGAGATGGCCGCCTGGCAGGAGGTCGATCCGCTGATAACCTATCGCGCGCAGCTGATAGAGGCGGGCGTTGCCACCGAAGCCGAGTGCGACGCAATCAAGGCCGCCATAACCGATGCCGTGACCCGCAACCTCAAGCTGGCGATAGACGATGCCGTGTCCCCGCGCATGGATCTTGCCGCCGACCCCGATATGCTGGCGCGCATGATGTTCACCAACCGCCATGTGGAGCGTTACTCCGACGCGCCCGTTGACACGCTCATGCCCATGGAGGACAATCCGCGCGTCAAGGCCATAGCGGGCAAGGAGCGCTTCTACATGAAGGACGGCAAGCCCGTCAGCAAGAACAAGGTATATCAGTTCCGCGATGCGCTGTTCGAGGCCATCATACACCGCTTCTACACCGATCCCACGCTGGTGGCATACGGCGAGGAGTGCCGCGACTGGGGCGGCGCGTATGCGGTATACCGCGGACTCACCGAAGCCCTGCCCTATCACCGCCTGTTCAACTCGCCCATATCCGAGGGCGCGATAGTCGGCTCTGCCGTGGGCTACGCAATGGCGGGCGGCCGCGCGCTGATAGAGCTGATGTACTGCGACTTCCTGGGGCGCGCGGGTGACGAAGTGTTCAACCAGATGAGCAAGTGGCAGGCCATGAGCGCCGACGTATTGCAGATGCCGGTCGTGCTGCGCGTGTCGGTCGGCTCCAAGTACGGCGCACAGCACTCTCAGGACTGGTCGGCGCTGACCGCGCACATACCCGGGCTCAAGGTCATATTCCCGGCCACGCCTTACGACGCCAAGGGCCTTATGAACGCAGCGCTTGCGGGCAGCGACCCGGTAGTGTTCTTCGAGAGCCAGCGCCTGTATGACATGGGCGAGCAGTTCCACGAGGGCGGCGTGCCCGAGGGCTACTATGAGGTGGAGATAGGCAAGCCCGACATAAAGCGCGAGGGCAAGGACATAACCATACTGTCGGTCGGCTCGACGCTGTACCGCGCCATAAAGGCCGCCGACACACTTCGCGACAAGTACGGCATGATCGCCGAGATAATCGACGCGCGCACGGTAGTGCCGTTTGACTACGAGCTGGTCATAGAGTCGGTCAAGAAGACCGGACGGCTTGTGCTGGTATCCGACGCATGCGAGCGCGGCAGCATACTGTGCGACATGGCGCGCACCGTGACCGAGCTGGCGTTCGACTATCTGGATGCGCCGCCGGTAGTTGTGGGCGCGCGCAACTGGATAACCCCCGCGCACGAGCTGGAGAACTACTTCTTCCCGCAGCCCGAGTGGATACTGGATGCCATCGATGCCAAGATAGTGCCTCTGCCCGGCCATGAGCGCACTACCAACCAGACTCCCGCCGAGCAGCTGCGCCGCAGCCGCATGGGAGTATAATATCACGCCTTAGTTACACCCGCCCCGCTTCCGGCTTTGCCCCGGGAGCGGGGCGTTTTGCATTGGGATACCGGCAGGAGCGCATTTGCATCGAAATCGGGTTGTTCTCATAGGCGCATGTGCAAATGATTGTCGGCACATATGAACAGGAATATATACCCTTGTCATTTGCACGGATTCATCCTTATCGAACTTCTTTGCAAATCAATGCGAGCATACCTTTGGCGGTATAATAGCCGCGCTTATCCGCATGGGCGCATAATCGCCCTGCGCATTAAGGCCGCTGCACACATCGCTCACCCATGCCAAAAACCCACATAACGGCAACGTGCAGTCAATCGGCATATATTCTCTACATACCGTATGACGACCGCATGCATTCCGCCCCGCACGCATATCATGCCATAATACGATATGGCGGGAGGACGGGCTGTGAACAGACTGCTGGCTAGAGTGGCGCAGCTGTGTGCGGGCAGTGTGGCCGTGCGCGCGCTGGGCTTTGGCATGCGCATGTGGCTGGCGCGCAATGTGGACGGGCAGGCGCTGGGCATATACGAGATGAGCGCGCAGCTGAGCATGCTGCTGCTTGCGCCGCTGGTGAGCGGACTGCCGCAGGCAGCGTCGCGGCTGTCGGCGCAGCGGCTGAGCCGGCACGATGTGCAGGGCGCTCTGCGCATGGGCAGGGCTGCGCTTATGTGTGCGGGCGCGGGTGCGGCGGCGCTGAGCATAGTCTGCCTGCCGCTGCTGCCCGCGATAGCGCGCGTAATGGGCGATGCGCGCATGGCCGCGCCGTTTGCCATGATGCTGCCCTCCGCCGTGCCGCTGGCGCTGTGCGCGGTGTATTACGGCTGCATGTACGCGCGGGGCAGCACGCTTCCGGCCTCGCTGCAGCTCATAGAGCAGAGTGCGCGGCTACTGTGCGCGCTTTTGCTCATGTCGGCGCTGGGCGGCAGCGGCGCAGTGGCCGACGCATCGCTGCTGGCCATGGCACAGACCGTGGGCGCAGTGCTGGCGCTGGCCTGCGCGCGCCGGGTGCATGAGCGCAGCGAGAGCATACATCGCCCCACGCGCACCGACATGGCGCTGCTCTGGCGTGCGGCGTGGCCGGTGTCGCTGGGGCGCATGGGCGCGGCAGGACTGCGCAGCGTATGCCAACTGATGCTGCCCGGACGGCTGGCGCTGGCCGGGCTGAGCGCCGGGGCAGCCATGCGCGAATACGGCATAATGAGCGGCATGGCGCTGCCCATGGTGTTCCTGCCGTTCATGTTCACAGGGCCTTTAGCCACGCTCACGCTGCCGCGCATGGCGGCGGCGCGCTCAGGCGGCGAGTCCCGGCGGATTGCGCGGCGCGCCATTGCGGCTGCGGTGTTGGCGGGAGGCGTATCGTGGGCGCTGCTTGCCGGGCTTGGGCCGATGCTGGGCGCGGTTATGTTCGGCAATGCGCGTGCAGGCGACATGATACGCATGCTCTCTCCGCTTGCGCCGCTGGGCTGCATATCGCATACGCTCAACGCACTGATACAGGGCATGGGATGCGAGCGCGCCGCACTGCGCGCCACATTGACCGGCGCGGCGGCATCGGCGGCGCTGACATGGCTGCTGGCGGCGCGCCCCGGGCTGGGCGTTATGGGACTGGGGCTGGCCATGATGCTGGGGTATGCGCTGACGCTAATTATACAGTGCGGCATACTGTGGCGCTGCATGCGCAGGCAGCGCTGAGCCTGTCGCGCGCAGCGTTGGGGCGGCAGGCTTGCCGACCCTCGCGCCAGCGCGCGCAGAGTGGGTTCGACAGGCTTGCCGATCCTCGCGTCATCGCGCGCAGCGTTGGGGCGGCAGGCTTGCCGACGCTCGCGTCATCGCACGCAGCGTTGGGTTCGACAGGCTTGCCGACCCTCGCGTCATCGCGCGCAGCGTTGGGGCGGCAGGCTTGCCGATCCTCGCGCCAATTTCAGCACATGCGCATAGCACACGCGGCGCGGCATGCCGCATTCACACAGTTTCTTTGTCCAGCCGATAAAACTCTGTTAAAAACATAGTGCAATTCGCGGATAGTTGTGATATACTGTCTTTATCTAATAAATGGAGCGCGCGACTGCGCTCTGAAATAAGGAGGCCTTTTATGTACAGGATCAGACACTTAACCCGCGCGTTGGCCGTGTTGCTCTCACTGATGCTGTGTGTGCTTGCGCCCATGGCCGCATGTGCCGCACCGGCCGCAGATGATACCGCATCGCTGCCCGTAGCCGAAGTCCCTGCTACGCCCTACGGCGCACTGCTTATGCTGGATGCGCTGTGCGACGGTGCCGCTCCCATAGCCGAGCTGGATGCCGCGCTGACAGAGTTCGGCACAGGCGCCGACCTGATGGCAGCCATAGCCAAGGCCGTGCCTGAAAACGCCGTCGGCTTTATACTGCTGAGCGGAGCTGAACCCGATGCCACCGCCGGGGACAAGCCCGAAGCCGAACCCGCAGCTACTGCCGAGGACAAGCCCGAAGCCGAGCCTACGGAGCAGATAGCCATAGTGTACTCCGCGGAGCTTCCCGCCGAAGTACCCGCCGCGAGCATAGTGTGCGCATTGACGTTTGACAAGGCCGCTGACATAGTGCAGACAGCTGCCCCCGAGCAACTGGTGCTTACAAGCGCGCCCGCCGAGACCACCGGCATAATCGTCACATTGTCGATATCCGACGTTGTGCCTGAGCCCGTCGCGCCCGTAGCGGTCTCTACCGAGGCCCCCACCGAGGCCCCCACCGAGGCTCCCACCGAGGCTCCTACCGAGGCCCCTACCGAGGCCCCCACCGAGGCCCCCACCGAGGCCCCTACCGAGGCTCCCACCGAGGCCCCCACCGAAGCCCCGACTAAGGCTCCCGTTAAGGCTCCTGCCAAGACCGTGACCAAGGCTCCGACCAAGGCCCCCACCGAAGCCCCGACCAAGGCTCCGACCGAGGCTCCCACTGAAGCTCCTACCGAAGCCCCGACCGAGGCTCCCACTGAAGCCCCGACCAAGGCTCCCACTGAAGCTCCTACCGAAGCCCCGACCGAGGCTCCCACTGAAGCCCCGACCAAGGCTCCCACTGAAGCTCCCACTGAAGCCCCGACCGAGGCTCCCACCGAGGCTCCCACTGAAGCCCCGACCGAGGCTCCTACCGAGGCTCCCACGGAAGCTCCGACCGAGGCTCCCACTGAGGCTCCCACGGAAGCTCCGACCGAAGCTCCCACTGAGATTCCTACCGAAGCCCCGACCGAAGCTCCCACCGAAGCTCCTGCTGCTTCCGGCGGCATGGACGTGGGCGGATACATCGCCATCGCGGTCGTGCTGATCGCCATAGGCGTAGGTCTGTACATCTGGAGCAAGAAGCGCAAGAACTGATGATAATACTTTGCGCCGCCGCATTGCCATAACATGCAGTGCGGCGGCGCACTTTTTGCCATGGCAGCACTTATAGCGCCTGGCGCTTGTCCTCGGCGCACCGCTCATATGCATTGACTTGCGCCGGTCTAAATTGCGGCTCATATTTGTGCGCCACATGTGCCATGTCATAATCCATTTGCACGCGATCAGCGGCCAACACCGCCGCGCAGTTTGAGCAGCGGGCAATCCCACAATACATCCGCTTACAGGCGTGACATATGCGCAAATACCGTCCCGCAGGCAAGCAGCGCGGCGCTGCAAGAGCCATTTATCTGGCCCATGCAGCGCCGCTCAGACTGTCAAAAAACCCCCGGAGAGCTCGGCGGGCCTTTGCAGCCCGCCGGCTTTAATCGCGCCCAGCGACATGTGCGGTTGGCGCGCAGATATTTTGGCGGCGGGAAATCCCATTTCCCAGAGCCAAAATATCTACCTTGCAGTT
>JBMNUB010000060.1:0-15103 GCA_050946055.1 Candidatus Fimadaptatus sp. | reverse complement strand
AAGCGGCTATTGCCAAAGCGGCTATTGCCAAAGCGGCTATTGCCAAAGCGGCTATTGCCAAAGCGGCTATTGCCAAAGCGGCTATTGCCAAAGCGGCTATTGCCAAAGCGGCTATTGCCAAAGCGGCGCTGCCGCCGACCTTGTCCGGTCGGCGGCAGCGCCGCTTATCATATATTACAGTGTTGCCGCATCAGCTCACCGAGCGTATGGCTTCCTGAGCCGAGAGCTTGGTGGCGCGGTTGGCGGGTATGTAGCCCGACAGCACCGATACAAGTATCGCGCCCAGCCATGCAAATATGGCAAGATCGGGCGTGATTATCGCGCTCAGGCCGCTGTCGCCGTATATGGACGAGCCCATCAGCTGACCCAGCAGCGCACCTATCGCAGGCACGTTGTTTATCAGCTGAGCCAGACCGAAGCTGAGCAGCAAGCCCAGCAGTCCGCCGCCAAAGCCTATCATCATAGCCTCGGACAGGAACATCGCCCTTATCCGCGATATGCGGCAGCCCAGCACCTTCATTATGCCTATCTCGCGCTTGCGCTCCTGCACCGACATCGATATCGTGTTGTATATTGACATTATCGATGCCAGCATCGTGAACATGGCTATGAACATAAGGAACATCTGCGTCTTGTTAGTGCTGGCCTTGAGTTCCTCTATCCACTGCATGGGGCTGTTGTACTGCACGCCTATCTCGGAAAGTCCCTTCAGCACTTCGCTCACATCGTCCACGGAGCGCGCCTTGACGTACACTGTGTCGTAGCTGTCCAGTTCAGGCTTTGCGCCCAGATCGTTCAGCAGCTTCTTGTTGTCCTTCACAAATTGCCTGAGCCACTTTATGTCCACGAATGTGCCGTAGGCAAACGTGAAGTCGTTCTTGTCCGGCTTTATTATGCCGGTCATCTTTGCGTCTATCTCAAATGAATGCTCGGTGGGGTTGGGGTTAGTCTCGGTCACGCTGGAGTAATCATAATAGGTAAAGCGCACGGTAAACGGCGAGCCCAGCCAGTTTATCTTGGGCAGCGGTATCTCGCCGCCGTTTTGCAATATCGTATATACGTCCACCCACTCGTAATTGCGGTCATCCGGATTGCGGAAGTCGGCCATGTTTACCGGGGACATCACGAACTCCATGCGGTTGCGGGACATCTCCGGCATGCGCCCCTCGCTCAGCTCCACGAACGTGGCCAGCGAGGCGCTGTCCACGCCCATGAACTGACAGTAGTTTTCGTACTTGCCGTTTATGAGCGTGGCGTTCATGCCCAGCCACACATTAACCACCGGCGTGACCGCCTCAACGCCCTCTATGCTGCGCATCTGGCGTATCACGCTGTCGGTTATCTTGGTAACGCGCTTTTGCGGCGCGCCCTCGGCATCCGCATGCGAATCGCCGTAATACGGCCACACGTTTATCAGCATCAGATTTGTGTTTTGCTGCATGCTGTCCATTATGGACTGGTTGGCGCCGTTGCCTATCGCCACTATCAGCACCACCAGCAGCGTACCCAGCACCACGCCCACCATCGTGGCAATGGTGCGGCCCTTGTTCTGCCGCAAGTTCTTGAGGCTGTAAGCCACTATATCGCCAAATCGCATCTTAAATCTCCTGCGGCTCAATCGTCGTCATAGTCCATGAAGGAATCGGCCTTGCGCCTGCGCATGGCTACGGCTATCAGCATGACCACGCATATGACGAACAGTCCCGCCGCGCCGTATACCCACCAGGGTAGGTTGGCAAGCACGCTGCTGAATTCGTTGACCGGCTCGGGCGTAGGCTCTATGACCGGCTCGAAAATGCCGGGATCATCCTGCTCCATGGGCGAGGCGTATATCGAAAACGGAGTGTCCTCGTATGTCTGATTGCCGTTTGCGTCCTCATATGTCACGCGCAGAGTGCCGTCTATCGGGCCTTCCACGTTGGGGTATATGTCCAGCTCCACCTGCTTGCTGCTGCCGGCCTCAAGGTTGCCCAGATAGGACGAGCCTGCGGTCATGAACTGCTCGCTCTCCAGCATGGCGGCTGACACGTTGTAGAGCGTGGTGCGGCCGGAGTTTATCACGTTCATGGTGAACGTGGCGGTGTCGCCCACTATAATCTCGCCCTGCGGCAGCACCAGTTCGTCAAGGCGCAGCTTTTGCACCTGCTTGACGTTTAGCACTATCACCTGCGAGGCGCTGACTGTATTGACCTTGCGATCCTCATACTCCATGGTCAGGGTCATCTTTATGGGCGCGTCGGGTATGTCGGGGCGCGCGGTCACAGGTATCTTCAGCTCATACGTGCCGTCCGCGTCTATGCGGTCGATGTAGAAGCTGGACGAGCCCTGCGCGGGCAGCAGCGCATCGTTGTCGGTGGCGAAGGTCACCTTTATGTTCTGCACAAACTGCTTTTCATTGGTGTTGCGCAGCTTGAGTATCACGTCGAAGGTGTCTCCAGCCTTGGGGTTGTCTATCGAAGTAGTAGTGGACTCGACCAAGAGCTTTGCCTGCGTCGCGGGCAGCGCGCTTCCGCCGCCGCCACCGCCGCCGCCGCCCGTGGAGGGCTGCTTGGCTCCGGTCACGAACACCATGCCGGCCTCGGTCTTGTCGGCTTCGGGCGCTTCGTTGCCCTTTAAGCGATAGCGCAGCGTGAAGTTAAAGGTATATGTGCCGTTGGCAAGCGAGGGCTTGACCTTGACATTGAAGCGGAAGGGCATCTCCTGCATCTCCTCATAGCTGCGGATGATTATGCGCTGAAGCGACTCATCCACCTCAAAGGGATAGGGATCGCCGGTTATCTCGGGCTGCACCTCTATGTAGTCCACGTAGTCATAGAAGGCTTCCTCGGTGTAGTTTATGCGCTGGCCATCCACGCCCGCGAACTCCACGTCCAGATTGAGCGTTATCTCCTCGCCCACCTTGGCATCGGCGCTTGGCACCTGCTTAAAGCGCACATAGCCCGAGCTTACCGGCGGCAATTCGGGCGCCAGCGTAGCGTCCGGGTCGGGGGTAACGCCCGGCTCCAGCGTAGGCACAGGCACGTGCGTGGCCGAGGGCATCACGCTTATGCTTATCACGTCGGAACGCACGCTGCGCTCCACGAAGTCAAGGGATGCATGCGCCTGAGCGCAGATGCGGTGCGTACCCGGCTCATAGAAGCGGAACACGCATGTCCAGCGGCGCGTCTGCCCCATGTCCTCGCTGGTTATGGACTCCACATATGGCAGGGGCTGGCCGTTTTCATCGAGCAGCTCAAGTCTATCCACTATGGAGGGCGTGCCTATGTGCATGGTCACTGGATCGCCCGCCTTGACGCTGGCGGTGAAGTCCTGTATCTGTATCGTGGGCGGCGCGTAAACGGTTATAATGTCCTGATCCTTGCTCTCAGTGTAATCGATATACTGAAGCAGGTCCTCGCCGGAGAACATGCGCCAGCGCAGCTGGAAGCTGTTCATGCCCTGAGGAGTGTAGGTGAATTGCCAGCCCATCAGCTCATCGTTCCATACCATGCGCGGTATCAGTCCGTATGGGTCGGGGTAATTGGGCGTGCAGGCCATAAGCTGCGGCGCGGCGGGCGAGTTCTCTGCATAGAGTGCCGGGTCATATACGCCCATTATGCAGTCCTTGTCCACGCCGATTATGGTGTAGGTCACGCTGTCGCCCTGCCATACGCTGCGCTTGTCGGTCAGTATCTGCAGCTCCTCCGGGAACTGGAAGGGCTGCTCGGTGGGCTGAGCGGTGGCGGTTGCCTGCGGCGCATCGGTCTGAGGTGCATCGGTCTGAGGCGCTTGGGTCACGTCCGGCACAAAGCCCGTCGTAGGCGCGGGCTCGGGCGTGGGCTCGCCTTCGGGTTCAGGCTCGGGCGTTAGCTCATCTTCAGGTGCGGGCTCGGGCGTATATCCGTCCGTCCCGCCATCCCCGGCCTGCTGTTCGGTAGCAGCGGGCGGTTCAGTCTCGACAGGTTCTATCTCGGCCAGCATCTCCGTCGCAGCCGGCTCAACGTACTCATCCTGAGCGGACGCATCGCCCGCATAATCTGCCATCGCCAGCATGGGCGACAGCAGCGCCGCCAGCATGCACAGCACGCACAGCAGCGATACACACTTCTTGGCTGTCATAATATCCTCCTCGCGCACTGAGCGCGCATGTGATCTTGTGGTAAATGCCGCGCTTTCCCCATATAGCGCGGACTGTGACGCGCAGCTATGTGCGCGGCGGAGCCTGCGAAGCGGCCTCGCCGCCCGTCCGTTCCCCGGCATCTGCGGTATCAGGCGAAGCTGGAGCGGGCTTGGCAGAGTCCTGAGCGGGCTTTGCCGATTCGGATGCTGCTATGACTTGAGTTTCGGCTGCCGCCTCTGGCGTAGACACTGCCGTGCCTTGGGTTTCGGCTGTCGCTTCTGGCGCGTTTGCTGCCGTGTCCTGAATTTCGGCTGTCGCTTCTGCCGCGGGCTTTGCCGTGTCCTGAATTTCGGCTGTCGCTTCTGGCGCGGGTGCTACCGTGCCTTGAGTTTCGGCGTGGAGTTCGGGCGCTGCTTGCGCTGCGGCACTCTCTGCCTTTGCCGCTTCATCGGCGGTCGCTTCGGAATTGGCCGACTGCACCTCTGCCTTGGCTGCTTCTTCCGCGGCCTGCTTGCGGCGGCGGCCAAACAGCGGCTTGTGCTCGCGCGGCGCGGGCTTCTTGCGCGCGGGAGCGGAATCCTGCGCCCAATCCTGACCGGAGTCCTCGGGCGGGCGTATGGGGTCGGGGTTGGGATTGACTGAGTTCTCCATGACCTTGCCGTCCAGCAGGCGTATCACCCGGTCGGCATAGCGGCTCATCTCGGGGTCATGCGTGACCACGATGAGCGTGGTGCCGCGCTCGCGCACGCAGTCGGTCATGAGCTTGAGCGCGCGGGCGCTGGTCTTTACGTCCAGATTGCCGGTGGGCTCGTCGGCGAATATGATCTGCGGATTGCTGACCAGCGCACGGGCTATGCCTATGCGCTGCTGCTCGCCGCCTGACATCTTGTTGGGCGTGTGGTGCATGCGATGCACCAGCCCCACCGACTGTATCATCTTGCGCGCGCGCTTTTCGCGCACGCGGCGCGGCACGCCGCGATACGTGAGCGGCATGGCCACGTTCTCCAGCGCATCGTATGAAGGGAACAGGTTGTACGATTGGAACACGAAGCCCACATGCTTAAGGCGAAACTCTACCAGTTCATCCTCGGTCATGCGCTCCATGTGCCGCCCCAGTATCACTATCTGCCCTCGGCTGGGGTGATCCAGCCCGGCCAGCATGTTGAGCAGCGTGGACTTGCCCGAACCGGAGCGGCCTATTATCGTGCAGAACTCGCCCGGCATTATGTCAAACGACACGTTCTGCAATGCGTTAGTGCGGCTCGCTCCCTCGCGGAAGGTCTTGCTCACGTCCACAACGCGGATTATAGGCCCCGAAACGCGGGGCTTTTCGCTCTTTGCCACAGCATATACCTCTTTGCCAATGCCAAAAATTTGCGCGCGGCCTGCACGGCCACGACGCTTTCTAATTGATATAGACGAACATCGCGGTGACTAGGTTTCCTTCCTTTGCCACCGTAAGTTAAAACGCATTTAAGAATGACTGAACCATTTGTCACATAAACGTCATATTCAGCAGCCGTGAGCTTCCCCACATGCACAAAGCAATGTGCAGCGATGCCGCGTGCGCCAGTCGATATATGGAGATGTGCATAGCGCGGCACGCGCATGAATGGTATGCTCTTGCCCATTGCGCTTGTAGGTTTGCGCCATAATCGCCGCGCAGGTGCTTGCTGGCAGTAACGATGCTGATTCACAGGCGGTCGCTATGCCAGATTGCAATCATGCCATGAGCGCAGACTTCTCAGGCATTCACGGCATATGATTGCGCGAACGCTGCCATGTGCGCAGACTACGCAAGCAGTCCTGACATATGATTGCGCGAACGCCATCATGCGCACAAATTGCGCGGACAGTCATTGCATATAATACAATTCTCAAGCGCTCCCATGCGCGCAAGCGGAACATCTCTCATCTACCCCGCCATGCCGCCCTTAGGCGCTTTACAATAGCGGCGTTGACAGTACTGAAAGCGCGGTCTATACTGAATATGCTGCGCCGGGGGCGCAGACGCAATTTTTTTGGGAGACGTTACTATGATCATAGCTATGGGCAATGACCACACCGCCGTGGCGCTCAAGGAAGTCATCGCACAGCATCTGCGTGAGCGCGGCCATGAAGTGGTCGATTTCGGCACTGACAGCACCGCTTCTGTCGATTATCCCGTATATGGCCTCAAGGCGGCGCGCGCCGTCGCCGACGGCAGCTGCCAGCTGGGCATAGTTATATGCGGCACGGGCATAGGCATATCGCTGGCCGCCAACAAGGTCAAGGGCATACGCTGCGCCTGCTGCTCCGATCCCTATTCGGCACGCATGGCGCGCGAGCACAACAACGCCAACATGCTGGCCTTCGGTGCGCGCGTGGTAGGCCCCGAGCTGGCCAAGATGATGGTGGACGAGTGGCTGGACGCGACCTATTGCCATCGCCATGACAAGCGCGTAGCCATGATAGGCGAGATAGAGCAGACCGGCGGCATACAGGAGCATGTCTGACCCATATGCGCGCTTATAGCAAAGCACCGCGGCATTCACGGCATATCGCCCTGAGTGCCGCGGTTTTTTTTGCGATGCCGCCCGGCCCAAGGCGCGCAGATGCAGCCCGCCCGCAAGCGCAAGCTACTTGCGCGCCCTGGCGCGCCCGGTCAGCGCCCTGCGCCACCTGCGCAGCCGCTTAAGCTCATGCGGCTCGGGAGCGCGCGTGTCGCGCCAGTCTCGCCCGGTGAGGTAGCTCTTGCCGCCCAGCCGCTCCATTAGCTGCATCTGGCCCAGCTCGCCGCGCCAGAACGCGCATGTCGCCTCCGCCAGCGCCGAAGTGCGCCTGAGCGCCTCGCCCAGCAGCTCAAACGGGCCGTCGCAACTCAGCGCGCCCGTCCAAAGGTCGCGCCAGCCGCGCAGCGCAAACGCCTGCATGCGCTCGGGGGTGAGCTGCTGTTGCCCGCCGTCGCAATCCACGCGCATGGATGTGGGCATGCCGCGCAAGTCCAGCGCGCCGCTGGTCGAGCGCTTAAGCGCCTGCCTGACCTCGCCCTGCTGCGTCGCGCCGGGCAGCCAGCTGTCCAGCGCGCGCCACAAAAGCCCCGCTATCTCATCCAGCACGCCCGCTTCGGGCGCGCCCAGCCGCGGCACATGGCTAAGGTTCCTGAGCCATGCATCCAACGCGCGCTCGGCCGCCATGTGGCGCAGCGCGCTGTATCCCTGTCCGGTCATGCTGAGCGCATACACAAACGGATGAAACACGGCATCGGCGGCATAGTGGCTCACAAAGCCCAGTGCATACGCCCTGCCCGCCGCGCTGGACGCGCATTCGCGCATCAGCGTCAGCAGGAACTCGCCCGTGCGCTCGCCATGCAGGCGCTTGCCCAACGCGCGCAGGCCCATATTGAAGTACAGCACATCCGGCCCCAACGCGCCCAGCGCCAGCTCCGCGCGCTCACCCACATCGGCAAGCGCCATCAGCGCCGTGCGCTCATGCAAATAAAACGAAGGCATATTTGCTCCTTTCCCGAGGCTGCGCCCCGAAACTATATAATACATATCTATATCATACCTGTGCCGAAAGCATGGCGCAGGTGATAGGTTTGCGAAAATCACACATTGCGCGCCGCACGCAGCTCAGACTCACATATAAGCCTTGTAAAACACCCGCGCAGTCCATATGCGCCGCAGGCTTTGATGCCGCAAAATATATAGGCATGTCCCTGTGCTGTGCCATTTTGCTGTCCACCGCCTGTGGATACATGCCCCTCCCTCGCTTGTCCCCGCCCGATTCATGTGTTATAATATCACAAATGAGCATTCAAGCGGCATGCACCGCTTGAGATAACGACGGGAGGTCTTGCGCATATGAAGCGGCCCGGACTATACATAGAAGAAATACGGGGGCTGTCCGAGCGCATAGCTCAAGCGGCCAGCGCCTGCGCTGAGGAGGCGCTGCGCGGCCACGCGCCCGATGCAAAGCTTATGCGCGACATGCAGCGCGCCGCCGATGAGCTGGATAGTACGCGCAGTGAGCTTATCGGCATACTCGCGGCGCGCTTGGGCGAGGAACGCGATTACGCCGCCATGCCGCAGGATGAGCTGGCGCAGTGCGCCGCCGAGTGCGAGCTGGCCGAGCGCATCGACGGCGAGATATGCGCCCGCATAAGCCGCGCCGCCATGCTGCTAAGGCAGGTCGGTGCGCCGCCATGCTGCGAGCTGACTGCGCCATCCGAGCTGGCCGCAAGCGCGCTGGCCGCATTCGAATCGGGCGATGCCGCCGGTCTGCGCGAGATAGAGCGCAGCGCACAGCCGTACATGGATCTAGTGGCGCTGCTGCGCGACGAAGCGGGCGCTATGCGCAGCGATCCGGGACTGGTCGGGCGGCTAGAGCCGCACTATCCGCAGATAGCCTGGTTTGTGCGCGCACGCTCCGGCATAGAGCGCGCGGACGCGTCGCTGGACGAGCTGCCCGATGATGCCGCCAGCAATCTGCGCGCGGCGCGCACCGATGAGAACGACACGCCCGTGCGCCCGGCACGCCCCAAGAACGCCATAACCGACATGCACGCGCGCAGTGCAGCGCCATCCTCCGAGGCATCCCGCCGCACTGCACGTACTCGCAAGGGCCGTTCCCGCCGCGCCGAGCCGCCCACGCGCGATGAAAGTCCGCTGGATGACGGAGGCGAGGACGGCGATGCGGATAGTCCTGCACAGCAGCGCCTGCCAAGCGACCCCGACGCCTGCGCGGCCTATGGCAAGGCTATGCGCGGACGCGATGGAGGCCGCAGCTCCCCTCCAGCGCCCTGCGCGGCCAGCGATATGGCGGACGCGGCGCGCAAATGCCTTGCGCAATACAAGCATATATGCGCGCCCGAAGCGCTCCGCCGAAGCGAAGTCTGGCCACGCCTTATGGATGAAAAGAGCGGCATGGTGATGCGCGCGCTTGACGAAATGGCGCATGGCTGCGGACAGGCGCACACCGGGGCGCTCTGTGCGCGCCTGTTCCCGCCCCCGCCCAGCAGCAGCGTGTCACTAAACGGGCTGCGCGCGCTGCTAAGCGAACTGTGCGCACAGCCTGCAGATGATGCTGCTGACAATGCCGCATGGGTCATGAAGTGGGTCAATCTGCTGCGCCCTGCGCTGCTGGTGCTGGCACAGTGGAGAAAGGCGCATGCAAGCAATGGCAAGTGAGCCTGCCACTTATATGCGCGCCGCCGCATGCGCGCATTAGCTCATGTCGGTGCCTACGCGCCAATCACGCGCTGTCCACATGCATTATGCGCCGCCTTCCAGCGCGTGTCCATGTGCATTGGACCTATAAAAGGGCGCTGCCGTCAGCCTTTGCCGGCTGTACAGCAGCGCCCCCTTGCATCTCACTTCATGCGCCGCATAAAGCGATGTTCATATCTGCATTCAGCGCGCCAGCGAACCCATGGGATCCCACGGCTCCAGAGTTATCGGCTCCTGCTTCAGCTGCTCGCGCTCCTCGTCGGTCAGATACTTCTCGTCCACGACCACCTGATAGGTGAATTCGTCGAACCACTTGTCGGTCATTATGTAGTAGCCGTCCTTGCCGGCATCCTTGCCCCAGCTGTTCTCTACGCGCCAGAGCGTGGGCTTGCCCTCGTCGTCGAGGTTCACGCCCATCAGCACCATGGCGTGGGTCATCAGGCTCTCGCCGTAATCCAGGCGCTCGGCCTTGGTCATGGGGAACTCGGTGTCAAACAGCTGACCCATCTCAAGCGCCTCGGTGTCCATTATGCCGCCGGTGCGCACCAGCCACTGACCCACGTCCGAGCCGAACCAGACCGGACGGCCATCCTTGAGCTGAGCTATGGCGGCGCGCTTGAGCGCGTCGGAGGTGAGGTTCAAGTATTTGACCGGGCGGCCCTCATGCACGCTGCCCAGGAACTTGACGGTGAAGGTGCGGCCAAAGGGCTTGTCGGCGGTGGGCGCGTTTATCAGGCTCACGCACTTGGACAGATCCCAGCCCACATACTTCTTATAGAACTCCTGCGGGGTCAGGTCACTGTCGCGCAGGAAGTTGTCATCCTTGTCGCGCACCTGCAGAGTGACCTTGCGGGGCGGCTCGCCCAGACATATGGCCAGCATGCGGTATATCGTGGAGAGCATGCCCTCCTTCTTGGCGGCCAATTCATCCATGGAGCAGCCCTTGGCGTGCATAGCGCGCAGCGAGCAGGCGTACTCGCGCAGCTTGAGCGTGAGGAACTTGTCCATCTCGCCGGTTGCGCTGGAGCAGGCGGTCTCGGGCATGGCATCCTTGGGTACTACGCCGTACTTCTCGACCAGACCGCAGAACATATCCCACTGGCCGCCGTCGCCCAGAGGCGCGGACAGCAGCCACGCTATCATGCGGCCATTGGTAGGCTCATCCAGCGTTGCCAGTATGTTTTCAAGGAAGTAGTTGGCCTTTTCCAGCTTATCCCAGAACAGAGGATAGTTCTGCGACAGCTCGAAGGTCTCAAGGTTGAGCTTCTTGATTATCTCAAAGCGCATGGTATTGAGCGCGGCGAACATCCAGCAGCGGCCGGAGGACTTCTGATTGGTTATCTCTCCCTGCTTTAAGTTTATGGAGAACTGATGTGCGTCGCGGCTGAGCGCGGCAGGCGACATCGCCGACTTGGTGACGCCATTCTGCGTAACGGCGTTCATGGCTATCTTATGGGACTTATCGGCGTTGAACTCATCGGAGAAGCGCCTGAGCATATCATTAGTTATCATCGGTCATTCACCCTCCTCTTTAGTATACCCTGACTTCATTGTACTCCATATGCGCAAAATATGCAATATGTGTGGGGTGGAAGTATAGAGCGAAGCGGTATGCGCACGGCGCGAAATCAACTTTCCCATGTGCGTTCATACAGCAGAATGCTTTTCATCCATCGCTCGGGCGAAAGCATCCTTTTCAAGGTCTATCAGAGCAGGATTTGCATAGCTTGCCGCTATGCCATACGCCTGAGGGTGCTTGTTCATCTGAAACGGCATACCCTGTTCTATCAGGCTTTGTGTCGCAAAGATGCGAACCGCTTCGACAAAAGTTGTACCCATGCTTTTGTAAAGCGCTTCCACCTGCTCTTTGAGTTCTTTGTCCATTCGTATCTGAACGGTGGCGTCCATTGCCATGCATTTTCACCCTCCTTCATTTTGTAATACTATTGTACTGTGTACATACTGCAAAATCAATGATGTGGTCGTTGCGGGAAAGCAATTCTGTCTTACGGCAGGCCTTGCCACTTCACAGAGCGAACATATTATGTGCGCAAAGCGCGGAGCTTGATTAGCCCACGGCAAACAAATGTGCCTAGCGGCAAGATATGCGTCGTGATACCGCCCACAACTAACAAATGCAAAGGCTCTGCCACAGAAACGATATCTGCTGGCAGAGCCTTTGCTAATTACTCTATATCACACGGTCGCCTTAATGGGCTGATTATTCCTATCAGTCATTGCCGGCGCTCTCATTAACAGCCTGGCTCAGCACCTTGAGCGTAACGTCAAAGGTCATCTCCTGATAGGTGAGCCTGTTGGAGGTATTGTAGCCGCCGTTTCCGCCGTTTCCGCCATATCCGCCGTATCCGCCGAATATGCTGTTGCCGTAGCTATACCCGTAGCTGAGCGAGTTGAGCAGGGAGATTATGGCGTTGGTGTTGTCGTAGCGCAGCACTGTGACCTTTATGGTGTCGCCCTCCTCATGGGAGTCCAGCACGGCGGTCAGGTCGTTGAGCGAGGTTATGCGCTGGCCGTCAACTTCGGTTATGAAGTCGAACGCCTCTATGCCCGCCTCGGCAGCAGGGCCGCCCTCGGTGACTTCGCTTATGACTACGCTGGCCGGCGGGTAGTTGCTGACCGGCGCATCAGGGCCGGAGAACGTGCCGCAGGTTATGCCCAGCGCCGGACGGCGCACCTCGCCGTACTCGATTATCTGCTGCGCCAGAGGCATGGCGGTGTCTATCGGTATCGCAAAGCCCAGTCCTTCATAAGTAGTGCTGGAATAGGTGCTGCCGGTGTACTTGAGGGTGTTTATGCCCACCAGCTGACCCTTGGTGTTGAGCAGCGCGCCGCCCGAGTTGCCGGGGTTGATGGCCGCGTCGTGCTGTATGGTCTTTACCTGACGGGTGAAGGCATTCTCCATGTCGCGCTCCAGCGCGGAGACTATGCCCTGCGTGACCGAGTTGGCCAGCACACTGCCGCCCGGATTGCCTATCGCTATCACGGTCTGACCGACCTTGAGGTCGGAGGACGAGCCGACTTCGATGGCGCTGAGCGTCTGGCCTTCCACCTTGAGCACCGCTATATCGGTGCCGCTGTCCGCGCCCACCAGAGTGGCCTCGACCTTTTCGCCGCTGGGCAACAGCACCTTGTAGTAATTGCCGTCGGCGATCACGTGGTTATTGGTCAGTATGTAGCCGTCGTCGGATATGACCACGCCCGAGCCTTCGCCGACCTCGGACTCCTGAAGCTCATTGGCCGACTGCACCCAGCGCTGAGTGTAGGTTATAACGCCCACGACCGAGTCAGCGCACTTTTCGTATACCGATATCGCCGGGCTTTCGGCATCGCTTATCTCGCTTTTGATTTCGGTCTGCTGCTCGCTTTGCGTGTTGGCCTCGGCCAGCGCGCTGGAACGCATCGTAGTGGCGCCTATCCCGGTGCCTACCATAGTAAATACCACCGCTACCGCTATGAGACTGATGACCTTATTGAGCCTTCCGCTCTTCTTATCTTCGCTATTCATGTGCTTCATGTTCAGCACCTCCTGACATTTGATAGTATACCAAGGATTTTAAGAGATAGTATGAACGAACCATGAACGCCCATGGAACAGTTTTAAAACGCATTGTGGCGCAAAATGGTCAGCGCGCAATTCCGATGCCGCTACCGCCAGCCACCGGGTGCAGCGCGCATAAAGCGCGGTCTTGCCCGCCTCCCGCCCATGTGCAGAAAGCTCTCAGCGCACTCATATGAGGCCCTGCGTGGCGTGCAAAAGGCCGCTGTCCGTCCCGCGCCCAAGCGTTCCGCCATTGCGCTTTGCGCGCCTTAGCTGCAGGGCTGATGCGCCGCGCAGCATGTTCCTCCCCAGCGCACTTGGCTCGCGCTCATGTTATGCAGAATCGCGCACGCGCATGATTGTCTGCCGCTCTCCATCGCATTCCGTGTGGATAGCGCTTATGCTCTGCGCTCGCAGCTTTCCACGCTCATGTTATGCAGAATCGCGCACGCGCATGATTGTCTGCCGCTCTCCATCGCATTCCGTGTGGATAGCGCTTATGCTCTGCGCTCGCAGCTTTCCACGCTCATGTCGCGCAGACATCGCGCACGCACCGCCATGTCCGGTGCGTTATGCTGCCCATATACATGCGCCGCTATGCGCGCTTGCGGCATAGTATAGCTGAGAAAAATATCATTGACATGCGCGCCCATATAGAAATACAATAATGTCATAAGACCGGCGCTGCACTGCGCCCTCACACAGGTACGAAAGGAGCTGTCGTAAATGACTTATACCGTGGAAAATGCCGACAGATTTATACGCGAGAATGCCGCTTCAGTCAACGCTGAGTTCATGCCCGCATATCACTGCGCGCCGCCCATAGGCTGGATAAACGATCCCAACGGCTTCTGCTACTGGAAGGGTCAGTATCATCTGTTCTGCCAGTTCTACCCATACAAGCCAGTATGGGGGCCAATGCACTGGGGCCACTGGGTAAGCCCGGACCTTATGCGCTGGGACTGGGTGGGTACGGCGCTCGCGCCCGACAGCCCGTTCGACAATGAGGGCTGTTTCTCAGGCACTGCCGTAGCCGATGGCGACAGGCTGGTGCTTATGTACACCGGCGTACACAAGGACGCATCTGGCACGACCATACAGGAGCAGTGTCTGGCCTTTTCAAGCGACGGCATACACTTTGAAAAGTGCGCGCGCAACCCCGTGATAAGCGCCGCATGCCTGCCCGAGGGCAGCTCGGCGGTGGACTTCCGCGATCCCAAGCTCATGCGCACCGAGCAGGGCTGGCGCGCCATAGTCGCCAATCGCGGCCCGGAAAATGGTCGCCAGCTGAGCTTCTCCAGCGCCGACCTCATGACATGGCGCTGCGACGGCGTGTTCCTCGAAGGCATAGGCAGCATGCCCGAATGCCCGGACTACTTTGAGCTTAGCGGCCACAAGGCCATGATAACCTGCGCCATAGATCTGCCCAAGGAGGGGTTGCGCTTCCCCAGCACTCAGCCGGTTGTGTATCTGCTGGGTCAGGAGCAGTGTGGCCGCTTCCTGCCCGAGGCCATGGAGGCCGCCGACAACGGCGCGGAGTTCTACGCCCCCCAGACCGTGCTTACGCCCGACGGACGGCGGGTGATGCTGGGCTGGCTGCACATGTGGGGACACGACGCGCCCACGCAGTATCTGGGGCACAACTGGT
Organism: Candidatus Fimadaptatus sp.; assembly: GCA_050946055.1. Lineage (GTDB taxonomy): Bacteria > Bacillota > Clostridia > Christensenellales > Aristaeellaceae > Fimadaptatus. The sequence goes on along the minus strand of JBMNUB010000060.1, from coordinate 587 downwards.
GCGGCATGTATTCGCTGCCGCGCGAGCTGAGCGTGCAGGGCGAGCGCATGTATCAGAAGCCGCTGAGCGAGCTTGAGTCGCTGCGCGGCGAGGAGTTCGGCGTGCGCGGCGTGGCGATAGACGGCGAGACATACATAGAGGGGCTGGAGGGCAGGCGCTACGAGCTGGAGCTGGAGCTGACCCCGCAGAGCGGCAATGAGCTGGAGATACAGCTTATGCGCACCGGCAATGAGTACTTCGCCGTGCGCTACGACCCCGACACCCGCGTGATAAGCTGCGACCGCACGCGCGGCGGCTATGCCGTGGGCGAGTCCGACGGCCAGCCCGCCTCGCAGGCGATAGTGCCGGGCAGTATGCGCGCGCTGCGCCTGACCATATTCGTGGACACCTGCTCGGTGGAGGTGTTCGTAAACGGCGGCGCGATAGCGCTGTCCACGCTGAACTTCCCCAAGCACGATGCGCGCGGCATCAGCTTTGCCGGCAGATTCACGATAGACGAGCTGCGCAAGTGGGAGCTGGATGCGGTGAAGTGATGCGCATATCGCGGCGGTGTGCAAGCCAGCCTGCCCATGAGGCAAAGCAGCAAG
>JBMNUB010000059.1:0-15113 GCA_050946055.1 Candidatus Fimadaptatus sp. | reverse complement strand
TTTCTGTACTTCCTTGCCATACATAACGCCTCCTGTCATAGCTTCTATTCTACAACAGGAGGCTTCTTTTTTCTATTGTCCGCTATATCGGGAACTGTCCACATGTCGCTGGGCGCTACCTAAGTCGAGAGGGCTGCGAGGCCCGCCGAGCTCTCCGGGGGTTTTTTGACAGTCTGAGCTCCGTTTTCAATCGATGAAAGCGGAGCTTTTGCTTATTCGCGATTTTCGGCGGCATGAACTAGCTAAAGCATATCATGGCCCTACCGCATTATAAGCGGCAGTAAAGCGCGGGCACTTTTCGACATGACGATCCCGGTAAAACGGCATGCGGGGCTTTCGCGTTCAAAACGCACAGGGCTTACACAAGCGCGGCTTTTCAGCTTATGCAACCCACGCATTACGCCAATAGCCGCGCATCGCGTATGTGGGCGAGTGGCATGTGTGGCTTACTACGCGGGGATATTGTGTCATGCGATACATTGCCGCGCGGACTGTCCGCAGCCCGGCACGCGAGGCGAAATCAGCCGTGCTGGCGTGTCATGCGATACGTTGCCGCGCGAACTGTCCGCAGCCCAGCGTGCGCGGCGCAATCAGCCGTGCTGTCGCGGCATGCGATACATTGCCACACGAACTGTCCGCAGCCCGGCACGCGAGGCGAAATCAGCCGTGCTGGCGTGTCATGCGATACGTTGCCGCGCGAACTGTCCGCAGCCCGGCGTGCGCGGCGCAATCAGCCGTGCTGTCGCGGCATGCGATACATTGCCGCGCGAACTGTCCGCAGCCCGACGCGCGCGGCGCAATCAGCCGTGCTGTCGCGGCATGCTATACATTGCCGCGCGGACTGTCCGCAGCCCGGCGCGCGCGGCGCAATAAGCCGTGCTGCCGCGGCATGCTGTATAGTGCCGCTGCAAACCGGCGATATGCGCCGTGAAAGCAACGTGGCAGGTGGGCATGGCAGCTGCGCGCCGCTGTGCGGCATGCCCGGCGTGGCCGGAATGGCAGGACTAACGCGCTCATGCGCCGCGTGGAAGCTGATTTGCCTGAGTCAGCGCCGCATACTTCAGCAGTTCCTTGCGCGAGTGGACGCCCAGCTTGTCATATATGTTCTTGTTGTGGTACTTTATAGTGTTCTGATTTATGTTTAGCAGAGATTGTATCTCCTTGCCGGTCTTGCCCTGAAGATATAGCTCGAATATCTCGCGCTCCCTGGGGGTAAGCGTGTTCAGACTTTCGGAGAAGTGCGCGCATTCATCGGGATCAAATTCCTGCATGCCAGAGGCGTATAGCGTGGACAGCGTGTGCTCGGCGCGCTCGCACTCGCGCTGCATGTCCTCGCGTGAGCGCCTGAGCAGCTGCAGTTCCTGCTCGTAGTCGCGCTCCTTGGCGGCGAGCAGCTCGAACAGGTCGTCAATCTCGGGTATGTTGGAGGGATCGTATGCGGGCTTGCGCGCCTTTAACTGCGCAAGGCTGTGCAATATGGGCGCTACATAGCGGCGGCTCAGATATGCGCATACGCCCGCCGCCACTATCATTATGCCCAGCAGCGCGCCCGCAGCCCGCGCATTGCCGCCGTGAACCAGCTGCTCGTACTGCGCGCCGGGCAGCATTGCGGCGAGAAAGTGGGTGCTGTCGCCTATCTTCAGCTCGCGTGTAAGCCCTATGAAGCGCTCGGACCCGGTCGCAATCTGAGAATATCGTCCGTCGCTCGATATGGAGAATGCGCTTTGATTCGCGGCGCATATATTGCCGGAGGTCTGGCCCTGCCAAGCGCCGTCGCTATTGGTGAGCAGGGCGCAGACCATGTTCCCGTCCTCGCCCGCATAGGACAGGCAGAAGTACAGGTCGCTCAGCTCAAAGCCGCACACGCCGGCTATGCGCCCGCCCATGTATATGGGCAGGCATATGAGGCGCGCCCGCTCCCATGAGTCAGGGAGCGGGTACACGTCTGTGAGCATATAGCGCGCGTTCACGCTGCCGCGCATCATGTCCTCGGCCTGAGCGAAAGTGCCTTTGGACATCTCGGGCTGCCATGTGCTGTAAAGTCCTATTTGGTTTTCGCGGGCGACAGCGTAGCTGCCACGGAACATGCACACCTTGTTGCGCATGGTGTTTTCCGCATAGAGGTCGGCATACTTTAGATATAGCCCGCTGTATTGCGCATTGGGCAGTACGGTGCTGGCAGTGGCGTCAATCATATAGAACGCGCCGCTGCATGGCGCGAGCCTCATGTGCGCGAGCATTATGCCGTATGCGGCGCGCTGCACGCTCAATAGCGCCTCCGCGTTTCCGCTTATCTGGTCGAATGATATGCCTTTGTCGCTTAAAGTGGATTGCAATACCTCGGAAAGCGCCTCGGAGAGCATTGTGCCACAGGCCGCTGCGGTGTCCATGTCCTGCATCAGCTCTTTGGCCGCGTCATCCAGCCGATTGGAGAGCGCTGCGGATATTGGCTGGTCGGTGGACTTGACCGCGCCCAGCATGTAGAGCGCGAGGAATATCATCAATGCCGTGCCGCAGGTGAGCGCGGCCAGATATACGGTCAGGCGGCGGCGTAGAGAAAGCCCCATGGGCTTTGACTGGCGCATGAGTTTTAGCAAAGTTCTCGGATAAAAGCGCATGGCACATCCTCCCGGACTTCACTGCATCAGCTGTATCAGCTCGTCGAGCGCTGCGCTTTCGAGTTGGGACATCACGGCTGCCGCGTTCTCCCCAGCATCCGTGCGCCGTGCGTATTGGGCGTGGGCGCTGCGCAATACTTGCTTTATGCTGCGCTCAAACTTCGCCTGCACATCGGCAGCGCCGTCATAGCGGGGCTGCGCGCAGAACGCATAGCTGCCGTACATGCCGCTTACGGTGTCGTAGAGCAGGCGGTATTTCTCATTTGACACGCTGTATGCGCCGCTTATCAGGCTGTCAAAGCCCTCTTTCGTGACCGGAAGATAGCCCGCCTTAGTCACAAACTCCACATTGGGCTGGCCGGAAGTAATCCATCCTGCAAATATGGCGGCAGCACGGTTTTTGCGCTCGTCGTCGCTCAGCACGGCAAACAGCCCCGTGCCGCGCTGCATGACCGTGGGCGAAGCGCCTGCAAAGCGGGGATAGGGCAGTATGGCCGTTTCTATGGCGTGGGTGGTGTTGTCCGCATATGTCACGTAGTTGCGCAGATATAGTATGCCTGCGGTAGAGCCTATGTTGCTTATCACCTCGGCGGTCTTCCAGCGGTCGGAGGCATAGCCGTCCTCTATGCACAGCCCGCCGTGTATGCCGGCGCGCGCCATTGGCCGCCACACGCGCTCAAATGCATCGCTGGCAAAGTCGATGCGCCCGCCTGAGCCATCCTTTGTCATGAAGTCGCCGCCCAGAGAGCTGACACCGGTGATGAAGTAATGGTAAAAGTCGTTTATCTGAAACAGGCTTTGACCGCCTGACCAGTCGTAGTAGCGCATGCACAGCTCAAAGAGCTGCTCAAAGTCGGTCATGTCATCGAGTGAAGCGTCGTTTTCCGCAGCAAAGCGCTCAAAAAGTGTCCGGTTGATGAAACAGAGTTCGGTTGATTTGGCGATGGGCAACATCAATAGCCGCTCTCCAAACATGCCCTCCGAGAGAAAGTCGGGCATGTATGAGGACAGCGCCTCGTCAGAAAGGTATTCGCTCCAGTTGAGCAGGCGCTCGCTGTCCAGCTTCTCCACTATGCGCGGATAGGCGGTGAACATGTCGGGAAGCGCGGCGGCACCCGGCTCGCGCTGTGCTGAGGCGATGAGCGCCGCGTCTATGTCGGTTGAGTTGGTGACGGACGTGACGTTTACAAGCACGCCCTTTTCGCGCCCTGTGGAGCGGTTGAATCCGTCTATGAGCGAGTTGAGAGGGGACTCTGTCTGGCTGCCGTATACATGCCACAGGTTCAGCGTCACCGGGGAATCTGCGCTGAGCTGGGCACCATCGTGCGAGCAGGCAGAGAGGAACAAGGCGGTCGTGATGGTGAGTAGCAGGAACGCAAAAGCTTTTTTCATGGGGTCATCTCCTAAAAATGCGCTTCCCACCCGCTTTACCACACTTTTTTGGGGAAAGTTTTGAGTTTCCCACCCTTTTTGGGCTTTGGTGTGGGGACAAAAGCGGGCGATATGCGTATCATCGTTATTGCGGTACGGCCCTGATTGCGTTCAGTTGTGCTTGCTCCGCCAGCCGGGATGCAGGCTCAGGTGGCGATCTGCTTCTGTATCCCGGTATTGCAGTTACATATATTATAATACATTCAATGGGTTTGTTCAAGGTTTTTCGCCATGCCACGCTGTAAAAAGAAGGGAGGTGCAGCGCGGCCGGCCACGGTGCGGAGCGCCTGATGCGCTCATCGTGCCGCTACTATGCGTAAAGCATGGCGAATCGCAGGGCAAATGGAGGAAATTGATATGAAAAAACTCATGGCTGTTGCAATCTCGATGATTATGTCCATTATGATGCTGTGTGCGGGCGCTGTGGCCGAGGCGGGCGATGTGCTAGGAACCTGGTATGGCAACATGTTTGGAATTAGCATGACGCTCACGCTGAACGAGGACGGCAGCTACACCATGCATATGGATGGCGAAGAAGACACGATAGGCACGTGGGAGCTTGCCGGTGCGGAACTGATAATGGACAAGGGGACCGACATCGAAATCGCGCTGGCGTACAGTGCGGAAGAAGTCAGCCTGTGCGCCGAGCAGGATGGAATGGAGCTGCTGTTCACGCGCGATATGCCCGAGGCGTTTGTGGCTGCGCCCGTGCGCGCGGATGCTGCGCTGGAGGAGTTCTCCGGCATGTGGGTATGCACGCTGATAGACATTATGGGCATGCAGGCGCCGCCCGAAATAGCCGGCATAAACATGAGCGCGAACATAGTGGGCAGCACGGTCACGCTGGAGATAACCGAGATTATGGGCGAGGCACAGACGCTGGAGGGCGTGTTCGCAGAGGGCGCGCTTACGCTTGCCGTACCTTCGGGGATAGAGGGCATCGATGACACGGTTTATGTTATGCAACTGCTGGAAGACGGAACCATGAGCGTATCCACAGAACTTATGGATCAGACGATGACATACTATGCGGAAAAGCAGGAATTAGAGATAGTGGAATGAGCAATAGCGGATATGAACGCCGGTCTGTATCAGCGCGGGCAGGCTGAACGGCGCTCATGCCGCGCGCCCCGGTGCGGTTACAGTGCCGGGGCGGTTGCATAAGGAGACGAATAATTGCTGTCAGGGGTGTACATATGAAGAAAGCACGGCGCTGGCTATGCATCGCTATGCTGATGCTTGCGGCGATTGCCATACCTGCCGGGGCAGATGGCTGCTGGTACTACGATACATACGGCTGCCATGCCTATGAGCAGGTGGATGCAGGCAAGCCGACATGCACTTTGGACGGATATTACCTGCTGGAGTGTACTATATGCGGCGACAATCACAGGGAGATTACCGAACCCGCCTATGGCCACGACTGGCGCAAGGTGGACGAGGTAAAGGCGACATGCACGTCGCGCGGTTCGATAGAGTATGAATGTAAAAACTGCCATGGAGCCAAGGTGGAAAAGAGCGAGCGCCTGTCGCATGAATACGGCAAGTGGAATACGGTCAGGGATGCGGGCGAGCTTTCGCCCGGGCTGCGCTATCGGGTCTGCGCCGAATGCGGCCATGCGGACGAGGAGGAGTTCTATCCCGAGGGCGCGCTGTATCGCGGCGTTAAGGATAGATACGCCGTAATGGACATGCAGCAAAAGCTGAATGACATGGGCTATCTGCACGACAAGGTGGACGGCGTGTTTGGCAAGAACACCGAAAGCGCGGTCGAGGCATACGCCGCCGACAGCGGGTTTCCTGCGGACGGCGTGGCATGGCCGCCGCTGCTGGACAGCCTGCAGCATGATTGGGACGTTTACATGAACTATGAGCCGGCCGAGCCGGATGATTCGGAGCTGGAAGGCAATCTGCTGGAGGACATATGCATTTGCTCTGGCGATGGCGGATGGATAATGTGCGCGGATCATTCAGGCATGTGCGATACAGAGCAGGCGCTCTTGGGGAGCGCAGAGGACGAGTATGAGCTGCTGCGCGCGTTTAAGCAGGTGCGCGCGCTCTGGCAGGGCGAGCTGGATGCGCTGTATGACGAGTGGCTGAGCAAAGAGTCCGCAGACGATAAGCGGCTGGCGACCATGGGCAGACTGGCCTTTGCCGGATACATGTCCGCGCAGCAGAACGCATGGCGGCAGCTATACGGCGAGGACAGTCTGGATGCCCTTGAGCGCGAGATATATGCGCTCAAGGAGCAATGCATGCAGCTTTGCAGCCTTGCAAAGCTCAAGACGGATACGGACGGAGAATGAGATATGCCAAGTGAGTCTTACGTATGCCCATGCTGCGGCGCGCCGCTGACATATGAGGGCGCAAGCGGCGGGCTTAAGTGCGAGTCCTGCGGCAACTGCTTTGATGAAAAGGCGCTAAGCGCGTTGAATGCGGTTCAGGATGGCGGCGAGATGCGGTTTGAGGTGGTAAAGAGCGGCTTTAGCGCGCAAGAGGCCGAGCAAATGCACGGCTATACGTGCAAGAACTGCGGCGCGGCTCTTATGACCGAGAGAACGACCTGCGCCACGGAATGTCCGTACTGCGGCAACGCGGCGATACTGCCCGCGCGCATGAGCGGCACGAGGCCGTCGCTGGCCATACCGTTTGCGGTAAGCAGGGAGCAGGCTCAGCAGCAGTTCCACGACTACTTCAAGGGCAAACGGCTGCTGCCCAACGTGTTCTTGCAGGGCAGCAATCGCATAGCGGACATGCGCAAGCTGTATGTGCCGTACTATCTGTTCGACTGCAGGGCGCACGCCAGCGTGGCATATGACGCGCAAAAGCGGCATGTGGAGCGAAGAGGCGAGTGGGAAACTACGCGCACGGAGCATTACGTGGCGCGCAGGAGCGGCAGCATGGCGTTTGAGAACATACCCGTGGACGCGAGCGCAAATATGGATGACAAAATAACCGAATCGCTGGAGCCATACGACATAAGCACCGCCGTGCCATTTCAGACGGCGATGCTGGCGGGCGCAATGGCGGATTGCGCGGACGTGGACAGCGAGGAGTGCAAGCGCCGCGCCGTTGAGCGCATGACCGACAGCATGTTGCAGGCCATGCGCGATACGGTGAGCGAATACGAAAGCGCGACTGAACGCGCCCGGCAGGTGCGCGCCGAGGAGGGCAGTATGACATTGGCATTCATGCCCGTGTGGCTGATGACCACGGTGCGCGAGGGCAAGACCTACACATTCGCCGTAAACGGACAGACGGGCAAGCTCGTCTGCGACGTGCCTGCGGACAGAACCAAGTCGCTTGTGTGGGGCGCGGGGGTGTTTGCAGGCGTTATGGGCGTGGCGGCGCTCTTTATGGCGCTGACCGGCTCGCTTTCCAGCGGCGCGCTGCTCATTGCGGGCGTGGTGGCGCTGGTGGCGGCGCTGGCGGTGCTGGGCGTGCTGAACGGGCAGCTCAGGCAGGCGGTAAAGCAGAGCGCGGCTGCTGAATATGCGCGCAACGACTCGTTTGAGCTGCATGAGCGGTTCGATGACTTCCTATACATGGATGTAAAGCGCAGGAAGCTGGCGGACGAAAAGCAGGATTCCTGACGGGAGGTATGTGGCGATGGGACTTATAGCGGCGGGCTTAAATGCCGCGGGCGGCGCGCTTGCCAGTCAGTGGCGGGAGTTCTTTTATGTGGATGCGCTTCCCAATGACGTGCTGGCGACGCGCGCGTCCAAAAAGATCAGAGGGCGCTTTGGCGGCAGCCGCTTTGAGGATGACAACGTTATATCGGACGGCAGCGTCATAGCGGTGGCCGACGGGCAGTGCATGATGATAGTGGATCAGGGGCGGATAATCGATGTGTGCGCAGAGCCCGGAGAGTACATATATGACGAGGGTGGAGAGCCGAGCATATTCTATGGCGCGCTGGACGGCGATAAGGTCAGGGCGGTATTGAAGGAGACGTTTGAGCGCCTGTCGTTCGGAGGTCAGGCGGGCAGGGAACAGCGCGTGTACTTCTTCAACACCAAGGAGATAATGGGCAACAAGTATGGCACGCCCAGCCCCATACCGCTTCGCGTAACGGACGCGAACATCGGGCTGGATGTGGACATAGCCATACGCTGCTTTGGCGAATACAGCTATCGCATTGTCAACCCCATGCTGTTCTACATCAATGTCTGCGGCAATGTCGAGGGCGATTACACCCGCGAGCGCATAGACGGTCAGCTCAAGAGCGAACTGCTGACCGCGCTGCAACCGGCGTTTGCACAGCTGTCCGAGAAGGGCATACGGTATAGCGCGCTTCCCGGCCATGCATCCGAGATAGCGGAGATGCTAAATGAGCTGCTGTCCGAAAAGTGGGCGCAGGCGCGCGGCGTTGAGATAGTGTCGTTTGGCATAAGCTCGGTAAAGGCGCTGGAGGAAGACGAGGCCATGATAAAGGAGCTGCAACGCAACGCCGTGTTTCGCAATGCCAACATGGCGGCGGCGCACATCGCAGGCGCTCAGGCGCGGGCCATGCAGGATGCGGCGCGAAACGCGGGAGGCGCGCTTACCGGCTTCATGGGCATGAACATGGCGCAGGGCGGCGGCGCCAGCGCGGCACAGCTGTTCCATATGGGAGCGCTTCAGGGTGCGCAGGGCGGCGCAGGCACGGAGCAAAGCGGCAATGCGCGCGGCGCGGATACATGGCGCTGTGCCTGCGGGTCGTTAAACAGCGCCAACTTCTGCCCGGAGTGCGGCGCCAGACGCCCGGCGAGCGCAAGGGCGTGCGCATGCGGCTGGCAACCTGACGCGGGAGCGCGCCCGCCTAAGTTCTGCCCGGAGTGTGGAGCGCCGTTCTGAGCATAGCGCACGCAGTGAGTGCGCAAGCCGCCGGCCATAGCTCGCGGCAAGAGCGAAATCCGCACATGCCCTTCAATGGAAAGTATGCATAAAGTATCCGCTTTCAACAGCGCTGTTGAAAGCGGATACTCATATTGTCCACGCAAGTCGATAACCGGACGGCATGCGTGGGCAGCCTCATATGTGCGGCAGGACCGTCTGCGTGATCGGCAATGCGTGCCGGTGACAAGCCGCGCATAAGCGTCTTTCCGCAGGCCGTTTCATGCGCCGGTGCGGCAACTCTGCTGGCTGCTGCTCATGGCGCTGTGCCGTCTGAGCAGCGAGTGCGCGTTATGTGAAAGCGGCATGACATCAGCCGCGCAGCATTACCTTGGCGGTGAATACGCCGTCCTGATGCGAAAATGCGCTGGCACCGTTGGCCTTTTCGGCTATGCGGCGTATGGACTGTATGCCCAGACCGGCTTCGCCGCGCTTGGTGGATATGAACATGCCGCCATCCTCGGATATATCGCCGTCGAATGCGTTTTCGACCTTTATGAGCATAAGGCGGCTGGCGTGCATATATGCCTGTATGGATATGTAGCGTCGCCCGCTGTCGGTCCTTAGGCTGGCTTCAAATGCGTTCTCCAGCAGATTGGAGAGTATCAGGCACATGTCCATCTCGCCCACAGGCACGCTCTGGGGCAGATCTACCTCTGCATTGAATGGAATGCCCTCCCGCTTTGCCAGCGCACAATAGTGGCTTATTACGCTGTCGGCGGCGCGGTTTTCGCATGCGTTTATGTCCGTGACGGGTATCCTGTCCACGGCGCGGGATATGTATTCCTTGGCCTTGTCCCATTCGCCGGCATCCATGAACGCGTAGAGCTGGTTAAACAGATGCCGCGTGTCGTGGCGCGCCTGCCGTGCCTCCTCTATGGCGGTGCGCAGGCTCTCATAGCGGTCGCGCTGCATGGATAGGAAGTGATTCCTGAGCTGCAGCTTGGCAGTGGAGTTCAGGCTGTTGGCCATCACAAGGAATATGACGTTGAAAGCTATTATCGTGAATATCATGATGATGTTGAACACTATATAGCACTGCAATACCCGGCCCACGTACAGCGTACTCTGATAGCGGGGTACCATAAAGCAGGCGGAAGTCGCAAATACGGTGGGCAATATCCAAAACACATACCATGTCTGGGCAAAGCTTTCGTCCTCGACCATGCGGCGCACTACGTGACTGGCGGGATAGGCCGCAACCGCCACAAACAGCCAGCACATTGCGTTGTAGGCTATGCCCGCCTCCAGGCAGAACCAGTATCCGTTGCCGGAAGTGGCGCGGCCGGCCTCTATGGCGGCATCCAGCGCTATGGACAGGCCGTTTATGTATGCAAACACCGAGCATATGGACATGACTATGCTGAGCGACTTCCATACGGACACGCTAAAGGCACTTGCGTATATCATTGCCGCGCACAGCGCCACTATTATCAGCATGGGCAGCGCAAATGTGTCCGTATAATAGCATATCAGACCGCCGCCTATTGCCAGCCCGGCGAGCAGCGGCAGCATCCAGCAAAGCTGCCTGGAAAAGGAGCGCTTTGAATAAGAGCGCACAGGCAGGCATGCCAGCAGTATTCCGGGCAATACTACGGCCATTTCCAGTATCGGGCGCAATACGTCGGCCATAATCAATATCCCCTTTGCAGCAAAAACTCCATGAATGCATGCCGCGCGCTCTTGGCCAGCTCACGGCTTACCAAAACGCGGCTGCCGTCGCTCATGACAAAGCACTTATCCTCAAAGTCGCAGGCATGCTCAAGGTTGACTATTACGCCGCGATTGCATATGAAAAAGCGCGGCTCGCCTTTAAGAGGCGCGGTAAATTCGCGAAAGGACTGTCGGGTGGCGATGATCTTTTGCGCCGTCAAGTGTATGTGTATCATGTGCGAAAAATGCTCGGCATAGACTATGCTCTTGTAGAGCAGGCGGATTATGTCGCCGCCCGTCCTCACATCCATATACTTGTCCGGATGAGGCAGGCGCTCCAGCAGCTCGCCGGTCAGGCAGTCGATGTCATGCTCGTCAAAAGGCTTTACAAGATACTGCATGGCGCGCACCTTAAAGCCCTCAAGCGCATGGTCCTTTGACACTGTGGTGAATACGATAAGGCAGTTTCTGTCCCGCTTGCGCAGCTCATGTGCGGCCTCTATGCCGCTGGCACCCGACATGTATATGTCCATAAACGCGACGCTAAAGCGCTGCCGGTCTGCGGCTGTAAGAAAGGCTTCACTGCTGTCGAACTCCAGTATGTTCGCCTGTACGTTGCGGCTGCGCAGCGCGTTCTCCAGCTGGCGGTGCAGCCGCCGTCGGTCATCGCAGGTATCGTCCACTATTGCTATCATCATTTTCAGTACACCACCTTTTGCAGACAGGACTGGGAGAAACGCTTCATACCATTATTATACCACATAAAAGCACTCAAATCCTGCAGATTTGCGCGCGTTTTCGTGCTTTTTTTTATGCGTTTCGTGACATAAAACTTGAAGATATGAGCCATATTTGCATATTAGCGTGCGGGGAAGGGCCAATGCGCTCGTGCGGCCAAGGCGCACTGTGGCGCTTATCCGCCGCACACAGGCGGGGGTCTGCCCATGCAATATACACAGCAGGCAGGATGGGCGCTATGAGTATGGAGGGAATAGAGCGGCTCATGACCGCAATGCCAATGACCATATGCATTCCTGCGGCGGGCTATGCAAGCGTGCAGGGCTGCCCTTAAAGCCGCTAAATCCCAAGCGTATGGACGAGAACCGGCTGAACACGGCATGCATTGAGAACGCGCATCCCGGCACCATAGTAGCCTTCCGCATGAACGCGCTTTCGGGCAGCGCATCCGGGCTGGAACTGCATGCATATAATGCCGAGGTCAGGCTGTAGAAAGCCGCGCGCGCAAGCTGTGGCCGATAACCTACGGGCAGGGCAATGCGGTGAAGTGGCTTGTCCACGGCACGCTGCACGAAGTGCGCGTTACCGTTAAGGGCAGCGGCAGCATCGACTTGGATGCGGCTGAGAGCGAGGTAAAGGGGGCGGTGGGGATGGGGGAGAACATAATATGCTGCGAAACATACCATTGCGCAGTCGGGTAATGCTCATGATGAGCAAATTATAGTGATATGAATGCAAAACATGATTAAATCGGATGCTAAATTCGACTAATGCATGATTTTGACTGGAAATTTTTAGAGACGTGATATGATTGGTTTGAAAAATAAAGTGGCAAGGGGAAGGTGCATGAAGTGGCATGATCATGCAGGCCCTGAACGATTTCGACCGCTGAGCGCATGGGCCATACTTTGGTTGCGGCATATTGTTTATGATACCAGTCATCGGATGGATATTCCATAGTATTCACGTCCGGCAGCAAGAATTACAACCGCCGAAGCTTTGCACGATCATACTGGTGCAACATTATTGTTTTGACAATCGTTACAGCTGCCGTCGTGTCAGCCGGAGTATCGACGGAATTCTTTGCAAACTACATCGCCGCTCCGATAGTGTAGTCTTACGAAGAACACAACGGGGGAGAACGGAGCGGTTCACGCAAGCCCTCCTACAGCCGGGAGCATAAGGCCCATGCGGCAGGCAAAGCTGCGGTGACGGAGGCGAATTCAATCGATGCTTTCGGCATTCGCCCTGAGTTCAAGGAAGCGATGGGTGACTATGAAGCCTTATATGGCGAATACATAGCGCTGATGGACAATGTGGACTCAGTCTCCAAAGCGGCGCTGCTTGCCCAGTGCGCTGAGATGGCGGGACAGGCGCTGGAAATGGACAAATCCTTGGAAGCATGGGAAGGCGATATGAACGGCGCGGAGGCCGCCTATTGTGTCGATGCTTATGCAATGGTGATGCAAAAGATGAAGCGGCTACGAAGTGATATCCGAGCCTGTGGTTTTAAGAGCATCCCTACTTACACGAAATGAGATGCAGCGCAACGGAGAACGACACTATTAGCGCCCTCCTGTCGCATGCTATGGCTGGGACAGGAGGGCGCTTGTATTGCTGCTCGGCGGGCGCATATGAGGTTCCCTGCAAAGCTGCCGGTGGACATTGATTAAGCGCTTGATTTGTACGGCAGCAAAACTATATGCAGGCTTTAACCTTTTCAAACCACTCCATAGGCGACATGCGAATTGCCTCGCTAACGGGAATATCACGTTTAAGCATCTTTTTGAAGGCGAACTCTCCAAGCAGGTATGCGAGCTTATTCTCTCCCCAAAGCGCATAATACTTGGTCCAATCGTCGGCATCTATCGCGCCGTTTGGGCTATCAAGCCAGGCAATGACCTGAGAGAAGCTGGATTTCAGCATTGCATTCAGTGCGATATTCTCATCCGAAGCAATATAAGGTTTTCTGCACAGGCTCTCACACATAACCGCACTGCCTTCCATTTGAAGCTGAAGCAAATAGTCTTCGGCCAGCAGCTTCTTTGTCTTTATATCCGATATGGCAACATCTTTGCGCAGCGTACGATAACAGACGTGATGCAGCTCATGCCGCATTGTGGGGAGAATGAATTGCTCCAAATATCGCCCGGCATCACTGCCGTCGCACGGATACCAGGGGCATGGCGCAGGATCGAGCAAAATCATGCCGTCCAGTGCAAGGCCTCCTATTCCTGGCAGCAAATGGATATGAACGCTCTGCGCTTTTATGCACTCGGCCGGTAAATAGTGCGCGACCTGCGATACAACCTTTTCCAGATCTGTCCTGCGTATACATTCTATATTGCGGCGCAGCTCACTTCCGCGCGCAAGAATATCAAACCCATTTATATGCAACAACTCGTCAAGATAGTCTTCGTTGGTAAAGGATGTCCTGTTGAAATCCTGTGCATGCCTCTTTGCAGCCTGAAAGGCCGGATGTTGGCACAGCTGCCGGCTGCACATGCCCCCATCATCCCGGGAATGCAAAAGAAGCTCGCAAAAATCAGAATGCAAACTTAGCTTCATATATGATTTCCTCACAAAGGCATTTGAATCCAATAAAAAATTCTCGACCATTCCTGATCGAGAATGTAGTGGTCGCAACAGGGCTCGAACCTGTGACCCCCGCGATGTGAACACGGTGCTCTACCAACTGAGCCATGCGACCATATTCGGTTTGCTTTGCGGTGTTGGCCGCGCCACGAGTGATATTATACACCAATGCCCGTGGATTGTCAATATCTAAATTCACTTTTTTTCAAGTTTTTTTGCTGATGGATCGCGTGAACGCAGCGCGGCATGGGTGAGCGCTCATATAGCCGCGCGGACGATTGTGCGGCGCGCGATTGCTTTGCCGCTTGCGCACGCACATGGCTGCAAACGATTGCTGCCGGCGTGCAACGGGAGGGCGTTCGCTCGCTGCATGCGTGGCGGACGGATATCTGGCGCTGCCAGAATGTGAGGGCCTGCTGATGATGGGCCGCTGCACAGCCCTGACTGCGCTTCGACCGTCATAAGGCGCCAGCACGGATAGATGTGACTGGCAGCGGATGGGGCGCGGCGCGCACTTTCCCAGCGCGCGTTGGCGTTCAGTGAAAGGGGAGGCGGCATCACGCGCGAGATGCTACTTGTGCGCTGGCGGTTGACGCGCAGCGGAGGCGGTGAGTGCAGCAGCATGCCTGCGGTTCATTGCGACGGCGCTGCGCCCGCTGCCGCACGGCACGTCTGACGATGGCGGGCGAACTGCATGCCGGTGACGGAACAGCTTGCACCGCGGCGAGCTACAGCATATGCGCGGCAGCGACCGAGCGCGCGCTCACAAAGCGGCGTACATGCCATGGCGGCGCATGCCGCGATGATATGCGCATATCACAAATGCGGCTTTGTGCAATCGGCGAGCGCAAATGTGCGCATTGCGATAGCACGCCCACCGGGGGAAGGCATGAGCATCCAGACCCGGTAGGGGCATGTGCGCGCAGAGCTGCGACCGCCATGCCCGCGCCGCGCATGAGCGTGAATCGCGAGGGTGGGCTGACAGCACACAGAGCTGCCGCGCGGTGAAGCATGATTTTCCTATTGATGGGCAGTATTGCTGCGTACCGTCGGTGTACATGGGCAGCGCCATACCGCAGAAATGGCATAGCGCGCATGCTCTGCGGCGCTGAGCTATGTCCGGAAATGCCGCTGCACGCCCGCGCAGGGAGCGCCATTTTGCGGAATATGCGCCTATTTGCGTGGCAAAGCGCGCTACTTCAA
>JBMNUB010000058.1:0-15127 GCA_050946055.1 Candidatus Fimadaptatus sp. | reverse complement strand
AGTGAGCGGGGGGAATGCGGCGGCACATGACTGCCGAGTCGTGTACACGCATATGGCTAGCGTATAGCCATGCCCATGTATGCGGCAGTTAGCAGGGGAATGCGGCGGCACGTGACCGCTTGGCGCTGCACAGAACATGCATGCACTAAAGCGCCGCATGCGTTCTGTGCGGCATTCATGTTTTTCCGCACGCGCAACAGGAAAACATGCCGCCCGCGGCGAATTGCTCGTCCACTACACTATAGGAGGATGGGCATGACCGAGCAGCTTGAGGGTGGCCGCTTTCTGGCTATAACATCGATAATAAGGCTGAATCAGATAGAGGTGGCGCATGACCGCTTCATAGGCGAGGATGAGCAGGACATGGTGTCGCTGGACAACGCGCGCCGCTTTCGGGAGACAATACGCGCGCGCTATCCTCAGGGCGCGATAACATGGGCGTTCAGCTATGGTGCGCTCACCAGCGGGCTTGCGCAGTTTGAGCAGCTGCGCACATATGCGCGTGACTGCGCGCACATGTACGGCGACGACGTGACATATGTCGCAGGCGGCTTCTTTGCCAACGCATACAGCTCCACCGACAGGGTAAACGCCGAGCTGGACGAGGCCATGGCGCTGCTGGAGGGCATTATGGGCGTGGGCTATCGGCCCAAATCCGTGATAGCGGGCTTCCTGAGCAGCGCCAATCAGCAGCATCTCGCCCAAAAGCACGGCATACACGTGTGCCAAGGCACGATATGGAGTCAGTATTCGATAGACAATCAGGATGGCGACGGCTCGGTGTGCTATCCATATTACCCTTCGCGCGAGCATTTCTGCAAGCCAGCGCAGGGCAAGGATGACTTTATCGACTGCGTATGTCTGGACGGCTGGAGCTGCGACTTCGTGTGCGCGCGGCAAAACGGTGCGGGCTGGGAGTGCAACAGCCGCATGGGAGTAGGGCCGATAGAGACCATCATGACATACGGCGACGACGTGGGCGTGGCCGAGCAGCTGGCGACCACGGCCTGTCACTTTGACGATGGCTATGCGCGCAATGGATTTGCCTATGTGCCGGTTATATGGGAATTGAGCCTTATGCACATGCACGATGGCGATTGCAGCGCGCTGGGCGACTGGCTGACGCGCATAGTGCGGCGCTGGCCGGACAGCCGCCTGCGCTCCATGGGCGATATCGGTCTGCTCTGGCGCGCGGCAAATCCCGACAACTCCCGCTTTGACTATCGCTTCGAGATGGGCGGCAGCGGCATAGGCGGTTCGCACCGCTATCTGCGCGTCAAGTGGTACATGAACAGCACCTTCCGTCTGGCGCTCATAAAGGACATGCGCAACGGCAGCGTGCGCGTTATCGATTTCACGGTGTACTCCGATCCCGCCGCCGAGCCGGTGAGCGGCACCACGCGCAGCTGGAGCCTGATGGGCCGCATCAACCAAAAGGGCGTGCGCCCGCAGGACAGGCCGATACCGGTGAGCGAGCTATCCGACGAGGCGCGCGCAATCATTGCCGGGCGCGGAATATCGCTGGACGAATTGGAGCGGTTTGGCGCGTAACGGCAAGCTGATTCAGCAGGGCTTATGTATCGCTGGGCAGAACTGTTGTGTGGCATGTGTGACAAGTCTGGCGCGTGGCCTGCGCGCGGAACTGATTCATGAGTGTGCCATGACCGCACATGCGCATATTCGTGAAATGCGATGTGCAAGTCACGGCAGGGGCGCATCCTAGCGGCTATTGGCGGCGAGGCACATTATTCGCACTAGTATGACACTCTTAATGCGCCGGGCTATTTCATTCCGCAATGTGGTGATATAATAATAGAAGCGCTCCTTGCTAAGAGGGCGCTTTTGTCACCTTGGGAGGGATGAAGTATGGACTTTGATACGCCGCTGTGCAGACCGTACATGCTGGAGGGCGAGGGCGAACGCGCTCTCCACGGCGTGCTGATAATACACGGCTTCACCGGCTCGCCCGCGCAGCTGCGCCCGCTTGCCGAGGCCATAAATCGCTGCGGATACACCGTGAGCGGGCTGCGGCTGCCCGGCCACTGCACTACGTTGGAGGACATGGCGGGCGTGAGCTGGAGCGACTACATGAAGTGCGTGCGCGAAGGCTGGGACGCGCTGGCGGCAAAGTGCCGCGATGTGAGCGTGGTGGGGCTGTCCATGGGCGGGCTGCTCAGCCTGCTCATGTGCGCCGAGCGCCCGGCGCGCGCCTGCGTCACGCTGTCTGCGGCGGTCAAGCAGCGCAACAAGCTGGCGCCGCTGTCGCCGGTGCTTAAGTACGTGGTGCCGCGCGTTATGCGCTGGCCTGCCAGCATGGTGCATAGGGGAGAGGACTTCCTGCACGAATACGACTATGGCTACTACGGCATGCCGCTGCGCCGCGTGGACGATCTCATGCACCTTAGCCGCATGGCGCGCGAGGCGCTTGGCAAGGTGCGCTGTCCGCTGCTGGTCATGCAGTCGTCGCGCGACGAGACCGTCGATCCCGTAAGCGCGGACATAATCATGCGCGGCGCAGCCTCGCCAAGAAAGCGCATGGTGCGGCTTTCACGCTCCGGCCACATAATCACGCTCGGCCCTGAGCGCGAGCAGGTATGGCGGTCGGTATGCGACTGGCTCAACGATGTGACCGGCTGAGCGCGCGCCGCATATGCTGGGGTAAGGGCGGAAGGGCGCATGCCACATTATCCGTCCCATGGGAGTGAACGAATATGTCGCAATACCGCCGCAGCACGCGAATTTGGCCGCCTTGCGGCACGGACTGCCGCCCGCAGAACCCCTGCGCGCCGCACTGCCGGCCTGCAAACGGGCCGCGCCCGCCGCACAGGCCATGCTATCCGCCGCGTCCGCCGCTGCCGCCCGGGTGGAGCGGGTCATGCCGCCATGGTTCCCGCATTAACTGGCTGGCCTGGGCATTGCTTGCAGCGGGCGCGTTGCTGGTGGCGCTGTGCCTGCCGCCCTGCTTCTGGCCGTTTGCGCTGGGCGTGGCGCTGCTGGCCGTCGGCCTGATAGCGCTGTGCCGCCGCCCGTAACCCGCATCAGCGGGGCCTGCGCGTGAGGTAGAGGGCGATGGTATCGTCCAGCACTATGCGGTCGCCCGCATCCAGCACGGCGCGCCGCACGCCCTCGAAGAAGCGCGAGCGGTACGGCTCCTTGAGCGTTATGTGTTCCACCTGCGTGGCGGCGAGGTAGCTTACATATTCATCGGCGGTGTACACGCGCTTGCGCTTCCAGTCCAGATAGTGAAAGTCCTCAAAGCCGTAATTGACCGCGTTTTCATACCTGAGATGGCAGTCATATCGCCTTTCAACGCGGAAGTGCTGGCCGTACACCTCCTCTATCCGGTCGTAAAGCGCGCCATTGGGCGTTCTTGAGTCGGTGCGGGTCATGAACATGGCCAGCACACCGCCGGGCTTAAGTAGGCTGTACGCGCGGGGAAAGCAGATCTTTGCGGGTATCCACTGTATCGTCGCCCCGGAGAACACAAGGTCGAAGCGCCGCGCGCCAAAGTCATACGTCTCAAAGTCGCCGTTTACTATGTGGAAGTTGTCATATGCGCCGAACGTCTTTAGCATAAAGCCGGTGAAGTTCTCGCCCAGCTCTATGCCCAGATAGTCGCAGCCCGTGCGGAGAAAGGGCTCGGTGGCCTGACCCGTGCCGGGGCCCAGCTCCAGCGCGCTCGAGCCGGGGCCAAGCGCGGCATAGTCCACAACCGCCCTGAACAGCTCGTCGCAGTAGCGCGGCCTCCATCTGTCAAATTCCTCGGGTATGGAATCGTAGGTCTTGCGAAAGTCCATGTTTTCCTCCTTTCGGTTCGGCGGGCATATGCGCTTTATATATTCATTTGTATACAAAAATAGACGATGTCGCAATAACTTAGGACATCGCCCGTTTTTGACACATATAATGTGACGGCGGCGCAAATACTGGCACATCGCCGGCAGCCGCCGGACAGCGCCTATATCGCGCGAGAGCGTCCTTGTGCGGACGCGAGTCAGGCAACGCGCATTACAGCGCGCGCTCTACCTTGCCGCTGCGCAGGCAACGGGTGCAGACGTACATGCGGGTGGGAACGCCGTTCACCATCACGCGTACCTTCTGAGTGTTGGGAGCCCAAGACGTGCGGGTCTTGCGGTTGGAGTGGCTCACATTGTTGCCGGACATAGTGCCCTTGTGGCAGATCTCGCAATACTTGCCCATTGATAACACCTCCTTCAAACAGGCGTGTAATACACATTCAAAACACTACTATTTTACCATTGAGCGCGACAGAATGCAAGCGTTTTTTCTTGACGGAAGGTAAATTTGTGGGTAAAACGGGCGTTCCGTTTTGGGGATAATGGGGCTTTTAGGCAAAGAGGGCATGCAGCGCACGCATTATGCCGACATATTCGCCTGATGAAACGCTTTGCGACAGCGCAACCGGCACAAGCTGCGGTCACGCCGACGGCTTATGGGCTATCCACGAGTGCAGCGCCAATGTGCCGCGCATGGCTACGCCGAAAGCTCGCGCGCATCTGCAATATGGCATGCATATATAAGCGCATTGATGTTGCCTATACTATGCCGTAAACCCATGCGATTGCCGATGTCATGCCGCTACGCCGCGCCGCCTATGCTCTCAAGTAGCGGCTATACCGGGCACCGCGCTAACCATCGCCATACACGCTTCCCGCGCGGGCATAGGTCAGCACGCCCACCCAGGCCGCATCGCCCGCACGCAGCGCGCCCGCGCACTGGGATACGGTGGAGCCGGTGGTCAGCACGTCGTCTATCAGCAGTATGCGCATGCCGTGCACATCGCCGCGCAGCACGAACGCGCCCTGCACGTTGGACATGCGGTCGCCGTGGTCGAGGCTGGCATTGCTGCGGGTGCGCCGGGCGCGCGTGAGCAGCTGCGTCGCTATGGGCAGGCCGCATTGCCCGGTCAGCCCGCGCGCCAGCGCTTCAGCCTGATTGTAGCCGCGCGCCCAGCGCCGCGACCAGTGCAGCGGCACGGGCAGAAGTACATCCGGCACGATGGGCATGCCCTGCAGCGCCACAGCCATCTCGCGCCCCATCTGCTCGCCCAGCTTGCGCGCGCCGCCGTACTTGAGCGCATGCACGCGCTCGCGCACGCCGTCGCTGTACATGAATGCCGCGCCCGCCCAGTCAAGCACATCCCGCCCATGCGTTAGCCCCGCGCGCAGGTCGCCCTCGGGCGCACTGTGAACATGCAGCGCGCACGCGGGACACAGCCCCAGCTCCAGCGAGTCGAAGTAAGCGCCGCCGCAGCGCAGGCAGCGCGTCTGCTGCGGCTGGAAGAACTCGGATATCTTCATATTGATATGCGCCTCCTCGTGCAGATGCCTGTACGCTCATGTCTGCACATGGATGAGCATGAGCGCCGCAGGCATTGGCCGCATCTGCCACTGCACCGGCTGATGATTATCGCATATGTGTGAGCGGAGCAGGATTGCGCATGCGCAGCAAGGTAGGGCAGGGCAATGCTCATGATGCGTAAGCAAATATGCATGATACGCCAATGCTGTATAGGCCATCATGCGGCGCATAGCAATGTCTATGCAGAGCGGCATTGCGCGGAACGCATCCGCAGTGCCATTGACCGCACATCTGGATAGGCACAGTGCATGTGGCATGGCACACATGCTGCCACAGTGCTTGCTGATTGAGCTAGTTTCTATGCCGGTGCAGGCGGCTCGCGCAGCAGTATTGCGCGGCCTTTCGCACGCTGCTAGCTTCCGTCCATGCGCATGCTGCTCCTGGCTCGACTACTCCTCATCACCGGGCAGCTCCTGCTCATCCGGGAACTCCATCTCCAGCTGCATCTGAGCCAGATCGCGCTCGCGCTGGCGGCTGGCTTCGCCGTCGGGCAGGGCGATTGCGTACTTGCGCAGGCGCTCGCTCAGCGCCGAGTAGCGCTGCGATACGTAGTTGTTGGCGACCATGCCCGCTATCACATCGTCGCGTCCCACCAGCACCATGCAGTTGCGCGCGCGCGTTACCGCCGTGTACAGCAGGTTGCGCGCCATCAGCATGCGCGGGCCGGGCATGACCGGCATTATCACCACCGGAAACTCGCAGCCCTGACTCTTGTGTACCGATATGCAATAGGCCAGCTCCAGCTCGTCTATGTTGCCGTCGTCGTATGTGGCCACGCGCTCGTCGTCAAAGCGCACGGTCACGGTGCGCTCGCGCGTGTCTATCTCGGTTATGCGTCCCATGTCGCCGTTGAACACGCCCTCGCCCTGTTCCGCGCCCAGCGTCCATTCGAGATCGTAGTCGTTCTTGATGTGCATGACCTTGTCGCCCTCGCGCAGCAGCGTGTCGCCGGTGGCGCGCTCGCTCACTCCCGAACGGCGCGGATTGAATGCCTCTTGCAGCAGGCGGTTGAGCGCCCATACGCCGGTGTCGCCCTTCTTGGCGGGCGCAAGCACCTGTATGCCGCCCAGCGCGTCCACATGCGCAAAGGCGGGCAGGCGGCGCGTCGCCAGCTCGACTATGGACTGCGCCGCTTGTGCTGCCGAGGACTTGCGCTCCAGAAAGAAGTCGCCGCCTTTGGCGTTAAGCACCGGCATGTCGCCTGAGTTTATGCGGTGCGCGCCCACGATTATCATGCTGTCGCCGCTCTGCCTGTGTATCTCCTTAAGCGATACGCTGGGTATTGCGCCGCTTGCCAGTATGTCGCGCAGCACGCAGCCCGGCCCCACCGAGGGCAGCTGGTCGGCATCGCCCACCAGCACCAGCCGCGTGCCGTCCACTATGGCGTGCAGCAGCGAGCGCATCAGCATTATGTCCACCATGGAAGTCTCGTCGCATATCAGCGCCTGCACGTCCAGCGGGTGATCTCCATTGCGGCCAAAGTTCTGCTCGTCCTCGCCGCCGTATTCCAGCAGGCGGTGTATGGTGCGCGCCTCCACTCCGGTGGCCTCGCTCATGCGCTTGGCGGCGCGGCCTGTGGGCGCGCACAGCGCTACATTGCTCCCACTGGGCATGAGGCTTAGTATGCACTTGATTATGGTGGTCTTGCCGGTGCCGGGGCCGCCGGTTATAACGACCATGCCGCGCGTCGCCGCCATGGTCACGGCCTGACGCTGCTCGGGCGAGAAGGTGATTCCGTTCCTGCGCTCAAAGCGGGATATGCGCGCGTCCACGTCGCCCACATCCACGGGCGAAGCTGCGCGCGCAAGCTGGCTGAGCCGGTAGGCAACATCGGCCTCCGCGTCATGCATGCTGCTGGAATACACGGCCTGTACGCCGTCCACGTCCTCGATTATGACCTCGCGGCTGAGCAGCAGTTCGCGCAGCGCGTTGTCTATCAGTTCGTCCGCCACGCCCAGCAGCCGCCGCGCCGCGTCCATAAGCTCGGGCATGGGCAGGTATATGTGTCCCGACGCGCCCGCGGCCTCCTGCAATACGTGTATTATGCCGCTCTGTATGCGGAACGGCGACTCGCGCGGCACGCCTATGGCGGCGGCCATGCGGTCGGCGGTGGCAAAGCCTATGCCCTTTACGTCGCGCACCAGCCGGTAGGGATTGGTGCGCACTATGTTCTCGGTGGCCGCGCCGTACAGCTTGTATACGCGCGCCGCCATCGACGTGGAGAAGCCGTTCTTATGCAGAAACATGAGAGCCTGCCGCGCGCCCATCTGTTCGCGATAGCTCTCACCAATGAGGGCTGCGCGCTTGGGGCCTATGCCCGGCACCTCATGCAGGCGTTCAGGCTCGCTGTCCAGTATCTCCAGCGTGCGCTTGCCGAACTCCTGCACTATCAGCCGCGCCGTGGCCGGGCCTATGCCCTTTATCGTGCCTGATGCCAGATAGCGCTCTATGTCCGAGGTGCTGCTGGGTGCGACTATGTCGCAAGCGGACAGCTTTATCTGCGCGCCATAGTCGGGATGCTCTGTCCATTCGCCCTCTATGCTCACGCGCTCGCCCTCGCTGACGTTCAGCACCGCACCCACGGCGGTCATGCGCTGGCGGCCCTTGCGCAGCTGCATGACCGTCCAGCCATTGGATTCGTTGCGGAAGGTTATCTGCTCCACCGTGGCCTCGAGCTTTACACTTTCGCCCATGCGCCGCACACGTCCTTTCAAGATGGTATTACTGATATGATAGCACTTTGCGGCGGCGTTGGGTAGGGGTATGGGGCTAAGTTTTGGGTGACTGACGGCGCACGCGGACGGGCAAGGCGCTTGTACAGGTCGGGCATGCGCTTAGGCAGTAAGTGCATATTGCGGGGAGCGCCTGCGTTTGGAAGGCACGCGGACGGGCAAGGCGCGTCATGCGCGCCCCTTAAGCGCTGCGGCTATGAAGGCGCGGAACAGGGGATGGGCGCGGTTGGGGCGGCTCTTGAACTCGGGATGGTATTGCACGGCTATGCAGAAGCGGCAGGGCGTGTATTCCACGGCCTCTATGAGCCTGCCGTCGGGCGAGCGCCCGGAGAGCCTCAGGCCTATGCGCTCAAAGTCGGCGCGATAGGCGTTGTTGAACTCGTAGCGGTGGCGATGGCGCTCGGATATGTCGCGCTGGCCGTATATGCGCTCCAGCTGAGAACCCGGCTCTATGCGGCAGGGATACGCGCCCAGCCGCATGGTGCCGCCCTTGGGAATGTCGCCGCGCTGGTCGGGCATGAGCGCTATCACGGGATGGGCGCTGTCCGGGGCGAACTCGGCGGAGTCCGCGTCGCGCCAGCCCAGCACGTCCCGCGCCAGCTCTATCGCAAGTATGTGCAGCCCTAGGCACAGCCCCAGATATGGCAAGTCGTGCTGGCGGGCATAGCGCGCTGCGGCCAGCTTGCCCGCTATGCCGCGGCTGCCAAAGCCGCCCGGCACCAGTATGGCGTCGGCATTGCTCAGACGAGCCTCGGCGTTGCCGTCATCAAGCTCCTCGGCCTCTATCCAGTCTATGTCCACGAATGCGCCTGTCTCGTAGCTAGCGTGGGACAGCGCCTCCGCTACCGACAGGTATGCGTCGTGCAGCGCTACATACTTGCCCACAAGCGCCACGCGCACATGGCGGGAGCGGCTCGATATGCGCGCAAGCATCTGCTGCCATTCGCGCATGTCGGGCGCGGGCGCATACATGTTGAGCTGGCGCAGCACTATGTCCGAGAAGTGTTGGCCTTCCAGCATCACGGGCGCCTGATACAGCACCGGCATGGTCAGGTTCTGCACCACGCAGTCGGGCTGCACGTTGCAAAACAGCGCTATCTTGCGCCGCACATCCTCCTCTATGGGCTCGTCGGCGCGCGCGACTATTATGTCGGGGATTATGCCAAAGGATTGCAGCTCGCGCACCGAGTGCTGAGTGGGCTTGGACTTGTGCTCGCCGGATGACTTTATGTATGGCACTAGCGTAACATGTATGTACAGACAGTTTGCGCGCCCCACCTCGCGCCCCACCTGACGCACGGCCTCCAGAAAGGGCTGTATCTCTATGTCGCCGGTAGTGCCGCCTATCTCGGTCAGCACTATGTCCGCGCCGGTCTTTTTGCCCACATTATATATGAACGACTTTATTTCGCCGGTTATGTGCGGTATCACCTGCACCGTCTCGCCCAGATAGTCGCCGCGGCGCTCGGCATTTAGTACATTCCAATACACCTTGCCCGTGGTCAGGTTGGAAAAGCGGTTCAAATCCTCGTCTATAAAGCGCTCGTAATGCCCCAGATCCAGATCGGTCTCCGCGCCGTCGTCTGTCACAAATACTTCGCCGTGCTGATACGGGCTCATTGTGCCGGGATCGACATTTATATACGGATCGAGCTTCTGCGCGCATACCTTTAGCCCGCGCTGCTTGAGCAGACGCCCCAGCGATGCCATGGTTATGCCCTTGCCCAGCCCCGATACCACGCCTCCGGTAACGAATATGTACTTTGTCATGTGCTTGCTCCCTCCCGTGTCTTGCATTTGTATGCCTGTTGCAATAACGCGCCTGCGCAGACGGCCATGCGCTTGGCAAGCTCAGCAGCCCCGGCAATTCCCGCCGCCTGCCCGGCTGAAGTGGGAACTTCTGCCTGAACTGCCGGATGCGCCTGCAAACTACGGCGGCACAGGCGCTTGATTTGCCGGCTTACATTGCCCCTATGAGCTTTTCAGCGCTCATAGGGCTGCTGACTTTGCCGGCATGCTGCCCCGCGCAGACGGTGTGTAATATGAAAGGGTGGCGGCTGATTACGCCTGCCCGCCGTGGGGCATGCCGCTAGTAGGTGTAGCGCCTGTCTGCCGTGGGGCATGCCGCTAATGCCTGTCATGCAGGAAGGTGTAGTGCCTGCCTGCTGTAGGACATGCCGCACCGGCCGTCATGCCGAGTATGTGCGTATCACGCATTCGGCCACCTCGCGGCGGCTGGTGCGCATGTCCATGGCCTGCTTTTCGATGTACCTGTGCGCCTGTGCTTCGGTCATGGCGGCATGCTCTATAAGCAGGCACTTGGCGCGGCTGATGGCGCGCATGTCCTCAAGCTGACGGCGCAGCTTGTCGCGCTCGGTCATGAGTTCGTACATGCGCGATCGCGCCATCTCCACAAGGTGCAGCGCCTGCATGAACAGCTGGCGCACCAGAGGACGGCTCATGACGAACACTCCCTCGCGCTCCAGCACCGCGCCGAGCTGCTCGGCGTGTTCGGCGCGGCATATGAGTATCGCGCCCGCACCCTGCGCTGCGGCATGCGCGGCCAGCTCGTGACCGAACTCGTCGCTGAGCGGCGCGTTGACTATCACCAGCTCGAAGGGCTGGTTCAGCAGCAGGCGCCGCGCGTCCGCACCGCTGGCGGCTGCGCTCGACTGAGCATATCCTGCGGCGGAAAGCATCTCCCGCAATGCCTCCTGTCCGCGCTCGCTTGATGAAACTATGAGCGCGCGCGTCATGGCGCTATATGCGGCTGAAGTAGAGGGCGCTCTCGGCCTCATCGCGGCTGTCAGCGCTCTCAACCAGCGCTATCTCACGCATGCGAATAGCGCTCAGGCTGTCAAGCAGCGCTGCGGGAAGCACGCCGCTCACGAACGGACTGGATGTGCATAGCCTAAGCGCGTCGCGCAGGCTTGCGGGCAGTTCAGCGCCCTGCGCGCCGGGCTGAGGCAGGGCGAGCCCGTCGCGCACGCCCTCCATGCCCGCCGATATTATCAGCGCAAAGGCCGCATAGGGGTCGAGCGCGGAGTCGGGCGAGAGCAGCTCCATGCGCGCCCGCGCCTCCGAGGCATGCGGCAGGCGCAGCATGTGCGCGTTGTCGCGCGCCCAGCATACCCTGCGGGGCAGCGCTGCAAGCCGGCGGTAGGAATTGGTTATGGGGTTGAGTATGGCTGTCATCTCGGGCAGGCGGCGCATTATGCCGGAGAGCATGCTGGCCGAATCGCCCTCGGGCGCGCCCTGACCGGCCATTATGTTGCACCCATCCCGATATGCGGACAGGTTTATGTGCATGCCGCTGCCGGCCTCGCCCGCTATGGGCATGGGCATGAACGAGGCGTGCAGCCCGCTGAGCGAGGCGATAGTGCGCACCACCTGCTTAAACAGCACGGCGTTGTCCGCAGCGCTCATCACGTCGGCAAATGCGAAATCGACCTCGTTCTGTCCCGGCCCGGCCTCATGATGGGAGCTTTCCGGGGCTATGCCCATGGCATCAAGCGTCAGGCAGATCTCGCGGCGCACGTTCTCGGCCTTCTCAAGCGGCGCTACGTCACAGTAGGTGGCCCTGTCCTGCGGGCGATGGGTGGGCTGACCGTCCGCGTCCAGTTCGAATAGATAGAATTCGCATTCCGTACCTATGCGGAACGAGTAGCCCTGTTTGAGCGCCTTGCGCACAGTGCGGCGCAGTATCTGGCGCGTGTCGAGCGCAAATGGCTGGCCATCGCCAGTCATGATGCTGCTCATCAGCCGCACCACGCGCCCCTGCTGCGGCCGCCATGGCATTGCGGTAAGCGTGGATGGATCGGGGCGAAGCAGCAGATCGTGACTGCCCGCCGCTTCAAAGCCCGCCAGCATGCACGGGTCGAGCGCTATGCCCTCTTCCAGCGCGCGCTCCAGCTGGCTGGGCATTATGGCTATGTTCTTAAGCGTGCCGCATATGTCGCAAAATGCCAGACGTATGAACTTGACATCGTTATCCTGCACGTATTGCAGCAGTTCTTCGCTCGTGTAGAGCATGGATGCACCGCCTTTCTGTGTCGCTTGTGCCTTGATTATCTAAAAAAGAGCCGAAGCTCACGCCTGCAGCCGCTCCATTGCGGCCTTGCGGGCGTGATGCCCGGCTCCTTTGCGCTGAATGCGCACGTATTCTGATTTAAGCTGCGCCGGCGCGCGCACCGCAGCGGCGCTGAGCGCAGCCGGTCTTTGACGCGCCCTGCCTCACAGCCTGGGCGTACGCCTTATGTACTGATCGCGCTCCGGCCCTACCGATACATAGGTTATCGCGCAGCCCACGTTGCGCTCGATGAAGTCTATGTAGCGGCGCGCGTTTAGCGGCAGCTCGGACTCCTCGCGGCAGGCGGATATGTCCTCGCTCCAGCCGGGCAGCTCTATGTTCACGGGGCGGGCGCGCTCCAGCGCCTCGCCATAGGGGAAGTCCTGCGTGCGCTTGCCGTCTATGTCGTAGCCCACGGTGACGCTAAGCTTCATGCCGGTCAGCACGTCCAGCTTGGTCAGCGCCACTTCGTCCGCGCCCTGCATGCGCACGCCATAGCGCGAGGCCACTATGTCAAACGGCCCTACGCGGCGCGGACGGCCCGTGGCTGCACCGTACTCGTGACCAGCATCGCGCAGCGCGCGCGCATCGTCGCCAAACAGCTCGCAGGTGAACGGGCCTTCGCCCACGCAGGTGGAATACGCCTTCATTATGCCTATGACCTTGTCCAGCCTTCTGCCGGGTATGCCCGCGCCTATGGGCGCATAGGCCGCTATCGTGGGCGAGGAGGAGGTGTAGGGATATATGCCCAGGTCGATGTCGCGCAGAGCGCCCAGCTGCGCCTCGAACATTATGCTGCGCCCGCCGCGCGCCGCCGCGTCCAAATACGCGCCTGCGTTCTGCACATAGGGCAGGGCAAATTCGCCGTACTCCCGGAGCCAGTCCATAATGTCATCCAGCTTCAGCGGCGGCATGTGATACCCGCCAGCCAGCGTCAGATCCTTCCACTCGATTATGCCGGCCACGCGCTCGCGCAGCGCATCGCGGTCGCGCAGATCGCCCATGCGCAGCGCCTTCTTCAGGTACTTGTCGCCGTATACGGGGCCTATGCCGCGGCGGGTCGAGCCGAACTTATGCCCGGCCAGCCTGTCCTCCTCGGCACCGTCCTGCGCCACGTGATAGGGCATGCATATCACGGCGCGCTCGGATATGATTAGGTTGTCGGGCGTCACGGCAACGCCGCGCTTTGTAAGCGACTCTATCTCGCCCTTTAGATGATGCAGGTCTATGACCATGCCCGTACCCATCACGTTTACTACGCCCGGGCGCAGTATGCCCGAGGGCAGCAGATTGAGTATGAACTCGCCCCTGTCGTTTATCACGGTGTGTCCGGCGTTGTTGCCGCCTTGATAGCGCACCACTATGTCGTAATCGCGGCTGAGCAAATCGACCATGCGGCCCTTGCCCTCGTCGCCCCAGTTGATACCGGCTATTGCAGTAAGCATAGGCAAATCCCCCTTTGCAAGCTGAGCGGAATGCGGCCGCGCGCAGCAACTCCCGATGCAGCAAAAATAAAAAAGCCGTCGCGCGCATGCAGATATAGTGACCTAAAGTCCCCTTACCCACCGCCCGTCGACGCCCTTGTCAACTGGATAATTATAGTTTTTTGCGCGGCACGATGTCAAGCGGGCGCAATTTTTTTTGAGTTTCGGCAAGGTAAAAATTCGCGCAGCGGCTGCGCATCGCATATTGCGCGGTGCGGGTAAGGCTTGAGCATTCCTAGCGGTATTATGCGCAGGCGGGGTGCGCATGATGAGCGCGCGTTCGTGGGAAAGTGCTTTATGCCATGCAGTGCATATACCGGGCGCTTTGTGGCCGCAGGAATGCACATGCGGCGGGAGCTTTTGCAGTCATATGAATGCGTGCAAGTCCTGTGCCATGCAGTCATATGAGTGAACACAACCATGCGCTTACGGCACCGCGAATGCGCGCCATCTGCACTGAATGGGCTATGCCAAGGCGCAGCCGCAGCGCGATATGCATTAATGCATGCGCGCTTTTTTGCGCAAGCGCTATTCAATATTCGCCCGGCATGTGATATAATGATGAGGAATATACCATGGATGGACACGGAGGGATGCCATGAACATACAGATATACGCGCTAAAGAAGAACTTCGACGTGCAAAAGGCCGAGCGCTACTTCAAGGAGCGCCGGATAAAGTATCAGCTGGTCGATCTGGCCAAGCACCCATTGGGCGCGCGGGAGATGGACGCAATCTGCCGCGCGGTGGGCGTGGATGAGCTTATCGACAAGGACAGCAAGCTCTATCCGGGCAGCATGCTGCGCTACACTTCGGGCGCGGACAGGCAAAAGGCCGTGCTGCTGGATGATTTGCGCCTGATGCGCACGCCCATAGTGCGCAACGGCACCAAGGCTACCGTGGGATACCATCCCGAGATATGGGATACGTGGGAGTGAGCGCCGCGCGGCTGAGGCGATGCGCCTTGGCATCAGGCGGTGCGCGTCACATATATGAGGGCGGTGAAACAGTCGAGAAAAACATGATGCAAGCAGCATTCATGAGACATCTAATGTCATGTACGTATCAGCGCAAAAGCTGCACAACCGGGACAGAAAATGATACGCACGATTAAGGTAATGCTCCGCCCCAACAATGTCCAGCGCACCAAGTTGTTTGAATGCGCGGGTTGCGCAAGGTTTGCCTACAATTGGGCATTGAACTATCAGCAACTCAACTACGATATAGGCAACGACTTCCTGAGCGACAGTGAACTGCGGAAAATCTTCACTGGGCTGAAGAAGCAGGAAAAGTATCGCTGGCTGAGCGATTACAGCAACAACATCGCCAAACAAGCAATCAAGGACGCTTGCGATGCATATGTGCGCTTCTTCAAGGGCTTGGCAAAGTATCCGCGATTCAAGAGCAAGCATCACTCAAAGCCCAGCTTCTATGTCGATACGTGCAAGATACGCTTTACCG
>JBMNUB010000057.1:0-15269 GCA_050946055.1 Candidatus Fimadaptatus sp. | reverse complement strand
AATACCCGCCTGCGCGCATGCTGCAAGCGGGTATTTCATGTCTATTCAGCTATTCAGCATCCTGTTCAGCTCGCCCTCGGTACTCGCATTCCTTTATTGGGCAGCGAGCGCAAGCTGGTTTGCGCGCCGCGCAGCACCTTCTGCCATGCCATATGAGCAGATGATGCGTATGGCTCCAGCGCTCCATCGGCACCGCCTCCATGAGTTGCTGTTCGGTCTTATCCACATTATCGGCGTGCGCAAGCCCTATGCGGTTGGACACACGAAATACATGCGTGTCCACGGCAAACGCAGGCTTGCCAAACGCATTGGCCAGCACCACGTTGGCGGTCTTGCGCCCCACGCCCGGCAGCTGCACCAGCTCCTCGCGCGTATCAGGCACGCGGCCATCATACTTTTCCACTAGCATGCGGCTGAGCGCCACTATGTTGCGCGCCTTATTGTGATAAAGGCCGCATTCCTTTATCATCGGCTCAAGTTCTTCCGGCGTCAGGCGCGCCATGGCCTCGGCGTCCGGATAATCGGCAAACAGCTTTTTAGTTACCATATTCACGCGCTTATCCGT
The DNA here is from genome assembly GCA_050946055.1 of Candidatus Fimadaptatus sp. GTDB lineage: Bacteria > Bacillota > Clostridia > Christensenellales > Aristaeellaceae > Fimadaptatus. The sequence continues at coordinate 14,704 of JBMNUB010000057.1, read as the reverse complement.
GCATTGCGCCGCCAGCACGGTCGCCACGACCGTCTCAAACGGATTTGTGAAGTTGAGTTCTGCGCCCGCCGCCGGATAAAGCTCCTCCAGCTCTTCCAGCACGGACATCACCGTCTGTTCATCCATGCCTTTTCCTCCGTATCCAAGCCGCGCGCATATGCCCGCGCGGCATCTTCTTCTTTATTATATACCCATTTTTCTCTGCGGTAAACCCCGCCTCACATGCCGCGCGCCCCCATTACCGGTACAAAGCGCGTTCTTGCACCCTGCATGCGCTCGGCGCGATATACGCCTATCATGTTCTGCGGCGGCGAATGCCTGCAAACGTCTCGCACGCGCGCTATATCCCCGACGTCAAACCTCACCGATAATCCGCAGCCCACCGCTATCTCGCGCGGCGTGGACACCACCTCCGCATTTATTCCCGCGCGCCTGAGCTGGCCCGCAAAGCTCATCACCTGCTGCCGCGAGCGAAACGACGCTACGGCATAATCCCCATACATGCCAAAGCCCTCCCAACGCCGCCGTAATCTCAATAGCGTGGCGGCAATATACTATATGAAAACGGTGCGTTTCAAGTGCCGAAGTCTATCAGGCGGTGATAATATGATATATCTGGACAATGCAGCCACCACATTTCCCAAACCGCGCTCCGTGCTGCAGGCCGTTGCGCGCGCCATGATGTTCTACGGGGCCAATCCCGGCCGCTCCGCACATCGCGCAAGCCTGCGCGCGGCTCAGGAGGTATGGCTATGCCGGGAAGCGCTGGCCGGACTGCTGGGTGCGCCCGATCCTGCGCGCATGATATTCTGTCTAAACTGCACAGACGCGCTCAACATGGCCATACAGGGCAGCTTGCGCCCCGGCATGCACGTTATAACCACCGCGCTGGAACACAACTCCGTGCTGCGCCAGCTTGCGCCGCTAAACAGCGCAGGCATAATAAGGCTCACGATACTTCAGCCCGACGAGAGCGGCATCGTCACGGCGCAGCAGTTTGCGGAGGCAATGGCAGGCAGCGATACGTCTAAAGAGCAGTATGGGCAAAACGCGCAAGCCGCCATGACAAGCCCGCAGTTTGCCTTGCCCATCAATCTCCTCCAGCCGCTAAGCGAAGTGCGCGCCTCACTTCCCGATACGCTGGTCATATGCACGCACGCCTCAAACGTCACCGGCGCAATACAGCCAGTGTGCGAGATAGGCGCGCTCTGCCGGGCGCGCGGCGCGCGCTTCATACTGGATGCGGCACAGACGGCGGGCATAATCCCGCTAGACCTTGCCCATACGGGCTGCGACCTCGCCGCCCTGCCCGGCCACAAGGGACTGTACGGCCCCATGGGTACGGGCGTGCTGTACATCGCCGGCGGAGTTAGCATTGAGCCATTGCGCAAGGGCGGCACGGGCTCCAGCTCTCAGAGCATATATCAGCCCGGCGATCTGCCCGAATGCATGGAGAGCGGCACGCTCAACCTGCCCGGCATAGCTGGGCTGCGCGTCGGTGTGGATTTTGTGCGCAAAAGCGGCGGCGAGCTGCGCGAGCGCGAACAGGCGTTGTCGCTCCGGCTGCTGCACGGGCTTGCCCAGATTCCGGGCGTGCGCATGCTTGGCCCCAAGCAGGCCGGTTGCCGCGTGGGCGTAATCAGCTTCAACATAGGCGACATTCCCTCGACCGAAGTTGCCGACGCGCTGGACTCAGGCGATATGCACATAGCCGTGCGCGCCGGGCTGCACTGTGCGCCGCTTGTGCATGAGCATTGCGGCACGCTGCGTCAAGGCGCTGTGCGCATATCGTTGGGCGCATTCAATACCGAATCCGATGTGGATGCCGCGCTGGATGCGCTGGAAAAGCTGGCAGTGCGCAAAATGCTGTGAGCATAATTTGCGCGCCCTATCGCATACGGCATTCGCCGGCACATGCGCAGGCATTCTCCGCGGATCAGCTCATAGGCATATCCGCCCATATGTAATTGCGCTCCCCACAGCCAACGCACATGCGCCCACACCGGACAATGCATGCTCCACGCAAAGCCCGGCCTCGCCATCGTGCGGCGGCGGGCCAAAGGCGCGGCGATGCAGCAAGAACATGGCCGTGCAGCAAGAACATGGCCGTGCAGCAAAGGCGCGGCTGACACAAAACATCAGCCGCGCCTTTGCGCATATTCAATATGTACATTTCATAGCATACCGCATCGGCACGCAACAAGAACCCGCCGTACCTTTGCGCGCCAGTCACTTAACGGCGCTCAAAGTTCGTGCGCATTAGAACGTCAATGCGCCTCCGGCATAAGCCGCGCTTTCGGCATCCCCGGCATCGCCCGCATCAGCGCCGCTCGCTTCTTTGGCATCGTCAGCATTCGGCGCATCAGCATCGTTCCCGCCCGCCTCGGGCAGCGTCCATCCCTGCTCCACCATGTCCACCACCGCGCCATATGCGGCCAGCAGCTGCTCGTCGTACTTCTGCCAGTCCAGATTGCCCTCGGCTATCATGTTGCCCAGCGTCACCTGATCGGGCGTGTACTCGACCTCTACCTCTATGTCGGGCGCTATGCCGTTGCCCTGTATCACATGACCGGAGGGAGTGAAGTAGCGCGCCGTGGTCATCTGGAAGCCTGAGCCGTCGGGCAGCCCCTGCACGCTCTGCACAATGCCCTTGCCGAAGGTCGTCTCGCCCACTATCACCGCCGCGCCCATGTCCTTGGCCGCGCCCGTGAACAGCTCGCTCGCGCTGGCCGAATAGCCGTTGACCAGCACGGCCATGGGCTTGCCCCAGCACCTTTCGTCCGAGAAGAACTCATGGCGGTTGCCGTGCCTGTCCTCTATGTAGGCATACAGTCCTTCAGGGAGCATGGCATCGGAAACGCTGGTTATGCAGTTCAGCTCGCCGCCGGGGTTGTTGCGCAGATCCACTATCACCGCCTGTGCGCCCTGCTGCTCGAAGTGATTTAGTGCCTCCTGCACGCCCTCGGCGGCATCGCCCTGAAACTCATATATCACCATGTAGCCCACCTTGGGCGCGCCCTCGCCGCCGTCCAGCATGCAGTATTCCACGCGGTTGACGTGTATAATCTCGCGCTTCAGCGTGCAGTCGAAGTACTCGCCATCGCGCAGTATTGTCAGCGTCACTTCCGAGCCTTCCTCGCCGCGCATGTATGCCAGCAGTTCGGTGCGGTTGGCAGGCTGCGCAGCGTCTTCCCCATCGGCAGATGCCAGATTGTCCTTCGCGTCCTGCCCTATGAGCGGCATGTACTTGTCCTCGCCGCCCAGCGCCTTGGCCACCGAGAAGCCGTCCACCGCCACCAGCAGGTCGCCCGCCTTTAGCCCGGCGCGGTATGCCGGCGAGTCCTTGAAGCTGCGCGTTATCATAAACGCACTGGCCCCCTCCTGATCCAGCACCTGTATGCCAATGCCTGCATATACTCCCTCGTTGTCGCTGAGTGCGCTCGCCCATTCCTCGGCGGTATAATAGAATGTATACGGGTCATCGACCGCGCCCAGCATGCCTTCTATCGCACCCTCTATCAGCGTCTGCGAGTCCAGCTGCTCGTAGTAGTTTTCCATCAGCGCGTTGTATATCATCTCTATCTGCGCGAACTTGTCGCTTTCGGGCGTGCGCGTCGGCACGGCAGCCTCCGCGCGCCGCGACATGTCGTTTACGTTCAGCAGTGCCGCCGAAACAGTCAGCGCCAGCACCAGGCCACACGCCAGCGCCAGCACGGCAATCATACGCTTTTTCACATTGCGCCTCCATCACATCTGTATACAGTATGCCTCTGTGCATCGCGTTCATGCGCGCGCAGCCGCATTCAAAAAAAGCAATGGCGCGTCGGAGCGGCTTTGCATAAAAGCTCTCCGACGCGCCCATCGCGACTATGTGCGCATCAAATGTGGCTCATGTGCTGACCCACGGAGCGCGTCTTTTCCATGCCGGACTTGCCCAGCAGCATCATCATCTTGAACGTCACCGCATCGTCAAAGGCGCGCAAGTCCAGACCGGTTATGCGCTGCACCTTGTCCAGGCGGTATACCAGCGTGTTGCGGTGTATGTACAGCTGGCGCGCGGTCTCGCTGAGGTTCAAGCTGTTCTCGAAGAACTTCTCTATGGTGTGTATCATTTCCTCGTTGAACAGGCGAGCGGTCTTGCGGTTGAACATCATGGCGTTGTAGCGCAGGCCCATCTCGCGCGGCACATCCGCAAGGAAGCGCTCCAGCAGCAGGCGGCGGTATACGTATACGCCGACTTCGGGGGCGTACACCCTGCCCACGTCTATGGCGCGGCGGCTCTCGCGGAAGGACTCGCCCAGCTGGCTAAGGCTCTTCTTGGGATCGCCCAGACCTATCAGCGCGTGATAGTTGGTCTCGCTCATCAGCGTGTTCTGCACGGCCAGCGCGAACTGCTCCATGTCCTCAAACGAGTGCAGCTCGTCCATGGTCTTAATCAGCACCAGCGTGTGGCGATCCATCTCGACCATCATGTCGTTGCCCAGCCACTGCATTGCGTCGCTTAGCACCTGCTGTATGGTTTCGGCATCCACGTTGACCAGATGCATGGTTATCACGCTGCGCGTCTTGTCCAGGTCCATGTGGTATTCCTGCGCAAGCGACTCCAGTTCCGCGCCTTCCACCTCTTCGCACAGTATGCTGCGCAGCGCGTCCTCGCGATCGGCATGCGGCACCATATTGCGGCTTATAGCGGATATGAGCGCACCGGCAAGCGTGGCGCAGTCCACCGCGGACTGACCCTGACCCTGCACGCTCAGCACCAGAACGGGGTTAGAGTCTGTGCGCACCAGCACATACTGGCCCATCGTCAGGGGCTGGCCCGGCACATCCAGCCCATGCTGGGGCAGCGGCAGCACCCTGTCCAGATCGTCGGGCAGCAGCACCCTGCCCGTTTCGTCCATGACCGTAACCGGCAACGATATCTTGGACAATACCTGACTTATCTGGGTAAACAATCTCTTGTCCAGAAACACTTTGTACTCCTTTCGCACATGCGAGCGCCTGCCGCGCGGGTCAAGTCTGCGCGTGCAGCAATGTATTCTGAATATATAGTACCATGTGCATCCGACATCGGCATTGAGTCAAGGTTAAGAATTGGCATCACTGCACGATACTCATGTTATTTTTATCACTTTAATCAACAAAACAGCTGCCGCACTATTTGTGTATCTCACGCAGTTTCGTTCGCATATGTACAGTCAGATATGCCGGTCGGCTGCATTATATCGCCCATATTTCGGCACTTTGCGCATTTTGTGCAGTGCCAGTACGCTGTTATTTCCGCGCAAAGCGCCTCACCGTACCGAACGCACCGCGCATTTGCCAAATTTGAACCCAGTGGCGCAGCACTCCTTCCCGCCCCGCTCTGAGTTCGCGGCATGTCCCAGCCCCGGCAGCTTGGCATCGCATGTGGCCGCGCGGCTTGGCCTTAGCCGAAACCCTCGGCACTCCTTCCCGCCCCGCTCTGAGTTCGCGGCATGTCCCAGCCCCGGCGGCTTGGCATCGCATGTGGCCGCGCGGCTTGGCCTTAGCCGAAACCCTCGGCACTCCTTCCCGCCCCGCTCTGAGTTCGCGGCATGTCCCAGCCCCGGCGGCTTGGCATCGCATGCAGCTGCGCGGCTTGGCCTTAGCCACTCACCTCGTACAATCATGCCACCCGCAGCCGGCCGCAAGTTTTCAGCGTCCGCTTACGCACAAAAAAGCGCAGCCGGAAACAAATTCCAGCTGCGCCAATATGCTTATCATGCTTCGGCTGACGCCGCACGCATACCCTGCCGCAATTAGCGGGTCAGTATGGTGGCCTCGGTGTCCTTGTCGAAGAAGTGCAGGCGGTTCACGTCGAACGCGACCTTAATCTTGTCGCCGGTACGGGCAACAGAGCGGGGGTCAACGCGGGCGACGATGTTGCCGTCCTTGCCGGTGGTCTTCAGGTACAGGTAGGTCTCAGAGCCCATCAGCTCGACAACTTCGACGTCAACGTCGATAACGCTGTCGGGAGAGTTGCTCATGAAGGCAGCGTCGTCATGGATGTTCTCAGGACGGATGCCCATGTAAACTTCCTTGCCGATGTAGCTGTCGGAGACGAACTTCTTCAGCTTGCCCTCGGGGATCTTCACCTTGTTGTTGCCGAACACAGCGTACACGCCGTCGCCGCTCTTGGTCAGCTTAACGGTGAAGAAGTTCATCTGCGGGCTGCCTATGAAGCCAGCGACGAACTGGTTGCCCGGATAGTCGTACAGGTTCTGGGGAGTATCAACCTGCTGGATGAAGCCATCCTTCATAACGACTATGCGGGAGCCCATGGTCATAGCTTCGGTCTGGTCGTGGGTAACGTAGATGAAGGTCGTCTGCAGGCGATGGTGCAGCTTGGTTATCTCAGTACGCATCTGTACGCGCAGCTTGGCGTCCAGGTTGGACAGAGGCTCGTCCATCAGGAAGACCTTAGGCTCACGGACTATAGCACGGCCCAGAGCAACGCGCTGGCGCTGACCACCGGACAGAGCCTTGGGCTTACGGTTGAGCAGGTGCTCGATGTCCAGTATCTTGGCAGCCTCGCGAACGCGCTTCTCGATCTCGGGCTTGGGGGTCTTGCGCAGCTTCAGACCGAACGCCATGTTGTCGTAAACGGTCATGTGCGGGTACAGAGCGTAGTTCTGGAAAACCATCGCTATGTCGCGATCCTTGGGGGCTACGTCGTTGACCAGCTTGTCGCCGATGTACAGCTCGCCCTCGGATATCTCTTCCAGACCCGCGACCATGCGCAGCGTGGTGGACTTACCGCAGCCGGAAGGGCCGACCAGAACGATGAACTCCTTGTCCTCTATATCCAGGGTAAAGTCGCTAACCGCAGTGACGCCGCCCTGATATATCTTATAGATGTGTTTGAGAGATACACTTGCCATGCTAAAACGCCCTCCTTAATGAATGCGATGACGCCGACCAGCACCGTCGACCCATCCGATATTTAGATTATACATGTACTTAAACGTTCTGTATATGTCAGTTGTTCACAAATAATCTTCGCGCAAATTGTGGCTAAATTTGCTCTGCCAAATTTGCCGCCTTTCCGTCAAAATGAACCGCGGGTTGGCTGATACGTTTCACTTGCTCCGGTCGCATCGCTTTGTGCTATAACGGATGCGATTTTTTGAGCGTTTTCTCCATATCTTGCGCTGCTTTATTGGGCAATTATTCTTTCGCGTGTCATTCTGTCACCCTTGCCCCGTTTGTTAAGAACAGCTGTAAAACGTTGGTTTTCTGTGCGTATCTCACATGCCACTCAAGATTCGTGCATTACTTTCATGCGCATTGCGCAATTACCACCATCGTGTGCCATTTGACAGAGGCATTTTTGCCGTCATATCGCTCATTTTTGACCGTAATATGCATTGGGGCCATGCTTGCGGTAGAAATGCTTATCGCGCAGCTCGCGCGGCAGCTCCTGCATGCCGGGATTTATGGACAGGGCGTTCACCGCCATCTTGCAGCACTCCTCCAGCACTACGGCGTTGTGTACGCTGTCCATGGCGTTGTCGCCCCAAGTGAACGGGCCGTGGCCGCGCACCAGCACTGCCGGGCAATAGCTGGGCTCGCGCCCCTTGAACGCCTCTATTATCACGGTGCCTGTTTCGGCCTCGTAGGCGCGCTCTATCTCCTCGCCCGTCATGAAGCGCGTTACCGGCACGGTGCCGTAGAAGTAGTCGGCGTGCGTCGTGCCGTAGCAGGGCAGCTCGCGCCCTGCCTGTGCAAACGAGGTGGCAAACGGCGAATGCGTATGCGTGACTCCGCCTATCTTGTCGAAGGCGCGGTAAAGCGCCAGATGCGTGGGCGCATCGCTGGACGGACGCAGGCCATCGCCCACGGGACGGCCGGTCTTGAGGTCAAGCACAACCATCTGGTCGGCGCGCATAGTCTCATACGCCACGCCCGAGGGCTTTATCACCACCAGCCCGCGCTCGCGGTCTATGCCGCTGACGTTGCCCCATGTGTATATTATCATATTGCGGCGGAACAGTTCCATGTTCGCCTCGTAGACTTGCTTCTTGAGCAGTTCCAGATCCATACAGCCCAACTCCCTCTCATGCGCTTTTGCGCTCAACATTCACGACATGATTATACACCATATTCGCCGCACCATGCAAGCGCTCTGCGGCAATATCGCGTGAAACGATATCACTTTGTGCGATGTGCCCGCATATTCACCGCACATTTATAGGTAAGCTCTCCGGCAGCGCAGCACTCGCATGCTGCTAGCGCCGCAGCAATATCCCCTTACGCGGCCCTGCTCAAGGCGCCTTTGCACAGCGCGTATGCATCGCCGCTGCTGTACACGCGCCTGCCGCCTCTGCGCGCCTCTTTTGAGCCTGCCACGCAGTGCATATAAATGAAGTCCCTTCGCATTACTATACTGGCGTTTTGCACTTTTAGCATTATGCCCCATATGCGCATCAGATTATTTACATGTCGGAGTTCAGATTTTACTTGCATTTTTATTCATCAAGTGCTAAAATATATTCACATTCCAGCCAGTTAGCGCGGAAAGAAGTGTATATTATGAATCCTGCATACGATCATCTGATAGACAAGGCGAAGATACTCATAGAGGCTCTGCCGTACATACAGCGTCTGAGCGGCAAGACCGTAGTAATAAAATACGGCGGCAATGCCATGATAGACAAGTCGCTCACGCACGCCATATTGGAGGACATAACGCTGCTCAAGTACGTGGGCGTAAATCCCATAATCGTCCACGGCGGCGGCCCGGAGATAAACAACACGCTGGCGCGGCTGGGCATAGAGTCGCACTTCGTAAACGGCCTGCGCGTGACCGACGGCGCGTCCATGGAGGTCGTGCAGATGGTGCTGTCGGGCAAGATAAACAAGGACATCGTAGGCGAGCTGAACTGCCTGGGCGCGCACGCGCTGGGATTGTGCGGCAAGGATGCAAACCTCATCGAGTGCATAAAGAAGCCGCCGCGCGACGGCGTGGATCTGGGCTATGTGGGTCAGGTGACGCACATAAACACGAAGCTGCTGGACATACTCGCGCGCGACGAGTACATACCGGTGATAGCGCCCATAGGCGTGGACGCCAGCGGCAACAGCTACAACATAAACGCCGACACCGTGGCCGGTGAGGTGGCCGCCGCGCTCAAGGCCGAAAAGCTGATGTTCCTGACCGACATAGATGGCATATACATGGACGCTTCCGACCCGGGCTCGCTGATATCGCGCATAACCGTGGCCGAGATAAACCGCCTGATAGGCGAAGGCGTGATATCCGGCGGCATGATACCCAAGGTTCAGGGCTGCATAAACGCCGTGCTGGGCGGCGTGGGGCGCACCCACATAGTCAACGGCACCATACCGCACCCGATACTGCTGGAGATATTCACCGACAAGGGCATAGGCACCATGGTCACGCTTGAGGAGGAAGAATGATGCAGCTCAGCGAAATAATCTCATCGGACAGGCAATACTTCATGAACACGTTCGGCGAGCGCACCCCCGTCGCCTTCGACCACGGTTCGGGCGCAGTGCTTACGTCGATAGACGGACGCGAGTACATTGACTTTCTGGCCGGCATAGCGGTCAATTCGCTGGGGCATGCCTACCCCGCCTTCACAAGCGCGCTGCATGAGCAGATAGGCAAGCTCATACACTGCACAAACATCTATTATATAGAAAAGCAGGCCGAGCTTGAGCAGCTGCTCATAAAGGGCGTGAGCGCGCCTCTGGGACTTAATCGCATGTTCATGTCAAACAGCGGCGCCGAGGCCAACGAGTGCGCGCTGAAGCTGGCGCGCAAGTACTTCTACGACCGCGGCGAGGAGCGCATACAGGTCATAACCGCGCGCGATTCCTTCCATGGCCGCACGCTGACCACCGTGGCCGCTACCGGCCAGGAGAAGTATCAGAAGCCCTATCGCCCGCTGATACCCGGCTTTGAGCATGTGCCGTTTGGCGACATAGCGGCGCTTGAGGCGCGCATGAGCGGCACTACCTGCGCGGTCATGCTGGAAGTCATACAGGGCGAAAGCGGCGTAATGACCGCCAGACCTGAGTACTTTAAGCAGGTCGAAGCCCTCTGCCGCAAGCATGGCGCGCTGCTGATAATCGACGAGATACAGACCGGCGTATGCCGCACGGGGCGCTTCTTCGGCTTTGAGAACTACGGCATATCGCCCGACATAATCACCATGGCCAAGGCGCTGGGAAACGGCGTGCCGATAGGCGTGACCATAGCCCGCGAGTCAGTAGCCGCAGCCTTTCAGCCCGGCGACCACGGCGGCACGTTCGGCGGCAATCCGCTGGCCTGCGCGGCGGCTGTGGCGGTCATGCAGACTGTGACCGCGCCCGGATTCACGGCGCATGTGCTGGACACCGGCGCTCACTTTAAGAGCGGCCTTCAGGCGCTGGCAGCGCGCCACGGCTGTGTGCGCGAAGTGCGCGGGCTGGGGCTTATGCTGGGCATGGAGCTGGATACAAGCGTAAGCGGCAAGGCGGTAGTATCGCAGCTGTTTGAGCGCGGCTTCCTGACCAACTGCGCCGGGCACAACACGCTGCGCTTCGTACCGCCGCTGATAATCACCAACGCACAGGTGGACGCGCTGCTGAGCGCGCTGGACGAGGTATTGCCATAAAAAGCGCATATATTGCGCATTTCAAGCACGACGGGCGCGGTTACGCGCACAAAGGAGATACACAATGAAGCTCGAATCATACTTCCCGCAGAAGGCATTTTCGCAAAAGCATCTGCTCACGCTTCAGGACTGGAGCGCCGACGAGATATGTCAGGCGCTGTCGCTGGCGCTGAACCTCAAGTTCAAGCAGCGCAACGGCATACCGCACGAGCTGCTCAAGGGCAAGACGCTGGGCATGATATTCACCAAGTCCTCCACGCGCACGCGCGTATCCTTCGAGGTAGGCATACAGCAGCTGGGCGGGCGGGCGCTGTTCCTGTCCGACCGCGACATACAGCTGGGGCGCGGCGAGCCCATCGCCGACACCGCCAAGGTGCTGAGCCGCTTTATAGACGGCATCATGATACGCACATTCGCTCAGTCTGACGTGGAGGGACTGGCCGAGCACGGCAGCATACCGATAATAAACGGCCTGACCGACCGCTTCCATCCCTGTCAGGTGCTGGCAGACCTGATGACGATATACGAGCACAAGGGCGCGCTCAAGGGGCTTAAGCTGGCCTTCATAGGCGACGGTGCCAACAACATGGGGCATTCGCTGCTGCTGGGCTGCTCAAAGCTGGGCGTGAACATAGCCATAGGCGCGCCCAAGGGCTATCACCCCGACCCCGAGATAGTGGAATGGGCGCGCGACAATGCGCGCGAGAGCGGCAGCGAGATACTGCTGACCGAGGATTACCGCGAGGCCGCCAGCGGCGCGGACGCGGTATACACCGACGTATGGTCGTCCATGGGCATGGAATCCGAGATAGAAAAGCGCAAGCGCGACTTTGCCGGCTGCTGCGTGGACGAGGCGCTGATGAGCGCGGCGCATGACGACGCGATATTCCTGCACTGCCTGCCCGCGCATCGCGGCGAGGAGGTCAGCGCGCCGGTCATAGACGGCCCGCACAGCGTGGTATTCGATGAGGCTGAGAACCGCCTGCATGCACAAAAGGCGGTAATGGCTCTGCTTATGAAGTGAGCGAGGTGTTCTGGCAATGGAGTTGAGAGGAGTATACGTGCGGGAGGCGCATGAGTCCGACGCACAGGCGATATGCGATGTCACCCACAGCGCATTCACGAGGTACCAGCAGGAGCTGGGGCAGCCCGGCAAGGTGGCCGCGCTGCGCGAGACCGTGGACGACGTGCTGCGCGACATCAGGCAAAAGCGCGTGCTGGTAGGGCTGATGGACGGCCGGGTCATAGGCAGCGTGCGCTATGAGATAATGCCCAGCGCAGGCGGCGCGGTGGCGTATCTGAGCCGGTTCGGGGTGCTGAGCGACTATCAGGGTTCGGGCATGGGCGGCATACTGATAAAGCGCGTAGAAGAAGAGTGCCGCGCGCAGGGCGCAAAGGCCATAGCCCTGCACACCTCCAGCCGCATGACCTACCTCGTATGCTTCTATTACCGCAACGGCTACTTCATCCACTCCACCAGCTCCGCGCGCGGCTACATACGCGCCCTGCTCGTGCGCGAGCTGGACGGCAGCGATTACGACCTTGCGCCGGTGTTGGGGAAATAGATGTGACCGCGCGCCGAGATGCGCCCGGACATTGCCGGCGCAAGGCGCGCGCCGCATTATGCCAAAACGCACAGGCGAGCAGCCGCACACCTCCCCCATCCGGGAGCCTGTGCGGCTGCTCGCCTTTATTCTGCCATGTCTGCCTTCAGCAGCCACCTTACGATCTGCGCCGGTGCGCGCATTTACCCCAAGTGCGCCTTCAATATCCCCAGCGCGCGATCAAAGCACTGCCCATTGGCGGCCAGCACGCAGCCCGGCGTGCCAAAGGCGCGTTCGCCCGCAGCGTTGCTGTCAGGCAGCGCAAAGCGCCCGCCCGCCTCCGTGACTATCAGCGCGCCCGCCGCATAGTCCCACGGCGACAGCTTCAGCTCGTAAAACACATCGCAGCGCCCGCACGCCACATGGCATAGATCCAGCGCCGCCGAACCTATGCGGCGCAGGTCGCCCGCCTGCGTGAGGAAGTCGTGCGCTATGTCCATGGTGAGCCGCGAAAGCTCCGCATAGTACGGCGACGTACCCATGGCCACCATGGCGCGCTCAAGCGGCAGGCCGGAAACGCTTATGCTGCGTCCGTTCAGCCATGCGCCCTCGCCCTTTATCGCCGTAAACATGTCGTCCAGGTACGGATCGTATACCAGCCCCAGCACCGTCGCGCCGCCCCTGAGCAGCGCTATCGATATCGCCGAGCAGCAGCGGCCACGCATGAAGTTGAGCGTGCCGTCTATCGGGTCTATCACGAATGTATCCGCGTTTGTAAGGCGCTGGTTGTCCTTTTCCTCGGCGAAGAACTCCGCCTCCGGCAAGAGCGCGCCCAGCTCCGCTATGAGCATGTTCTGCACCTGCACGTCGGCGTCGGTCACGAAGTTGTAATGCCCTTCCTTCTGATGGACGGGCGAGTTGGCGGCGTCCAGCATTATGCGCGCCGCGCGTCGGGCGATGCCCTCTATGCGTTCAAGCAGTTCCTTCAAAGCCATACACATCCTCACAAGGCTGTTTTACAAAGATTATAGAACGATTTCGCGCCGCTGTAAACCCCGTTTTCAATGCATATCAGGCATTTTATCGACAATGCCGCATATGTCAGCGCCAATATAATGGCGAGCATGCGGCGTTTTTAAAGGCGAATGTCACATTTCTGCGCTTATCATGCAACCGTTTTGCGACAAATTTCGTCAAAAGAACATACGGTCTGCGCTAGGCTTGCGCAGTGCCAAAAAGGGGTGAGCATATGAGGAATAAGGCATGGATACGCGCGCTTGCGCTGGCACTTATAGCTATGCTGTGCGCCGCGACTGCGCTTGCTGAAGGCGCGCTCAGCGTCAAGTCGCCCGAGGCGGTCGGCACGCCCGCCGGTGTCGCGCGTACCAGCGAAAATGCATTGGGCAATGTGGATGAACTCTCTCAAGCGCTGGGGCTTACCGAGGAGGAACGCGAGCTGCTCATGGAGCTTGATCCCTCCGAACAGGTACACATAGAGGACGGCGATCTGTCCATAAGCACCGAGCTGGGCGATGGCTGGCGCAACATACTGCTGATGGGCAATGACTCGCGCTCTCTGGATGACAACGGCCGCACCGATACCATGATAATCGCGTCCGTCAACCAGCAGACGGGCGAAGTCAAGCTGACTTCTATAATGCGCGACACAGTGGTCAAGATACCCGGCAAGTCCAAGAAGAACAAGATAAACGCCGCATATCGCTATGGCGGCCCCAATCTGGCCATGAAGACCGTGAACGAAGCCTTTGACCTCAACATAAAGGAATACGCAGTAGTCAATCTGGCCGGATTTGCGGAGATAATCGACGCCGTGGGCGGGCTTAATCTGGACATAAGCCGCGACGAGATGCTGCACATAAACAACATAATGGGCTATTATGAAAAGGACGCCAAGAAGAACGGGCTGGCCGAGGGCAAGGACTTCACTAGGCTCGACAAGTACGGCGAGAACACCCACCTCAATGGCCAGCAGGCGCTCGCATATTCGCGCATACGCAAGCTTGACACCGACGATCGCCGCACCGAGCGCCAGCGCACCGTGCTGACCGCTCTGGGCCGCAAGCTGGCCGACATGTCCGCAGGCGACCTCATGAGTACCGGGCTCAAGCTCTGGGGCAACATACGCACCAACATAGGCTTCTTTGATGCCATGCAACTAGGACTCAAGGCCGCAAGCGCGCTCTCCGATGACGATCTGAAGCAGTTCCGCATACCGGCAAACGGCACATACAAGAGCGGCACGTTCGACGGCCGCTGGGAGATACACGCAAATTTGGAAAAAAATGCGCGCCTCCTGCATGAGTTTATATACGAATGACACCGTAACATCAAAGTATGACACAAGCGCCATGTCCGAAGCGATTCCGGACATGGCGCTTGCTGTATATTGCGTTATCATATCCGCACCTTGCGGTTGTGCAGCATTAGCCGCGCTAGCCGCTGCGTACTCATACGCATGCCCGCGTCTTGCGGTTGTGCAGCATTGGCCGCGCTAGC
>JBMNUB010000056.1:0-15278 GCA_050946055.1 Candidatus Fimadaptatus sp. | reverse complement strand
CAGAGCAAAAATATCTACCTTGCAGTTTCCACGCCCGGAAATCCGCAGGATTTCAGTGGAAACTGAGTAGGGGTGGCAGTGGCGGGGGAGATTCTCCCCAGTCCACGCTTGTCAAAAAGACTTTTTTGACAAGCAGAAGCGCCGCACCGCAGCCTCAATAAGGCTTGCAGTGCGGCGCTTGCCGCTATATCGCAATGCTTGCGCATCATGTATCGGATTCGTCTGATTCGCCCGATTCGCCCGATTCGGCATCGGGCTCTGCGGCATCCTGCGCAGGCTCTGCATCCTGCGACCAGCTTATAGTCGTTGAGTAGGTCTGGCCGTTGCGCCAGTACTCCATGGCGTAGTCCACATTCGGCTCCATCTGCGCCTTGACTATGTACAGCGCTTCCTCAAAGTCCATGGCCACGCCCGCTATGGACGTTATAACATCGCCCGCCTGCAGCCCCGAAGCGCTCAGCACGCCTCCGTCCGTGACAGAGCGCAGGTACAGCCCCACCGGCACGCCGTAATGCGCGCTCTCGAACGCAAACACATGCTCCAGCTGCGCGCCCATAGCAAAGCGCGTGGCCAGACCGTCCTGCTCGGGAGTGCGGTTGCGCAGCGCTATGTCGGACTGGCGCATGGGCGTTCCGCTGACCTTGCCGTCGCTGGACACCCACACGAAGTACTGCTCAGGCACTATGTACATCTCTCCGCCCGCCTGATAGCAGTACAGCGCGGCTTCCACCTTCTCCACGCCCTGATACGCGCTCAGGTCGAAGGCTGCCTTGTCGCGCAGATTGACCGTATCGCCGCACTCAAGCGACAGGCCGTCGTACTTGCCAAACATCGGCTCCGTGCCTATCGCCGCCGGGGATGCCTCGGTCGCGAACACCAGATTGCCGTTCACGTCATAGCAGCGGTATATCACGCTCAGGAATGTCACGTCCGACTCCTGCGGATTGTACGCGCTCACGCTGAACACCTGCCGGCCCTCGTACTCCTCCAGCGTCACCGACTCTATCACGGGCGGCATTATGTCATACACTGGCGCATCGTCCGCAAATGCGCGCGCCTGCGTCTCCTCGGTCGCGACCTCGCCGCCCGCAATGCCGCAGCGCGCATTGAACAGCTTGACCGCGCGCGCCATGCCCGGCCCGAACTGATCGTCCACCGATGACGACTTGTAATATCCCAGATCGGCAAGACGCTGCATCAGCGCACGCACGGCCTCGCTCTCATCGCCATGCTCCAGCGCCTGATACTGCACCTGCACCTCAGCGGTAGGCTGCGCGCCGGCGGCCTCCTCAGCCAGCGCACCCCCTGCAATGCCCGCAGCCGCCAGCGCCAGAGCCAGCAGCAACGCAGTCTTCTTCATCAAAGCAGCACCTCCTGAAATCCTCAAACAAACACCGCGCTTCATTATAATTTATTTGCTCCCGCCTGTCAAGGCGGCGCGTTAACATATGGTCAAAGTAATACAGCCGGCAATTTATGCCGCACGATCTGTCTAAGAGCGAGCCGCCTTGCATCCCCGCAAAGCCCGCATACCGTACCGCCTAAAAGGCACGGCGGACCTATGCGCATGCGCTTTTTAAGCATTGCTCGCGCAAAAAATTCGCTTCCAGCGCGATGCCGAAAGCGACAGACTGTCAAAAAGCCCCCCTGAGAGCCGGGCGGACTCGCAGCCCGCGCGGCTTCAATCGCGCCCGGCGGCATGTGCGGCGGGCGCTCAGGATTTTTTGCGCAGGGAAATATCATTCCCCGGAGTAAAAATATCCACCTTGCAGTTTCCACGCACGTAACCCTTAAGGATTTCAGCGGAAACTGAGTAGGGGCGGCCGTGGACGGGGGAGGTTCTCCCCCGTCCACGCTTGTCAAAGCTGCACAGCGCCGATTGTCAAAGCCTGGCTTGCAGCTCCTTTGCAATCTTCGCCACGCAGTAAGGTGCAAGCCGCGCCGCCTGATAAGGCATTGCGCGCATCCGCCGTCAGCCCACCGCGTCCTCGGTGCTTATCTCGCACACAAGGGTGTCGTTCTGCACATAGCAGTTTATGGTTATCACATCGTCGCCCTTATAGCGGAAGCTGAAGTCCGTGCCGGCGCTGTAATCGGTGACTATGGCGTCGTCGGCATCATCTACGTAAGTCTCGGAATAGCGCTTGCCGTAGGTGTGCTTGTCGATTATCTGAATGTCATCCATGTCCTCTATGGCCAGCCATATGGCCGAAGCAACCTGCGCCACTCCGCCGCCCGTGACCTTTACGCCGCGGCCGTTCACCGCGCTCTTGTAGCCCTTGGACGAGGTGCGCGGCCCCACGATGTCGTTAAAGGAGAACACATCGTTGTGAGCCAGCTGAGTGCCGTCCACGGCCTTGGCGGCCAGCTTTATGTTGCTGCGCTTGCTGGATGTGCCGTATATGCTGGTCGTGCCATAGCCCAGTATGGTGTCGCTCTCCTCGACCGAGGCGCGCAGCTCATCGTCGTCTATCCACAGGTATATGGTTATGTTCTTGCCGGTGCGGTTGGTGAATGCGAAGTCGTAATCCGACTTCCAGTCCACGGCCACGGCCTCGTCGCCGCTCTCCACATAGCTGCCCTCGTAGTCCTTGCCGTATGTGTGTATCTCGTCAATGCGTATGCCCTTCATGTCCTTTACGGCCAGGTATATCGCGGATGCCACCTGTGCGCTGCCGCCGCCGTATACCTTTACGCCCCGGCCATTGTAGGCATTTTCGTAGCCGCGCTCCTTGGAGCGCTCGCCCACAGCGTGATTGAACGAGAAGCTGCCGCCGCTTACCACGGTGTATCCGCTCAAAGAGCCTATCACGCGCTCGACATTGCGCGTCTGTGCGCCCGAGTTGTCCTCTATGGGCAGGGCCGCATAGCCCTTCGCCGCCAGCGCCCCCGCAGGCAGTACAAGCATGGTCGCAAGCATCGCCATCGCAAGCACAGTTCCCAGTAACCTTTTCAGCTTAGCAGTCATTTTAATACCTCCCTGCTGTCATGATCTTCCATCGGGTCACGCCTATTTGACGTGCAAAGATGCGTTTCGGTTTCACTTTATTTAGATATTTTGCTCATTTAGGCTTTAAAGCGGGACAAAATTGCCCGGCTTGCACAAATTTAACCGTAAATGTCTGCTCAAGCCCTCTGCGGAGCTTGTGCTTTTTTCATATTTGCGGTAGAATAAACATGGCGGGTGATGACAAGTCGCCCGTATAACGACAAGAGATACTGCTTTTATAAGTAAGGAGGAGATCCCAATGGTAAAGATTGGTATTAATGGTTTCGGCCGCATCGGCAGGCTGGTCATGCGCGCGGCGTGCGCCAACCCCAACGTACAGGTCGTGGCTGTGAACGATCCCTTCATCGATCCGGAATACATGGTTTACATGATGAAGTATGACACTGTGCATGGCCAGTTCAACGGCACCGTTGAGGCCAAGGACGGCAAGCTCATCGTAAACGGCAATCCCGTGTGCGTATACGCCTGCAAGGATCCGGCTGAGATACCGTGGAGCGAGTCTGGCGCTGAGTACATCGCCGAGGCTACCGGCGTGTTCACCAACGAGGAAGGTGCTGCCAAGCACTTCGTCGGCGGCGCCAAGAAGGTTGTCATCACCGCTCCGGCCAAGGACAAGACCACTCCCATGTTCGTTATGGGCGTCAACTCCGACACCTACACCAAGGACATGAAGATCGTCTCCAACGCCAGCTGCACCACCAACTGCCTGGCTCCCCTGGCTGCCGTTATCAACGAGAAGTTCGGCATCGTCGAGGGTCTGATGACCACCGTTCATGCCACCACCGCTACCCAGAAGACCGTTGACGGCCCCTCCAAGAAGGACTGGCGCGGCGGCCGCGGCGCGGCTTTCAACATCATCCCCTCCTCCACCGGCGCGGCCAAGGCCGTTGGCGTGGTTATCCCCGAGCTGAAGGGCAAGCTGACCGGCATGTCCATGCGCGTTCCCACCGCTGACGTGTCCGTTGTTGACCTGACCTGCCGTCTGGCCAAGCCCACCACCTACGAGGAGATCAAGGCTGCGATGAAGGAAGCTTCCGAGTCCGAGCGCTTCAAGGGCATCATCGGCTACACCGAGGACGCCGTTGTTTCCTCCGACTTCATCGACGACGCCCGCACCTCTATCTTCGATGCTACCGCCGGCATCATG
Source organism: Candidatus Fimadaptatus sp. (assembly GCA_050946055.1). Classification (GTDB taxonomy): domain Bacteria; phylum Bacillota; class Clostridia; order Christensenellales; family Aristaeellaceae; genus Fimadaptatus. The sequence goes on along the minus strand of JBMNUB010000056.1, from coordinate 11,121 downwards.
CTCAACGACACCTTCGTTAAGCTGGTTGCCTGGTACGACAACGAGTGGGGCTACTCCAACAAGGTTGTCAACCTCATCGAGCATATGTACGAGGTAGACAACGCCTGCGATTGCGGCTGCTGCAAGTAATAACTCAAGCAGCGCTGTCACGCGCACATAAGTGACTCAAGGCAGCGCCACGCGCCGGTTATCCGTGCGGTGGCGCTGTTTTTGAAGGCACGGATATATTCCCTATAATAACAAAACGGAGGTACTTACCCATGAGCATACTTGTCACCGGCGGCGCCGGATACATAGGCTCCCATACCTGCGTTGAGCTGCTCAATGCCGGATACGATATAGTCGTGGTTGACAACTACTACAACAGCAAGCCCGAGTCCCTCAGGCGCGTGCGCGAGATAACCGGCAAGGACTTCCCCAACTACGAAGTGGACTGCTGCGATGAGAAGGGTCTGGACGAGGTATTTTCCAAGCACGACATCGATTCGGTCATACACTTCGCCGGCTACAAGGCCGTGGGCGAGTCCACCCAGAAGCCCCTTGAGTACTACGACAACAACCTCAACTCCACTCTGGTGCTGTGCCGCCTGATGAAGAAGCACGGCGTAAAGCGCATAATCTTCTCCTCCTCGGCCACCGTTTACGGCAGCCCCGAGACCGTGCCGATAACCGAGAGCTTCCCGCGCTGGTGTGCCTGCCCCTACGGCTGGACCAAGTTCATGAACGAGCAGATACTCATGGACATCGCCGCCGCCAATCCCGACTGGTCGGTGATACTGCTGCGCTACTTCAACCCCGTCGGCGCGCACGTAAGCGGCAAGATAGGCGAGGATCCTCAGGGCATACCCAACAACCTCACCCCCTACATCACCCAGGTCGCCATAGGCCGCCGCGACAAGGTGCATGTATACGGCAACGACTACCCCACCAAGGACGGCACCGGCGTGCGCGACTACATACACGTAGTCGATCTCGCTACCGGCCACGTAGCCGCCATCAAGTACGCCGCTGAACACACCGGCTCCGTCGCCATAAACCTTGGCACCGGCATAGGTTACAGCGTGCTGGACGTGATATCCGCCTTCTCCCGCGCCGTGGGCCACGACATACCCTACGTGATAGATGGCCGCCGTCCGGGCGACATCGCCGAGTGCTACGCCGATCCCGCGCTGGCTGAGAAGCTGCTGGGCTGGAAGGCCGTGCATACTCTGGACGACATGTGCGCCGACTCCTGGCGCTGGCAGTCGCAGAACCCCTACGGCTATTCCGACAAGGAGGGCTAAGCGATGCGCATAGGCTTTCTGGGCGGCGGCAACATGGGCGGCGCGCTCATGCAGGGGCTTACAAAGGCGGAGAACTCAGGGTTCAGCGCCATAGCCGCGTATGATCCCTCGCCCGCCTCGCGCGAGCGCCTTGCCGCCATGGGCGTGGAAACCGTCAAATCCGCGCAGGAGCTGTTCGACAGCTGCGATGCCATAGTGCTGGCCGTAAAGCCGCAGATACTGCGCGGCGCGGTCGAGCCTTATGCGGGCGCGCTCACCGGCAAGCTGGTCATATCCATAGCCGCCGGCTGGACGATAGCGCAGCTCAAGGAGCTGCTGCCCGAAGGCACGCGCATACTGCGCGCCATGCCCAACACCGCGTCTCTTGTGAGCTGCGGCATATGCATGCTGTGCGAAGCGCCCGAGCTGACCGAAGCCGACCGCAAGGCCGGTGAGACGCTGTTTGGCTCTGTAGGCACGTACATTTGGCTGGACGAACACTACATCGATGCCGTAATCGGCGTATCGGGCAGCGGCGCGGCCTATGTGTACATGTTCATAGATGCCATGGCCTGCGGCGGCGTGCGCATGGGCCTGCCCCGCGATCTGGCGCTCAAGCTGGCCGCGCAGACCGTAAACGGCGCGGCTCAGATGGTGCTAAAGACCGGCTCGCATCCCGACGCGCTCAAGGACGCGGTATGCTCCCCCGCCGGCACGACCATAGAGGCCGTGCGCCTGCTGGAGCAGCGCGGACTGCGCTCCGCCGTGATGGATGCCGTGATATGCTGCGCTGAAAAGTCGCGCGACATGTCAAAGGGCAGGTAATTTAATCGGACACATGCGGCGCATCCTGCGTGCTTGCGGGATGCGCCGCTTAAATATTCAGATCATATCCAAGGAGATTTATGAAGAAGGAAGTAACCATATACACCGACGGCGCATGCTCGGGCAATCCCGGGCCGGGCGGCTGGGGCGCGGTGCTGATATACGGCGAGCATCGCAAGGAGATGAGCGGCGGTGACGCGCGCACCACCAACAACCGCATGGAGCTGACCGGCCCCATCGCGGCGCTGGAAGCGCTCAACTCGCCCTGCCGCGTGCAGCTATACTCGGACAGCGCCTATCTGGTAAACGCATTCAACCAGCACTGGCTGGACAACTGGCAGCGCAACGGCTGGCAGACCTCGCAGAAGAAGCCCGTGGAGAACCGCGAGCTGTGGCAAAGGCTGCTGGAGCTGTGCCGCACGCACGAGGTCAAGTTCATCAAGGTCAAGGGACACGCCGACAACCGCGAGAACAATCGCTGCGACGAGCTGGCGCGCGCCGCGATAGCGTCGGCGCGGCGCACATGATGCGCGCGGAGGACAATGCCATGAGCGCATATCCGTGCAATGCATTCGCCATGCGCGCCACAGCCATGACTCTCGATCTCGCCAAGGACATAGCCGGGTGGCGCTACGGCGGCGAGTACGCCATGTACGACTTCGACGGCAGCGACGAACTGATAGCGGAACTGATGGGCGGCGGCTACGTCGCCTGCGTAGATGAGGCAGGCGCGCTCTTAGGCTACCTGTGCTTCGGTGCGGACGCGCGCATACCCACGCGCGAGGCCAATGCCTATCAGGGCAGCTGGCTGGACATCGGGCTGGGACTGCGCCCCGAGCTGTGCGGGCGCGGGCTGGGCGCCAGTTTAGTGCAGCTGGGCATATCGCTGTGCCGCGAACGCGGATGCGAAGCCGTGCGGCGCGCGCTGGATAAATGCGAAGGCAGTCTGTGCGGACTGCGCCTGACCGTGGCTGAATTCAGCATGCGCGCCCGCAGACTTTATGAGCGCATGGGCTTTGCAAAAGACGCGCAAGTCTGCCACCGCATGAGCGGAATGCGCTTTATCGTCATGACGCGCGGGATTTGATGCATCGGCATGCGGCATTGCTCAAGGCTGGCGTGCTTATGCGCGGGATTTGGCACATCGTCATGGCAATATCGCGCGGGATAGGCTGTCGCTTGAACTCACGGGCATAGCGGACTACTGCTTGAACGCGCCGTCCATGCGCACAAAAGACTCGCACCTGAAAGTCAGATGCGAGCCTTTTCGTTCACTTGGCATGTATTGCTATTTTAGCTGCACTCATTCCGCTTCGGACGATTCTGCCTTGAGCAGCCTGTCTATCTCGGCGCGCTCGTATTCCATGGGGCCATACATGGTCTCGTAGCCGGTAGCTTCCGTCCACTTGAGTAGCGCATCCATGGCTTCGGCGCGGGTATGAGCGTCAACCTCACATATCTGCGCTATCGAATCGCTGCATGTCGCCACTTCGTATGCAAGTATGCTGCAAATTATGCTGCGCGATTCAAACTGCCCCAGCGCCAATTGCGCGTATATTTCGGGAAACAGCTCGCCGGTTGCCAGCATGAGACGTATGCGAGTGGCAATGCCTTCTTCCGGCGCAGATATCATAAGATTCATTATGCCCGGCTGAGCGGTCTGCGTCATGCTTTCGGTGATTTCTTCCGCAGTCATACCTTTTTGACGATATGCATCCTCCAACTTCTCGTAGTCATCAAGTGAATTCGTGGCCTGCGTCATTCCGTCAGCAGCGGCAACCATCATCATCGCCAGCGTCTCGCGCATCTCCTCATCGTCAGCTCTGGACAGCATCAGCGTCAGCATGTCCTGCAAGGCGTCGGCGGGGTCTTCGCCGCCTATGAGCGCCGCGGGCGCTTCGGGCTGAGCGCTGGCTTCGGGCTCGGCATCGGTGGCCAGCGCCACAAGCGACGGTACAAACAGAGTCATCAGCATGGTCACGGCCAGTATCAGCGCGCCTATCTTGGGCATGGCGTGGCAGTACATTGCGGTAAGTCTGCGCTTCATATTGCGTTTCCCTCCTATAAATCCGGTCGTAAGCGGCACGCGGCGCGAGACTGCGGCCGCAAGTATGGCTCTCACATATGCGCGCCTGTCCAGCTTGCAGGTGCGGAGCGTACTCTCGTCGGCGAACTGTTCGCACTTGAGCGTTATCTCCGCGGCTATAATGGGCATGAGCGGATTAAACCAGTTGATTGCGCGCGCCAGAAGCAAGGCATGCTGTATCAGCACGTCGTGCGCGGCCCGGTGATGCTCCTCGTGGGCTATCATGGTGCGCAGCTCGTCAGGCGGCAGCTCGCAGTCGGGCAGTACTATTACCGGCCTTACCGCTCCCATGAGCAGCGGCGAATTCACGGCCTTGGATACCACCATGCGCGCCTGAGACAGCTCTGCAAGGCCGGCGGGTGCCGGCCTGCTCCAGCGCATCACGGTGCGCTTAAAGCGCCGGTGCTTAATCAGCGCCGTCATCAGCACAGCCAGCACGCCCAGCGCGTATATCAGCGCTATCACGCCCGCCCAGTCCACGTGCCACGCGGCGGCGGGTGCGGCGGACATGTCCGGCATGGGCATGAGCTGCGTGGCCGCGCGATTCGAAGCTCGCTGCGCAAGTTCCGGCAGCACCGGCAGGCGCGGCACATCTATCACGCGCCTGAGCGCGGAGAGGTCGGGCCTTATCGGGCATATGAACCCCAGCATGACCACCAGCCACGCCCAGCGCAGCGCGCGCACCGAAGTGCTGCGGCGCTTTACCGCCAGCGCTTCAATCAGCATCAGGCTCAGCGCCACCGCACTCATGGCCGCCGAGCAGGTAATGACCGTCCTAATGAACGCTGTCAACGTTCATCCTCCCGCGCGGCATTCGCCTCCTCCTGCTGCGCCCAGTGGATGAGTTCGTCCAGATCGTCGCGGCTGAGCCTCTGCCTGCCTGAAAGTGCGCTCATCAGGCTGGATATCGAGCCGCCATGTACGCGCCCTAGAAAGCTGTCGGTCTCAAAGCGCAGGTACTCGTCCTGCTCTATGAGCGGGTAGTAGAGCCGTTCCTTGCCCGGCTTTTCGCTGCGCAGGAAGCCCCGCTCTGTAAGCCGCTGCAGCAGCGTTATCAGCGCCGGTGTCTTCCAGCCCCGCTCATTGCCCAGCTGAGCCATTATCTCAGACGTGGTCACGGGCGGCGTGTTGTTCCAGATGCACTTCATTACCTCGAATTCAGTCTCCGGCAAGCGTTTCATAGATAAAGACCTCCTGTACGATCGCACAGCCATATTATACAGCTGTATAACTCGATCTGTCAATAGGTCTGTGAAAAATATATTTAAAGCGCGCTATGACGGCGTTGTATACACCGGCGCAGGTGGTATCGCTCCTGCGGCCGGTGGAGCGGCGCGAAGCGGCATGGTGCAGGCGCAATGCGTTTTGCCGCCCGCACATATGGCAAGCGGGCAATGCGCTGTGACGGCGCGCGGAAGTGCAAGTCATGGCATGTTAGGCGAATAGTCATGGCGCGGTACACTCTGCACCGCGGCACTATGCAATGCGGCATGCTATCGGCGCGGCACTGCAAGACAAGGCATAAGCTGCATCGTGCCACTATGTAGCGCGGCATGGGCTGTATCGCGGCACTATGCAATGCGGCATGCTATCGGCATGAACTTGTCCTGCATCGCGTAGCGCGGCATGAGCTGCACCGTGGCGCGCTCTGCATCGCGAGCTTGCAGGCACTGCCGCCGGGTGCATTCGCGGCATTGCGCGCTCCTTGCCGTAGGCGTGCAAAAAGCGCGGCCACACATGTGACCGCGCTTCCGGTGCAAAGCGTCCGAGCCGTACAAATCAGTTCTGATCGTCCTGTATGTGCGCCAGCGCATCGTCTATCGCCTTCATGACGCTGGCATCCTTCTCCAGCGCGCGCTGATGCTCCAGATAGGTGCGCGCGCGGGGCTGCTTGAGGCTGCACAGTGCGCCCGCCGCATGTATGCGCACGTTAGCGTCGGGATTGTGGATAAGCGGCACTACCGCGTTGAACGGAGTATCGCCGCTGCACTTGCCCAGCGCATCTATCGCCGCCAGACGCACGTCTTCCTTGCGATCGTTCAGGAAACCAACCAGCTTATCGGCATCCCCCTTGCCGCTGTACTTGGCTATCTTGTTCATCTTATTGGCGAACATTTTTCTTCCTCCTTCGCATTGACAAAGCATCGTCAATGGGTTATCATATTCATAATGCATAGTATGGCAACTCATGTTTACCGTAAACGTTTGTTTACTATTATTATATACGGCTCGCGCTGCGCCGTCAAGCCCATGAGCGCCCTATTTCGCATGTTTCACAATTTTGTCTTAATCTGAGAGGTGCTTTGCCATGAACAACGATACCGTAAGAGAGCTTTGCCGCCTGCTGGCTGCGTCATATGGCCTATACAACGAGAAGATAGCCCGCCGCTTCAAGAGCGCGCACACGGACATGCTGCCCGGCGTGCAGTACATGCTGCTGCGGATGATTGCGGACGCGGATCACTTGACCGCCGGCGAGCTGGCCGCGCGCGCCATGATGCAAAAGCAGCAGGTCACTCACGCGCTGAACCAGCTCGAGGGGCGCGATCTGATACGGCGTGTGCGCCGCGCCGAGGACAGGCGCGTGGTATGGCTGGAGGCCACAGACGGGGCGCGCGCGCTGCTGAGCGAGATCCATGACGAGCTGGAGGCGCAGCTCATACATGCCTTCAGCGACGTGGACGGAGAGCTGATTGCGCGCTACACCGAGGCCATGCACACCATAATGGACATACTGGAGCGCATGCCCTCGCCCGGCGACGGCACACCGGCACGCGGCGAACAGTCCGGTCCCGCGAGGCCCGCCGAAGATGCAGCCAATGTCTAAGCCGCTTGCAGCAGCCATGCCCGACAAACAGGCCGCAACATGCCCCTGTGCCATCCGCATGCGGCCCGCCCCGCTTGTGTGGTGTCGCCATGAACTGTCTCCGGCATTGCTTATCCGGCCTTATGCCCCGCCTGCGGCGTTACCGGCTGCGCCTAGCGGCAGCGCCGCGTACATGGCTGCCTGCATGCACGCACGGCATTCTTCCCCTGAAAGCGGACTCGAGGGTCGCTTATGCCTGCCACGCCCGCGCATCAGACCTGCCGATATGCGCTATGCCCATGCCCAAATAGCAAACGCGCCCGGAGCATGCTTTTGCTCCGGGCGCTGTATGCTATTCAGTTCACTTTTATACCGCTTTGCGCTTTATGCCCGACACCTGATACATGTCATCGTCCGACACAGTCACATCCACGTCGAAGTACCTGCTCATCATCGCCTGAAGCTCCTCGGCGGACATAAGGCCGTTTGACACTCCGCGCGCCGCACCGCTGTGGTGCGAATCTATCTGCGCACGGCTGGCGCCGTGGGCTATGGTCAGCCTGCCCTCATCCCGCACCAGCCCGGCCAGATGTGCTATCAGCTTTTCCGGCTCGGGAAAGTGCGGAAAGGCGTTGTACACCATTATCTGATCGAACTCGCGCTCAAAGCGCGTGTCCTCCACGTCGCCGCACACCACGCGGATGCGCCGCTCGCCCGCGCTCCTGCCCGCCGCCATGCGCGCCATCTCCAGCGATATGTCTATGCCCGTGACTGAGGCAGCTCCGCGCTCCATGTAGTACGGGAACATCACGCCCGTGCCGCACGCCACGTCCAGCACATGCTCGCCCGCGGCGAAGTGGGCGTTATCCAATATGCGCGCTATCACGCCGTCGTTTATTACCTGCTCGGCATCCCAGTGCGGTGCGCAGTGGTCAAAGAACGCAATCACGTCGCGCTTGTTCATGCCGCATCCTCCCCGGCAAAGAATGTCGCCGTGTCTATCTTCTGATAGCCGCCGAAGCTGGTGGGATAGTCAAACATAGCGCCGGCAAGACCCTCGCCCAGGAACATCTCGGTCACTTCGTTGGTCTTTTCGGCCATGTCTATGTCGCTGAACAGGTCTGGATACACGCTCTTGGCTATGAACCATGCGTTTATAAGCGCAGTCTCATAGTTGGTGTAGTAGGCGTTGTAGGCCAGCTGCAGGTATACCTCGCCCTCGCGCCACGCCTTGCATGTGTCGAACATCGCAGGGTCTTCCGCGTAGAGCGGCGCTATGTTCTTGACGGCGGCGGCATCGATTATCATTACGTCCATGTCCTCGCCAAGAGATACGAACTTCTCGGCCTCTATCGCCTGTATGCCGGGCGCGGAGAGGTCATTTACCACATTGCGCACATTGGCCAGCTCGAACGCCCTGTAATCCTGCGCGGTCATCAGGTGATTGGTCGTACCCCAGTTGCCCAGACCGCATATGTACGCGCCCGGCCTGTCCGCCTCGGCCACGCCCCCGGTGCGGCGGGCTATCTCATCGGCCTCTGCTTCGACAAACGACACCAGTATCTCGGCCTTGTCCTCGCAGGCGAACAGCTCGCCCAGCAGGCGCATGCTCTGCTTGAAGGCATCGTCAAACACGCCGTCCTTGCCCGACCTGAGCGTTATCACCGGCACGCCCAGCTGCTCCTCAAGCGCTGCGGCCTTGTCCGCGTCCTCGTACTCGGATATGACTATGTCCGGCTCGCAGGCCAGTATCTTCTCGGCCTCGGCGGACTGTGCATTGGGGCCGCCCACGCCGCAGGAGGGCAGAGTCTCGAACACATCGCCATAAGCTATCACATATGGACGCGCCACGCCGTCGAACATCTTGGGGCGCTCCTCCAGCGACAAATTGTCGATGTCCTCAACGCCGCAGAGCAGCTTTACATCGCCTATGTAGCTGTACATGCGCAGCGCGCCCGCGCCTATGCATACAACGCGCTTGTAGCTGCCGGGATTTACGGTCACTTCGCGGCCTATCATATCGGTCACGGCCTTCTCGCCCGTTTCCCCGGCCAGCGACACGGCGCACATGGACATGAGCATGACAAGCGCCATAAGCACGGACATAAGCCTTACCTTAGCCCCGTTCATCTTCATCGAAACTTCCTCCCAATACATATTTTTGTCCCTCTATATCCACTATCCGCACGCGGATATCGAATATATCCTCTATCACGTCCTCGCGGAAGCACTCCCTGCCGCCCGCATACCTTATGCGCCCATCCTTGAGGAAGAAGAATCTGTCGCCGAATTGCAGCGCCTGATTAAGGTCGTGCAGCGAGCTGAGTATGGCTATATTGCGCTCGCGCGCCAGCCTGCGCGCCTCTCGCATTATCAGCTGCTCGTTGGCGATGTCAAGATTTCCGGTCGGCTCGTCGAATATCATCAGGCGCGGCTGCTGCGCCATGGCTCTGGCTATGGCAATCTTCTGCCGCTCGCCGCCCGACAGTTCTTCCACATTGCGCTGGGCATAGCGCTCCAGCTGCATGTCGCGCAGTATGCGTTCCACGGCGGCATAATCATCCTCGCCCGCCTTCAGCCCAAAGTAGGATATGCGCCCCATGAGTATGGAGTCGAACACGCTCAGCTCGCCAAAGCGTATGTCCTGCGGCACGTAAGCCACCCGGCGCGCCCTCTCGCGCCTGTCCATCTTCAGCAGGTCCTCGCCCGCGAAGCTGACCTTGCCGCTGGCAGGCGCGTTTATGCCCAGTATGGCCTTGAACAGCGTGGTCTTGCCCGAGCCGTTCTTGCCCAGCAATATGCCTATCTCGCCCTCGCCCAGCTCCAGATCGACTCCGCGCAGCACCATGTCGCCGCGCCTGCGATATCCAAAGCGCAAGTCCGAAACCTTGAGCATCACCTGCCGCTCCTTCCCGAAAATATTATCATGAGGAAAAACGGCGCGCCCAGCAGCGAGGTTATCGCGCCCACCGGCAGTGCGGAGCCATTGCCCATGCTGCGCGAGAGCGTGTCCGCCATCAGCAGAAGCAGGCTGCCCGTGAGCGCCGACACCGGTATGGACAGGCGGTGATCCTGCCCCAGCAGCTTCTTTGTGACATGCGGGCATATAACTCCCACAAACCCTATCACGCCCAGAAAGGACACGCACACCGCCGTTATCACCGAGGCCATCAGCAGCGACGCAAAGCGCAGCCCGTCCACGTTCACGCCCATGCTGCGCGCGGTCGCCTCGCCGCTGAGCAGCGCGTTGTACTTCCATGACATCAGGCCAAATATCAGCCCGCCCAGCGCTACCACCGCCAGCATTATCATGTCCGTGCGGTAAGTTGCGCGCCCCAGATCGCCGAAGTTCCATATCACGGCGGCGGATATGCCCACGTCCGTGGCGTAGAACTGCAGCACGGTAGTGGCCGCCGTCCACACAGAGCCCATCGCAATGCCCGACAGCACCACGACGTTGGGCGTAAACGCGCGCAGGCGGCACATAGCAAGTATCATAAGTATCGAAAGCGTTGCAAACGCAAACGCCATGAGGCTGGCCGCGTAAGGGTTCACGCCCACGGCGTAGTTCTTTAGGTTGTTGCCCGTGGCCAGAAAGCCGCCCGCAAAGGCGATTATCGACAGATTCGCGCCGAACACGGCGGCGTTGGACACGCCCAGCGTGGATGGCGAGGCCATGGGATTGTTGAGCGTGGTCTGCATTATCAGCCCCGACAGCGACAGCCCCGCACCGGCCACCAGCGCCGCCAGCACGCGCGGCACGCGTATATTGCGGATTATGCGCACATTGGCGGCTGTACCCTTGCCAAACAGCGCCGCCATGCCATCCATGAGCGACATCTGCGACGAGCCCATGAACAGGCAGACCGCGCTCATCAGCGCCACCATTGCGCAGAGCAGCGCAATGATGACGCGCGCCCTGCGCGTCTTTGCCCGCGCATTCATTATTTTTTCCATCTTACATGCAGCATTTCCTCTCATAAGTCGTGTCAAATCCCATTATACATTGTCAGCTGGGTTTTGGCAAGCGCGCGCGTGCGCCCCGTGCATTTATGTTTGCGGCAATCCGCCCGTTCAATCCCAGCTGCTCCGCGCCCATAGCGGCATGCCTGTTCAAAACAAAAGCCCGCCTCCCGAAATGG
>JBMNUB010000055.1:0-15438 GCA_050946055.1 Candidatus Fimadaptatus sp. | reverse complement strand
AGTTATGGACATGAGCCATACCTCCTTTTACATATCTCTATACTATAGCATAGCCTCGCGCGCGCACTATGTCAAGAAACAACACGCGCTAATATCAGGAAAATAGTCGCATGTTTTTACGTCAGGCCCCAAAATGTGCAGCGCCGCGCAGGCTTCCCGCATAAATTCACCGCAAATCGGCCGCGCGGCGCACCAATTTGAGCGCGCCATGTTTACGGCCATACGGCCATCCCCGTCTGCGTGCCGTCCCATGCTTATCAATATGGCGGGCATGCTTGCACCGGCTTCACGCCCGCGTTCTTGCATGCGTTCTGTACCCGCTTGCAATGCTGTGTTGCTGCGCGCGTTGCTTGCGCGGCAGCATGCCGCATTCCGGCATGTGCGATGCCACGCCTGCGTTCTTGCATGCTCTCCGCGCCTGCTTGCGATGCTGTGTTGCTGCGCGCGTCGCTTGCGCGGCAGCATGCCGCATTCCGGTATGTGCGATGCCACGTGCATGCCACAGGCATGTTCCAGCGCGCGCTGCCAAAAAGCGCGCCGCCGCTGCGGATATCCGCAGCGGCGGCAGCAATCATACGTTGAAGCGGAACAGCACCACGTCGCCGTCCTTCATCACATAGTCCTTGCCCTCAGAGCGCACCAGGCCCTTTTCCTTGCAGGCGTTCATGGAGCCTTCGGCGATCAGCGTATCGTAATCCACGACCTCGGCGCGTATGAAGCCGCGCTCAAAGTCGCTGTGTATCTTGCCCGCAGCCTGAGGGGCCTTTGTGCCGCGCTCTATCGTCCATGCGCGCACCTCCTTGGGGCCGGCGGTCAGGTAGCTTATCAGACCCAGCAGGTCATAGCAGGCCGAAACCAGCCTGTCCAGACCGCTGCGGCCTATGCCCATCTCGGTCAGGAACTCCTGCTTCTCGTCCGGCTCCATCTGAGCTATCTCCTCCTCGACGCTGGCGCATATGACCAACACCTGCGCGTGCTGCTCGTCGGCTATGGCGCGCACGCACTTCACAAGGGGAAGCTCGTCCACATCGCCGCCCAGATCGCCCTCGCCTATGTTGGCGGCGTATATGACAGGCTTGCCGGTCAGCAGGAACCAGTCGCGCATGACCTCGCGCTCCTCGTCGGTGGCGGGGAAGGTGCGCGCGGGCTTGCCCTCGTTCAGGTATTCCAGCACGCGCGGTGCCAGCTCGGCCTCGGCGGTGTAGCGCGCGTCGCCGTTCTTCTTGAACTTGACGGCCTTTTCGGCGCGCTTTTGCAGCGTCTCTATGTCGGCAAGTATCAGCTCTGTCTCAATGGTCTGTATGTCGCGGGCGGGGTCTACGCTGCCCTCGACATGTATGACGTTTTCATCCTCAAAGCAGCGCACGACATGCACTATCGCGTCCACCTCGCGTATGTGCGAGAGGAACTTGTTGCCCAGACCTTCGCCCTGACTTGCGCCCTTGACCAGACCCGCTATGTCCACGAACTCCAGCATGGCCGGGGTGCGCTTCTGCGGATCGTACATGCGGCACAGCACGTCCAGCCGCTCATCCGGCACCGGTACAACGCCGGTGTTGGGCTCTATCGTGCAGAAAGGATAGTTTGCAGCCTGCGCACCCGCACAGGTTATGGCATTAAACAGCGTGCTCTTGCCCACATTCGGCAGGCCGACTACGCCCAGCTTCATATAAAACACCCTCCGTATGGCGGTTCGTCCCGCCGCTTTTTGATTTGCGCTCCTGTATACCGCCAAGCGCGGCAGGAGCTATCCAGCATCTCAACATCATCGTATGGCCGCAGCCACGCCCAAGCTCTATCGCGCCCGGCTGCATGCGCGCATCGCGCCTTTCACCGGGAAACCGCGTCTTTCCAGCTGCTCCTGCGGCATGCGCGCTCCCATGCATGCACCGCGCTGGCGGCATCCGGCGCATCCTCACAAGCACGCCCTGCGCAAACCTGCATGGCTGCCGTCCGCCTGCGCCGCCTGCATCAGCCCGCAGTTATGGGCGAATACTCCGCCTGAGGCGCGCCCAGCAGATCCCTTATGGATATGGTGGAAGTGAGCGTGGTCACGCTCTCGCCCATGGTAAACTCGCCCGTCAGGTCTATGCGCAGCTCGCTGGGCAGCGCGCTGGACACGCTGTATCCGCCCATGAGCTTAAAGCCCTGGCCCGCCGCCGTTTCCTTGGCAAACTGTATCATGGCGTTTACGCCGTCCAGTATCTGCTGATCGACAGTCTCCCTCGCCTGCACCTCGTCCACAAGCGTGGGGTATTTGAACACTATCATCTCCGGGCTGGGCATGAACGCCATGCTGCTGCCGGACACGTACTGAGTCTCGCCCAGGCACAGCTCCAGCACATCCTGATGGGATATGCGCAGCTCCAGTTCTTCAAAGCTGACCTTGCCGCTGACCAGCACCGCGCTGTCACCCGAGCGCAGCGCCATGCTCAGCTGCCTGTCGTCCAGCCCTAGGTATTCCATGAACCCCAGCCCCTCAAGGTAATCGCCGTACTTGCCCAGATCGCCCATGGCATCGGTGACTTCGGAATAGTTCGCGACTATCGAATCCACCTTGTCGCCGTCGCGCGTCTCGGTCACGCCCTTAAAGGCGCGATCGCCCACAACCTTGGTAAACGAATCCAGCGTAATCCCTGCCGCACTTAGCTCATAGGACTGTGGCGCGGGCTGTCCCCCGCAGGCCGTAAGCATGAACGCCAGCGCCAGCGCTGCCAGCAGCGCCGCCATTCTCTTTACCCTTTTCATACGCCGCCTCCAAATCATTTTTCGTCATTATTCTATCACTGCGCGGCGGCATTGTCGAGTCAACGACGGTTAAGCGCTTTGTCAAAAGGCGGACGCGCCCCGCCCATGCGAAGTGCGTCCACTCGTCGCGCAATGACAGCAGCGCCGCAATGCCGCAGGCATGTTCGCCGTTTCGCAGGCGCAGCCGGCCTTTGCGATGGCATACATGTTCACGCAAAGCCCCTGCTCGCGGCCGCCATCCCAAACGGCGCATGCCCGGCTCACGACGCTTGCACGCGCACCCCGCATGCGCTCGGCCCAGCCCCAACACCGCAGCGGCGCGCCGCAGATTGCATGCGTTCGGCTCACGCAGCGCCGCGCGCATCTCATCAAGCGCGGCTCAGGGCTTCTACCTCCTCAGGAAGAAGCGCGAGGTCGCCCGCCTGCTCGATATCCTTCATGTACTCAATGCGCGATATGCCCACTATCGGGAACGCCGGGAAGCTATGGCTGGTGAGATATCCCAGTGCCACCGCGCCCACGCTCACGCCATGCTCGCGGGCAATGCGCTCCACCACGGGCAGCTTGCGGATGTTGTCCTCCACGGCAAAGCGCGTGCGCACAGTGTCGCTCATCGCCTCTATGCCGCCCTCGGCCAGCTTGGAATAGAAGCCCTTGGCCTGCGACGAGAACGGCACTACCGCCATGCCCGTGCGTGCATGCATGCCCAGCAGCTCCGCGTTCATCTGCACCAGCGTCTCATCGTGGCACACCGCCTGACGCGCCAGGCTCCACTGCGGCTGGTCGGCGGTGAAGCCGGTCTGCCCGGAAGCGGCGGCATAGGCATTAGCCTCGGCTATGCGGCGCGCGCTCCAGTTGCTCGCGCCCAGCGCGCCCACCCAGCCGCGGCGCTTGAGCAGATTGAGCGTGTCCACAATCTCCTCGACCGGGCGCGTCTCATCATCCCTGTGCAGCCAGTAAAGGTCTATGAAGTCCACATTCAAGTCGCGCAGGCTGCTCTGGCAGTCGGAGAGTATGTCCTCGCGCGACAGGCGACGGGACTTGTCCTTGATGTTGTGGTGCGCGCCCTTGGTGGCCAGCACCATCTTGTCGCGCATGCCGCGCGTGCGCAGCCATTCGCCCACGCAGCGCTCGCTGTGCGACACGCCCTCTGCGTCCTGACCGTATATGCGCGCGGTATCAAGGAAGTTGCCGCCCAGTTCAGCGTATCTGTCCAGTATGGCAAAGGCATCGTCCACGCTCTGCGCGCTGCCCATCGCCGCCGTACCCATGCATATCACCGAAATCCGCCTGTCTATGCCCGCTATGTTTGCATATCTCATATCGCCCACGACCTCCCACAGTCTTTTGCCCATTTTACCACAGCGCGGGACATTTTGCACTACCATATCGCTCCCGGCGCTCGCAACGCGCTTAAAAAGTGCGCTCATGAAATCGCCATACTGTTTGCAGCGCACAATATTCCTAAAATCGCAGCCATACAAAAATGCGCCCGCAGCGTTGTGCCGGAGCGCATATGTTCAGTACAAATTCAATAAGCACAATGATATTGCCGCAAGCCACCCATAGTTTGAGGTATTTTATGCAGTCACATTTTGAAATCTTATGCCTGATTGTACATGTGCGTGGAGATGTCCTGCACCTGTGCATACTCTCTTTTTAGTATGGCAATCGGAATTTATTCGCCAGCCAGCGCCATTATCATATCGGGGAGCACGACATTTCTGCCGTAATCATATTGTTTCTGCTGTTCTTCTGTACGCCCGACCAAAGCCACGCCCGATGCCGAATTATCGGATACCACAAGCAATGCAATGCCCGGCAGCTCAAACAAATCCGTCATCAAATAGAACGAACTCGTCTCCATTTCGATTAAATCGGCATCAAAGGATTTTATCTCATCCAGATGCATATATTCCAGCACAATTGACGGGGTACAGAAAACACCGGCCTTGCGTATGGTATAGCCCATTTTTTTGCCTATGCCGATTACTTTATCAACATACTCCATATCCGGGACAACTCTTGTAAACAGCATGCTCTCACGTATGGAGTCCTTCATGAGATAAGAATCCGCATGGCTTCCCGATATCGAGTACGACGGCGTACATATATCTCCAAGCTTGAAGCTCTCTTTCAGACCGCCGACCGCACCGATAAAAATCATTCTTTTAAATGACAACTCAGCACATAAAGCCATGTGGTCTATCAGATTGCCCGCTGAAGACCCAGTCCTTATCCAGGCAATGTTAAGCCCATCTTTCTCAACCAGATAACCCGCTATATAGGCGCCTTCCTTAAGCGTTGTGACTTTGCATGTCGCATCCATGCGGATTTTGTATGGCGAAAAGCTCGGGGCTACAACAAGCGCATCGTAAACAACTTCTTCGCTTAGCCCAAATGCCTGCGTT
The DNA here is from genome assembly GCA_050946055.1 of Candidatus Fimadaptatus sp. Classification (GTDB taxonomy): domain Bacteria; phylum Bacillota; class Clostridia; order Christensenellales; family Aristaeellaceae; genus Fimadaptatus. The sequence continues at coordinate 10,279 of JBMNUB010000055.1, read as the reverse complement.
GCCATGTGTTCCGAGTTAAAGCGATGGAATGTATCTACTATCTTTTTCAGTGCCTCTTTCATGCTACCCTCCACAAACCACAGCTCGCCCTGCCGCGCCTTTGCCTTTGAACTTTGCCGACATCTCCGTTATGTGTATGCCGGTTTTATCCGCATCGCTGTCTCACTCATCCTCCACGCCGCCGCGCGCCATGCTTTAGGACGCTCTCTCCGCATCCGGCAGGCCCGCCGCGCTGCGCGCATCCTTTGTGAGCAGCGACACAACGGGCATCACCGCAAGCGACGCCAGTATCGCGCACGCGCCTATCTTAGGCGCGCTGGATGCGTCAAAGCCCAGCACCGCCGCCGATATCATCGACACGCCAAGGCCGGTTATCACCGAAGCCCATGCGCCCGCGCGCGTCGCGCCCTTCCAGTACAGGCCGTACAGGTACGGCGGCAGCAGCACGCCCGCGACCGTTCCCCACGAGAAGCTCATCAGAGTCAGTATTGCCGTGTTCTTGTTGAACGCCAGCACCAGCGACAGCGCTATAAACAGCGCACACAGCGCCCTGAGCAGCGTCTGGCTGCTCTTTTGGGACATGTCGGGCTTTATCTCGCCCTTGACCAGATCCAGCGCTATCGTGGACGAGGAAGCCAGCACCACCGAGGTCAGCGTGGACATGGACGCCGCCAGCACCAGCACCACTATCAGCCCTATCAGCGCCGAGGGTACAGCCTCGACCAGTATCGTGGGCATGACCATGTCAAGATCGACCACGCCGTTCGTCATAGGCGGCACATTGCCCAGTATCACGCGGCCAAATGTGCCGGAGAAGTACGCGCCGCCCGCCACCACCACCGCAAACAACGTGGATATTATCGTGCCGCGCTTGACGGCGCGCTCATCCTTTATGGCATAGAACTTATGCACCATCTGCGGCAGACCCCAGCTGCCCAGCGATGTCATTATGACCAGCGATATAAGGCCCCACACGTCAGGGCCTGTTACCGACGTGTACACGCCGCCGTCTATGCTGCCAAGCTCGGTCATGGCCACGCCCATGCCGCCCGCGCGCGATATTATGCAAAACAGTATCACGCCCACGCCAGCCAGCATTATTATGCCCTGTATGAAGTCGGACAGCGTAGTCGCGATATAGCCGCCCACCAGCAGGTACAGCCCGGTAAGGCAGGCCATGACCACCATAGACCACTCAAACGGCAGACCCATGACGTTCTCAAACAGATACGCCAGCCCCTGATACACCGAGGCCGAGTACGGCACCAGGAACACGAATATCACGCAGGACGTAACGATCTTGAGCGCGCGGCTGTCGTAGCGCTTGCCCAGCAGTTCGGGCATGGTGTAGGCCTTGAGCCGCCGCGTCATCTCGCGCGTGCGGTTGCCCAGCACCTTCCACGCCAGCAGATTGCCTATCAGCGCATTGCCCACGCCTATCCACGTGGCTGCCACGCCAAACGACCAGCCCAGCCGCCCGGCATAGCCTATGAATATCACCGCAGAAAAGTACGCCGTTCCATACGCGAACGCACTCATCCAAGGCCCCATGCTGCGGCCGCCCAGCACGAACTTATTCAGATCATTTGCCTTGCTGTGAGAGTACACCGAAATGAATCCCAAAAATACCGCGTAACCTACCAGCCATGCCAGCTTTTCCCAAGGCATAGTTATCCCATCCTTCCATGCTTCCGTTCTTCCAGTTACATCCATGAGCCCTGCAATACCTACTGCCGCTTCGCGCGGCGCTACGTGCATATTATACATCTCGCCGGGGCGTTTGTAAAGTGTTGATGTGTATTGTCACAATGTTTTTGTACATGAATGCGGCGGATGCAGATTCATCCGCCGCAAATGCTTGCCCATGTCCAATTATGCAACTGTAGTTACCTTGACTCTGACTAGTTATCTTGACTTATGCGTTGATTTCTTTTGCTTCTCACCATTTCCGCATCTACCATCGTGCTCGCCCCATATATACGTTGCTGTGGAGTCCGCTTCTCCTGTCACTCTTACGTAGCTCGAACGCACATTAGTTCCTTCCTTCCATCTGGACCAGCTAGTAGTGCCATAGGTGTCGCCATCCGCCCTCAGATACTGCAATTTAACTCGCGCCGCAAGAAAATTGTCAACCGGATTACAGGAACACTTATCCGTGTATGCCGTGCCAGATTCCATATCACCTGGCGGACCAAAGTGGCATCCTGCTGTATATGGGTTAGAAGGTGTAGCGTTGGCAGCAAAGCAAGCGAAGCACACTATCAAAGCAAATACCATCAGCAATGTAGTCCTTCTTATTTTCCAATCCTCCTTCATATTTATACTTTCAACTACAGTTGCAAAATTCTCATATTACTTTTGCGCTAATTTCCCTCCTTGAAGTTCAAATACTCGTTTGCATCTGTCTGATACCCATGCGTCATGAGTAACTATTATAACTGTCTTGCCCATCTGTGCTAATCCGGACAGTATGTTCACTATATCCCGCCTGCCATCTGCATCAAGCGATGCTGTTGGTTCATCGGCAATAAGAAGCTGTGCCTGCATAACCAGTGCTCTTGCTATGGCTACGCGCTGTCGCTGTCCTCCCGATAGTCTTGATACGCTTTTCTTTGCCATGCTTGCCATATCGACCATATCTATGGCACGCGCTATAAGACCGCGCATGTCGCGCATTGATACTCTTGAGGAAAGCAGCAGCGGCACCTGGACATTTTCATAGACAGTTAGTGAATCTATAAGTCGGTATTCCTGAAATATGTAGCCTACGCCTTCGTTTCGGAATATCGCGCGCTTCTTTTCATCCAGTTCGGTCAGTTCTACATCATTTACGCATATATGTCCACTATCAGGGCGATCTATACAAGCTATCAGGTTTAGCAAAGTGGTTTTTCCCGAACCTGATGGACCAGTTATCGCACACATATCTCCATCATCGAGTGATAATTCCACCCCTGTTAGCACCTGCTGCCTTTTTCCGCCGCGATCTATGTATGACTTTTTTAAATCCGATATACCTATGCTGCTCATCGCACATCTCCTTTCGCATTTATGATTCAACTCGCGCTAACGTGCGGCCGAAACAAAGCGCGTTTTATCGGAGATAAACCTATTTATCAACGCGCTTATTGCACACAGCAGCGCCGCAGATGCAATCACACATATATAAACGTTTATGTTTCTAACCGCACTGTAATATACAGAAAAATAAACTTTGTCCGCCATCGTAAAGGCCAGTAATACTCCCAGCGAAACTATGCCGCATACCAGCATATCACAAAGTGCCAACGCCCTACCGCGCGTATATCCAAACGCCTCATATATGCCTATCGTGCCGTCGCTTTTATAGTGCCAAAGTGCAGTATAGCAACATATTACAGCCATGGCGCACAGCATCAGCGCCAATGCCGTCATGAGTTCATCATTGTATATTGCAAAGAAATCATCCTTTGTATTTGATATTATGCCATTTACAGACCACGCCGCACCAAACCCCATATCCACATAATCTTCTTTGGAATCTTCTGCAAATATTGCCATACTGGCAGATATGGGCAAACGATCCATTTCAAGCATGTCCATGTTCAATATAGCAGCGCCGAGTTCACCATGTTCTGCTACATCAAATGTCATAACCGCATCTCTTGTAACTATGTAATCCAGTCTAGGCTCGCTGCCGACATTGTTAGGCGTAAATATCATTGCACCGTCCGGAAGTATGCCATGCGCATAGCCATGTACTACTCCCATATTTATATCGCCTGCCATGTTTGTCATTTCTATGTCTATAATGTCTCCCAGTGCATAATGCGATGCCATGCTACCGCGTATCACTATCGGCACTCCTGAGCCATAATATCCAGAATTCAGCCATTCGCCCTGAGCCATGTTCATATTCAGCGCATCTATCATATCGCTGTCATAACACAGTATCTGAAGTTCTTCGCCAGTCGATGTGCTGCCATATGTCTGCATCATCCTGCCTATGCCTACATCCGCACCAAACTTTTCTCTTACGGCGTCAATAATCTGCTCATCGACTGCACTATGGCCGTGCTGCATATATTCTTCCGAAACTATGTTTTCAATGCGCATAGACGGAAAAAGCCAATAGGTATCTCCGCTCAAAGATGCATTTACTGTTGCGTATTCAAGCCTAAGATACTCCAGCATCATAAATAGTTGCATAGATGATAGTGCGAATACAGTTGCCAAAGCCAGTAGCAATATTTCTTGAATGAACCACTTTGACGCTGTATTTAGCATAAGCAAAAATCTCTTCAAAGCGCCGTTCACCTCCTATTGCCTACTCTGTACCTTCTTAGCAAGACGCACATTTGAATATACTGTTCCGAAAAATATGCATCCAAGTATCATAAAGAGCGATATTATCGCAAAATGCATCCACGGCAACAGAAATATTGATACATCCAAACGTCTCATAATGTCCTTTAGGGCAAAAGATATGACAAACGATATAGAATAGCTCATCGTCAGCAACATCACATATATTCCAACAATCATATATCTAAGCATGGCAAACGACGCGCCTGACATATACAGCGTAAGCAGTTTTTTCCAATTTGATTCTATCAATGCATATAGTAATAACAATATGCACAATGCAGGTATCGACGTAAACACTGCTCCAACGATCATACTGCTAAGCAAATTGCTTGAGTGCATACGTTCACCGCTCATAGGCACTAATATATTGGCTTTGGGAAAACTCTCTGACAACAAGTTTGCTATATAGTTTTTTTCCGCTTCATCTGCAAACCGGAACCTCAGTCCAACAATGTTTGGCCTCAACCCTGCTTCGACATATGCCGATATTGGTATTTCAACGCAACTTCCATCCGTTATACTGCTGTCCTCAAACGAATCACCATGCCAATCCATTGTCGTGTCACTTGGCTCTGTCACTCCGCCTATCTCTGCATATGATTTGCGTGGCACGACGAGCAATGCGCTGTTTAGATTCGCCAGTCCTATAATCTGAAACTCATTCCCGTTTATATTAACAGCATGAGTACCGTAGTCAAAATCATGGTAAGGATATAGTCCAAAATCTACTACTGCAAGTCTTTCTCCGCGCAAGCATTCATCGTCTGTAAAATATCTGCCTTCTTCCTGCACATACCAGCGGTTGCCACCGCCTTTGCTGAACGCAAACACTCCAGGCATTCCAACATTCATAGTGAAAAAATATCCGCCTTGAGTATTATAAATTGAATTTCTGCCTTCAAGTATATCACATAGCGCAAAGCACTCTTCTTTTGACGGGTAGTCGCCCATAAACGAAAGCGTTATCGTAGAAGTTATGGCGGCATGTCGCATGCCCTCAATCCATAGGAGCATCTGTCCGGAAAGCAGGGAAAATGTAAAAAAGCACATGGATAGCGAAGCTATGATAACCAGAATATATCTCGTCGCGCCATCGACAAACAACTGCCAAAGCATTTTTATCATATGCATCATCTTCATGGCATATCCCTCCGGGCAAACACCTCTATTGCGCTTTTTAATCTATTTTTTGTCATATTACCTTTTTCATGCCTCTATTATAACCTTTTACATCGCTTTTGTCAACCGTTTTTTTACATTACAGTCGTGCTTCTCGTTTGTCATAATAAAAGCTGCCCGAGCCGCACGCCCGGACAGCAATCATGAATATCAAATTTCCCCCGCCCAATCCGACAGCAGTTCCCCGCTCCAATCGGCAATCCTGCGCAGCTCATCCCACTCGTGCGCGCCGCTTGCGTCGTACACGCCCGCTATCTTAAAGCCGGCGCGCTTGGCCGTGAGCGCCGCGTGCAGCGCGTCCTCGAAAACGACGGTGTCACAGGGCGCGCTTCCCAGGCGCTTTGCCGCGTGCAGGAAGCACTCGGGATGCGTCTTGCCGCCCCACTCGTCGGCAAAGGCCACGAACTCGAACTCGCTCAGTATGCCAAACCGCTCAAGCGCGCTCCTTACCATGCGGCTGTCGGTCGCGGACAGCACGCACAGATGCATGCCGCCGCTGCGCATGCGCCGTACCGCCTCTATCGCGCCCGGCTTGGGCTGTATGACCTCGGCGTATTGGCGCGCTATCATGTCATACAGCTCGCGCTTGAGTTCAGGCACTTCCGCGCCCGGCATGCACCGGTCGCGCATCCAGGTCAGCGCATCGTCTATCACCATGGGCGCTATCGTGCGCGCAAGCTCCTCGGGCGGCGTGGCACCATGGCGGCGTATCAGCTCGCCGGGGCATTCGCTCCAGATGTACATCGATTCGGCTATCGTGCCGTCAAAGTCCAGTATCGCCGTATCGGGGCGGTTCATGGGCAGCATTCCTCCTAAGGCATTAGTTGCATGCGGACATTTGCCGCAAGCGCATAAGACTTGCGGCGCACCGAACGGATGCTTGCCGCAAGTCCTAAATCAGATTCACATGTGCGCGCCCATCAGCGGGCTATGCGCTGCACGCCTGTCCGGCGCAAGCCTGCAAAGCGCGCTTGCGCATAAAGGCCGTCATGCCTCGCGCCGCCGAACGCATATTCCGCGCACCGGTGTCATAAGCGCTGCACGCGCCTCACAGCGCCAGCGATGCCTCCTCCTCGGCTGGCAGCACGTAGCCGCTGGGCAGCGGCGCGGGGCGCTCGCAGCGGCTGGTCATCTCGTAAACCTTGCCTGTCTTGCAGCTGTCCCATATGCCGTGTATGGCCTCGAACGAATGGAAGCCTATGCCTGCCTCGCTGCGCGGCTTGCGGCCTGCGTTCAGGCTCCACGCCAGCTCAGCCGGGCCTATGCCGCGCGAATTGCTGGCAAAGCCATGCGTGAAGGGCATCTCGACGTAGTCAAAGCTCTGCCCCTTGCGCGAAAACAGCAGCCGCGCGCCGTAGCAGTTGGGATCTTCGTATACTATCGAGCCTTCGGTGCCGAAGAACTCCAGCCTCGGGCGCTCGGCGTATGCGTCGGACGCGCACACCAGCGTGCCATATGCGCCGCACTCAAACTCCAGCGCCGCGCTCATGTGGTTTATGGTCTCATACTCCATGTTCTCCATGAAGGCGGGGTTGGCGGAGTTGGTATAGGGGCGCTCAGGCGCGCGCGTGCGCGCAAAGCCGCTGACGCGCTTAATGCCGCCCAGTATCGCCGCCATGGCGTTTAGGTAGTAGCCGCCCATATCAAAGGGTATGCCGCCGCCGGGCTTGAAGAACATGGGCTTATCGGCGTAGTCGGCGCTGGCCATGGTGGGCAGATAGCCGCGTATCACCATGGCGTTCACCTGAAGCACCTCGCCTATCATGCCGGAATCGATGAGCTTGCGCACGGTCTGAAGCCCCGCGCCCAGGAACGTATCCGGCGCAACGCACAGCCACAGTCCCTTCTTGTGCGCCAGCTCCATAAGCTCCCTGCCCTCATCAAGCTCCACCGCTATCATCTTTTCGCTGAACACATGCTTGCCCGCCTCCAGCGCCGCGCGCGTCACCTCATAGTGCGCGGTGGGGTAGGTCGTGTTTATCACTATGTCTATCTCAGGATCGGAGAGTATCTGGTCGTTGGTGAGCTTAAGTATGCCGAACTCCTCGGCGCGCGCCTTGCTGCGCTCGGGTATTATGTCCGAACAGCCCACTACGTCCAGCACATTAAAGCGCCGCACCATGTTTTCAAGATATATGTGGCTTATGTCGCCCGAACCTACAAGAGCTACCTTATGCTTCTTATACATATATGCTTCTCCTTTGCCGTGAGCGTATGCGCGCGGCGTCCACGCCGCTGTCGCCATAATGATAGCACACAAGCTCCCGCAAATCAACGCCGCCCAAAAGTTTTGTGCATACGCACAAATCTCCTTCCGCCAAAGAAGTGCTTTTGACAGGCATGTGTAATATGAAGAAAGTTCTGCGTTCACAGCAGCTCAGTCGACGCGCGCCGCAGATTTTTAAGCCCGCCCGTTTGCCTCCTGCCGCCGCTGCCCGCTCACAGTCCGCAGGCATGGCCATCCGGCCCATGCAAATACTGTATGAGGCGCATGCCTTATTTTGCAGCACAAATGCGCCGCCAACATGTCTTAAGCTGCATATTCTGACATATAGCTACGCATTTTACAGTATCGCAACCATTTGATTACACCAAATGGTCTGCTTGTCAAAAAAGTCTTTTTGCCAAGCGTGGACGGGGGAGAATCTCCCCCGCCACTGCCACCCCTACTCAGTTTCCACTGAAATCCTGCGGATTTCCGGGCGTGGAAACTGCAAGGAAGATATGCTGCTCTGGGAAATGGGATTTCCCGACGCAAAAATATCCACGCGCCCACCGCACATGTCGCTGGGCGCGATTGAAGTCGAGAGGGCCTTGACCCTCTCGAGCTCTCCTGGGGGTTTTTTGACAGCCTGACCATTTGATTACACCAAATGGTTTATATATAACGGGCAGCGATGGAACAAACTCGGCGCGAAATATGTCTAATGAGCAGAAAGATAAGTGCAAGTCAGGGGTGTATAGAATGAATTATGACGACGAGCGCATCCGCAATACCGGCGACAATCGCGAAGATTACGATGACGGCGCAGACGAGCAGAATGCCTACCGCAGGCGCAGCTCAGCGCCCAACTATCAGAACCGCCCGCTGGGCGCAAACGCTTACCGAAACGCCGCCACGCACTCGCATTCCGCTGGCGGGAGCGAGCCGCACCGCAGCATGAGCTACGACGAATACATGGCCGAACATGCTTCCGACGAGCGCCCATACGACAGCCGTTCCCGCATCTATGACGACGAGCGCCACAGCACGCGCCGTGCCAGCAGCTACGATGACGAATACGACGGCGAGCGCCACAGCACGCGCCGCGCCAGCAGCTATGATGACGAATACGACGGCGAGCGCCGCAACACGCGCCGCGCCAGCAGCTACGATGACGAATACGACGGCGAGCGCGTTCAGCCCCGACGCAGCCGTTCCGACTACGGCTACACCGGCGGTACGGCTGCGCGCGGCGCAGGCAGCGGCACTTACTACTCAAGCCGTGAGCGCGGCGAGCGCAGTTATACGCGCACGGGCAGCGCGCAGCATGCCGGGTACTCGGCGTCGCGCCGCCATTCGTCCGGGCGGCCCGGTCCGCAGCGCTCAGGCGGGCGCGGCGGCATGTATGCGGCGCTGGCACTGATAGCCGTAGCGCTGATTGTGATAGTGCCGCTTGCCATACGCGGCAACCTGTTCGGCAGCCAGCCCGACAGCCAGTCAAGCGGCGCGCCCGGGCTGATACCCTCGCCCGAAGTACCGTTTGAGGACGTATTTGCCTCACCCACTCCCGGCACCGAGCCGACCGCGATACCCACTCAGGCGCCCACCGAAGCGCCCACCGAGGTTCCCGGCCGCGTGCTCGACCCCAACAAGAAGGCAATAGCGCTGACCTTCGATGACGGCCCCAGCAAGTACACCCGCAGGATACTGGAGACGCTGGCCGAGGTGGATGGCCGCGCCACGTTCTTTGTGGTAGGCGAGCGCCTGGACGACTACTCCGAGACGCTCAAGATGGTGTATGACTCCGGTAGCCAGATAGGCATGCACACCTACAACCACAAGAAGCTGACCAAGCTGTCCGCCGACGATATACAAGATGAGCTGGACAGCACCAACGATTTGATAGTCAAGTACACCGGCGAAAAGTCGCACCTGCTGCGCCCGCCTTATGGCTCGGTCAACTCCACCGTCAAGGAGACCGTAAACGAGTATATAATCAACTGGTCCGTGGACACGCTGGACTGGAAGAGCCGCGATGCCGACAGTGTATATAGCGAGATAATGAACACCGTGCAGGACGGCGACATAATACTGATGCACGACCTGTACGACTCCACCGCCGAGGCAGTGAGCCGCGTGGTTCCTGAGCTGGTGGCGCAGGGATATCAGCTCTGCACCGTGGACGAGCTGTTTGAGCTAAAGGGCATAGAGCTGCAAAGCGGCACGGTATTCCGCTCCGCGCGCCCCACAAGAGACTGATTGCGCTACGCACAAGCCCCCGGAAGGAAGCAGATACGCTTCCTTTCGGGGCTTTTTATTGTGCCTTGAATTTACAATGTAAGTGCAACAGGCAAAAGAAATAGTGACTCAAAGAGGAAACTCCTTTAGAATAATGTTTGCGGACAACTACGAAAGGAGCAACCCAATGAGCCACTATCAACATCTTAGCATAAAAGAGCGAGAAAGTATACTGAAACTTTCAGCGGAAGGGAAAGGAATCAGAGAGATCGGTCGCGCCCTCGGACGAAGTGCTGGAACAATCAGCAGAGA
>JBMNUB010000054.1:0-16321 GCA_050946055.1 Candidatus Fimadaptatus sp. | reverse complement strand
CGCGCTCCTCAAATCCTTGAGCGCTCAGCATGCCGCCCCGCGCCGATATGTACTTCGCCAGCTCGGGCAGCGCCTGCCAAGGGTAAGCGCAGCGCCTGAGCAGCTCCCCGGCGCGCGTGGCATTCACTACACTTCACACATTTTTGGTGCTATTATGTTGGCAGCTCCCCGGCGCGCGTGGCATTCACATCAAACAGCGCCGCGGTCAGCCCGCATACCATTTTGCCCATGGCCTTACCTCCTTATGGCGCAAATGCCGCGCCCATTTACGATGATACGCGCCTACGTCCGCTCTGATGATAGCCCCGCAAATAATCCGACGCGCCGTCTGCGCGCGCCATCATCATGATAAAGCCCTTCAATGCATATGCGCCGCAGGCCTTGCAATATCACCGGCAGCTTTGCCCTGCGCCTGTTTATGTGCGCCCGGAGCGCGGAGCTTTCGCGGCGCGCGGCAGGAAAAAACGGCGTACACGGCGAAATACATATACCGAACAAATTCGCAAAGGAGAATCTATATGAGCAAGCAGATAATAAGCACAAGTAACGCCCCCGGCGCGATAGGCCCTTACTCTCAGGCGACCCGCGTGGGCGGCGCGCTGTTCACCAGCGGACAGCTGGGCATAGATCCCGCCACCGGCAAGCTGGCCGAGGGCGTGCGCGCGCAGGCTGAGCAGTCCATGCGCAATCTGGGTGCGATACTCAGCGAGGCCGGCATGAGCTATGCCGATATAGTAAAGACCACTATATTCGTGCAGGATCTGGCCGACTTCAAGACCGTAAACGAGGTATACGCCTCCTTCTTCAAGGGCGATTACCCGGCACGCAGCTGCGTACAGGTCGCGGCTCTGCCCATGGGCGGTCTGGTCGAGATAGAGTGCGTGGCGATGTGATTGCCGGACACCGGCAAGGCCATGCTGCGCGTCGGATCAGCGTTATGAAGCGCCGCAGCCTAGAGCCGCCTCGCGCCTGATGCAAGCATGCGCACATTGTTCCGCAGGCGAATGTCATGGGCTGTGAACAACGCGATTCTGCACATGCGCATGGCGATTCGAGCGCGCCCGCCGGGCAAAATATTGAGAAACAATGACAATTAGCGCTATGCCCTTGACACAATTTTAGCTTAGCGGTATAATCATGTTGCCGGACGAGAGGAAGGCAATACAAAAGCCAACTGAACGTACAAAAGAATAGCATCCTGTGATGTGCGTTATGTCTTTGTTTTTACCGACACTTCATAAAATGGAACCCGCGTCAGCTCGCGGATGTCATGCCCCCGCCTTCGGGCGCCAGGGGACGGCAGCAAGTGACTGTAGGGTACCGCCCTGCCAGCGTGGCGGGTGAAAAAGACGGGGCAGACGGCATTATGGGATAAGATTTTTTCGCTGCTGAGCGAGTCGCGACTTGCGACTTGCGAGGCAGCGTTTTTTGTCAGCTCGCTTTGCAGCGCGGGCGCAAACCGGCCCTTGCACAGCGAGCGAGGCACGCACTCACGCGCACGCAATGCCTGCTGCGGCGCGCGGGAAGGTGTACTATACTGCGCGGCCTTGTCGCACGTAATGCCTGCTGCGGCGCGCGGACGGGCGTACTATACTGCGCGGCCTTGTCGTGCGTAATCCATGTTGCGGCGCGCGGGAAGGTATCTTGTCCGCAGGCCATCCCCCGGCTACACATTAAGGCGCGCTGCCATGGCCGGGCCGTGCCACGCATGGCTCTCAGTGACGCATGCACAGCGCGAAAGGGTTGCCTGCGCAAAGCGACGCATAAGGCACGGAACCGCTTCGACCGGCCATGCCGCTTTTGCAGAAGCTCTCATTCACACGCAATGGGCGCGCATTATGCAGTCCAACGCGCTATGTCATCGAAAATATTCATGGCAATGCGCCGTTTTCCGCGGCTTAATGCGCATAAATATGCCCCAAACAAACTTCCGCCCACGACAATTTACCAAAACATTCTATATGCGGGCGGGCGCGCATGTTAAAATCGTAAGAGACGTTTGCGCAAGCCGGACGGCTTGCAAACAGGAGGCGCAAGATGGAACAGCATAACGACGTCTGCCTAGCGGTGGACGATATATACCTGCCTGCCGATGGTATCGACATGCACAAGTGGGCCGTGGTCGCATGCGACCAGTACACCTCGCAGCCCGAATACTGGCACGAGGTCGAGCAGCTGGTCGGCGATGCGCCCTCCACGCTGAAGCTGATATATCCCGAGGCATTCCTGAGCGAGGGCGACGCGCGCATAGATGCCATAAATTCCGAGATGGCGCGCTATATTGACGAGGACGTGATACAGCCGCGCGTGCATGGCTTCATACTGACCGAGCGCGAGTGCGAATACGGCGCGCGCGTGGGGCTGATTGCCCCGGTCGATCTGGAGGCGTATGACTTCAGCGTGGGGTCGCGCTCGCCCATACGTGCTACCGAAGGCACGATACTGGAGCGCATACCGCCGCGCGTGAGGATACGCCGCGGCGCGCCCATAGAGCTGCCCCACATAATGATGCTGCTGGACGACGCTTTGCGCACGGTAATCGAGCCGCTGTACGAGATGCGCGAGAGCCTTAGCAAGGTATACGACTTTGAGCTGATGCAGGGCGGCGGCCACATACGCGGCTGGGCGGTCGAAGGCGAGGCCGTGGAGTTCGTGCTGGGCGCAATGAAGGAGCTGCGCGAACGCTGCGGCGACATATTCATCGCCGTGGGCGACGGCAATCACTCGCTGGCCACCGCGCGCCAGTGCTGGCTGGACATGCGCGATAATCTAACGCCCGAGCAGCGCGAGCAGCATCCCGCGCGCTATGCGCTGTGCGAACTGGTCAATCTGCACAGCGAAGCGCTGGTGTTCGAGCCGGTACACCGCGTGCTGTTTGGCGCAGAAATGGGTCAGGTGCTGCGCGACTTCAGCGCTTGGTGCGAGCGCGGCGGCATGCGCATGGAGCGCGGCGCGCGCGCGGGGCATGTGTTCCGCTTCGTAAATGGCCGCAGCGACATGACCGTGACCGTATCCGACTCGCGCCACGCCATAGACGTAGGCACGCTGCAGAGTTTCCTTGACGAGTGGGTAAAGCTGCACCCCGAGGTAAGCATGGACTTCGTACACGGCGAACAGGCGCTGCGCGGACTGGCCGCGCGCGAGGACTGCTGCGGCATACTGCTTCAGCCCATGAACAAGGCCAATCTGTTCCCCGCAGTGGAGCAGGGCGGCGCGCTGCCGCGCAAGACCTTCTCCATGGGAGAGGCGCATGAGAAGCGCTTCTATCTGGAGTGCCGCCGCATAACCGCGGACTGAGGCGCTCATATGGGCGCAAACTGAACACGGATATTGGGGCGGTGGTCAAAGTGACCGCCGCCCCATTCGGCGTTGATATGCATATGCGCAGGAGCGGCATAAGGCCCGTTTTATCGCCCGCGCCTTATCTTGCGTTTTAATTAAATATATGAACAAAATGATGCTGATATATTTCAGATACCCCTCAAACTTGACAACGGATGTTGCGTGTCCTAAAATAAAGGATATTGTAGTGATATATTGCGTGCCGGAGAATCGGGAAAGGAGGCGGGTGCATGACTGAAGCTAGGCACGGGCGCTTAATTGTGTTGACGGCGCTCATTATGCTGATGATATCCGCATCGGCTGAGGCCGCTCCCGCCGCCGGGCTGATAGGCGGCGCAACCGACCCCGGCGCACAGCAGGCGCGCGCTTCTGCCACCGCTGCGCCCGATGAAGCCGGCGGCGAGGAGTATGAGCCGCTGACCGCCGTGCTGAAGCTGAGCGAGGAGGCCATGCCCAAGCCGGGCGCATGCCCCGCCTCGATAACGCTCACCAACGTAGGCGATGACGTGATAGGCGATGTCATGCTGCTGGACGCGGAGGGCAATGTGCTGTGGGGGCCGCGCGATCTCGACCTCAGCGGCAGCTATACATGGCGCGGCACGCTGAACATAGACGAAGACGCGCTCAGCGCGGGCGTGGTCAACTGCTCTGTAAACTACGTGCTGGCCAAGGGCGACCCCCTGTATGAGCGCAGTGTCACGCGCCGCGTGAGCGCCGCCATAGAGCGCGCCAGCGTGCAGCCCGCGCTGGAGTTCAGCCGCTCTCAATCCATGACATATGCCCAGCCCGGCCAGAGCGTGACGCTCACATACACCGTAAAGAACACCGGCAACATACCCCTGACCGGCATAAAGGTCAGCGATCCCCTGTTCGGCGTGGTGGGTGAGCTGGACACGCTGGCCGTGGACGAAAAAAAGGCCTTCACTCAGCGCGTAACCGTAGGCACGACTGCGCTCACCAGCACGCCGCAGGTGAGCTATTCGTTCGAGGGCAGTCAGGACATAGTGCAAAAGGACATCGCCTCATCGTCGATAAAGATAGCCAAGCCCAGCCTTGAGGTTGCGCTGGAATCGGATGCCACGCTGGTCAATCCAGGCGACACCGTGATGCTGCGCTGCAAGCTGATAAACAACGGCAATGTGGGCTATCGCAAGATACAGCTCAGCGATCAGGTGCTGGGCGATCTGGGCTTCATAGACGACTTGCGCGCCGGCAAGGACACTGTCTACGCCAAGGCCGTGCGCATACAGTCCAAGACCACGTTCAAGTTCACAATAACCGCCAGCGACACCACCGGCAGCGACGTGACCGCCGTGTCCAACTCGCTGACGATAGACGTGGTGAGCCGCGCCGACGAGGAGAGCCTGACACTGAGCGCTCAGCCCGACAGGACCTCGGTTGCCAGCGGCGATACCGTAAACTTCACGCTTATGCTGTGCAACGGCGGCACATACGACATATCCGGCATAGACATATCCGAGCGCACGCGCGGCCCTATCGCGCATGTGGACGTGCTGCGCGCAGGGGAGAGCCTGCCCATCAACGCCCAGTACACCGTGACCGGATATGAGATGTTCACCTTCTCGGCCACCATGACGCAGCAGGACGGCGCTACGCGAGAGGCGCTGGCAGGGCCGATAACCATATCGCTGGGCGCGCCCGCGCCCACGGCTATGCCAACGGCACAGCCCTCGCCCACGCTCGCAGCCACCATGGCTCCCAGCGTCATGCGCGCATACGATGCCATGTTCAGCCGCGTGCTGGCCATACTGCTGGCCATGGCCGTGTGCATAGCGATAATGCTCATAGTCGTGCTGTGCGTCAACCGCTCGCGCTATCGCAGCAAGGGCAACGCTCGCGGGCGTAATGGCCGCCGCAGGCGTGGGCGCAGCGCAGCGCCGCCTCAAGCGCCCGACGAGGATGACGATGTAAAGGTATATATACCCTCGCGCACGCTCAAGAAGGAGCGCGAGGCCGCGCTTGACGGCGCCTCTCAACGCATTAAGCCGCAGCAGAGCAAGCCCGCCGCGCCGCATAGCAGCACATCGGACGGCAGGCAGCGGCCCTCCGGCTCGCCCAATGACGCGCGCAGGCACGGTCAGCCCGGCATGCCGCACCCCTCGGGCCAGCCTTCAGGCCGGTCCGCCCTGCCCAGACAGGGCAAGCCCTCATCCGGCAGCGCCCATTCGCGGGGCGGCAAGCGCATTGGATGAGCATATAAAAGTCCCCATCGCCAGCCATTGCAGTCCATGCGGACTCAGCCGGTGATGGGGACTTTCCTATTCGCTATAAGCGCCGCTCATGCATACCGGCTACGGTCAGATGCCGGCCAGCTCGTTGGGGGTCTGCTTGCAGTGGCGCGCCTCGGTGACCACGAGATTGCCGCCATAGGGCGCAGCCCAGCGCACGGCGTTGAGTATCACGCGCTGCACCTCGCTCTGATAGTATATCGGATAGGTCTCATGACCCGCCTGGAAGTAGAACACGCGCCCCGCTCCCCTGCGCCAGCAGCAGCCCGAGCGGAACACCTCGCCGCCCTGCACCCAGGATATGAACACCTGCTCGTCGGGCTGAGGTATATCGAAGTACTCGCCATAGGACTCGTCGTGCGGTATCTCGAAATACTCGCCCAGTCCCTCAGTGATGGGATGGCCGGGCGCTACTATCCAATAGCGCTGCAGCTCGTCGTTCTCGCGCCAGCGCAGGTTTTCGCTGTGCGTACCCATGAGCAGGCGGAAGGGCTTGCTGGCGTGCGCGGAGTGCAGCGCCACAAAGCCCATGCCCTCCAGCACGCGGTCGCGCACGCGCTGCGCCACCTCGTCGGACACCTTGTGATGCGCCATGTGGCCCCACCATATCAGCACGTCGGTGGAATCCAGCACTTCCCTAGTCAGGCCGTGCTCGGGCATGTCCAGCGTCGCCGTGCGCACCTCGAGGTCTTCCTCGCGCCCGAGGAACTCGGCTATCGCGCCGTGTATGCCCTTTGGATATACCTTGCCCACGCGCTCCTCATTGCGCTCATGCTCGTATTCATTCCATACTGTTACGCGGATCATATTCATCCTCCTGACATCCAGTCATCCGGATATAGTGCCGCCATGCGGCTCTTTACACCGCCATTATATCACAGCGCCGCCGCGCTAACAAGCGCCGCGCATCCACAAAAAGCGCGCGCCTACACTGTGCAAAGCGGCGCCATGACCGCCTGCATACCGGCACGCCGCTTGCGCGGACTGCATTTGCTCCACGCTCCGCCTTGCCTGCAGCGCAGCCCAAATGGGCTTCACCCTGCTCTGGCACGCCGCTTGCGTGGACTGCATTTGCTACGCGCTCGCCTTGCTTGTGGCGCAGCCCGAATGGGCTTCACCCTGCTCTGGCACGCCGCTTGCGTGGACTGCATTTGCTACGCGCTCGCCTTGCCTGCGGCGCAACCTAAACGGGCTTCACCCTGCTCTGGCACGCCGCTTGCGTGGACTGCATTTGCTACGCGCTCGCCTTGCTTGTGGCGCAGCCCGAATGGGCTTCATCCTGCTCTGGCACGCCGCTTGCGCAAGGGAATCCACATGCATCCGTCAAGCGCCACCCAATGCCTCGCGCGCAGGCCGCCTCCCCCGCGCAAAGCTCTCTCCATCCGCGCGGAGCATATGCCCAAAAAAGCAAACGCCGCCACGCGCTGCGCCCTGCGACGCACCGTGAAGCGGTGTCCATATTCCTATTGAGTTCGAGCTGTTTGTTCAGCCCACTTCCATCTTGACGCGCTCTATGTCCGCGCCCAGCGCGCGCAGCTTGGCCTCCATGCCCTCGTAGCCGCGATCTATGTAGCGCACGCCGCTTATCTCGGCCACGCCCTCGCAGCCCAGCGCCGCAACCACCAGCGCCGCACCCGCGCGCAGATCGGTCGCGTGTACCCGGCAGCCGGTCAGCTTATCCACGCCCTCGACTATGGCGATGCGATCCATCACGCGGATGTTCGCGCCCATGCGCAGCAGCTCCTCGGCGTACTTAAAGCGGCTCTCGTATATCGTCTCGTTTATCACCGACGAGCCGCCCGAGGTACACAAAAGCGCGGTCATGGGCTGCTGAAGGTCGGTCGGAAATCCGGGATAGTACTGCGTCTTTATGGTCAGCCCGCGCGGCCTGCCCGAGGTGGCACGCACGTGAATCACGTCCTCCTCGCTGTGGACGTATATGCCCATCTCCAGCATCTTGGCGGTCAGCGCCTCCATGTGGGTGGGTATCACGCCGTGTATCTCCACGTCGCCGTGCGTGCTTGCGGCGGCCAGCATCAGCGTGCCGGTCTCTATCTGGTCGGGGATTATGGTATAGCGCGTGCCGTGCAGCTTGCGCACGCCGCGTATGCGTATGGTATCCGTGCCTGCGCCCTTTATCGAAGCGCCCATGCTGTTTAAGAAGTTGGCAAGGTCTACCACATGCGGCTCGCGGGCGGCATTGTGTATCTGCGTCACGCCCTCGGCCAGTACGGCGACCAGTATCGTGTTTATAGTAGCGCCCACGCTGGGCATATCCAGATACACGTCCGAACCCACAACGCGATCGGCGCTTACGTACATCACGCCCGCGTTGCTCTGATAGTCCACGCCCAGCGTGCGCAGGCCCTTTATGGTCTGATCTATGGGGCGCGAGCCTATGTCGCATCCGCCCGGCATAGGCACTTCCGCGCGCCCGAAGCGCCCCATCAGCACGCCCAGCAGATAGTACGAAGCGCGCATGCGGCAGGTCAGCTCCAGCGGCGGCCTGTACGACGAGAGCGTGCGCGCATCTATCTTCAGCACGCCATCCCTGAACTCGACCTGTGCGCCCAGCTCGCGCAGCATCTCCACCAGCACATATACGTCATCTATCTCGGGCAGATTCTCAATGTATGACACATCGTCGGCCAGCAGCGCGGCGGGTATTATGGCCACTGCCGCATTCTTGCCGCCGCTCACGCACACACTGCCCCTAAGCGGCACGCCGCCGCGGATCCTCAGCACATCTTCTATCGCCATATCGTCAATCCGGTCCCAAGGACCGGCTCACCTCCTGCACCGCGCGCAGCCGCGCGACTGTTTGGGTCGATCGGGTAAATATATATCACCGCTCAGCGCGGCGTTATCTTCAATATACAGTAACGAAAAATGAGCATACCGCTACAGAATCTAATTATACACAATTTTACTCCCGCACGCAACCTTTTTGCGTCAAATACAGGCTCGCAATCGCGCATTAACTGTTAAGCTGATGTCAATCCTGCATTTTTGCCGCCATATCATGCTTGAATTAACATGCCGTGCCGTGCGCAAACCGCCAAAGCGCCCATTACTTGGGAACATTGCGGGTGCGGCGTCCATGCCTGCATGAGCTGCATATTGCATCACTTCATGTGCTTGCCGCCGCAAATTTCTGCGATTATCCGCCGCTCAAAGTCACATTTGGAAGCGGGCATTGGGCAAGCCTGTGAGGCGACGCGCTCGCGCCCGCAATGCACTATGGCCATAGCGCGCCTGCATGCCGCCGCACGAGGTTGCGCAGTCCGTTCAACATACTGTAACGCGCGGATGCCCTTTGGAATAGTATGTCGCATGGAGGTGAGCCGATTGCAACAGGCATTCAGACTTACGGCTGATAACGAATACGAGCGCCCCGGCATGAGCGAGCTGCCCATGGACGGCGACGCGGCGCAGCAAGACACGCAGGATGCGGGCATACCCGAAGATGGCATGGCGGTGCTTCCAGACACAGAACCGGACGCGCCCGACATGGGCGCAGCGCAGGACGATACATACGGCGCATCCGGTCGCTCCGGTCAGACCATAACCTCGCGCGTATGCCCGCGCGGACAGACGCGCTACACATGGCGCAGCACCGACACTCTGGAAGGCGTGGCGGCGCGCTATGGCGTGCGCCCGGACGCCATACGCGAGGCCAATCCCGGCGTGATATTCACGCGGCTCAACTTTGGCGACGAGATATGCGTACCCATGGCGCGCGTGAGCTGCCCCAGCGGCGAGCTGTACCGCGTGCGGCGCGGCGATACGTTTGCGTCGATAGCGGCGGCGCACGGCATAACCGTGGCACGGCTGAGCGAGCTCAACCCCTATGCCGATCCCGCAGCGCTTCAAGCCGGGCAGCTGCTTTGCGTGCCGGAGAACAGGCCAGTCACGCCCATAGCGCCGCCCGGACAGCCGCCCGTATACCCGGACGTGCCGGACTGCCCTAACTGTACCGTGCGCCCGCCCGCAAGGCCCTGCGCGTCCGACAACATATCGATAATCATGCCTATGGGATGGAGCCTTGGCACGGTGCTTACGCGCTATAACATATCCTACGATGCGCTGAGCGCGGCCAATCCCGGGCTGAACATAGAGGCCATACCCGCCGGTCAGCAGATATGCCTGCCTCCGCCCGGCACGCGCCGCCTGTGCGCAGAGGGCGCACGCTCGCACGTTATAGAGCGCGGCGAATCGCTTAACTCGCTGGCGCGGCGCTTCGACACCACGCCCACGCACCTGCTCAGGCTCAATCCCTCGCTCGCGCCCTCGGACTTCATCGCCGGGCGGGTCATCTGCGCGCCGGGCGCGGTGTGAGGAGCGAGTGCGATGCGCGGTCAAGCGCCGCTGCACGCGGTTTAAGACCGGCGCAAGGCACAATATTGACATGAGGCACAGGCCGGATGCAATGCGCGCTGCGCCGTTCAGGCAGTATACACGGCTACCGCATAAGGCACGGCACTAGCGCTATCCAGGCAACGCAAGGCGCGATATTCTTCGAAAAGCGCCCGCCAAAGCCGTGCATGCGCGTCAAGCGCGCTGGCAGCACGCCGATGCACGCAGTTCTCTCCTTTGACCGATACCCTACATAAGACCGACGCCAAGGGCGTCGCCCCATGCCGCACTGCGACAGGGGCGACGCCCGTTTTTATCTATATGCCAATTTGCCCGCCATAATGACTATGCGCCTGCCGCGCGACTTTGCCAGCCGCGCAGGCTTGAGCCATGTCTCCGCGCCCATGCCGCGCGCCGCTGTAACGGCCATAGCCGCGCCTTGTCCTTTGCGCATCGTCATGGCCGCGCATATCGCCCGGCTCACATTGATGCCGCGTCAGAACGCCATGCGCACATGCTCGCTGGGCCGGGCGGGTTCCAGCCCCAGCATCTCGCGCCCCAGCTGCACATAGTAGCGGTAGTTCTCTATCGGCACGCCGTTGGGTATGCGGTGATCCAGCGCGAACACCGTGCCGCCGCCCATCATCTCCGGGCAGAGCTTGTACTCCAGCTCGCGGCGCACGTCATCCAGAGTGCCGCGCAGCGCGAACTTGTCTATGCCGCCCTTGAAGGCCAGCCTGTTTCCGTACTTCTTGCGCAGCGCCACCATATCCATGCCCGCGCGCGGCTCGCAGGGGTACATGCAGTTTATGCCCGCGCGCAGGAAGGCGTCTATGACCGCCTCCATGTTGCCGTCGCTGTCCTGGGAGAACAGACGGCCGCCGGATGCGCGCACAGGCTCCCACACGCGCCGGTAATACGGCCCGATAAACTCGTCCACCTGCCGCGCGCCCACCAGCGGGCCGCTCTTGCCGGCCATGTCCTCATGTACGCACAGCACGTCTATGGTCACATAGTCGCTCACGCGCTCAAACACCCTGAGGCAGGTGTCCGACATGACATCCAGCATGTCGCGCACCATGTCCGGCATGTCGTAATACGCCATGCACAGCCCGGCCTCGCCCATCAGCTCGCGCGGCTCGTCAAAGCCGCCCGGCATGGCCGCGGTTATAAGCACGCCCTCGCGCTGCATGTCGCGCAGGCGCTCAAGCCGCTCCACGTCCACGCGGCGCTCGTCGAACTCATACCAGTGCCTTATGCGCGCCCAGTCGTCCTCGGTCTTGACCACGTAGTCCATGGGCAGAGGTATGGTCGCGCTGCCCTTGCACAGCTTGACGCGCCGCCCCATGCGGTCAATCGATATCACCTCGCGCTCATCCTCGCTTATTACGCGCGGATCAATGCCGGTAATAGCGCCGGTTACAGCGCCCGCGTCGGCCTTGCGCACGCTGTCCCAGCCAAACGCCTTGAGGCTCAGCTCGTCCTCGCTCGCACCCTGCGCACGCCATTCCTCCTCCAGCCCTATAAGCGGGCCGAACAGCTCGCAGAACATCTCACCCTCGCTATGCCCAAATGTCATGTGATCCAAATACCGCTCTCTGTCCCAGATCATAGCGCTGCCTCCGTTGTGTATGATTTATACAGTTCACGCTATATGCGCGGCATGCCCGCAGCCGCGCGCCGCATTCGGCATCGCGCTCATGCACGGCACATGCCGCGCGCATTACGGACATTTTACCATATGTCCGGCATGAGCGCCATGCAGTTTCGCGCTTTATACATGCACTTTATCCAAAATTCAGGCACTTAAAAAGCCGGGAAACGCGCGTTCAGACGCGGCACACGCATCGGTGGGTGCTGCACCGACGCACGCGGCCACGCCCAAACGCCTGAGCGCTTGCGCGCCCGCGTTCCCCGGCAAAGTGGTCAACCGGCTTATTAAGCCCGTTATGTTATTATACCATGTGTATGCGCGCTTGGCGAGATATGATTTTATTAATTCCAGGTAACGTGCCTTGCAGGACGCCGCCTGCCGCATAGGCGCGCTCTGCCCTGCGCAAATTAGCGCACATAAATCAAAGGTTTTTGCTATACGCGCATCCGGCCATGTGCTATAATCTAATTTAGCAAAACTCGCCCGCACATTTCGGGCATACGCATACTGGAGGTACGGATCGATATGATCTCAGCAAAGGATAGGCAAATACTGCGCGAGGTCGCCGCTCATCAGATGGAACTGGCTTCACTGCCGCGAAACGCGGAGTTGGAGCGACTCTGGATAAAGCACAACGCCTGCAATGGCGAGCGCCCCATGGTGTACATAGAGTGGGGTACGTTTGCGCACGAGGTGATACCGCCGCTGCTGCGCTGCGAGGACGAGGAAGCGCGCGCCATAGAGTACGCGCTCTACGCCAACTTCGTAGGGCAGGAGCTGTTCGCCGACGACAGCGTGGTGCCGGACTACATGCCCGTGGGCGTAAACACCTGGTTCGTCCCCTTTGGCATAGAGGTAAAGGTCGATCACGCCAGCGACAACGGCCTTGGACATCACTTCCAGGAAGTGCTGGTGGATCTTGAGGAGGACTTCGGCAAGCTCAAAAAGTCCACCTACGGCGCTGACATGCAGAAGTCTCAGAGCCGCCTTGAGCTTTACGATTCGCTGTTTGGCGATATACTGCCCGCGCGCCTGACCGGCAGCGGCCTGTACGCCGTGCCTACGCAGTGCATAGTCCACATAATGAGCATGGAGAACATGCTGTTCTCTATGTACGACTATCCCGAGCTGTTCCACAAGATGATGGACATGCTGGCAAACGACTATCTGGAGTACTTCAAGTTCCGCGAGACGCGCGGACTTATACTGCCCACCACGCGCTGCGAGGGCGTGGGCAACGGCACGTTCGCCTTCACCGACGAGCTGCCCGGCGCGGATGTGGCCGCGCGCCGTCCGCTGACCACCCGCGACGTATGGGGCTTCCTGGACTCTCAGGAGACCACCGGCATATCCCCCGACATGTATGCCGAGTTCATATACCCCTACTATCGCCGCATAGCCGAGCAGTACGGCATGCTGTCCTACGGCTGCTGCGAGGCCGTCGATCCCATCTGGGACAAGTGCCTGCACGAGATACCCAACCTGCGCAAGGTATCCATATCGCCCTGGTGCAACGAGGACGTAATGGGCGAGCGCCTGCGCGGCACCAACATAGTCTACCACCGCAAGCCCACCCCCAACATACTGGGTACCGAGGTAGTGCTGGACGAGGATGCCACGCGCAAGGTCATGACCCGCACCATGGAGGCGGCGCGCGGCTGCGAGGTGGAGTTCTCCCAGCGCGACGTATACACCGTCCACAACGACATAGCCAAGGTGCGCCGCTATGTGGAGATAATCCGCGAATGTTCCGAAAAGTAAGCGCCTAGCGCGCCTGTATCGCCCGAAGCGGCTCTGTCCGCTTCGGGCGGTACTATATGCGGCTCGCGCCATCTTTGAGCCTGAGCCGCATATGGCAGCGCGGCAGGCGGGGCTGCGCCGCGCGTAATACGGCATGCCCATGACAAATTCGATGCGCCGGCTTGCCTGCCTATGGCGCGATATGCCGTCATGCGCCGTAGCTGCATGAACGCCCTATCAGTCTCAATCCGCGCGTCCCGTTTTTGGCGCATATACTGCGCATGAGCGCCCCGTTTTTGCGCCAGACGCACGCTGACATGGCCTCGCGCGCTCATGGCGCTTGACTTGAGCGCGTCAAAGCGGTAAACTGTTTAGTATTACAGCCAAGGAGGAATCGATATGCTTTCCACACTGGACATGAGCATACTTGAGATACTGTACGCGGATTCGCGCACCGGCATAGATGACATCGCCACCATGACCGGCCATGACGCGAGCGAGATACGCGAGTCCATAGCCAATCTTGAGCGCGAAAAGATAATACTCAAATACCCGGCGCTTATAAACTGGGATCGCACTACCACAGAGCGCGTGGAGGCAATAATCGAAGTGCGCGTGACCCCGCAGCGCGATCAGGGCTTTGACGCCATAGCCTCGCGCATATACCGCTATGAGGAGGTGCGCTCTGTGTACCTCATGAGCGGCGGCTATGACCTTTGCGTGATAGTCGAGGCGCGCACCATGCGCCAGCTGGCCTTCTTCGTGGCAGAAAAGCTGTCCACGCTGGACTCGGTCATATCCACCGCCACCCACTTCATGCTCAAGAAGTACAAGGAGGATGGCGTGATATTCGAGGGCGGCGAGCGTGAGGATGGCAGACTGGCGGTGTCGCCGTGAATTACGATAAGCTCCTTTGCCGCCGCGTGCTGGACACGCCGCCTTCCGGCATACGCAAGTTCTTCGACATAGTCGCCACCATGAAGGATGCCATATCGCTGGGCGTGGGCGAGCCGGACTTCGTGACACCTTGGAACATGCGCGAAGCCGCCATATACTCACTTGAACAGGGCCAGACGCACTACACCTCCAACTGGGGTACTATCGAGCTGCGCAGCGCCATAGCCCGCTATCTGGAGGAGCGCTGCCGCGTAAAATACGATCCCAAGGACGAGATATGCGTAACCATCGGCGCGAGCGAGGGCATAGACCTGGCGCTGCGCACGCTGTGCGAGCCGGGCGACGAGGTAATGGTGCCTGACCCGGCGTATGTGTCCTATCAGCCGGGCATAGTGTTCGCAGGCGCAGTACCCGTGCCGCTGCGCACGCGCGTGGAGGATGACTTCAAGCTCACCGCCGACACCGTGCGCCGCGCCATCACCCCGCGCACCAAGGCGCTGATACTGCCCTACCCCAACAACCCCACCGGCGCTATACTCACGCGCGACGAGCTGAGCGCCATAGCCGACGTGCTGCGCGGCACGGACATATTCGTCATATCCGACGAGATATACTCCGAGCTGACCTACGGCGACGCCAGCCACGTAAGCTTTGCCTCGATAGAGGGCATGCGAGAGCGCACCATAACGCTCAACGGCTTCTCCAAGGCATTTGCCATGACCGGCTGGCGCATAGGCTATGCCTGCGCGCCCCGCGAGATAATGAAGCCTCTGGTCAAGATACATCAGTACACCATAATGTGCGCGCCCACCGCTGCACAGGCCGCCGCTCTGGAAGGACTGCGCGATGGCTTTGAGACCGGCTTTGCCAAGGTGCGCGAGATGACCCGCGAATACGACCGCCGCCGCCGCATGATGGTCAAGGGCTTTAACGACATGGGACTCAAGTGCTTTGAGCCGCGCGGCGCGTTCTACGTGTTCCCGTGCATAGAGTCCACCGGGCTTAGCTCCGCCGAGTTCTGCCAGCGGCTGCTGTCGGCCAAGAAGGTCGCCTGCGTGCCGGGCGATGCGTTTGGCGAGGGTGGCGAGGGCTATGTGCGCTGTTCCTATGCCACCAGCATGGCCAAGCTCAAGATAGCGCTGGAGCGCATAGCCGAATTCGTGGAGGAACTGCGCCGGGAGGAGATATGATGAGCGACGAGAGCATGCTGAATATAGCCCTGAACGAAGGCGCTCACGACGCGCGCATAGTGGCCGTAAGCGACATACCATTTGACCCGTCGCTGCGCGCATACTGCGCCGCCAACGCCTGCGGCAGCTATGGGCGCAATTATGCCTGTCCGCCGCACGTGGGCGAGCCCGACGTGCTGATTGCGCGGGCAAAGGAGTACAGCCGCGCGCTGTTCTTTCAGACAGTAGCGCCGCTTGAGGATTCGTTCGATATAGAGGGCATGGAAACAGCCGCGCGCCGCCATGCCGAGGTATGCGCGCGCATATTCGCCGCCGTAACGCCTAGCATGGCGCATCATCTTGCGCTCACTGCGGGTGGATGCAACATATGCCCGACCTGCGCGCTGATAGACGGACAGCCCTGCCGCGCGCCTGAACGCGCCATAAGCTCACTGGAAGCGTACTGCATGAACGTGAGCCGCCTGTGCGGCAAGTGCGGCATGAAGTACATAAACGGCGCAAACACCGTGACTTACTTTGGCATGTGCCTGTTTGATTGACGCGCCCAATCAAAGGCGGCAATCGCATATGGCCCAAGTGCAGTCCCAGCGCGCGCAAGGCTGCTTTGATAGCCGCGCGGCTCCCCTCAGCCGCTCACGCGGCAGCTTCCCCTTCAGGTGAGCCATGGGCTGAGTTGCAGCGCGGCCCTGCGCCAATCACAGGTTAATGCTTCTCATTACATCCGACTAAACGGACGCGCGCCCCTTCGCTTCTGAAGGGGCGCGCGTCAGCCTGTCAAAAAAGGTCGCTATAAGCGGCCTTTTCTGATATAATAGGCACAGGTGATGAAAATGATGAACCGAGAGAACGAACAGCGGCAGGCAATCGAGCTGCTGTGCACAGACATGCTGGTA
>JBMNUB010000053.1:0-16610 GCA_050946055.1 Candidatus Fimadaptatus sp. | reverse complement strand
TTTAGGGGCAAATTTGTCATTGCATGGCAGCGCTGGGCGAGCTGCATAGCTCACCTCCTGCGATATCGTCCGCAAAATATTTGGGTATTGCCCTGCACAGCACGAATTTTTTCTGCTCAAAGGAGCACTCCCCTTCTGTGCCTTGACATGATGCCGTTTGTCCGCATAATTAGACTGCGCGCCTGCGCCTGATTCGCAAGAAGTCCCGCCGCTCAGGCCGCCCCACTCCACACGCACTCAAGGCGAATCACCCGCCTGAGTACACCCCATACGTCCTTGCCTGATTCGCAAGCAGTCCCGCCGCTCAGGCCGCCCCACTCCACACGCAATTACAGGAAAGCGGTCGGCTTATTATGTCTCTCCCGGCTGCGCCTGTTTTGCGCATATCCGCATCGCGCATATGCCCCACCCCGCGCGCGCAGCATCGCCATCCGTCCGGCAATCCCATCTCAGCCGCCACATTTGCCACACTTAAATATTAACACATTTCACTTGCATGGCGGCGCGCGCTATGCTATAATCTCTATCAATAAACTTTGAGGATGTGAACCTAGTGGACGACGTACCTGAACCGGGTCGATCATGTGAATACTGGTATCCGACGCGTGCTGGCGAACGGGCTTATTTGTAGTGCCGTTCACTTGGCAGGCTTTTTTTGCGTTGCACGGCGGTATATTGCCGCCAAGGAGCGGTAAAACGCCGCTCTTCCCCTCGACTTCAGGAGTGTGTCTATTTACCTATGAACATTGGCTTACAAATCGTAATACTGGCTCTGCTCATAATGATGAGCGCCTTCTTCTCGGCTACGGAGACCGCGTTCATGAGCGCCAATCGCGTGCGCCTCAAATCACTGTCCGAAAACGGCAGCAAGAAGGCCGCCAAGGCGCTGGCGCTGTCCGAACACTACGACGAGCTGCTTACCGCCATACTGGTGGGCAACAACCTCGTGAACATCGGCTCTGCGTCCCTGGCCACCGTGCTGTTCACGCAATGTCTGGGCGATGCCGGCGTGACCGTAAGCACCGTGGTCATGACCATACTGGTGCTGATATTCGGCGAGGTCTGCCCCAAGTCGCTGGCCAAGGAGCGCCCCGAGCAGTTCTCCATGTTCGCCGCGCCGGTAATGGCGGTGCTGACCAAGCTGCTTTTGCCGGTAAGCTATCTATTCATACTGCTCAAGCGCGCGCTGCACAAGCTTATGCCGCAGGGCGACGAGCAGGAGCGCGCCATAACCGAGGATGAGCTGATGACCTATGTGGACGAAGCCGAGGACGACGGCGGCATAGACGAGCATGAGAGCGCACTGATACGCTCGGCCATAGAGTTCCACGACCGCGATGTCGAGGAGATACTCACCCCGCGCGTGGACATAAGCGCCATATCCGACGAGGACACCATAGACGAGATAGCGCAGGTATACGACGAGACTGGCTACTCCCGCCTGCCCGTGTATCACGGCTCGATAGACAACATCGTGGGTGTGCTGCATGAGCGCGACTTCTACTCCAGCCAGGCCAAGGGCGAGTTCGTGCTGGAAAAGGAGCTGGGTCAGGTGCTGTACGTTCAGGGCGGGCTGAAGATATCCGCGCTGATGCGCCGCCTGCAGCTGGAAAAGCTGCACATGGCGATAGTGCTGGATGAGTTCGGCGGCACGCTGGGTCTGGTTACGCTCGAGGACGTTATAGAGGAGCTTGTCGGCGAGATATGGGACGAGCATGACGAGGTCATAGAGTTCTTCATGCCGCAGGAGGACGGCTCCACGCTGGTCAACGCCGGCGCCAATCTGGACGATCTGTTCGAATACTTCGACTGGGGCAAGGCACCCGACGACATAGACGCGGTCACTGCCAGCGGCTGGGCGATAGAGAATCTGGGCTTCATCCCCCAGCCCGGCGACAACTTCACCTACCGCGACCGCAGCGTCACCATCACTCAGGCCGACAAGCGCCACGTGCTGGAGCTGAGCGTGAGCGCACCCATACAGCCCGCCGCCGATGACGATGGGGACGGCAATGGCCGGGGGCGCAGCGATGACAGCGACGATCTGCCGATAGCCAACTGAGCGCGTCGATAAGGCTAAAAGGCGCGGCGCGCGATGCGCATGTCAGCCATGCCGCGCATGTACACAGATCTGGCAGCATATGCAATGCCGCGCACATCGCGTACAGGCGCTTGTCTTAATGTACACATATCCGCTTTCAGCAGTAATGTTGGAAGCGGACTTTTTATGCGCGTTTTTCGGAAAAATGCCGTGCGGCGCAGTCAGAGGAAATTCATGGCATTTTTATGGCGTATATTGACACAATGTGGCGCAGGAGTATATAATACAGTCACGCTAATGCAAAGGAGCGACAATGTAATGAAGAAGTTTGCATCGATACTCAGCCTTATCATAGCGCTGGCCATGATATGCTGCGCGCCCGCAGCGCTGGCCGACGCTGCCGACGAACCTTCCGCCGATGAAGCCCTCGAGCTTACCGATTATACTTCAGTAACCGGCACGTTTACCTGCAAGATTCCCAGCGATCTGATAGTTATGAGCGGTCTCGATCAGGAAGCGCTCATGAACCAGCTGGACGTTGATGCCATAAGCGAAGGCATGGGTGTCGACGCTGAAGCCGCACAGACCATGATCGATGCCATTGCTGCCATGGATTACAGCAGCGCCGACTTCATATACACCGGCAATTTGATGGGCAATCTGAACGTTCAGGTAACGCCCGATTCCGGCATGACCCCGGCTATGCTCAGCATGGCTTCATCCGTGTTCGACCAGCAGCTCATCGCCTCCTATGGCACCATGGGCGTTGCCGAGGAGGACTGCGCGCCGCAGGGCATAGTTACCATAGGCGAGAACCCCAACACTTGGTACAAGTTCACCCTCGTGTTTGGCGGCCAGCCCATGGCGCAGTACATAACCTGCAACGACGAAGGCACGATGTTCACCC
Organism: Candidatus Fimadaptatus sp.; assembly: GCA_050946055.1. GTDB lineage: Bacteria > Bacillota > Clostridia > Christensenellales > Aristaeellaceae > Fimadaptatus. The sequence continues at coordinate 13,662 of JBMNUB010000053.1, read as the reverse complement.
TCACCTTCACCAACTTCCCCGAGGAGCAGGAGCTGGCCATAGTCGAATCCTTTGAAATGGTCGCCGCTGAAGCCGCCTGATTATGACATGTACAGCGCTTGCCAAAGCATAGAAAAGCGCTCAGCCCCGCACAATATATCGCGTATATATCCGCCTCCAGCATTTGCCGGGGGCGGATTTTTTGCGCGCATATCACAGCATATGCCCCCTGCGGCTTATTATATATCCCAAGGGGCTGCGCCATTTCTGTCCATGCGATAGCGCTTCATATATTGACACGGCGTAATGTCTGCGTATATAATGAGCTTACAGCAATACAAAGGAGGAGCAAAGTAATGACTGCACCTATATCGCTGCTCTGCATGATTATCACGTTTGCCATGGCATTCTGTGCGCCCGTGTCGCTGATGAGCGATGTCGATGATGTGGCTATTTCTTCCGTCGGTCGCTATATCAGCGTCGATGCCGGCGACATGGTGGAACATACCTCCGTAAACGGCAAGCTCAAATACAATATACCCAGCGATATGGTGGTTGTCAATGGAGCCACAAAGGAAGATTTGCTGAGCAAGATTGACATTGAGCTTATCATGGATACATACGACATGGACGAGCAGGGCGTTTCTGATATGCTCGACTATGTGCTGGAAGAAGATTGCAGCGACTATGACCTTATATATACTGCCGACTTTTTCGGCATAATGCGCGTCTCACATTTGCCGGACTTCGGAATTACCCCCGATTACTTGCCCGATGCCAAGGAAGAGCTTGACGAACTGAACACCAGCTCCTATATTGATTTAGGCGCGACCGAGGAGGACTTAGTGTCGCATGGCATAATAAGCGTCGGCGAGAATCCCAATGAGTGGTACAAGTTCTCCGCCTCCGTTGAAGGCGTTAACTTTGCCACCTACATGACATGCAACGACTCCGGGGATATGTTCTCACTGGACTTCTGCGACATTCCCGAGGAAACGGCGCTTGCCATAGTCGAATCGGTGGAGCTGATGGACGCGGACGCAGCTCCGTCCAAGGATGAAGATGCCGAATCCGCGGGCGACGCCAAGTCCCAAAGCGATTCCAAAGCCAATGATAAGCCCGAAAGCGATACCGAAGCTGAAAGCGATGTTAAGCCCAAAGCCGATGCCGCCGAGAGCATGGATTATACCTCGGTGACAGGGCTGTTCACATGCAAGATACCCGGCGACATGATATTGCTCAACGGCGCTACAAAGGAAGATTTTCTGAATCAGGTGGATATTGCGCGGGTCATGCGCGATTGGCACCTCAGCAAGAAAAGCTGCTTAAATCTCATAGACAGCATATTGGAGGAAGACTGCAGCTACTATGATGTGATATACACCGACAACCTCATAGGCAGTCTGAGCATTGAGCACGTGCCCGATACCGGGGTCACGCAAAATGATCTTCCCCTGGCACAAAAATATCTGGAGGAGTCGCTCATTGAGTTCTACACGAGCATCGGCGCTGACGAGGAGGACTGCGTGTCGTGCGGCATTGTAGAAGTCGGGGATAACCCCAACAGCTGGTATAAGTTCTACGTCCATATCGACGGCAATAAGTACAGCACCTACACTACATGCAACAGCTCCGGCGACATGATATATGTAGACGTTTACAACGTGCCTGACGAACAGGCGCTTGCCGTAATCGAGTCCATAGAGCTGATAGAGGCTGGGAACGCATGACGCCGCACCTAATGCTCCCCCCGCACACGCATATGCGCGCGCAGGGGGGAATTTTTTGTGCGCATATTGGGATGCTTGCATGCATCGGACAGGTAAGCTGCGCACTATTCCGCGCGACAGGCTGCGAGACGCTTGCACACATTGGACACGCGGGCTGCGCACTGTACCGCATAGCAGGCTGCGAGGTGCTTGCACACATCGGACACGCGGGCTGCGCACTGTACCGCGTAGCAGGCTGCGAGACGCTTGCACACATCGGACACGCGGGCTGCGCACTGTACCGCGTAGCAGGCTGCGAGGTGCTTGCACACATCGGACATGCAGGCTGCGCACTGTAACCACGCGGCAGGCTGCGAGGTGCTTGCACACATCGGACACGCGGGCTGCGCACTGTACCGCGTAGCAGGCTGCGAGACGCTTGCACACATCAGACACGCAGGCTGCGCACTGTACCGCGTAGCAGGCTGCGAGGTGCTTGCACACATCGGACATGCAGGCTGCGTACTGTAACCACGCGGCAGGCTGCGAGGTGCTTGCACACATCGGACACGCGGGCTGCATACTGTACCATCCATCCTACCTTCCCGCGCCCGCACCATCGCGCTATGGTAGCTGAGCTTGCCGCCCACCCTAAATGCATAGTGCCGTTCGCACCCGCCCGCCATCTAGCCCATTAGAATCATACCTTGCCCGTCGTACACATTTCACAGTGACTTCACCATGCGTTACGTTTTTAAACCGAATCGTGCGGTCTATTCCGTTGACAAATTTTTCGAAAAGGATTACAATTTTGATGATTATGGCCTATAAATAGCGAATATAGTTTTGACCGCTTTGCGGCTTTCAAAAAAGGGATGATGTCCAATGCACACACAGAACTCGCTGCTGCTAGGTATAGACATAGGCTCCACCACGATAAAGTTCGTGCTTTCGGATGGAACCAAGGCGCTCTTTGAGCGATATGAGCGCCACTTCTCGCGCGTACGCGAAAAGACGGTCGAGCTGCTCTGCCAGGTGCGCGAGATAATAAGCGCAACTTACGGCGGGAGCGCGCCTCTTTTGCGTGCGGCGATATCCGGCTCGGCGGGCATGGGCCTGGCCGAAGCCGCTGCGCTGCCCTTCGTGCAGGAAGTGTTCGCTACGGCGGAGGTGGTGCGCCGCTTTCAGCCCGACGCCTCCTGCGCGATAGAGCTGGGCGGCGAGGATGCCAAGATAATCTTCTTCACCGGCGGCCTTGAGCAGCGCATGAACGGCAGCTGTGCAGGCGGTACGGGCGCGTTCATAGACCAGATGGCCGCGCTGCTGGGCGTGTCGGTGAGCGAATTGGACATACTCAGCCTCAACGCCACGCGCCTCTACCCCATCGCGTCGCGCTGCGGCGTGTTTGCCAAGAGCGACATACAGCCGCTCGTAAATCAGGGTGCCAGCAAGGAGGACATCGCCGCCAGCATATACCAGGCGGTCGTAAACCAGACAATCGCGGGTCTGGCTCAGGGCAGGCGCATAGACGGCACGGTGCTGTTTCTGGGCGGACCGCTCTACTTCTGCAAGGGACTGCGCGAGCGCTTCCGCATAACGCTGGGTCTGGACGAGCAGCACGCCATATTCCCCGAATACGGGCGGCTGGCCGTGGCCATGGGCGCGGCGGCGTATGCCCGCGAGAACTCCGAACCCATAAGCTGCGATGCGCTTATAGAGCGCGTCGAGCATGCGCCCGTCGCCATGGCGACCGACAGGCTAAAGCCGCTGTTTGATACGCGCGCGGACTACAAGGAGTTTGCTTCGCGTCATGCGCGCGCGGTAGTGCCGGAGGCCGACATAGCTTCATACATAGGCCCTGCCTATCTGGGCATAGACTGCGGCAGCACCACAACCAAGCTCACTCTCATAAACGCCGAGTGCGAGATACTCTACTCATACTACGCGCCCAATGGCGGCGATCCCGTGGCGATAGTCCGCAAGCAGCTGGAGCGGATATACGAGCTGTGCGGCGAGCGCGTGCGCATATGCGGAAGCGCCGTCACCGGCTACGGCGAGGAGCTGATACGCAACGCCTTCAGCGTGGACATGGGGTTAGTCGAAACCATGGCGCACTACACCGCCGCGCGCTATTTCCAGCCCGATGTGGACTTCATACTGGACATAGGCGGGCAGGATATAAAGTGCTTCAGCATACGCGGCGGCGCAATCGACAGCATAATGCTCAATGAAGCCTGCTCTTCGGGCTGCGGATCGTTCCTTAGCACTTTCGCCGAGTCAATGGGCTGTTCGGTCAAGGACTTCGCGCGCAAGGGACTGGAAGCGCGCGCGCCGGTCAATCTGGGCAGCCGCTGCACCGTGTTCATGAACTCCTCGGTCAAGCAGGCGCAGAAGGAGGGCGCGGACATAGCGGACATATCCGCAGGGCTATCGGTCAGCGTGGTCAAGAACGCGCTGTACAAGGTAATCCGCGCGGGCAGCGCCGATGCGCTGGGCAGGCACATAGTCGTTCAGGGCGGCACGTTCAACAACGATGCCGTGCTGCGCGCATTTGAACTGGAGCTGGGGCGCGAGGTGATTCGCCCCAACATAGCCGGGCTCATGGGCGCATACGGCGCTGCACTGCGCGCCATGAGCCTGAGCCAGTCCTCTCTGATATCGCCCGAGGCGCTGCGCGCATTCACTTATTCCGCCAGGGCATCTACATGCAAGGGCTGCGCCAATCACTGCCGGCTGACCATAAACACATTTTCAGGCGGGCGGCGCTTCATAGCGGGCAACCGCTGCGAGCGCGCGCTGGGCGCGGGCGCTTCACACGAGGGATTGCCCAATGTGTACGAAGAAAAGCGCCGCATGATAGCGGACATATGCGCCTCGCACAGCGTGGGCGCGCCGCGCGGGCGCATCGGCCTGCCGCTGGCGCTGGGCATGTACGAGCTGCTTCCGCTCTGGCACACGCTGCTCACCGAGCTGGGCTTTGACGTGGTGGTATCCGACATGTCCACGCGCGCCACATATGAGCGCGGTCAGTTCTCGATACCCTCCGACACCGCCTGCTATCCGGCAAAGCTTATGCACGGCCACGTGGCAGAGCTGATAGACAAGGGCGTGGACGCGATATTCTACCCCTGCATATCCTACAACGTGGACGAGCACACCTCCGACAATCACTACAACTGCCCGGTGGTGGCGTACTACTCCGAGCTGCTAAACGGCAATATGGATGAGCTAAGGCGAGTGCGCTTCCTCTACCCCTACCTCAACCTGTCCAGCCGCAGACAGCTTGCCATGGGGTTGCGCGAATCGCTAATGCGCGAGTTCCCCGGCCTGCGCCGCCGCGACATAAGCCGCGCCGTGGATAAGGCTTGGGACGCATACGAGCGCCACATGGCCGCCGTGCGCAAGGCCGGCGAGGACGCAGTCAGCTACGCGCGCAGTCACGGGCTGCGCACCATGATACTGGCAGGACGTCCCTATCACATAGACAGCGAGATATGCCACGGCATAGACAAGCTGGCGCAGTCGCTGGGCTTTGTGGTGGTCAGCGAGGACAGCGTATGCCATCTGGCCGGCATGCCCAAGCTGCACGTGCTCAATCAGTGGACGTATCACTCTCGGCTATATCGCGCGGCGCAGTTCGCTGCCGAGCATGACGGCGTGGAGCTGGTGCAGCTGGTGTCGTTCGGCTGCGGCATGGATGCCATAACTGCGGACGAAGTGCGCTCCATACTGGAATCGCAGGGCAAGATATACACTCAGATAAAGATAGACGAGATAACCAACCTCGGCGCGGTGCGCATAAGGCTGCGCAGTCTGCTGGGCGCTCTGGAGGAAAGGCAGGATAAGAATGAAGTCGGACTATTACGTGAAGTTTACTCCGGAGATGAAGGCGACGCACACGATACTGGCGCCGAACATGTTGCCGCTGCATTTCAGGTTCATACTGCAAGTACTGCGGGACGCGGGGTATAAGACCGAGCTGCTGGAGACTCAGGGGCCAGATATAATCGAAACCGGCCTTAAATACGTACACAACGATGCCTGCTATCCCGCGATACTGGTGATAGGCCAGTTCATAAGCGCGCTGGAGAGCGGCAAGTACGATCCCCACAGCACGGCGCTCATATACTTTCAGACCGGCGGCGGCTGCCGCGCCTCCAACTACATATCGCTGCTGCGCAAGGCGCTGGAGCGCGCGGGCTATGGCTATGTGCCGGTGATATCGTTCAGCATGGTGGGCATAGAGAAGCATCCCGGCTTTAAGCTCACCCCGACCATGATAAAGCGCATGGCGTTTGGCGTGATGTACGGCGATCTGCTCATGTCGCTGGTCAATCAGTGCAGCCCATACGAGGTAAGCAAGGGCGAATCGCGCCGCCTGGCATACGAATTCACAGACAAGCTCACCGCCGAGATGCGCGCAAACGGAGCGCACATAAGCGCCTTCAAGCGCAATTCCGTAGCGATAATGCGCGCCTTCGAGGCGATAGAGCGCGTGCCGGGCGAGCGCATACAGGTGGGCGTAGTCGGCGAGATATACGTAAAGTATTCCCCGCTGGGCAACAACGATCTGGTGGACTTTCTAGTCAGCGAGGGCGCGGAATGCACCGTGCCGGGTCTGCTGGACTTTTGTCTCTATTATATATACCATCACATCGGCGCGCGCGGGCTGTACGGGTTTGGCCGCGTCAAGATGGCCGCGTTTCAGCTGGCATACAAACTGTTTCTCAAGATACAGCATGGTCAGATAAAGATAATACAGGACTATGGCCGCTTCCGCGCGCCAGCGCCGTTTGAACACACGGTAGAGCGCGTGGAGCGCTTCATAGGGCTGGGCTGCAAGATGGGCGAAGGCTGGCTGCTGCCCGCCGAGATGCTGGAGCTGTACGACAGGGGTGTCAAGAACATAGTCTGCGCGCAGCCGTTCGGCTGTCTGCCCAACCACATCTGCGGCAAGGGCATGATGAAGCCGCTCAAGGATGCCTATCCCGACATGAACATAGTGGCGGTGGACTACGACCCCAGCGCCACGCGCGTCAATCAGGAGAACCGCATAAAGCTGATGCTGGCAAACGCCCGCCATGCGCTCAAGGCTGACGCCTGACGCAGGCGGCGGCGCTTACGTGCGAGCGTGTGCAGCCATTGCCATGCAGCCCGCCCGGTATGTTCGCGGCATATCTTTCGATGTGCCGCGGATTTTTTATTACACGCTTATGTGAAATGCGCAATGTGATTGGTTCTGTGGCGGTGCGACTTGCTTATGTGGAAAAGTCGCTTGCTGTCTAGAAAATCTTACATATAGCAATGACGTTTTTGCAATGCGGTAAGCGGCGCATTACAATGCGCATGTTCACCTTCCCGCGCCTGTTCAGGCGCATCGATATGGATGTCCATATGTCGCTCCTATATGTACATGAGCATCATCGCACATGGATATCCACGCAGTGTTTCCGAATATTTATACTAAATTTGCAATCGCATACTTTTTTGCAGCGCGCCATGTACATATAATATTGTGAGCTAGGACGGGCTTGCACCGCCCCGGCCAGCAGCGCGAGCCTCAGCGCGCACTGCCAACCGCTCACGAATGGAGGAAGGAACGCATCGCGCTCCGCAAGCTATGGTCAAGAGCCTTACTCAGGGTTCGCCGATAAAGTGCATAATCGGCTTTGCCGTCCCGGTATTTCTGGGGCTGCTGTTCCAACAGGTATACAATATGGTGGACACGATGATAGTGGGCCGCTTTCTGGGCATGATACCGCTGGCCGGCGTCGGCTCTACGGGTTCGCTGTACTTTCTCGTGATAGGCGCATGCAACGGCATATGCAGCGGCTTTTCCATACCGGTAGCGCAGGCGTTCGGCGCGGGCGACCACGAGGCGCTGCGCCGCTATTATACAAACGGCGTATGGCTGTCCATAGCGATAGCCGCCGTGCTGACCACGCTGACCGTTACGCTGTGCCGCGACATGCTTGCGCTCATGAACACGCCTCCGGAAGCGTTCGAATACGCCTACATGTACATAGTGATAATATTTGCGGGTATACCCACGACCTTCCTGTACAATCTGTCCTCGTCGATAGTGCGCGCGCTGGGCGACAGCCGCACGCCCGTCATATTCCTGATACTGTCCTCGCTAATGAACATAGCGCTGGATCTCGTGTTCATACTGGTATGCGACATAAATGTGGCGGGCGCGGCGCTGGCCACCGTGCTTTCGCAGCTGGCATCGGGCGTAGGCTGCTGGATATACATGGTAAAGAAATTTGACATACTGCGCCCGCAGCACGGCGACTGGCGTGTTACAGGGGACGCGGTCAAGCGTCTCTGCGCCGCAGGGCTGCCCATGGGGCTGCAATACTCGATAACCGCGATAGGCTCGGTATCGGTGCAGACCGCCGTGAACTCGTTTGGCGAGATTGCCGTGGCGGGCGTTACCGCTGCGGGCAAGGTCAACGGCATACTCTGCTGCCCTCAGGATGCCATAGGCGCGACCATGGCCACATACGCCGGTCAGAACATAGGCGCGGGCAAGCTGGAGCGCGTGAGCCGCGGCCTCAAGCAGGCCAGCCTCACCGGCATGATAATCTCAGCGCTGACGCTTGGCGCGGCGCTGCTATGTAATCAGCCCATGCTCACGCTGTTCCTCGACGCGAGCGAGACGCAGGCGCTTGAGTATGCGCGCCGCTTCATGCTGGTATCCACGGCGGGCTTCCCGCTGCTGACGCTGGTCAACAGCGTGCGCTTCACCATACAGGGCATGGGCTACTCCACGTTCGCGATGCTGGCGGGCGTGCTGGAGATGGCGGCGCGCTGCTTTGTGGCGTTCGTGCTGGCGCGGGTATTCGGCTTTGCGGGTGTGTGCTTCTCCAACGTGACCGCATGGCTGGCCGCCGACTTGTTCCTGATACCTGCGTTCTTCTACTGCAAAAAGCGCGTGGTGTCCTCGCCGCTGTACGGCGGGCCGCGCGTGTGGAAGCAGGGTGAGGCGTAAGGCTTAACCGCGTGACATAAGAAATACACATGCCCTCTGCGTCGGCTTGCATACATGCGCATCGATGTAGAGGGCTTATGTTTTGTACGGTATTTCAGGACTTCTGCTATGCATAGGGCGTTTACGGCGCGGCTCAATGGCCTGTGTGCGGCTATGTATGGTCAACCCGGCGCCCATTCACGCTTGCAGCTGCCCCATTCCGACTTGCATCCACAGCTTAAGGCAAGACCCATCGAGCGCTTCAGTGCGCCCAATGGGTCTTGCCTGTTATACGGATTATATCATGCAGGCATATGCGCCGCATGGCCTCATTTCACCCTCAGCGCACGCATGGCGTTGAGTATGGCCAGCACCATGACGCCCACGTCGGCAAACACCGCCCACCACATGTTGGCAAAGCCCAGCGCGCCCAGCAGCAGCACTATGCCCTTCACGCCCAGCGCGAACACTATGTTCTGGCGCACTATGCCCATGGTCTTGCGGGCTATGCCTATGGCCTGATATATCTTGGAGGGCTTATCGTCCATCAGCACCACGTCCGCCGCCTCTATGGCCGCATCGCTGCCCAGCGCGCCCATGGCTATGCCCACGTCGGCGCGCGACAGCACGGGCGCGTCGTTTATGCCGTCGCCTACGAACGCCAGCGGCTTGCCGGGCGCAAGCAGCTTCTCCACTTCAGTCACCTTGTCGGCAGGCATAAGACCCGCGCGCACATCGTCCACGCCCAGCTCCGCGCCCACGCTCTGCGCGACGCGCGGAGCATCGCCAGTCAGCATCACCACGCGCTCCACGCCCAGCGCCTTTATGCCGCTTATGGCATCGCGCGCGTCGGGTTTGGGCCGGTCGGATATCACTATATGCCCCAGATAGTCATTGCCCTCGGCTATGTGTATGACCGTGCCGGGCTTGTGGCACTCGTGCCAGTCCGCGCCCACGCTGTCCATCAGCTTGCCATTGCCCACATATATGCGTCTGCCGTCTATAACGGCCTCTATGCCCATACCTGCGCGCTCGCTTACCTCGCTTATGCGCGCTTTGTCGATATGGCCGCCGTGCGCCGCCACTATTGACTGCGCTATCGGGTGGCTGGAATTGGACTCGGCGGCGGCGGCTATGTCCAGCAGCTCAGCCTCGGAATCGCGGGCGGGATGTATGGCAGTGACCTCGAAGCTGCCGCGCGTGAGCGTGCCGGTCTTGTCGAACACGGCGGTCTTTACCTTGGAGAGCGTCTCCAGATAGTTGGCGCCCTTTATCAGTATGCCCTTGCGTGACGCCCCGCCTATGCCGCCGAAGAACGACAGCGGCACTGACACGACCAGCGCACACGGACAGGATACCACAAGGAACGTGAGCGCGCGCTGTATCCACTGGCTCCACGCGCCGTCAAACAGCGGCGGCACCACCGCCAGCAGCAGCGCGGCTATGACCACGCAGGGCGTATAGTAGCGCGCAAAGCGGGTTATGAAGTTCTCCACGCGCGCCTTTTTGGAGGCGGAGTTCTCGACCAGCTCCAGTATCTTGGACACGGTGCTGTCGCCGAACTCGCTCTCGGTGCGCACCTGTATTACGCCGGTCAGGTTTATCGAGCCGCTCACCACGCGATCGCCCTGCTGCTTGTCCTGCGGCAGGCTCTCTCCAGTCAGCGCGGCGGCGTTGACGGTGGTCGCGCCCTCGGTTATCGTGCCGTCCAGCGGTATCTTCTCGCCGGGCTTTACGACGATGAGTTCACCCAGCGACACTTCCTCGGGTGACACCACTTCTTCCCTGCCCGCGCGCAGCACGGTCGCGGTGTCCGGGCGTATGTCCATGAGCGCGGCTATGTCGCGGCGGCTTCTGCCCACGGCGATGGACTGAAACAGCTCGCCCACCTGATAGAACAGCATGACCGCCACGGCCTCGCTGTATTCGCCCACGGCCAGCGCGCCCAGTGTCGCTATCGTCATCAGAAACGTCTCGTCGAACAGCTGCCCGTGCGCTATGCCGCGCAGCGCTCCCCACACCACGTCCCAGCCGCATATTACATACGGCACGAGTATGGCCGCCACCTTCCACCAGCCCTCCAGCGGCAGGAATTGCACCACTATAAACAGCGCAAACGCTGTCACTATGCGTATCAGATCATTCTTCTGACGCCTGCTCATAAGCTCTCCCCTCATGTCGCTTGTGCGGCCCTGCGCCTTTCAAGCGCCCTTCAGCTTTGCCCGGCCCTGCCTGTCACACTATTATGCGGCAGTGCCTCTCTATGCGGCTGCACGCCTTCTGTGCCTGACTCAGCACCTCGTCAAGGCGGCCATCCTCTACATCCAGCGTGAGCTTCTGCGTCATGAAGCTGACGGTAGCTCCGTTCACGCCGTCTATGCGGCGTATGGCGTCCTCCATCTTGGCGGCGCAGTTGGCGCAGTCCAGTTCCTCCATCTTGAATACCTTCTTCACTTTGCACGCTTCCTTTCTTCGGTCAGATGGGCATAGCCCTGTCCCACTATCAGCCTTACATGGTCATCCGCCAGAAAGTAGTATATCGTCTTGCCCTCTCTGCGGCTGCCCACAAGATTGTTGTCCCTCAGCACCTTGAGCTGGTGCGATATCGCCGACTGAGTCATGCCCAGATACTCGGCTATGGCGCACACGCACATCTCGCTCTCCAGCAGTGCGTACAGTATCCTCATGCGCGTGGTATCGCCGAATATCTTGAACAGATCAGCCAGATCGCATATCATCTCCGCACTGGGCGACTCGCGCTGCAGCAGCTCCAGCACAGCGTGATGCTGCTGCTCATGCCTGTCAGTATGCGTCATATGCGCCTCCGTTCGACTGAGTGCCGGTTCATCTGAGCATCCATTCATTTGAATGTTCATTCATTTGTTCGTCCGTTCATATGATACACCGTTCATGTGTATTTGTCAAGCGCGCGGTGCGTTAATTTGGGGATAAGCCGCAGGATATGCCCTGAATTGTCCGGTGCATGTGCGATGTATTCGCGCCCGGATGCATACGAGCATATAAACCTGCGCTATTAGGTTCATGCCGTTAAGCACGCGCCGCTAAACTCGTACTGCTAAACATGTGCCGTTAAACCTATGCCGTCAAGCACGCGCATTTAAGCACGCGCCGCTAAACCCGCACCGTTTCCGCGCATATCGCGCCCTTCTCCATAAAAAGGCGCCAAACGCGAAAAACATCGAAATTTTCTCCAGAAAAAGTGCAATTTGCTATTGACAAACCGCGCGACATAGGATATAATATTACTCGCGTCAAGCAACGCGGAACACAGTTTAATACTTCACTTAGTGGAGAAGTCGCCTAGCTTGGTCGAGGGCGCGCGACTGGAAATCGCGTAAACGTCAAAAGCGTTTCGAGAGTTCGAATCTCTCCTTCTCCGCTTGAACTCCGAAGGCAATGCCTTCGGAGTTCTTTCTATATATACGATATACGACAGGAGGCTCAGAGCCATGTACGCATACTTCCTGTATGGCACAAACCGCCAGCGCTGATGCGCGACAGCGGCCATATCGGCCTGCAAGCGCTAAAGTGAGCGGCAGATATTGCCCTGCATGAACGCAACGGCAGTCGGCAGCAATATGCCGCCTGAATACCAGGCTCGGCAATCGGCAGAGCATTCCCCCGCTCCGGCGCTTTGCAAAGCCTGACCGTGCCCGCGCCACGCATCGAGGCACAGCGCCCCTTGCGCGCGCCTGCGCGTACATCGACCCGTCGCTCATGCGGCAGGTCTTGTTTGCCATGCAAAAGGAGGATACACGATATGTGCAATGAGATATCCATAAAGGCCAATCTGCTTCGCGCCATGTTCAAAGATGTTTACTTCATAAACGGCACCGCGTATGCGGGCAAATCGACCATGGTACACCTGCTCGCCGAGAAGCACGACGGCATAGAGTGCGGCGAGAACTATCACGCCCAGCTCACCCAGCTCATAGACCCTGAGCATCAGCCCAACCTGTCATACATCTCCGGCATGCGCGACTGGCAGCAGTTTGTGACCCGCACGCCCCGCGAGTATGCCGGCTGGATAGCGGGCTGTTCGCGCGAGGCGTCCGAGCTTGAGATACTGCTGCTGATACGCGCCACCGCCTCCGGCCGCAAGGTGTTCGTGGACACAAACATATACCCGGACCTGCTTCGGCTCATATCGGATGACAGGCACGTGCTGTTCATGCTCGCGCCGCAGGACACTTCCGTCCATCGCTTCTTCGACCGCGAGGACAGCGACAAGCAGTTCCTATATCAGGTGCTTATGCAATGCCCCAACCGCGAGTGGGCCTTTGCCAACTATCGCGAATGTCTGCGCGCCATAAACAGCGACGAGAATCGCCGCTCGTTCGAGGAGAGCGGCTTTAAGTGTCTGCACCGCGACGAGTCGCGCAGCATAGAGGACACGCTGGCCATAGTCGAGCGCCACTTCGGGCTTGCCTGACGTCGGGTTAGATGGCTGTGGCAGCGGCTATGGCTGTGGCAGCGGCTATGGCATTGCCCGCCGTCGGGCTTGGGCGTTGCCCATGGCATTGACCACCGTCGGGCCTTGGCCTTGTCCATGGCATTGCCCACCGTCGGGCTTGGGCCTTGTCCATGGCATTGACCACCATCGGGCTTCGGCCTTGTCCATGGCATTGACCACCGTCGGGCTTAGGGGTTGTCCATGGCATTGCTCACCGTTGGGCTTCGGCCTTGCGACCATCCGCGGGCTTGGGCATTGCAGAGGAGCTGTTCCGGCGTTGTCAACACGGCGCACCCGTGCGGCGATTGTACTGCCGGGCTATGCGCGCCTGCCCTATTTATATATGCACTGACTGCCCGTTCATTCGCGCTGCGCTTGAACGGGCGTTTTTGTGTCTTGAATTTACAATGTAAGTGCAACAGGCAAAAGAAATAGTGACTCAAAGAGGAAACTCCTTTAGAATAGTGTTTGCGGACAACTACGAAAGGAGCAACTCAATGAGCCACTATCAACATCTTAGCATAAAA
>JBMNUB010000052.1:0-17657 GCA_050946055.1 Candidatus Fimadaptatus sp. | reverse complement strand
GCATAGCACGCTCATGCTCAACTTCGGCTCGCCACGGCAGAACGCGCCGGCGCTGATATGTGACATGCCATGCCAAACGCACAGCAAGCCGCTCTCACTTAATCGTGCGCGTCAGCCAGCACACGGGGTATGCCGCGCGCACGCGCTCAAGCGCCCGCTCAGCGCTGGCCGTCTCAAACACGCCGTATACCGCGCTGCCACTGCCGGTCATGCGCGCAAAGTCCGCACCGCACTCGCGCATCAGCGCTATGCACTTCGCTATCTCAGGGCGCAGTTCGCACGCTGGCGCTTGAAGGTCGTTCATGGTATGCGCGTCCAGCCATGCCCAGTCATGCGCGCGCAGCGCTTCCAATGCGCGCGCGGCATCCTGCACGCATCCGCTCTTGCAGCGGCGGAACACCCCGGCGGTGCTGAGCCCACGCTCCGGCATCGCCACTATCAGCCTCACCTCGGGCGCGCCCTGCTCCCTGCGCAGGCGCTCGCCCAGCCCGCGCGCACGGCACAGCCCACCCGTCAGGCAATACGGCACATCCGCGCCCAGCTTTAGCCCCAGCGCACACAGCTCGTCCTCGCCCAGCGCCGCGCCCCACATCTCGTTCAGCCCGCGCAGCACCGCCGCCGCATCGCTGGAGCCGCCTCCCATGCCCGCCTGCATGGGTATGCGCTTTAAAAGGCGCATGCGCACGCCGCGCTCAATGCCCGTGTGCTCGCGCAGCAGACGTGCGGCGCGCAGCATGAGGTTATCCTCGCCCGCGCTAAGTCCCTGCGCGCCCGCTATATCAAGCGACAGTTGATCGCCCTCCAAAAGCTCGACATCGTCGCACAACTCCACGCTCTGCATGAGCATATCCAGCTCATGATATCCGCCCGGCAGTTCGCCCAGCACGTTCAGATTCCAGTTTATCTTGGCGTATGCCCTGATAAGCATATGCTCATCCCCTTAAAGCGCATTGGGCCGCTCCCCCGGCGCACCGGAGAAGCGGCCTCATATATATTATACCGCACCTGCGGCAATTTGTGAACCATGCATCGGCTCACGCGCGGCGCTTGCTCAGGCTGCGCTTCGCACGGCATCGCCGCATGCCGCGCCTGCAATGCTCTTGCGGTAAGCTTGCCCGCCGGGCATGGTCATGCGCCGGACGCATGCGCCGCCCCGCTGACTGCAATGCCTTAAGCGCATGAGCATATCTATCTTTTGAATATCATCACCTGTTCGCCGCGTCCGCGCGCGCCCGCGCCCGCCGCCAAATCGGGATTGAGCCGCTCCAGCTCGTCCGGTGGCACGCGGAAGCGCTTGGCCAGGTCCCACGCCGTATCGCCGCGCTGCGCCATCAGCACGGTTATGCCGCGCGGTGTGCTGCGCCCCTCGACCTCCTGCGCGTCCATGGCCACCTGCCATGTGTGCTGCGCACAGGCCTCACCGTGCAGCGCCAATGTACACTTAAGTTCCATCTGCGACGAAGTGACCGGCACGCACTCGCAGTCGAACGCCTCCAGCAGCATGGGCGCATCCTCGGGCAGTTCGGCGCGGAAGGTGGCCGTGAACGGTGCTTCCAGCGCCGCCGCCAGCACGTCCTCGCCGCTCAGCGGCATGTACACCGCCTGCAACTCCATAACGCCCTCCACCGTGACGCTGTCATCCGAGCAATCGGTCTGCATTATAGCCGGCCTGCCCACGCAGCACAGCACCTGACTCACGCCCGCCATGCGCCCGTCGCCATGCGCGTCGGGCAGATTAAAGCGCAGCTTGGCGGTCTGGAGCGCGCGCACGCGCCGGCATTCGGTGCGCGCATTGACGTTGCCGCGCGTCAGCTGCAGGTCCTGCTCGCCCACGGCATATGCGTCCACCACGGCCTCGGACTCATCCTCGCCCAGCGCCTGCACGCTCAGCGCCACGTCCACGCCCGCGCGCAGCAGCGCGCCCTCATCATCGCTGAGCGTCTGCGCGCTCACGCCCGTGACCTGCGCCTCGGCGCGCAGCTCGCCGCGCAGCCAGTCGGGCAGCTCCACCAGCTGTTCAAACGGCAGCGCATGGCGGCTCACCGCTATGGGGCGCTCTCTGGACGCGCACTTATGCACGGCCTCCAGCGTCACCGCGCCCTTGACCATCACTCCACCCACCGCGTCGAACAAGTCGCCTATCTCCACGCGCGCCCGGGTCATGAGTGTGCGCTCGGCATTCAGCGCCCGCGACAGCTCGAACTCATCGCTGAGCGACACCGATGCCTGCGCTTCGGCGTTGACCTTGAGCGAGCTTATCCTTTCGCGCCGCAGGAACACGCCGTCTATGCCCGATATCCCAGACACCACCGCGCAGGGCTCCAGTGCTGTCACGGTGACGCGCATGGCTGGCACGGCGCGGCACAGTATGCGCCCGGCCATGAGCTTGGCTTCGGCGCTCTCTATCTGGGCAAAGCAGCTCACCGCCATGTTGGGACCCACGTCCGCCTCTATCATCTCGCGCAGCGGCGCGCTTATCATCAGGCTGGTCACCTCGCCCTGCGCGCGGTAAAGCACCTGAAAGCGCACTCTGCCATCCAGCAGTATGCGTCCCTGCTGGGTCTGCGCCTGGTCTATTGCGCACATGGCGTCGCAAAGCAGCACCTCGTCCGCGCCCTGCGCCATGGCATCGGTCTCTATCAGCGCCTTAACGACGCGGGAATCCACGACGCGCTCAGTCTCAAGCGTCTGTCTGGCAATGTCAAGCGGCATATACATGACCTCCTTTATCTAAGCTATGTATAAGCGCGCGCGAGGCGGGATATTACTTGTCATGCGCATTTTGCCGTCATAGCTCAGGCGCTCTCATGCCGTAGCAGTGCGCGCAAAAGGCCCGCTTCAGCACCGGCATGCCCCATCTGTCAGCAAGGGGCATATCGCATATCTGTAAGCGGGTCTTTGGCACAGCATCATGCGCAAGCGCAGCGCGCCTCATATCGCAATTTATCGCGCTGTACTTATATGGCTTGGCTATTGCAATGCACCTGCGCTTTGCATGCGGCGCGGGATTGCGCGGCTGCGCAAAGCGGGCGGCGCGGCTTGGCATGCGCGCTTTGCGCCTTACGCACTCCTCTCCAGCAGCATCTTGTCGGCTATCAGCGCTATGAACTCGCCGTTTGTGGGCTTGTCGTCGCGCGAGAACACGCGGCAACCGAACGAGCTGTTTATCGCGTCCACGCGGCCACGGTTCCATGCCACCTCTATGGCATGGCGTATGGCGCGCTCGACCTTGCTGGCCGAGGTTGCGAACTTGCGCGCTATGCCGGGATACAGCTCCTTGGTTATGCGGTTTATCACGTCCGGGTCATCCACCACCATGCGCACCGCCTCGCGCAGGTACTGATATCCCTTTATGTGCGCGGGAATGCCCACCGCCAGAAACAGCGAGGATATCTCCTCGTCCAGCGACTTGGGCTGGGCGGGCGCGGGCGGCACGGCCAGCGCGCTCTTCTGCGCAGGCAGGGCGCTTATCTCGATTATCTTGCGGTACAGTTCGTCGCAGGCGAATGGTTTGAGCATGTAATAGTCCGCACCCAGCTGCATGGCGCGCGTGATGAAGTCGCCGCGCCCCAGCGCGGTCAGCACGATAACACGCGGTCGGTTAGGCAGCGTATCCAGCATGGACAGCACCGCAAACCCGTCCAGAGTGGGCATTATCAGATCCATCACCAACACGTCGCACGCTTCCTCGCGCAGCATATTCAGCGCCTGCATACCGTCGCTTGCACAGCCCACCAGCTCCACATCTTCCCTGCCGGAGAGATGTTCGGCCATGAGCGAGGTTATCTCGACGTTATCATCTGCAAGCAGCACCCTGACGGCGGATGCTGACTGCGCACGCACTGCTGAATCGAGCTTGTCCATAATCAATCCAATCCTCCAATAAGTCGCATTATTCGCGAGCAGCCCACCGGGCGAGCCCGGCATTGCTCATAAAGGTTTTCAATAATATGTATGCGCCAGATACACGCATTATGACAAAATTGATGCCTCTTTTTTGCAATTATCGCAATTATTTGGAGGAAATGCGGCGCGCGCAGCATAAAGCTCCTCCCGGCTCCAAAATAACGCCGCCGGGGTTTACTTGCAGGCGCAATGTTGATATAATAAGAGGGACTTTGGAGGTAGACAGATGCATATTAGGCAAAGGCTGATTTCTTTTGTGCTGATATTGGCGCTGGCGCTATGCTGTCCGGCCTGTGCGCTGGCCTACTCCGGCGCCGCCATAACTCAATCGCAGCTGCTTTCCATGCTGGTTTCGACATATGAGTTCCTCGCCGGACAGGAAGTGGATGAATCCGCGATAACCAGCAAGCTGTCCACCGAAAAACCCGTGCGCAAGGCGCTGGAGCTGGACATAATAAGCGATTACGAGGCGGCATGGACGCACCTTGCAGCCACGCGCCAGAGCGCCGTGGCGCGCATACTGGCAACCCGCAACGCGCTGCGCAAGTACGTATACGGCAGCGCCACCTGTCAGGCCACCGTAGCTCAGGCGCGCGACGAAATGGGGCTGGCGCTCAAGATAATGGGGCGCATAGAAGATATATCCGATATAGACGAGCTGACCGCAGGGCTGGAGGGCAGCGAGAAGTTGACGCGCTCCATGTACTGCGAGCTGCTGGTCAAGGCATACGAGGCGCTATATGGCCCCGCGCAGACCGCTTCCGTCGCCATACCCGGCGATTGTGACGATCCATACGTGCTAAAGGCCATAGACTTGCGCCTGATGACGTATTATGCGCGATCTAACTCATTTGAGCCGGACGCGCCCGTGCAGCTTCGCCAGCTGGCAGACCCCATAATTCTGCTGGTCAACTCCGACCCCAACGCGCTAATAGAGTGGACCAAGGGCGAGGCGCGCGCCGCCGTGAGCGAGCTGCTCTTGAGCTGCGTGGGGCTGGAGACCTGCCCCGGCGATGTGCAGCGCGTGCTGCTGGACGCAAACTGGGACTGGTATGTCAATCAGCTCACCACCGGCAAGTACAGCGCCAACAACTGTATGCCCGCCTGCGGCGAGATGGTGCTAAACTACATCGACCGCGAGAACAAGCTGACCACGCAGACGCTGCGCGCGCTCAGCCCGCACGACGGCGAGGGCTGGTACGACGTGGAGCTATACGACGTGCTGACCGACAACGGGGTTGAGCTGGACAGCATATACGACATGAGCATTCAGGGCATGATGAGCGACCTGGACGACGGGCATCTGTTGATAGTCATGTGCAACTTCGACGGCGCGGCCAGCGGTCACGCCATGGTGGTGTGCGGATATGAGACATATCCCTCCGGCACCTGGTTCATATGTCAGGATCCCGAATCCCCCAGCACCAACAAGTACGGCAAGCCCAGCGGCTACATGCGCCGCGTGGAAGCGCAGGAGCTGCTCATGGCCATGCAGCGCCATGTGGAGCGCTATTTTAAGGTGATGAACGGATGATACGCACATACGATGAATTCCATGCGCTGCTGAACGAAAGCGGATTCATGCTGCTGGGCGGCGCTTATGGGCGCTTGAGCCTGACCTGCGTGACCGACCCCGCCGCATGGCACACCGGCGGCGAGCTTGACCCATGGGGCTGGAAGGATCGCATGGCGCAGAGCCGCGACGGGGCATATGCGCACATGTTCGGCGGGCAGGCGGGCTTTGTGAGCAGGCAGTGGTATTCCACGTTCTTCGCGGCCTATTCGGCGGACATAGAGTATGAGTATGCCGCGGGGCTGGTGCCGGGACTTAGCATGGACATGTGGCGATTGTTCTGCGAGCGCCCGGTCTGGGGACGGCATGAGCTGCGCCGCGCGCTTGCCGGGCGCTTTGAGCGCAAGAGCGCGTTTGACTCGGCGCTCAGGTATCTGGAGCGCGGCATGCTGATAACCGTATCGGGCAATGTGCAGCCGCTTTCTGACAGCGGGCGTCCCATAGGCTGGCAGGCAATGGAGTACACCCGCGCCGACGCCTATCTCGGCGATTGGCTGACCGATGCGGAACAAGACGGGCGCTGCGCGCGTCAAATGATATGCAATCGCGCGCTTGAATTGTCGCCTGAGCTAAATGCAAGCGAACTCAAGCGACTGTTTGGCAGTATATAGACCGCTCAAGCGGGAAAAGAGGTTTGAATGAAATATCTGCGCAGGTTTCTGTGGTTCTTCGCAACGCGGCTGATGCTGCTGACGATAATAGTCGCGCTGCTGATAGTGGGCTTTTACATGGCCATGAACTCGTCCAACATATACGTGCTGCTGACAGACGGGCTGAGCGAGCGCGCCGAGGTGATAATATCCGGCAGCGACTCGACGTTGCTTGGCGATTACTTTGAGGAGAGCTATCTTCAGGGCGACCAGCTGTTAAACGATGCAAGAAACGGCCTGTCGCCATACGAGAACTACAAGGTGACCAGCTACGACCACAGCGTGTCGCTCAACTGGATGTGGAGCTGGCCATGGAGCAACACCGCTCAGGCCGAGATAACCGAGACCGTATATCAGATAGAGGGCAAGCCGCTGGCCTCCGCCGCCGACAAGGTCAATTCCGGCGAGCTGACCAGCTATCCCCCGCACTGGCAGGGCGGGCGCTATCGCGTGCAGCTGATAAAGACAAGCGGCCAATGGCGCATCAACCAGACCATGCTGCTTGAGCCCATAGTCGAGCCCGACCCCACCCCCGCCGCCACCGACGAGCCGGAAGGCGAGGGCAGCGAGGGAGAATGACGGCAATAAGCGCGCTGGCTGCGTTATACATTATGACGGCAATTGCAATGCGCTCCATCCCACTATGGGATGGAGCGCATTGCAGACTGTCAAAAAACCCCGGAGAGCTCAAGAGGGCTCGCAGCCCTCTCGACTTAGGTAGCGCCCAGCGACATGTGCGGTGGGCGCTCAGGATTTTTTGCGTCGGGAAATCCCATTTCCCAGAGCAGCATATCTTCCTTGCAGTTTCCACGCCCGGAAATCCGCAGGATTTCAGTGGAAACTGAGTAGGGGTGGCAGTGGCGGGGGAGATTCTCCCCCGTCCACGCTTGTCAAAAAGACGCTTTGACAAGCAGTGCGCTCCATCCCGCTATGGGATGGAGCGCATTGTTTTATACGCATATTCAACGCCGCCGTATCGATGCGCAGTGCGGCTTTGCTGTGCTGACAGACGCACATTACAATTAGCCAAACACCTTGCTCATGCCCGCGCATATGCGATAGCGCATGCAGCCTGACCGCGCTTGACCATGCGCCATGCCGCGCGCAGTCTGACCGCGCTTAACCATGCGCCATGCCGCGCGCAACACTGCTCACTTGCGCAAGTCTTTGCCCAGCTTAAACACGCGCGTCCATATTAAGCATCGCAAATCATCTCTGCGCGTCGGCGATAATCTCATGCAGCACGCGCGCGTCCTCGAGGAACACCTGCTCGTCAGCGTCCTTTACGAACTCCATGAACACGTGATGGTCGTTGCCATCCTGCGTGGCCAGCTGCAGCGCCTCGGTCAGGAACTCGCGGCCATCGGCGAGAGGCAGGCGCTCGACCTCGCGCCCATGGTGCGCCCATGTGAACACATGCAGGTGCGTGAGGCGCTGCAGCGCTATCATCAGTCCGCCCAGCCGCTGATCGGCCGGCCAGTCCCAGCGCGGCTGCCAGTACATGTGTACATTGCACGCGCCCAGCTCGCTGACCAGTTTGCCCGCGCTCTCGGTGGAATCGGTCAGCGTGTTGCCGTGGAACTCCAGCGACACCGTGATGCCCGCCGCCAGCGCCAGCTCGCCGCACTCGCGCAGCTCGCGCACGACTGAGGCGCGCTCCATGCCCGTCATCTCGGCAGAGCCCTTAGCGCCCGCCCACACGCGGATATTGCCCGCGCCCAGCGCCAGCGCCACGTCCAAAGAGCGGGCGAAGTCGTCCAGCTTGTTAGCTCCGGCACGGAAGTACGAGCCATACGATGCCGGGGCGAGGCCATGGTCGGCGCTCAACGCGGCCACTTCGCGCGCCGCCGCCTCGGTGGTAACGTGTACGTCGCCGCCCCACTCTATCGACTTGAGCCCTGCCTGCTGAGCAAGGCGGCATATCTCAAGCGGCGAAAGCGAGCGAAAGGTAACTGAGCAAAGTCCGGGAATAAGCATAAATGTAAGCCTCCTGAGCGCGCGCGGCGCGCTTTGCGTATTTGGTGTACCTAGTGTATTTGGAGCATTCGGTAAGCAGCGCATGCGCGCGCCCGAAATCGGGCGCGCGCAGTCTGTCTGTCAGTTCAGCTTCAGATGAGTTCGCGCAGTATGCTTATGGCGCGCTTTATGTCGGCTATCTGCTCCTCGCCGCTTATCTCGCGCTCTATGGTTATCGCGCCGTCGTAGCCGCACTCCTTGAGGCCCTTTATCAGCGCCGGGAAGTTTACGCTGCCCTCGCCCAGCGCCTTCTCCACGCCCAGCTCGCGGCCACAGGTGGGATACTCACCGTCCTTGGCATGTACGTCGCGCACGTACTTGCCTATCACGCGCAGCGAATCCACCGGGTTGGCCTTGCCGTACATCAGCAGATTGGCCGGGTCGAGGTTCACGCCCAGATTGCCCGTGCCGACATCCTCTATTACGCGCAGTATGGTGGTGGGCGTCTCCTGACCGGTCTCGAACAGGAAGTACTGGCCGTTGTCGCGGCAGCGCTCGGCTATGGCGCGCAGCGAGGCTATCACGCCCGGATACTGCGGATCGGTCGGGCATTCGGGCAGGAAGCCCGCGTGCGTGGCCATCTGATCCACACCCAAGAGCCTAGCAAAGTCAGAACCCCTTTTCAGATCCTCGGTGCGCACAGCGCGCAGATCCTCCGGCACTATGCCCAGCGTGCGCGGGCCGTCGATGAAGTTCCATATGCGCTCGCCGCTGTAACCGCACCAGAAGGTGGATACCTTCACGCCGTGCTTGCGGCTGGCTGCCTTGACTTCCTCGGCCTTTTCCGGGGTCATTATATCCATGTGCCAGCAAGTTATCTGGCAGCTGTCCAGACCCATGGCCGCTATCTTACCCATTTCGATGTCGATATCATTCTCCAGTTGAAACAGCACTCCAATGTTCATGTTGTTCTCCTCTCAAATATTTTTTAATGCTGCCCAAGGCAGTTGCATCCTATATAAATCCAGTTCCTGTTATGCTCTATGTGCGCATACTGCGAAATTTCCAATGCGCGCCCTGCACATTGCGCAGCACAGGCATGCGTTTTGCTCACGCTCCGCATGATTGCGCACACACCGGCATATCGCACATTTTGCATGTCCGCCAAGTGTCAGTAAACTCAGCCATGCGCTCAAGCTTATCACTCAGTTCAGCATGCGCACCGGCATGCCTCTCAGCTTGGACACTTGCGCCGGCTCATCCCGCAGCTTTCACATGTCCGCGCAATGCCCTGCGCCATTACAGCCGCCAGCTGGCATTGACTTGCGCTCACATGTGTCTCCGCGTCACTCCTCTATCCAGCCTCTAGCGCGCTCCACCGCGCGCTGCCAGCCCTGATAGAGCTTTAGCCGCGCCACGCCGTCCATCATGGGACGGAACTCGCGGTCGGCATGCCAGAGCGAATTGAGCTGCTTCTGTTCAAACAGTCCCACCGCCAGACCCGCCATCATGGCCGCGCCCAGCGCCGTGGTCTCTATGACCGCAGGGCGCAGCACGCGCGTGCCGAGTATGTCGGCCTGGAACTGCATGAGGAAGTTGTTGGCGCTCGCGCCTCCGTCTACGCGGATTACCTCGGGTATGAGGTCGGCATCGCGCTTCATCGCGTCAACCACGTCGCGAGTCTGATACGCTATCGACTCCAGCGCCGCGCGCACAAAGTGCGCCCTGCCCGTGCCGCGCGTAAGCCCGACCACAGTGCCTCTGCCATACATGTCCCAATACGGCGCGCCCAGCCCGGTGAACGCAGGCACGAGGTACACGCCGCCATTGTCGGGTATGGACTGCGCCACCTGATCGGTCTCGGCGGCGGAGGACACCAGCTTCATCTCGTCGCGCAGCCACTGCACAACCGCGCCCGCCACGAACACTGAGCCCTCCAGCGCGTAATACGGCTGGCCATTTATGCGCCATGCCAGCGTGGTCAGCAGGTTGTTGCTGGAGCGCACCGGGGTCTTGCCCGTGTTCATGAGCAGGAAGCAGCCCGTGCCGTAGGTGTTCTTCATCATGCCCGCGCCAAAGCAGCCCTGACCGAACAGCGCCGCCGACTGATCGCCTATCAGCGCGGCTATGGGTATCTCCACGCCCAGTATATCCTTGCGCAGCGTGCCTATGACCGCCGAGGAATCGCACACCTCGGGCATCATCGAGGCGGGTATATCCAGCGCGCGCAGCAGCATTTCGTCCCAGCTCTGGGTGTGTATGTTAAAGAGCATTGTGCGCCCGGCATTGGTGGCATCGGTCACATGCGCCTTGCCGCCGGTCAGGTGCCATGCCAGAAACGAATCCACCGTGCCGAAGCACAGCTCTCCGCGCATGGCACGCTCGCGCGCGCCCGGCACGTTGTCCAGTATCCACTGCACCTTAGTGCCGGAGAAGTATGCGTCGGGAAGCAGGCCTGTCTTTTCGCGGATGGTGTTGCCCAGTCCATCGCGCTTTAAGCGCTCTACCAGATGGGAAGTGCGGCGGCACTGCCATACTATGGCGTTGTACACCGGCTTACCCGTGTGCCTGTCCCAGACCAGCGTGGTCTCGCGCTGGTTGGTTATGCCTATCGCGGCTATCTGGCTCACCGGCACGCCGCTCTTTTCCACGGCCAGCCTGAGCGCGGACACCTGACTGTCAAGTATGTCATTGGGATCGTGTTCCACCCAGCCTGCACTGGGGTATATCTGTTTGAACTCTATGCCATGCGAGGCCACGGGATTGCCCAGCTCGTCGAACACGACCGCACGCGAGCTGGTCGTGCCCTGATCCAGCGCCACAATATACTTCAAGCCCTTCACTCCCCTTTGTGTCTTAACATTATCATTATGCCACTAACCGGCACATTTTGCAACCCGGATTTTACTTAAACGGCGCTTAAATGACCAGTAAGCATCCAAAAAGTCCTGTCAGGCATTGTATGAGCGCGGATAATCCGCGCAAATGGCATATCGCGCCGCGCTTTTGCGCGCAAATCATAACATCAGCGGCCTGTGCCATGCGGCAAGATGCGCGCCTGCAAT
Organism: Candidatus Fimadaptatus sp.; assembly: GCA_050946055.1. Lineage (GTDB taxonomy): Bacteria > Bacillota > Clostridia > Christensenellales > Aristaeellaceae > Fimadaptatus. Next base: position 6,507 of record JBMNUB010000052.1, on the reverse strand, counting down.
GTGCGTGTTCATTAGCATTGCAGGCATATCGGCATGCGCATGATGGCGCGTTCTATGAACAGGCTGACATGCACAAGTCGAAACATACGCATCTGCGCGCGCAGACCTATGAGCATGACAGCGCGCAGCCGACGCATATTGCAATCATAATCCCGCAAAGCCCCATGCCCCCATTGTCATCACCCAAGCCAACACACAAGCCAGCGCTCATGTCAATCGGCGCATCCACATTTGCACATTGTCACAAAATGGCTATACGCTGGGTTATGTGGGATTAACGCGCTAAAACACATCATGGTTTTGCCATGAGAGGAGCTATCATGAATTTACGGCTTGCATTTTTTAAGCATTAATTCCTCGCTGAAATTGCTGCATTTGCTTCTAAACCTTTCTACATCCTGTAAATAGTCAAAAACACGCCGTCATGCATAAATAGCGCAAAAGGGCGGCGAACCCTATCCGCAGATAAGTCCGCCGCCCTTTGCATGGACGCGGCATGCCGCCGCATGCCCGTGTTCAACTGTATTACAGTATCTTTATGCCGTATATCTTGCAGTCGCGCGTGCCTATGACCAGAGTGTCGTCGTACACGGCAGGGCTGCCCTCCATGTTGCCGTCGATTTCTATCTCGTCGTAGACCTCGCCGGTCAGGCCGTCGTACATGCGCAGCACGCCGCCCGAGTTGCCCAGCACGACCACGCCCTCGCCCGCCTCGTTGTACACCAGCACGGGCGACGACCACGAATAGCGGCCCGTGGTCTTTTTCCAGATTATCTCGCCGCTGGCCTTGTCAAAGGCGTACAGCGTGCCGCCGCCATCGGTGCGCGCGGCGTTGAAGTAGACTATGTTCGACAGCGAGTTCTTGCCCATCGCGGGAGAGGCAAAGCCGCCGCCGCCGTTGGAGCCGTCCGACTTGCACTCGACCGAGTAGCTCCACTGCTGCTCGCCGGTCAGCGCATTTATCTTGCGCATGGTGCAATCGCCGCGCTTGCCCTGCTTGTCCACCTCGTTTATGGTGTAGAGCATCACGCTGCCGTCCTCGAGCTGCTCCAGCGATATGGAGGCATCGGTGTCGTCGCCCACGTCGAACAGCCATGCAGGGGTCATAGTGTTGAGGTCTATGCAGGTCAGCAGCCCTGAGTTGTCTATGAAATAGGCATACTGGCCAAACGCCGCCACCGAGTTCTCTATGCCCAGCCCCTCGTCGCCTATCGCGCGCGACAGGCGCGACTTATACCTGTACAGCGTGACCATGGGGTCAATCGATATGGTCTGCGCGTTCCAATCGAAGTTGGTGTTCAGCTTTATGGTGTAGAATATGCCGTTTTCCGCGCCCTCTATTATGGTATCGGTCTCGGCATCGAGCAGGCACACGCCGTCAAACGATCCATGCGTGCGGAAGCGCAGCTCGTCGTGGCCGTTGAGCAGGTACATGTGCTCCTGATTGAGCAGGTTGTACACGCGCCAGCCTATTGAGCCCGTGCGGCCATTGGCCTTGGATATGCCCTGGCCGACGTACAGAAGCGGATAGCCGCGCGGGTCTATCGACACGCTGCCCTTCATCGGAAAGCCCAGTTCGATTGGGTCGCGGGTGTAATCGCCGGTGCGCGAGTCGAGGAAGTATATGTTGCCGTCCAGCGTGCCGTATATGACCTCGACCAGCTCGCTGTCCTGCTTGAACTCGTCGCGTATGTTCATCATCTGGCGCATCTCGTCCGACCAGTGGACCATGACCGGCTGGCCGTTCCAGCCCACGCCCGACCACACCGCATAGCCGCTGTCTATCGAGCCTATCTTGTTCTTCCAAATCACTTCGAACTTCTTCTGCTCAAGCGAAGCCGTGCCATAAGCGGCGTTTTCGCGGAAGTTGTTGCCTCGGAAGGTCACAACGCCCTCGAGATTGGTGTAATCCCTGCCCAGTCCGAACGATATCGGCTCGGGGCGGCTGTACTCGCGGTCGCGCTCGTAGTCCACGTACACGCCGTATTCCAGATCGAACGCATCGCTGTCCGGGCGCGCCGCTTCTATGGGCTGAGCGTTCAGCGTGAATATGCCGGGCGTGGGCTGAGCGGTGGGCGCATCGGTGGGCGCGGCCTCAGCGCCCGCCGACAAAGCATTCGCCTGAGAACCAGTCTCAGGCGAAGCGGTCATATCCGGCTGACCTGCCGCGCTCGTAGGCGCGGCGGGCTGGCCGTCTGTTATGTTGGGAATCGCGGTTGCGCCCGACTCGGCGGGCTGTATGGTGGGTACGCTGTCAGGAGCATCGGAGCTTGCCGGTGCGCCCTGAGTGGCCGCGGGCAGGATATTGCCGCGCAGCGGATCGAATATGGAATTGGCAGTTATGTCGCTGACTATATTGCGCACGTTTATCACGCCGAAGTAGTCCAGCGCCCACACCGCGCCAAACGCCACCAGCAGTATCACAAGTACCGTCGTGAACGCCTTGAGGCATCCGCCGTGGCTCTCGCGCTCATCTTCCTCGCCGTAATCCTCCTCGCCATAGTCCTCATCATCGTCCTCGCGGCGATTGTCGCCGTACATGCCTCCTATGTAGGGATCCTCGGAGAAGTCGTTGTCGGGCGCTATGAAGCCGCGCTCCTCTCCCGCATCGTCATCCGCGTACGCCGCAGCGCGCGCCATATCGTCCTCGGGCTCATCATCATCGTCGCCCAGATACATGGGCGCGGACGGACGCCTGGTGTACAGCGCGGTCTGGTCGGACACGGGCGCAGCGGACTGCGCATCGTCATCATCGTCATCCTCTAGGTCATAGTCACGGCGGCGCGCGTGGTTCTTGGCCTTGCGTCCACGGCGCTCCTTCTTGGAGCGACCCTTGCCCGACGGTTCATCATCATCGTCCTGTTCGGGCTGCGGCTGCTCGGGCGCAGGCTCTGCCTGCTCCTCCTGCGGCGCTTCGGCGAACTCCGGCACGCCCCATGTACCCGTGTCGCCCATGGGCTCGGGCTGCATCACGTGCTGGCGACCCTGTATGCCGAACATCATGCCGCCCTCGGGCTGCTCAGGCTGATACTCATCCTGCTGCACGGGCTGCGCGTCATATTCCTCCGCAGGCTGCTGCTCAGGCCCGGTGGGAAGCTGCTCGCCCGCGGCCTGCTCATTCCGGGCCTGCTCCATGTCGAGCTGCTCTTGCCCGGCCTGCTGCTCAGCCTGCTGCTGAGCGGCCTGTTCCTGCGCGGCTTCCTCCTGCTGGGCGCGCATGGCCTTGCGGCTGACTATGTTGACCGCCGGGAGCTCGTCCGCCGCGTCGGTCTGGCGCTCCTGAAGCATGCGGCGCTCGCGGCGCGACACCGGGCGCTGCTCCTCCTCTATCTGCTCCAGCTCGTCCGACACGGACTGATACTCGCTGAGATCGACGTTTATGCGGCGCGCCGGCTCCTGCTGCATCTGCTCCTGCGGCGCTTCCAGCTCCTCAAGCTCCGTAAGGTCTATCTGCGGGAGCTCATCGGCAGCACGCTGCGCGCGCTCCGGCTCGGTGCGGCGCTGCTGCGGGCGGCGCTTCTTCTTGGCGGGCGGGTGCTTCTTGCCGCCGCCCTTGCCGGCCTTGGCCTTGAGCGCCTTAAAGCCCGCCTTGCCCTTGTCAAGGGCGCGCTTTATGCCGTCGGCCCACTCGGTGGCGCTGCCTTCCTCCTCGTAATCGCCGTCAATATCGTCCTCATACTCATACGGCTCGTACACATCGTCGCTGTACGCGGTGTCGTCGCCGCGATAGTCCTCCAGATCGTCGCTCTCCTGCGACGAGGCATCGCGCTGCTGCGGCTTGTGCGCGGCGCGGGACGGGCGCGCGGGGCGCTCAGGCTCGTCCTCATGTGTGCGCGCGGCATGCCTGTCGCGCTGCGGGCGCGGCTCGCGGCGCGCGGAGCGCTCAGGCTCCTGCTGATACTCCGGCTCATCGCCCATATCCTCACCGCGCGGCGGCTCCTGACCCGAGCGATACGCGCGGGCGCGGCGGCGCGGCGCGGGCATGGAATCCTCATCCTCGTTGCCCATATCCGCCGCATCGTCCAGTCCCAGCGCTTCGCTGAGTTCTCCGTCAACCGGCATGGCGCTTGCCTCACTCATGTCCTGCGCATCAAGCTCAGCGCCGTCCGCGCCGCCGTAGCGGCGCATATCGTCATAGCCGGGCTCATCTTCCTCTATCATGCCCATTTGCCTGCGCCTTTCCTCAATGGCGCGCTTATACCCCCGATAGTCGCCGGTAGGCACGCTGGCAGATCTGCCATAGCCCTGCTTCTTGGCCATCTTTCATCCCGCCCATCTATCACATGGCTATACGCCTGTGAAGTTATCTTGATATACATACATATGTGTATGACAAGTCTATCGTATTATAGCACATTTTCGCACATGGCGCAATAGCGCGGTGCAATGTGCCAAAAATATCAAAAATGCGCCGCTTGACAGCCGCATGCGCGCAAAGGTACAATAATGATACCGACTGTCGAAAGCGCGCCCGAAACAGCCCGATTGGGGCATGCAGCGCCTTTATTCATGCCGCTGTTATCGGGCGCGCAGTTATGTCGCAGCTGCGCACAACGCTTTTGCGCGCAGCATGGCCGCATTACATCCCATGCATATGTCATACCGGCATGGGCCGTCTGGCTCGTCCATCACATTGCAAGGCACGAGTCCGCACTCGACCGTCGGGCAAACGATCACGCGAGGAAATGATATGTCACACAGCGATATACTTATGAGAGCGCGCGAGCTGTTCTGCCAAGGTCAGAGGCCGCGCGTAGGTCTTGCCCCCATGGCGGGCGTGACCGACCTTCCCTTCCGGCTGCTGTGCCGGGAGATGGGCGCTGACTTCGCCGTGAGCGAGATGATAAGCGCCAAGGGCTTCCTGCTCAACCGCAAGCCCAACGACAACGTGCGCGCGCTCTACACCATAGCGCCCGGCGAGACCGTGGGCATACAGCTCTTTGGCAGCGAGCCCGAACTCATGGCGCGCGCCGCACAGGAGTTTGCCGCGCGCGGCTGCGCCTACATCGACATAAACATGGGCTGTCCCATGCCCAAGGTCACGGGCAACGGCGAGGGTTCGGCGCTTATGCGCACGCCACATCTGGCCTCAGAGATAGTGCGCCAGACCGCACAGGCGATAGACATACCGCTGACCGTCAAGATGCGCTCCGGCTGGGACGACGATTCGATAAACGCAGTAGAGCTGGCGTGCATGGCTGAGCAGAGCGGCGCGGCGGCCATATGCGTACACGCGCGCACGCGCGAGCAATACTACTCCGGCCACGCCGACTGGAGCGTGATACGCCGAGTTAAGCAGGCCTTAAGCATACCCGTGATAGGCAACGGCGACATAGTGACCCCCGACGATGCAAGGCGCATGCTGGAGGAGACCGGCTGCGACGCCATAGCCATAGGGCGCGGCGCGCAGGGCGATCCCTTCATATTCGACCGCATGCGCCGCGCGCTCTCGCCCGAGCCATACTCGCTCCCCTCGCCCGCGCTGATACTGGAGACCATGCGCCGCCACACCGACATGCTGACCGCATGGCGCGGCGAGGCCGTGGCCGTGCGCGAGATGCGCAAGCACATAGCGTGGTATCTGCACGGACTGCGCGGCAGTGCGCAGGTGCGCGCCGAGCTGCTGACCATGACCGACCCGCAGAAGATAGACGCGCGGCTGGAGGAATACCTGCTGGGGCTGTGACAGGGCGCTTAGCCGCAAATGGGCGAAGCGCGGCAGCGGGTAGGCATTCTGTTAGCCTATGAGCATTGGGGATATTGCCGTGCATGGGCGAATCACAGCGTTCAGCCTGTCGCATTCATGGTCATGACCATTTGGCATATTGCCATGCATTGGCGCAGCATCGCCGCAAAGCATATCGCTTTGCGGCGCTTTTTGCTCATGCCATGCGACATCAGGCGCGCACTCCGATTATGATGCGTCACATGTGCTTGCCGAACACCTGCGCATGGCGCTCCAGTATGCCGTTGTACAGCGCAAACGAGCGCTTGGGCGGCGCAGGCGGTTCTGCGGCGCGATAATCGTCACGGCTCATCTGGCGCTGTTCGCGGATATCGTCCTCGCGCCACGCATTGTCGCGGTTCATCGGACGCTGCTCGCGAATGCCGCTATCGCGCCACGCATCATCACGGCTCATCTGGCGCTGACTTCGGACATCGCTCTCGCGCCATGCATCGTCGCGGCGCGAGGGGGCTTCGGCTCTGCGCTCCGCATCACGCATGGCATGCGCCTCGTCAGTGTACGCATCGCCCTGCCCATATTCATCCATTGCGTCATATGTATATGTAGTTTCCGCCCCCGCGCGCGGCATATCCGCACTGGCCTGCCATGCCGCCCAGCGATCGGCCTGATCTGCGCGGCTGAGCGTGGCAAAGCCTGCGCGCTCTATGTCCGGCCGCCTCTTGCCCGCGTTTTGTATCATCGTGTAATTGTCCATATGCGCACCTCCTCTGTACAGCCTATGCTGCGGCGCGGAATTTGTGCGCGGTCTTCGATGCCCATGC
>JBMNUB010000051.1:0-19864 GCA_050946055.1 Candidatus Fimadaptatus sp. | reverse complement strand
CTCGTAGCCCGGCAGGCCGGGCGCGGCGATCAGCTCGCCTATGAGCTTATTAAGATCCAATTCCATCCCTCCCAATACAGGTTGACTAGATTATATCATATATATCCCGCGCTGTGTAGGGGCGCAAGGATTGAATAACATTCGACATGGGAATGTCTTACGCATTCACCATGCGGCGGGCGTACAAGCGGCTCGCATAAATGCAATGGGTATGATGTCAAGCTGCGCGGCCATCACAATGCATCATCTGCACACATGACATACGCATGTGCTATGCATTCTCGCATTCGATGCGCATATGTGCGGCTCGAATAAATGCAATGACCATGCTGTCAAGTCGCGCGGCCATCGTAATTCATACGATGCATCCACAGCACGCGCATGTAATAGGTATTCACGCATACGGTGCGCATCTGCGCAGCTCGAATAAATGCAATGGGTATGCTGTCAATCCGTGCGCACATCGCAATGCATCATCTGCACTCATGACATGCGCATACACCCTGCATCCCCCAATTCAAGCACGGCATTCCGCAAGGCACACACATGCGCCGCGCTTCCGACATCGTCGGGCAGCGCGGCGCACGCTAATCGCGGCATTATCACACCTCGTAGCGCATCCGCGTTCTATCCTGCGCCCGCGTTCAGCGCGCGTCCGCACGGCTGGCCGGGGTGAGTATGACCGTCTTTATCTCAAACGGCTCGAACTCCAGCGCTATGTCCTCGCCCTCCACGGTCAGCGGCGCGGTCACGCGCTCCAGCAGGTCGCATACGCTGGCCGCCGCCACGTCAAAGCCCGTGCGCAGATGAGCCCGGCAGGATGCGCCCAGGCACTCGTACATGCGCAGCACTATGTCGCCGCCGTCCTCGGCCTGCTTGACCACGTCCAGCACCACGCTGCGCGTATCCAGCCAGCACAGCGGGCCAAACGTAAGCCCCTGACACAGGTGCGGCGGCTGCTGGAACAGACCGGCCTGACGTATTACGTCGCTCAGTTCGCCGCCGTGAGGATATATCGCATAGCGCAGCTCATGCACGCCCTCGCCCTGAGCGCCCTGCGGAGAGCGGATCAGGTCTATCGTCATGAGATTGTCATTGCAGGCATAGCCATGGCCACCCTCCAGCATCAGCGCCGCGCCGCGCCCGGTCTGGCTCAGATCCGCCCAATCGTGCGCACCGGCCAATGCCATGCAGCGCTCGCGCGCGGTGTTGCGGTGCGCGGGGCGCTCAACATGGCCAAACTGCACGCCGCACAGGAAGCGGCCTCCCGCCACGTTTATCGGGAACTCGGCGCGCAGCAGCTTGCCATTTTCGTGCCAGTCGATGCGCGTAATCACGTCCACGCGCGCAGAGGATGCGTTTATCTCCACGGTCTGAGTGAGCGTGGACGCGCCGAATGCATATTCGGCTATGCGGCGGCAGACCACGCCATCCACCTCGCTTTTCACGCTGCGCTGTGCGAATGCGCCCACCCTGCGGCGCAGCACGTCCTCGCCCATGCGCCAGATGTCGCCGTCGTCGCCGTACACGCTGAGCTGATTGCCAGCGCCGCGCAGCACTTCCCAACCCTGCCGCTTGTCCAGCAGCGCCGCCATGCGCCCGCGTTCGTCAAAGCTCACGCGCAGCCTGTCGTTCTCCAGCACGTTGTCTTCTGCGCGCAGCGCGGGCAGCCTTGCTCTGCGCGCGCCTATGGTCGAGGTTGCGCTCATGGGCGGCAGCGATACGAGCAGCGCCTCGCCCGCGCCGCACTCCTCGTCCGCGGGCAGCCACATGTCCACCGTCCACGCATGCGGATTGAACACCACGTCCAGCCCGCCGCCGTTCCATATCTGCCATACCAGCGCGCTTAGCCTGTCGCTCAGCTCCTTGCGCTGCCTGAGCGCCTCGGTCTGCGCGCCGGGCGCGGGCAGTCCGCCGCGCTGCAGTTCCAGCACGCGCTTCCATATGTCGCTCAGCTCCGTGCGCGGATAGGTCGCGCCGCGCAGGTACATGGCAGAAAGTATTATCTCGCTCATGCGCAGCGCCCTTATCAGCCCGCTGTCTGCGCGCTGCACATCGTCAAACGCCGTGAGCGCGCCCTGCCATGCGTCGCAGGCTATCTCGCCCGACCACAACGGCAGTTCCACGCGGCTCCTGCGCAGCCTATCGAAGAAGTCAGAGGCGCGCTCGCGCCGCACGGGCGGCAGGCCCATGAGATCGCCCATGCGCTCCAGCCGCTCGCTCTGCGCTGCGTCCAGTCCGCCCTCGCCGCCGTATAGCAGCATCGCGCCCTCGGACGCGCCTATCTCGCGGAAGCCGCGCTCGGCGCGCAGCGCGCTGCCGGGCATGGCCGCGCCCACCCTTCCCTCGGGTGGCACATGCGCAAGCACGCGCGTGCCATCCAGGCCCTGCCACCAGAAGCTGGTGAAGGGGAACTCCCAGCTCTCAGGGCGCGCGGCGTTCATGGCCAGCACATACGGCATGCCGCTCAGCACCATTATCTGCGGCAGCTGCGCACAGCACATGCGCGCGCCCGCCAGCCACATGGTGCTAACGTCCTGCCCGAAGCTGCCCGCCCACAGCCGCTTGCCCATTAGTATCTGCCTTACCAGCGCCTCGCCGCTCGCCAGCCCCGGCTCGGCCTCGGCCCACATGCCGCCCAGCAGTTCCCACCTGCCCTGCTCCACGCGCTCGCGCACGCGGGTATACACGCCCTCGTCCTCATTGCGCACGCGCTCATAGCGCCATGCGCCCGCCGCGCCCGCTATCAGGGTGTCGCTTTTCTCCATCATGTACAGCGCGCCCGCAAAGTCGCGCACCGGCGAAGTCCGGCCAGTCGCCTTCTCGCCTATAACGCCCAGCGCCGACAGCGCAAAGCCGTAATCGCCGCTTGTCCGCTTTAGCTCTGGCGCAAGCGCACACACCGCCGCCAGCGCCCGCTCATCCGACATGTCGGTCATCAGCATCAGCGCCCGCTCCAGCGCGCGGGCTATCATGCTGCGGCGCGCCGTGCCTTCGGGCAGATTGGCGGCAATGTCGGAGAGAGTCTCCATGTCGTAATACAGCGCGCGCATGTTGGTCTGCACTATGCACAGTTCGCACGCGCCCATTACGCCGCCCTGAGACGCGCGCGCCCACAGCTCTATGCGCTCGCCGCCCATGGCCTCGTCGGTCAGCATCAGCACGCCGTCCTCTGGCGCACCGGCACGCGCCGGGCGCAGCGCACACAGCGCCGCACCTTCATCGTCCAGCATCAGCAGCTCCGCGCCCGCGTCTATGCGCAGTGCCAGCGCGCAGCCCTCCGCCTGAGCGGGTGTCTCGCCGTATATGCGCAGCAGCGAGCCGCAGCTCTCCGGCGACCAGCGCTTGCCCTCCTCAAGAGCTGTGCGCGCGCCGCGCTCCCGCCCGGCAAAGTCCGGTGCCGCACAGGCCTCGCACCTAATATGCTCCACCGGAATGTATATGTTGTCCCTGACGTCGCGCATGCGCTCTCTGGCATGCTTGAGCGCCCGCTCCAGTTCCTTCACAGGCAATACCTCCCCGCGCCTCATCGGGCTGTTTCATCCGCATATGTCACGCGCCGCCGGCATGTGCGCTCATGCAGCGCGGCTCTATATTTAGCTTATCATACAGCAAAGCTATGGCATTTATAGGGCGGCGGCGGCTTGTATGGCAATTATGGGTTCATGGCACAGCCAACTTGGCAAAACAAACCTCATTCGCGCATGGCATATGCCGCCGCCATGCCGTCCGGGCGGTGTATATAATGAAAAAACGGTGCGGAAAATCGCGCTTTAGCGCAAGTCTTATCTGCGCATGCCTGTCTTATTCATAAAATTTCATATGGCGCGGATATTGGCATCTGTCTTATTGTAGCAGACTGTCAAAAACCCCGGAGAGCTCGGCGGGCCTTGCAGCCCGCCGACTTAGGTAGCGCCCAGCGACATGTGCGGTGGGCGCTCAGGATTTTTTACGCAGGGAAATCTCATTTCCCGGAGCAGCATATCTTCCTTGCAGTTTCCACGCCCGGAAACCTTAAAGATTTCAGTGGAAACTGAGTAGGGGTGGCAGTGGCGGGGGAGCTTCTCCCCCGTCCACGCTTGTCAAAAAGACGCTTTGACAAGCTAGTCTTATTATAGTAGGTTTATCATTTTCCTTTGCCCGATATCGCAATTACAATGCCCAGTCCCCGTTCTTGCACGCTTTGCGCCACAGAATTGTGCCCGCGCCGAACTTGACGCGGCGGACACGGCGTGTTACACTTAGTATGATTATATGACTTATATCATGGAGGCTCAGGCTATGGCGGAGAGAGCGGATAAGCTTTATGTGGTAGTACCCTGTTACAACGAGCAGGAGGTCCTGCCCGAAACGTCCCGCAGGTTGGGTGCCAAGCTGCACTCGCTGATAGATGCGGGGCTTATAAGCTCAGATAGCCGCGTGCTGTTCGTCGATGACGGCTCGCGCGACCGCACATGGGAGCTTATAGAGCAGATAAGCGCATCAGATCCTCTGTTCAGCGGAGCCAAGCTCAGCCGCAACCGCGGCCATCAGAACGCGCTGCTGGCAGGGCTTATGACCGCGCGCGAACTGGCCGACATGGTGATAACCATGGATGCCGACCTTCAGGATGACATAGACGCGGTGGATCAGTTCCTAAAGGAATACTATGCCGGCCATGACATAGTATACGGCGTGCGCTCCTCGCGCGCCACGGACACAGCGTTCAAGCGCCTGACCGGCGAGGGCTTTTACAAGTTCATGCGCATGCTGGGCGTGGAGATAGTGGACAATCACGCCGAGTACCGCCTGATGAGCCGCCGCACGCTGGACGCGCTGAGCCAGTACGACGAGCGCAATCTGTTTCTGCGCGGCATAATACCGCTGCTGGGTTATCCTTCGGCCATAGTGCCTTATGAGCGCGCCGAGAGGTTCGCGGGCGAGACCAAGTATCCGCTCAAGAAGATGCTTGCCTTCGCCATGGAGGGCATAACCTCGTTCAGCGTAAAGCCGCTCAGGCTCATAAGCTGGCTGGGTGCGCTCATAATGCTGATAAGCGCCGTGACCATGCTGGTATTTGCGTGCATGGGCGGCGGGCAGGCGCTTATAGCCTGCTCCATATGGCTGATGGGCGGCATACAGCTGCTATGCACGGGCGTACTGGGCGAATACATAGGCAAGATATACTCCGAGGTCAAGCGCCGCCCGCGCTACTTCATAGAGAAGTTTACCAAGTGAGCTTTTGCCGTTAAATCTTGGCGCGATATTCATAATTTTACCATTTTAACGTGACAGAGACGGCGCGGCGTGGTACAATCATGCTATGCGTCATGTTCAGCGCGCCCGCGCACATGTGGCGCGCAGCAACTGCCGTTTGGACTGTTAAGGAGGGAGAGCCATGACTGATCCCTACAAGGTGCTGGGCATAGCTCAGGATGCCGGTGTGGATGAGATCAAGGCTGCTTATCGCGCTCTGGCCCGCAAGTGGCATCCCGATCGCTTCCCCGAGGGGACGGATCGACTGCTGGCCGAGGACAGGATGATAAAGCTCAATCAGGCTTATGAGGAGGCGCTAAAGCGCAGCTCCGGCAAGATGCCCACGCGCAGCGAAGGCGCGACCGCCGGCGATGCCGGTCAGGACGAGCTGCTCAGCGATGTGCGTTCGCTGATGGCGCTGGGTCAGCTGGATCACGCGCGCCGTGCGCTGATGCGCGCCGATGGGCGCGGCGCTGAATGGAACTATCTGTTTGGCGCGATACTGATGCGGCTGGGCGATTATGAAAAGGCCGCAGTATACTTTGGCATATCCACGCGCATGCGCCCCGACTGCGCACAGTATCGTGCAGCGCTTCGCAGCGCCGAGACGCTTCGCGACCGTGGACGCAAGCCCGCCTGGCAGCAGGGTCTGGCGCACATAATAGGAGCCATAAGAAAAAACCGGCCGACAGCGCGCACTTACGCCGCAAAGTGAGCGCTAATAAGAGCCGCCGGCGGCAACGATACAAGAGGCGTCAATAGGCGCAATTATCCGCACTCATTGAGCGCGGTTTTTTCTTTATATCGTATAGGATATGTTTATGGAGGCCGCACAGGGCGCGCCGAGCAGCCTCAAGCTGCGTTCATGCGGCGAATTCTGCGCAAGCGCCTGACAGGCGCATGAGTAATGGGTTCCGCCGCAGATGTCGCGATGCGCACATCGTCCTTAAAACCGCAGATGTTTTAATGCATACCTTCTAATATCCAGCGATATTGCACCGATTATGAATCAAACCCAAGCCAAAATACGTCAAATAAACGTAAAACATTATTTGTCAAAACGCGCGTCTTTACCATGCGCGCTAGAAGGAGGTCTATGATGAAGCATAAGAATATGCGCCTTGCACTGAAGGCGCTGTGCGTGGTCATGGCGCTGTGCATAGGTGCGCCCGCATTCGCCGCGCCCGCACGCGCTGATTCCGATTCAGGGCTGATAGGCTCAAGCAGCGGAGTGCGCGTGATAAGTCAGTTCATGGCCAACGGTACCGGCACGCATGTGGTCACTGCCGCCGCGCTAAATGTGCGCACCGGCCCCGGCACGGGCTACTCGATATCCGGGCGGTTGCACCGCGGCGACCGGGTGCAGGTCGTAGCCATAACCGGCGACTTCTGCCGCATAGTCGCAGGCAACGGCGATTACGGCTATGTGTCGCGCCAGTACCTGAGCGAACTCAGCACGCCCTCCACGCCCGCGCCCACATCGCCCGGCGTGCGCCAGGTGTATCGCGTGACCGCCTCGGCGCTCAACGTGCGCACCGGCCCCGGCACGGGCTATTCACAGCTTACCAAGCTGTATCGCGACGACGAGGTATACAAGCTGGCCGATGCCAACGACACCTGGATGCGCATACAGCTCAAGGACGGGCGCTATGCCTATGCGATGTCGCGCTATCTGAAGTATTCGCACTCGACCGGCGCGCAGCCCACCGTCACGCCCCGCCCTACTTCCCGACCCACATCGCGTCCCACGTCCGCGCCCACCAAGCCCGGCGAGCTGACAGGCGAGATATACATTGCCACCGCCAACGTGAACATGCGCAGCGGCCCGTCCACGTCTTACGGCAGCAAGCTGGTGCTTAAGGCCGGCACGCATGTGACGCTCATCAGCAAGTATTCCGACAGCTGGTACTACGTGCGCAACGCCAGCGGCACATACGGCTATGTGCGCAGCACCTATCTGCGCTATTACGGCACGGATACGTCCACGCCCAGTCCCACCTCGGGCATAGTCAACACGGGCGAAAAGATCTACTCCTTCGAGCAGATGAAGTCCGATATAAACGCGCTCTATCAGCGCTATCCCAATCAGGTGACCAGCCGCATAGCCATAGGCAACACCATGTGGAGCCAGCAGATACCTGCCGTATGCATAGGCAATGTCAACGCCAGCAAGGCGCTTTTGATAGACGGCGGCATACACGGGCGCGAGTACATGTCCACGCTGCTGATAATGCGGCAGATGGAATACCTGCTGGACAACCAAAATGCCACCTACAAGGGCCGCACCATAGGCTCCATGCTGGACGAGTGCTGCATATGGTTCGTGCCGATGATAAACCCCGACGGCGTGCGCATATCGCAGACCGGCCTTGCCGGGCTCAGCGCCACGCAGAAGAACAACCTCATCGCCATGAACGGCGGCAGCACCTACTTCGAGAGATGGAAGGCCAACGGTTACGGCGTTGACCTAAACCGCAACTTCGACGCCGGCTGGACATATCAGGGCAAGCCCTCCGGTGCGCAGTACTCCGGCTCTTATGCCAACTCCGAGAGTGAGACGCAGGCCATGGTCAACTTCGTGCAGCGCCACACCAACATAAAGGCCAGCATAAACTACCACACCACCGGCAACTGCATCTACTGGCACTACGGCCAGACCGGCACTGCCAAGGCGCGCGATCGCGAGATAGCCAACCAGCTCTCCTCGATAACCGGCTTCTACCTGCGCGCCGAGAATTACAGCGGCAAGGGCGGCGGCTTCATGGATTGGATGATATCCTCGCGCAAGCTGCCCTCGTTCACGATAGAGCTGGGACCCGGTTCAGTTAACGCGCCGCAGGACATAGGCTACTTCGCCAACATATGGGCGGCCAACCGCGACGTACCGGCGTTCATGCTCTACTACATAATCAACGAGCTTTGATGCAAACGCGGCTAGCAGCGCTGTCGCGCCTGAATACCGCCACGCATGACGGCATGCCCGCATGGACTCAGTTCCGTGCGGGCTGCTTTATGCCCGGAAATGCCGCGCCGCACTGGCGCGCATGACCGCGCGCCTTATCGCCTTGCGCATGCGCGCACCGGCCGCTCAGCCCGCAGATGCAACGGCCGGGCACCGCGCATTGCCCTGCCGGCATGGCGAGAGCTTTCATGCCGCCCGCATATCGCGCCTGTCGGGCCGCAGCTGGTGGCGGCACTGCTTGTTAAAACCATGCGAATACGATTGACAATGCCGCCGGTCGGGGCTATAATGAACGCAATATCCAAAGCGACGACGGAAGCAAGTAACCCGAACAGAGGTCGGCCAAGAGAGCTGTCGGCAGGTGTAAGACAGCGGGACGGTTCCGGTGAATACATTCCCGAGCGCGCGCGCTGAAAGGCATAATGCCCATTAGGCGGCGCGGGTGCGCCCGATACAGCGCCTGAGAGGCTGATGCGCGAGCTATATGCATACGCAAGTCGGCGAATCGGAAGTGGTACCGCGATAACACGTCGCCTTCCTATGTGGAAGGCGGCGTTTTTTGTGTACCTAGTGGCATTTGAAAGGAGATGCGCCCCATGCAATTTAGTGACGCAATATTTGCAGACCAGATAAGGGACTTAAACGGAAGCGCCATACGCGAGATATTCCACCTGCTCAAGGTGCCGGGCATGATATCTTTCGCGGGCGGCAATCCCGCATCCTCGGCGCTTGAGCCGGATGTCGTAAACGAGATAGTGAGCGACGCGCTGAAAAGCGACGGCGTGAACATACTGCAGTACGGCGCGACCGAGGGCTACGCGCCCTTCCGCGAGTCTCTGACTGAGTTTGTAAAGAGCTGCGGCATAAGCACCGAACCCGACGCCATACTGCCCGTGACCGGCTCCCAGCAGGGCATGGATCTGCTCTGCAAGGCGCTGATAAACCCCGGCGACGTGATACTGGCCGAGGACCCCACGTTCCTGGGCGTGCTTCAGACCATGCGCATGTACCGCGCCAATATACAGTCCATCGCCACCGATGAACTGGGCGCGATACCCGCCTCGGTCGAGGAACAGATACGCAAGTTCCACCCCAAGCTCATGTACATAATCCCCACCTTCCAGAACCCCACCGGCAAGACCATGCCCATAGAGCGCCGCCGCGCGCTGGCCGAGATCGCCGCGCGCTACGGCGTAGTGCTGGCCGAGGACGATCCCTATCGCGATCTACGCTATGCAGGCACGCCGCTGCCCGCGATAAAGTCCTTCGATAAGGAGGGCTGGGTGGTGTATCTGGGGAGCTTTTCCAAGCTCATATCGCCCGGCATCCGCGTGGGCTATGCCATCGCCAATCCCACGCTGCTGCGCAAGATGACCATAGGCAAGCAGTCCGTGGACGTACACACCTGCACGCTGGCACAGGCCATAGTGGACGGGTATCTGAGGCGCGGACTGATGCAGCCGCACATAGAGAAGATTTGCGCCGACTACAAGCAGCAACTCGACATTATGCTCGACCTGTTCCGCCTGTTCCCGAAGGGCGTCAAGCACACCAGCCCCGAGGGCGGACTGTTCGTATGGGCGGAGCTGCCCGAGGGCATGGATGCGCTCGGCATACTGCCCGAGGTCATCAAGAAGGGCGTGGCCTATGTCCCCGGCACGCACTTCTTCATAAACGGCGGCCACCTGAACACGCTGCGCCTCAACTTCTCCAACGCCCCGCTGGACAAGATACAGCGCGGCATGGAGCTGCTGGCCGAGGCGTTTTCAGAGCGCATGTAACAGTGGCGCATGCCTAAAAGGAGCGGATTAACATGGTGCGGTTTGCAACTGATGCCGACATAGACCGCGTAAACGAACTCCGGCGGCAGGTGTTTGAAATACACGCCGATGGCCGTCCCGACATGTTCAAAAGCAACTTTGACGCGCAGCTGCAGCAATACGCCTACACGCTCATGCACTCGGATAATCACGCCATAGTGGTGTCCGAGCGCGCGGGCGAGATATGCGGCATGGCCTGCGTGGACTATGTGGACAAGCGCGAGACCGCTTACAGCAAGCCGCGCTGCTTTATGCACGTGCAGGAGATAGCCGTGGATGCGGCGCACCGCAGGCAGGGCGTGGCGCGCGAGATAATCGACTTCCTGCGAAGCGACGCGCGCGCTCATGGCTGCACACGCATTGAGCTAGACGTATGGTCATTCAACACTCAGGCGATAGAGTTCTATGAGGCGATGGGCTTTAGCCCGTACCGTCAGCTTATGGAGCTTGATGTATAGGCTCAATGCGTTGCCGCGCTCGCATGCCGTCTTGCGCGATACGAGCCTTGACCGCAGGCGCTCAGCGAATGTGCAGCCGTCATTGCCGGGCTTTATATATAAGCTCTCAATCACCATCATAATGATAAAATCAGGAGGATAACCCAATGAGCAGTGTATACGACGTACTGAAAGAGCGCGGATTCATCGCGCAATGCACATACGAGGATGACCTCAAGAAGAAGCTGGAAAACGAAAAGGTCACGTTCTACGTGGGCTTTGACCCCACCGCCGACAGCCTGCACATAGGCCACTACATACCGATAATGGCCATGGCGCACATGCAGAAGTTCGGCCATCGCCCCATAGCGCTGGTTGGCGGCGGCACCGCCATGATAGGCGATCCCTCCGGCAAGACCGACATGCGCCGCATGATGACCCGCCAGACCGTTGCCGACAACGCTGCCGCCATAAAGAAGCAGCTGGGCCGCTTCATATCGTTTGAGGACGACAAGGCCATAATGGTGGACAACGGCGACTGGCTGCTGGGCCTCAATTACGTCGAGTTCATACGCGACATAGGCGCGCACTTCTCGGTCAACCGCATGCTGACCGCTGAGTGCTACAAGCAGCGTCTGGAGCGCGGATTGACCTTCCTCGAGTTCAACTACATGCTGATGCAGAGCTACGACTTCCTGATGCTCAATCAGAAGTACGGCTGCACCGTGGAGATGGGCGGCGACGACCAGTGGTCGAACATGCTCTCCGGCGCCGACCTGATACGCCGCAAGGAGCAGAAGGATGCCTTCGCCATGACCTTCAAGCTGCTGCTCACCCACGACGGCAAGAAGATGGGCAAGACCGTGGCAGGCGCGCTGTGGCTCGATCCCAAGAAGACCAGCCCCTACGACTTCTACCAGTACTGGCGCAACGTGGACGATGAGGACGTGGAGAAGTGTCTGGCGCTTTTGACCTTCCTGCCCATGGATGAGGTGCGCGCACTCGGCGCGCTGGAAGGCAGCGAGAAGAACAAGGCCAAGCGCGTGCTGGCCTACGAAGTGACCAAGCTGGTTCACGGCGAGGAGGAGGCCGAGCGCGCACAGCAGGCCGCCGAGGCGCTGTTCGGCGCGGGCGGCGCTACCGCCAACGTGCCTACCACCCACATAAGCGAAGCGCAGCTGGATGAGGACGCGCGCGTGACCACCTGGGCGGTCAACTGCGGGCTGTGCAAGTCGCGCGGCGAGGCGCGCAAGACCGTCGAGGGTGGCGGACTGTACATAGGCGATGAAAAGGTGCAGGACGTCAACCAGACCCTCACCTGGGCGCAGCTCCAGAACGACGGCATACTGCTGCGCCGCGGCAAGAAGAACTACCACCGCCTGGTGGCCGCGCAGTGAAGCCCTACAAGACCGTCCTCGTGCGCGCCGAGGATGAGTTCATAATCAACAAATCGCGCTTCATAGGCCATGCCGCGCCCTGCCAAACCGAGGAGCAGGCGCTGGCATTCATAGTCGAGATGCGCCAGCGCTACAAGGACGCCAGCCACAACTGCTATGCCTACGTGCTGGGACAGAACAAGGGAATAATGCGTTATAGCGACGACGGCGAGCCGGGCGGCACTGCGGGCCTGCCCATGATGGAGGTGCTCAAGAACCGCGACGTGACCGATCTGTGCGTAGTGGTGACGCGCTACTTCGGCGGCATACTGCTGGGCGCGGGCGGTCTGGTGCGCGCCTACACTCAGGGCGCTGTCGTGGCGCTGAACGCCGCGCGCGTGGCCGTGATGCACCCGTCGCAGACCTATCTGCTGGAGATAGATTACAGCCAGTTGGGGCGGCTGGAGCATTGGATAAAGGACACGCCCTACCGGCTGGATGACCGCGAGTTTGCCGCCGCCGTGACCTGCCAGATAACTCTCAAGGCCGAGCAAGCGGATGCCTTCATGTCCGAGATAGCGCGGCTGTTTGACGGGCGCTACGAGCCCGTGCTGATAGAGGAGCGCTTCATGGCATGGGAGGAAGGCGAACCGCCCGCGCAGGATTAGCCCAAGGCGATGTGACTGACCGATAAGCAAAGCATCCGAACCTGATTTGTGCAGGTTCGGATGCTTTTGTATTGTGCGCGGGTGTGCGGTGCATGAATAGGCTACACAGGCTCATACAGCCCAAGCATGTTCATCCCCACAACGCCGCGCAAGCAGCCGCCACAATAGCCGCAAGAATCCGTTTCGCGTGCGCTTTAATATATGGCGCACGCGAACATGCTGCGCCTGTCTAGCAGGCTCATACAGCCCAAGCATGTTCATCCCCTCCTTCTCATCCATCCCCCCAATCGGCTTCTTTCTCTTTCTTTGGTACTTTCTTTCTCTTTCTTCGCCAGAAGAAAGAGAAAGAAAGTACTCCACCCCACACCCCCCAAAAACAACCGCCGCCCACGGACGAACCGTAGGCGGCGGAGAGAGGTGTCGAATGAGTATTACTTGCCCAGCTCAGCAGCAGCGGCGGTGATAGCCTGCTTGCAAGCCTCGTAGCCCTGGGCGTTCCACTCGGTCAGCAGCTGCTGGTACAGCTCCTCGGTGGGGGTGTCGCTGGTGTCGGCGACAACCTTGGACCAAGCGCTAACGCTGGCGGTCAGCTCGTACTTCTCGGGTACGTTCAGGTCGTAAACTTCCCAATCAACGTTCATGGGCTTCCAAGTCGCTATACGGCGATCGCGCTCGGCGATGCACATCTCGCGGATGTACTCGGGAACGATGGGATCGTCATACTGGCTCAGGTCGCCGTTCCAAGCAGCCAGGCTGCTGAAGCAACCGGTGCTGGGGTAGAGGATATCCAGACCAACGAAGTTGTTGCCAGCCTCGTTCATGGGGCGGGTGATGGTTATCTGGCCGTTCTCGTCCAGAGTGTAATCCTTGCCCTCGAAGCCGTAGGTCATCAGCATGAAGCCTTCGTCGCTGTACAGGTAATCCATGAGCATCATTATGCGCTCGAGCTTGGCATCGTCAACGCCGCCCGCTACATAGGTCTCAGACCAGAAGCTCTTCTCGGAGAAGGCAACGCAGTTGGGATCGTCCAGCGGAACTATGGCCACAGCATCCTCGAAGGGGATGTCAGGCTGGTTGACTATCCAAGTGTCGTAGATGCCCTTTATGTGCTTGGGGGCGTTCTGCTTGCAGATGATACCTATCTGGCCGGAAGCGAACATGTTCTGAACGTCGCTGTTCTTGCGGGCAGCGAAGTCCTGATCCATCCAGCCGTTCTTGTAAGCGGTGCGCAGCATGTCGATCAGCGGCAGAGCCTGGGGCTCGAAGCAGGGCTTCATCCACACGCCGTCCTCACCCTTGGTCCAGCGGCCATCGGTGTTGCCGAAGCAAGCGATCTGCTGGGAGGTGGGGAACACGCTCTCATAACCAAAGCCTATGGTGTCCTTCTGGCCGTTGCCATCGGGATCGTTCTCGGTGAACTGCTGCATGACGTTCATCAGCTCTTCAGCGTTGGTGGGCATCTCAAGACCGAGGTTCTTCAGCCAGTCCTTGCGGATCAGCATGCCGCGGTCCATGCACCAGTACGCAGGATCATCATAGGTCATGCGGGGGAAGAAGTAGTTCTCGCCGTCCACGGACATGGACTGTACCTCGGGCAGGTTTACGAACTTCTCAACATTGGGATAAGCGGACAGGTCGGAGGGCAGAGCGCGCACAACGCCGTCCTCTATCCACTGGAAGTAGGTGCCGGAGCCGCCGGCCCAGTCGATACCGCCGCAGATGTCCGGCAGGGTGCCGCCCGCAGCCCAGGTGGTGTACTTGTCAGTGTAGTCGCCCCAGCCCACATTCATGGGAACGAAGGTGACGTTGAACTTGTCCTGAATCAGCTTGAGGATCTCATCGGGCTCCTCAGCATCCAGCTTGGCCTTCTCAACATCCCAGTGAGCTATGGACAGCTCCATGGGCTCGAGCGCGGCCTCGTCAGCAGATACTATGGGCATGGCGCTAAATACCATCAGCGCACCCAGCAGCAAAGCCAACCACTTTTTCATAGTGTAGTCCTCCTTTATATTTTGCCGGCACCTGTCGGCGGAATAGCTTGTGTGACGCGCTTAGCTCTTTACCGCGCCCAGCATTATGCCGGTGGCAAAGTACTTCTGCACGAAGGGGTATACCAGCAGTATCGGCACAGTCGCAACCGCAACGGAAGCCATCTGCATACCGGTCTTGTATATGGCGATATTGGCGTTCTTGAAGGAGTTGGCCATATCGTTGCCCAGGTCCATGGTAGCCTCTATGACTATCTTGCGCAGCAGCAACTGCAGAGGAGTCATGGTGGCGGTGTTCTTCTGAATGAATATCATGGCGTTCCACCACTCGTTCCAGAAGCCCACGGCGTAGAACAGAGCTACCGTAGCCAGTATGGGCGCCGCACAGGGCAGCACTATCTGAAGCATTATGCGGAACTCGTTGGCGCCGTCTATGCGGCCGGACTCGGGCAGGGACTCGGGGATAGTGCCGAAGTAATTCTTCATGAGGATCATGTTGTAGACGCTCAGGCAGCTGGGCACGGTCATGACAAGCAGATTGTCTATGAAGCCCAGATCCTTACATACCAGATAGAACGGTATCAGGCCGGCACCGAAGTACATGGTTATTACGAACACGGTGAGTATCCAGCCGCGGCCGGGCAGCGACTTCTTGGAGAGCGCATAGCCCGCGCAGGTGGTGACCGCCATGGACAGCGCCGTGCCGAACACGGTGTTGAACAGGCTCACGCGGAAGGCGCTGAGCAACTTGGGGTCGCTGAGTATGGTCTTGTAGTTGACGAGGTCAAATCCCTTGGGCCACAGGTACAGCTGACCGCCCGAAACGTACTTGTAGGGCGCAAGCGACACCAGCAGCATGTTGTAGAACGGGAATACCATCATCAGCGCCAGCAGCGTCAGTATAAAGTATATTATAAAGTCAGCCACGCGCGAGCCGCCGGTGCGGCGCGACTTTTTCTTTACACCAGTCATCTCGAAAATCTCCTTTCGCCCGTCCGTTACAGCAGTCCGTCTTCGCCGCAGAGCTTTGCTATGCCGTTGGCAGCCAGCAGCAGAGCGAAGTTACAGACCGACTTGAACAGACCCGCCGCGACCGTCAGGGAGAAGTTCTGACCCTTCTGGAAGGCGTAGCGATATATGAAGGTATCGAATATATCGGCCACGGGCAGCGTTATCTCGTTGTAGAGGTTGAACACCTGATCAAAGCCGGCGTTGAGTATCTGGCCGCACTGCATTATGAGCATGATTACGACCGTGGGCCTTATCGACGGCCAGGTTATGTGCAGGCAGCTCTCCCAGCGGTTGGCACCGTCTATAGTGGCAGCCTCGTACAGCGTGGGGTCTATCGACGATATGGTCGCCATGTAGATTATCGAGCCCCAGCCCATGCCCTTCCAGATGCTTGTCGTAAACAGCATCGGCAGTATGGTATTTACGTCGGTTAAGAAGTTGGCAGGAGTGCCGCCCATGGCGACGATTATCTGATTTATGGTACCGTTGGAGGTAAACAGCATGTTGATAAGGCTGGCTACCAGAACCCAAGACAGGAAGTGCGGGAAGGTGTACAGGGTCTGGTATACGCGCTTGAGGCGGGGATGATGCATCTCGTTCATCAGCAGCGCCAGAATTATCGGCATCGGGAACTCCAGCAGCAGTCGGCCAAAGCTTATCACCAGAGTATTCCTAAATGCCTGCCAGAAGTCAGGCTTGGCGAACAGGCTCTCAAACCACTTAAGGCCCACCCATTTCATGTTGGCTATCTGGCCGTAGAAGCGAATTATCGGAACATCGCCCCACAGCGACTGGGTGTTGAACTTGAACTGCTTGAAGGCAAGTACCAGTCCGCCCATCGGCGCGTAAGTAAACAGCAGTATGACCAAGAACGCCGGGATCAGCAGCACATAGAACATTGCGTGATTGCGCACCCTCGTGCCCAAGCTCGCATGCACTTCATGCCGCGCCCCCTTCTTGTCAGTTGACGAGACCATGCGTCCCACTCCTCTCACTCTTATGCAAAATTTGACGCGAAGCGCCACATCTCAGCCCGCAACAAGGCTTGCTTTTAACATATGATATCATGTCTGACATCAATATGTCAAGCGTTTTTGCGAATTTGCACACATTTATTTTTACCACCACTGTGAGAATTTGGCAACCAATACACTTTAGCGCTTCAAATGGGAGATCGTTTGCACAATCATTCCCAAGCGCGTCATTTTTCTTTGCATTTAATTCATACCTCTATTTGATATTGCCAATGGTAATATATGAGCGTTAGTGCTAAATGTACATACTATTTATCTTTATTGCTAATCAATTGCAAGAGGTTGCATTATGCATCGCTGCATAAAATCGCGCTATATATTTCACGGCGCAAGCATTTTTAGCGAAAATGCCGCCTCAATCTACGCCATAACGACAAAAGGCCGGACTGTCAAAAAACACTAGGCCGGTTTGAGATGGCATGCAGCCCAGCGGCATGTGCGGTGGGCGCAGTATGTTTGCTGCGGGAGATTTCATTTACAATAGCAAAAATATCCACCTTGCAGTTTCCACGGAAGCCCTTAAGGGTGGCGGGGGAGATTCTCCCCCGTCCACGCTTGTCAAAAAGACGCTTTGACAAGCAGAGGCGCTGCCGCAGAGAAACAACTCTGCGGCAGCGCCTTGCGCTTATCCGTTCTATTTGACCCTATCAGTTGCCAGCCTCATAGGCAGCCTTTACAGCGGACTGATGCGCGCTGTCCAGACGGTTGCCGGTGTGAGTGCGGCTGTTTAGGAAGTGTATGCAGTGATGTCCGTTAAAGCCGTTGCTGGTTATGGACTGGGTGCCGTGAGGCATGCCGTTCATGGAGGCCGCATAGGTCTTGCCGCCCACCTTCACCCATATGGCGCGCCTGTTCCAGGACCAGCTGCCGCCGTATGCCTTCTTCATCTTGGCGGTGTCCTCGGCGGTCAGCGGCTCGACGTCGGCGTGGTTGGTGCCGCCGCGACGCTTTACCTTCCAGGAGATGCCGGTCTTTACGTCGGTTACGGTGGCGGTTGTGCCGCGCGAGAACACGCTCTGTATGTTGCCCTTCCACCAATCGACCATTATTACGCCCGACTTCTGGTCATCGTCATTGTCGTCCTTGTCGCCGGAACCGGAGCTGCCCGAGTTGCCCGAACCCGAGGACTGATCCAGCTCGGTCTTGCCGTCATACTTTTCGGCGCTGCCCGCAAACAGCTTGCTGACCGTGGTCTTGCCCGCCTTGCCATCCACGGTAAGGCCCGCCTGCTTCTGGAAGAGCATGACCGCATCGCGGGTCTTGGCACCGAAGTCGCCGTCGGCGCTGCCGCTCATGTAGCCCAGCTTTATCAGGCGCTTCTGCAGCGTCTTGACCTCGCTGCCGCTGTCGCCCATGGACAGAGTGGACTTGATCTCGTCCAGCTGCTCCTCAAGCTCGTCGGCCTCGGTCTTCTTGCTGGGCGCGTCAGAGGCGTATATAGCCTTCTGGGTGGCCGCACCGGCTATGCCGTCGGCGGTTATACCTACCTGCTTCTGGAACGCCTTGACCGCATCAGCGGTGGCGCTGCCAAAGTCGCCGTCGGCGCTGCCGCTCATGTAGTTCAGCTCTATCAGGCGCTTCTGAAGCTTCTTTACCGCTTCGCCGGTCGAACCGTGCTTGAGGGTCTTGTATTCCTCCTCGGGAGCAGCGGTCGCGGTGGGCGCTTCGGTGGGCTGGGAGTCAGCCTTGGGAGCATCGGAGGAATTGAGCGCCTTGAGCGTGGACGCGCCCGCTACGCCGTCGGCCTCCAGACCAGCGCGGCGCTGGAAGGCCATGACCGCCTTCTTGGTGCTGCTGCCGAAGTCGCCGTCGGCCTTGCCGCTCATGTAGCCCAGCTCTATCAGGCGCTTCTGCATGGCCTTGACATCGTCGTTATTCTTCATGCCCTCCTTGAGCACGCTGCTCTCGGTGGCTGTGGTCACATCGAGGAAGTCCTTGCGCACGAAGCCCTCGCCCTTGCTCGTCTTAATGCGATACCAGTCGCCGGACTTGCCGGTTATGGAGACCTCGTCGCCCTTGTTCAGCTGATAGAGCTTGTCGGAATCCGCCGAAGCTTTTTTGCGCACGTTTACGCCGCTGCCCGACACGGTAGCCGAGCCGCTGGCCTCGGTCACATTGGACGAGGAGGACGAGGAGGACTCGCCCACCTTTATGTACTTGCTCAGCACGAAGCCCGTGCCTTCGCTGGTCTTTATCTGATACCAATCGCCCTGCTTGCCGGTTATCTTTACGTCGTCGCCCTCGCTGAGCTTGTACAGCGCCTTGGCCGAGGTGGAAGCGCTCTTGCGCACGTTCACGCCGTCGCCGGTAACGCTGCCCATCTCGTTCATTTCCTTGAGCGAATGCTGGGTGCTGTCGGATATGCCGCTGTCATCGGACGAGGACTTGAGCGACACATACTTGGCCAGCACATAGCCCGTGCCCTTGGAGGTATGCACGCGGTACCAGTCGCCCTTTATGCCGGTCACATCCACGTCAGCGCCCTCGCTGAGCGAATACAGCTTGTCGCTGGACGTGCCTGCGCCCTCGCGCACGTTGACCTCGCTGGCGTTTATCTCGCCGCGCCTGTCCATCTCCTTGAGCTTCTCCGAGCTGCCCGAGGATGAGCTGAGGCCCTTTACGCTCACATAGTCGGCGCTCACATAGCCGGTCACGCCCGAGTACTTGACCTTGACCCAGCCGTCCGATATCGATACGGCCTCCAGCACCGTACCCTTGCTCACGCGCTCAAGCACGGTCGCGCTGGTCGAGGCGCTCTTGCGTATGTTGACCGAGCTGCCCGTGACCTTGGCGGTAGCCCCGGAGCTGCTGGACGTGGCCTTGGAGCCTTCGACCAGCATGTCCTTGCGTATGTAGCCGCGCTCGCCGGAATACTTGACCTCGTACCAGTCGCCGTCCGAGCCGACTACCTCTACTTTTTCGCCGCGATCCGCGCGCGCCAGCACCTTGCTGTCAGTGGACGCAGATGAACGGATATTTACCGACGACACGTTTACCGTATAGGTATCGCCGGATGCGCTTGCGGGCAGGGGCATCATGCCAAATGACATGACCGCCGCCAGTATCAGCGCCGTAAAGCTCTTTGCCCGCTTGCCGCTATCTATCAGATTCATTTTATGCATTTCCTCCTGAGTATCGTTGCCATAAGCGCGTGGGACGCGCGTTTCATTCATCGCGTTCCATTCTATTACGAAAGTGTGACAGAATCAAGGGCTAGCGCAATATTTCACGCGCGCATTCGCAATGTTTAACGCATTCTAAACCCTTTAAGGGCATATCGATGGAACATAAGGCATATCTCCTGCGCCCAAATACATTTGCGCATGTGCAAAG
>JBMNUB010000050.1:0-20188 GCA_050946055.1 Candidatus Fimadaptatus sp. | reverse complement strand
CGTCCGCAATGCCTGCAAGGCGCATCGCCGTGCCATATTCGCATGACCGCCGTCCAATCATGAAGCGCCAGCCGCACCTACACGCTGGCGCTTCTGCGCCAATGTTCCGCTGTGCCGCGCATGGCAACGTGCAGCCCTGAGCTGACACGCGCCTATCACGCGCTCCAGCCGCACTTACGCACTGACGTTTCCGCGCCGGTGTGCCGCTGTGCCGCGCATGGCAATGTGCAGCCCTGAACTGACACGCGCCTATCACGCGCGCCAAACGGACGCGCCGCCCCGCGCTGCCTATTGGCGACACGGGACGGCGTATACGCTATTTATGTCGCCGCACCGGTCAAGCCTGACCCAGCAGCTTTTTCAGGAAGCTCACTGCCAGACGGATATCAGCCGCCGGATCTGCGCCGCACTCGCGCTCTATTGTGAAGAAGCCCTTGTAGCCTATCTCATCCAGCGCCTTCATGTACTCAGTCCAGTTCACATCGCCCTCACCCAGCGGCACCTCCTCGAAGTAGTCGCCCAGCTTCTGCAGGTCCTCTATGCCGCCGTCGCAGAATATGCCGTATACTTCCTCGCCGCCCATGAACTTGTATATCTTGCCGTCCTTGGCGTGGGTGTGCAGTATGTGACCGGCCAGCGTGCGCACGCCCTCGGCGGCGTCCACGTCCATGACCATCTTGAGGTTGGCGGGGTCGAAGTTTATGCCTATGTTGCTGCCGCCGATGTCGGTCAGGAAGCGCTTGAGCGTGGCAGGAGTCTCGGGGCCGGTCTCTATGGCCAGACGGCAGCCGCTCGCCTTGCCCAGCGCGTCTATGCGCTGCATGGCATCCACCATCACGGCATAGCGCGGATGTGCGGGATCGGCAGGCACGCGGCCTATGTGGTTGGTCAGTATCGTGCAGTCCATGTCGCAGCACAGGTCGAACATGCGCTTGACCTCGTCTATGCGCCACTCGTCGTTCTCGGCGCGGCCCTCGAAGGCATGACCGCCCAGATCGCCGCACATGGCGCTTATCACCAGACCGCAGTCGCGCGCCTTCTTGAGTATCTCGCGGCGATATTCGCCCGTCCAGGTGCTTTCGCAGGCCCCGCGGCCGCCGACATATACCTGCACCGCCGCCGCGCCCACCTGCGCCGCCATCTCCATGCCCTTGGGTACACCCACGGCAAACGATTCCGCCATTACGCCTATGCGATTCATTTAAAATACCTCCGATACATAGTTTTCGTGTTTTAATTGCGACCCTGTGCCGCTCATTCGCAGTCCATCTCGCCCGATATTACATTGGCAAGCTCGTCAAGCGCCTCGCCTTCGCGTTCGCCATCCGCAGTAAGCACCATGCTTTCGCCAGCCGGCACGCCAAGCGAGAACACGCCCATCATGGACTTGGCGTTTACGCGCTTTGTGCCGTACTCTATGCTTATGCGGCACGGGTACTTGTTGGCCACGCGCACTATATGCTCCACCTGACGTGAGCGCAAGCCATACCCGCATATGGTAAACGACCTACTCAGCATCCCCGGTCTCCTCTCCGCCGCCCTGCTTTTGCCTGAGCTTGGCGGCAAGTTCCTCTATCCTGCGCAGCCTGTGATTGACCGCCGACTTGCCCAGCGGCGGCTCTATCATGCTGCCCAGTTCTTCGAGCGTGGCGTTGTGGTTCTCCAGCCGCGCGCGCGCAACCTGCTCCAGCGCGGGCGTGAGATGCGACAGCCCCAGATTCTCCTCCAGCCACTCTATGGTCTCGACCTGCCTTATGGAGGCGTTTATCGCCTTGTCCATGTTGGCGTTGTCGCAGTTGGCGGCGCGGTTGGCGCGGTTGCGCACAGCCTTGACCACGCGCGCGCTCTCCATGCGCAAAAGCGCTTCGTGCGCGCCCATCATGCCCAGCAGCGAGATTATCTGTTCGCTCTCCTTCAAGTATACCACAAACACGTTCTTCCTGTTAACTGTTTTGGCGTTCAGTTCACATTTTTGTAAAAATTCGGCAAATGCCCGCGCAAAGCTCTCGCGCCCGGCGGCGAACTCCAGATGGTACTTGCTGGCGGGATCGGCAACCGAGCCACAGCCCAGAAACGCCCCCCGCATGAACGCGCGCCGGCAGCACTCGCGCCCCAGCAGCCTTTCAGGCAGGCCACCGCGCAGCGCAAACACGCACGACTTATGCACCGCGCCGCATTCCACCAGCACGCGCACAGCATCCTCGCCGCGCAGCGTGAGCGCATAGACATTGCGCACCTTGGGATACGACCTGCGCGTGACCACTATCTCGCAGCGCGCGCCAAACGAATCGCGTATCAGCAGATATATGTGGCGCGCTATTGCCGCCAGCTCACTGGACAGCGACAGCGCCACGCCTCCGCCGCCGGTAAGCAGCAGATTGCCGCTGGACAGCAGCATACCCGCTATCTCGGCCCGCATGCAATGGTCGTGTTCCGCATGCGTATGCGCCAGTTCCAGCCTGACATCCGAGGAAAAGCTCATATATCCTCACCTCGCTGTAATAAGAGCGCGCCCTGCATGCGCGCCTTGCCGCCTTTTCACCACGCAGCCGGGGACTTGCATGCGGCGGTGCCTGCTGCGCGCCCTGCGCTTTCTTCTCCCGCGCAATCGCAAGTTGGCCTCGGTCATGCCCGCGTTCGTCCCGGCTTTCCGGCTTTTCCCCCGCACAAGCGGGGTTGGGCCAACGCCCGATCCGGCGCGTCGCAATCCCGCACTTTTCCCGCACAAGCGGATGTTTCGCCTGCGCGCCGGGCAGCCCTGCTCGATGAGCTGCGCGCATCCGTCTTGCGTGCCGGGCAGCCCGCACGCGATGTCCCCGCCCCAGCATTCGCTTGGGATGATATGCACGCCCGCGCAAACATGCGGCATGTCAACTGTCTAGCATCCGTCACTCATCAAAGCATTGCGCCCGGCCGCGCGCAAAGTATCCCGCGCGCTTGCCGCTCATGCCGCGCCCGTCAGGCGCGCGATGCCAGCGCCTGCTGCTCCGCGCGCTGCGATGCCTTCATGTCGCGATGTATCACGGTGGTCTGGCAGCCCTGCCGCTTTATGAAGTCGCCCAGCGCCTCAGCTATGGCTACCGAGCGGTGCTGCCCGCCAGTGCAGCCCACGGCAATCTTCAGGCGGCTCTTGCCGTCCGCCGCATAGCGCGGCAGCACGAACGACAGCATGTCCATCATGCGCTTCATGAACTCACGCGCATCGGGCGCACCCAGCACGTAGTCGCGCACGTCGGCATCCTGCCCCGTGCGCTCGCGCATGCCCTGAACGTAATATGGATTGGGCAAAAAGCGCACGTCCCACACTATGTCCGCATCGCGCGGTGCGCCGCGCTTGAAGCCGAAGCTCATCACCTCGACCATCATGCCGCAGCGCGCGCCGCCCTCCGCGCCCAGCAGCCGGCTCACCGCGTCGCGCAGCTCGCGCGGCGTCATCTGCGTGGTGTCCAGCACGTGCGTGGCCATGCCCCTGAGCGGCGCCAGCGCACTGCGCTCGCGCGCTATGCCCTCCTCAAGCGTGCTGTCGTGTGCCAGAGGATGATCGCGGCGCGTCTCACCATACCTTTCCATGAGCCGCTCATCCGACGCATCCAGGAACAGCACCTCAAACGATATATCCTTCCAGCGCGGATCGGTGAGCGTCAGGCGCACCGTCTGCGTATCAAAGAACTGCCCGCCCCGCACGTCCACGACTATGGCGGCCAGCTCCATGCTGTGCCGGGAGCGCGCGCACAGCTCTATGAACGACTCCAGCAGCTGTGTGGGCAGATTGTCCACGCAAAAGTAGCCCATATCCTCCAGCTTGTGCAGCGCGCTGGTCTTGCCCGCGCCCGACAGCCCCGTAAGTATCACGACCCGCATATCGATCACTCCTGTGTATACATGCCGCGCCTGCACAGCAAAGGCATGTCATTTCAAGGCCTTATCCGCAATGTACCGGCTGTTGCCGCCCGGCAGCGCGCAGCTGACCGCAGCATGCCTAAGCCCTCAGCGGCATTTGCACGCTCGCCCGCCGCAGCTTTAGCGCCCGCATTTGCGCGCTTTGCATTAGGCGCGCATACCGGCGCATTCACCTCAACCCTCGCGCCCCAGCACGCGCACCTCGGGCTCCAGCTCCACGCCCGCGCTCAGGCGCACCTTGGTCTTTATAAGCTCTATCAGATCCAGCACGTCCCTAGCGCTGGCATTGCCTGCATTGACCACGAAGCCCGCGTGCATCCACGACACCTGCGCGCCGCCCACTCGCGTCCCCTTTAGCCCGCAGCCCTCTATCAGCGCGCCCGCAAAGTAACCCTGAGGCCGCTTGAATGTAGAGCCGGCGCTGGGCATGCTGAGCGGCTGCTTGGCCTTGCGCCGCGCGGCGTAATCGTCGGCCAGCGCGCGCACGCTCTCCTCGTCGCTCTGCCTGAGTTCCAGCTCCACCCCAGTCACTATCAGCTTCTCGCGCAGCACGCGGCTGGTGCGGTAGCCCATGTCCAGCTCCGCAAGCGACAACTCGCGCTCGCGGCCGTCCATTATCACCTTGGCAGACACCAGCACGTCGCGGAACTCACTGCCATATGCGCCCGCGTTCATGGCCGACGCGCCGCCTACCGAGCCGGGTATGCCGCCCAGCGCCTCAAAGCCCGCAAGGCCATGCCGCGTACACTCGGCGCACAGCCTGCTCATCAGGCAGCCCGCCTGTGCGCGCACATGCGTGCCGTTTACCTCTACATCGCTCATCTCCGCGCCTATGCGCACTACCAGTCCTTCTATGCCGCCGTCGCGCACCAGCATGTTGGAGCCATTGCCCATCACCATGGCCGGTATGCCCAGCTCCGCCGCCGCGCTGAGAGCCAGCGCTATCTCGCCGCCGTTTGCCGGGCAGAGCATAATGTCCGCAGGGCCGCCCACGCGAAATGTGGTGTGGCGCGACATGGGTTCGTCTATCAGCACCCTTTCCGGCGCTATGCCGCCCGCTATAAGGCGCTTATACAATCTGTCTATGCATTCAGTCAATACATTCAGCCTCTCTATACGCTCATTAAGCGCATGCCCTGCATGGGCATACTATTAAATATTATATCACGCGCAGGGTGCATTTACAACATTTTGGGCTGAACTGCCCCAAACCATCCCCTTGCCCGCAACATACCGCTGCATAGAAACGCCGCTCTGTTTGGTCATTCACGGCTTTTCAAGGGATTAAAGCGCTAAAGCACATCATGGCTTAGCCACGATAGGAATGGCAATGAAGGGCCTTTTTGCATTTTCAGCATTAACTACCTCTCTGAGATTGCGACGCTTGCCCTTTACTTTCATAATTTCCCGAATCCCCTTAAAGAGCCGCAAAATCCGACTATTCAACCCCTTTAGTCTAACTTTCCGTGAATAACCTCTCTTTCGCGCTTTCACCGCTGCTCAAGCGCGGATACCGCCCGCATGCAAAACGGCGGCGCTCATCACTGCCGCATTGCAATAATGAGCGCCGCCATATAAACGCCTTGGTCACGCAGTGCGCTGCATGTGCGCACGCATCATCAGATCATAACCTGCATGCCGGTGCGCGCGGACTCAAAGGCGCAATCCAGCACATGCATTACGGCGCGAACCTGGCAGGGCTTTACTATCGGCTCGCACTTGCCGTCCACCGCGTCGCGCAGGTTGGCGTAGTACTCGCGCAGGTCGTTGGGGGTGTCGGGCAGCTCGAATGTCATTACCTCGTCGGCAGGGCGCGGCGCAAAGGTGCGGGTGGGCGTGCCTTCGCCGGTCACCACGGCCTCGCTGTGCTCGGCGGACTTCTCTATCTTGATTATCTCGCCGCTGCGGGAGAAGTCGTTTATGTATGCCGTACCCAGATCGCCCAGTATCATCCAGCGCGGCAGGGACTTTAGCACCCATGTGCCTATCTCCATCTGGACATGAGCGCCGTTCTTGAGGTCGTATACAAGGAAGAAGTAGTCCTCGACATCGTCGGTCTTTACGTTCTTCATCTTGCAGAACACGCTCTTTATGCTGTCAAAGCCGAACAGATTCATTATCTGGTCGGTAAAGTGTACGCCCCAGTCGAATATCATGCCGCCGCCGTGCTCGGGCTCGGCACGCCAGCCGAACATAGCGCCGCGGCTGCCGTGCAGTCGGGACTGTATCGCATATACGTTGCCCACAGTGCCTTCCTTGACTATCTGGCTGGCTATGCGGTAGTCCTTGTCCCAGCGGCGGTTCTGGTGAACGGTGAATATCACGTTGTTCTGACGCGCGGTCTGCGCCATTATGTCCACCTGAGTCGCGTTCATGGCGACGGGTTTTTCCACTATTACATGCTTGCCCGCCTTCATTGCGGCGCAGGCCAGCGCGCAGTGGGTGTCGTTAGGGGTGGCGACCAGCACAATGTTTATCAGGTCGCTCGCCAGGAACTCGTTCAGCGATGAGAATGCTACCAGACCCTCGTCCCGGGCCAGCTGTACCTTTTCCGGATCGATGTCGTATGCCGCGACCACCGACACGCCCTCCACGCGCGGTGCGTTGCGCAGATGCCAGTGACCCATGTAGCCATAGCCGATAATGCCCAGTTTAAGCGCCATAATAATTTCCTCCGTATCAACAGCCGCATATGCGGCGTACTATACCGACTTCATTATACAACAGTCGTGAAATTAATTCAAGCCTTAACATTGCTTATCCTATTTAACGATAATGTAGTTGCATTTACACCATCCGCGCAAATGCATTACAAACATGTCCATGCAGCGACCCCCAAGCGACACATGCGCGGCAACCGCACGCATGCCGGCCTTGCTCTGCGGGGACAGGCGCGCCTTGCCGTTCCCTTGCATGCGCGCCTTGCCTATCGTCAAGGGCATGTGCTTACGCCGATTCATTGCATGCAGCGACCCATCCAAGCGGCACATGCGCGGCAACCGCACGCATGCTGGCCTTGCTCTGCGGGGACAGGCGCGCCTTGCCGTTCCCTTGCATGCGTGCTTTGCCTATCGCCAAGGGCATGTGCTTACGCCGATTCATTGCATGCAGCGGCCCATCCAAGCGACACATGCGCGGCAACCGCACGCATGCCGGCCTTGCTCTGCGGGGACAGGCGCGCCTTGCCGTTCCCTTGCATGCGCGCCGCAGCGCCGCTTACTCGTCGCGCGATATGCCCTGCGCATGCACACGCCCGCGCTGACCGCGCCCGCGCAGGCTGCCGCCGCAAGTCCAAAGCGGCCCTGCCCACACAAATGCGGAAGGCTCCGCAAAGTACGGAGCCTTCTTGCTTATCTGTTATCAGTCGAAGTATACCGGCTTGCCGGTGCGCGCGGAGGTGTATATGGCCTCGAGTATCTCGGAGACCACGCACGCCTGCTCGGGCAGCACCACGGGATCGGTATCGTTCTCGATGGCATCATACCAGCGCATCTGCTCGGTTATGCCGGGGGTAGCCTGCACGCCGTCGTAGAAGGCCACGCCGCCCGCAGACATGTCGGGGCGCTTCTCTATCAGGCGACCGTACTCGCCCTTGTTGACCGAAACGCCGCCCTTTATCTGAGCGCCGGCCTTGCTGCCCATCAGCTGCACGCTGCCCTCGGGTATGGGCTCGATGGTGTTGAGCGCCCAAGTGGCATCCAGCGTTATGGTCGCGCCGTCCTGCATGACGATGAAGCCAAAGGCCGCGTCCTCCATGGTGTGCTGCTCGGGATCCCAGCCGCCCCAGGGATTGCCGCACTCGGCGTTCTCGCACTTCTTATAGGAAGTGCCGACCACCATG
This sequence comes from Candidatus Fimadaptatus sp., assembly GCA_050946055.1. Lineage (GTDB taxonomy): Bacteria > Bacillota > Clostridia > Christensenellales > Aristaeellaceae > Fimadaptatus. The sequence goes on along the minus strand of JBMNUB010000050.1, from coordinate 12,447 downwards.
CGGGGCTTGTAGTTGTTCATCAGATACAGCGTCAGGTCGAGCGAGTGGGTGCCGATGTCGATGAGCGGACCGCCGCCCTGCTCGTACTCGTTGAGGAACACGCCCCAGTTGGGAGTGCCGCGGCGGCGTATGGCCAGCGCCTTGGCATAGTATATGTCGCCCAGCTCGCCGTTGTCTATAACCTGCTTGAGGTAGGCAGTCTCGGGCTTATGGCGATGCTGATAGCCTATGGTCAGCTTCTTGCCGCTCTCCTTGGCAGCCTGCACCATGCGGCGGGCATCCTCGGCGGTCTTGGCCATGGGCTTTTCGCACATGACATGCTTGCCCGAATGCAGCGCGTCTATCGATATCTGCGCATGCATGCGGTTGGGGGTCAGCACGTGTACTACGTCTATGGTCTCATCCTTGAGCAGCTCGGTGTAATCGGTGTACACCTTGGCATCGGGCGTGCCGTATTCGCGCGCAGCCTTTTCCGCCTTTTCAACTATAAGGTCGCAGAAAGCAACCAGATCAACCCTGTTTATGGCCTTGAGCGAGGGCAGATGCTTGCCGTTCGCTATTCCGCCGCAGCCTATTATACCAACTCTGAGTCTCTTGCCCATATTGCGCCTCCGATGACAATATTTTTCAAGCACATACAGTTAACACTCGGATTTCGCCTATATAGTAGCACATTTGCGCGCGGCATGCTATAATCTCCTTAGCCAAAAATGGCATATTTTTGCGAGGTAGCCTTACATGCAATTCTATCACGAATCGCGCAAGCCCCTTGGCACGCTTGGATATCTGTTTGAATGCAGCATACAGCACCGCAGCGGCCGCAGCATATTCGCCGCGCCGCACGTACACGAGTACTTCGAGGTGCTGCTCTGCCGCGAGGGTTCGTTCCGGCTGGAGACGGGCGAGACACCCATATTCTTAAACGTGGGCGACATGGCGGTGATAGACCCCATGGACGTACACTGCACATATGCGCTGGGCGAGGGCGAGAACTCTTACATGGTGCTAAAGTTCGTGCCGGAGCTAATGTACAGCGCCGAGCAGCCGCTGTATGAGCTTAGCACGGTCTCGGCATACATGCGCCTGCGCGCGTCGCACCGGCGCGTGTTCAGCGCCAGCGACGTCGAGGAGCGCGGCATGCGCGAGATAATGGAGCGCATATTCAGCGAATACAGCGCGCGCGAGTTCGGCTATGCGCTGAGCGTGCGCGCCGAGATAATGCGGCTGTTCGTCAAGATACTGCGCGACTGGCACGAGCACGACGCGCCCGGCCTGCCCGACGCTCAGTCGCTGTCCCAGCTCCAGCGCGCATACGAGTACATAGAGGCTAACTGTGCCGGCAATGTGACGCTTGCCGACGTGGCGCGCCATTGCAGCATGTCATACACGGCGTTCTCGCGCTTCTTCTCGCGGCATGCCGGGTGCAGCTTCACCGACGCGCTGCTGCTGACGCGCGTGAAGCGCTCCATGCGGCTCATCAACTCCACCGATATGAGCATAACCGAGATAGCCGCCCAGACCGGCTTCTCCTCGACGAGCCACTACATACGCTGCTTCAAGTCAGTGACCGGCAAGACGCCGCTCAAGTACCGCGAGGCCGAGCGCACGCACGGCATATCGATGAAGTAAATCATCCGACAATGCGCGCGCCCGGCAAAAGCGCGCACATGCGAAGAAAGCGGCGCGCCGTCATGCGATGACATGCAGCGCTACCGCTGCCCAAAGCATGCGCCGGCACGCTTACGGACATCGATTCTAGGCCCTACCATTTCATCTATAATATAAAAAAGCACGACCGCTTCCCCAGCCTGCATCGCAAGTTCGGCGCATCGCGCCATGTCGAACCTGCGGTACAGTACTTGGGAAGCGGTCGTTTGCGCATTTAGTTATATATTGTCCGCGCCACCGCCCACGCATATGTCCGTGCAGCCGTTGAAGCGCGCAAAGCGCTCAAAGCATTCTCCGACGGCGCGCGCGGTATCGCCTTCAGGCGCGCCATGCTCATACCATATGCCGTTTATGTGCAGCACGGCCTTGCGGCGGTCGCAGGCCATGTCCGCGCGGCCTATCAGCTCCTCGCCCGCCAGCAGCGGCAGCGTATAGCGGCCATAGCGGCGCTTCTCCTTGGGCGTGTATATCTCCCACCTGTACTCAAAGCCGAACAGCGCCTCTATCAGATGCCTGTCCCAGAGCATGCAGTCCAGCGGCGCGAGCAGCTCGGCGCGCGGTGCGCACTCAATGGGCGCGCGGCACATGTCCAGCATGTGTTCATCCTCGGCGCGCATGTACAGCGGCAGGCGCAGGCCCTCCACGCACAGCGGCACTATGCTGCCCTCATCCCGCATGCGCTCAAACGCACGTGCGCGATGCGCCGCGTCAAAGCCGTCCATGCCCAGCCATGCGTCCGACGCGCGCTCCCACATCAGCCCCACCGCGCCTATGCGCCGAAGTGCCAGCCAGTGCAGGTAGTCATCGTCATCGGGGTGCGGGTCGGGAGATGAAAGCAAGTTATGCGGTATCAGCCGCTCGGCGAGGTCGTAGTACTTTATCGTGCCGCGCTTGTGATGCACGGCCAGCTCGCCGGTAAAGTACATGTGTTCCAGCGCGGCGCGCGCCAATCGCGTGTCGCTCCAGTACCAATGCACCTTGTCCGGCATGTCAAGGTCGGCGGCGCACAGCGCACCCCGGCGCTCTATCTCGCCGCGCACCTGAGCGCGCACGCCCTCTATCTCGGCATGACTGCGCTCCCACAACCTGTGCCGCGCGCGCATGCGCTCAAAGCACGGCCAGTCTTCGACGGGCAGTATGCACAGGTTCTTATCAAAATAGTCGATGAGCGCCCGCTCGCCATAGAGCAGGCCGTACAGCATCGACTTATCATAGCCCTCCACGCGCGCCGCCAGCGCTATGTCCGCGCTGCGCCCGCACACGTCCACGGGGGCGAATTGCAGGCAGCCCGCGCCCTTCACGTATTCAAGCGCACCCGCCGCGCCGGCAAAGCGGCGCTCGCCCATCAAGCCCTGCTTTGTCAATATGAACCGCCGCGCCTGAGCTATGCTCACTTGCCTTGGGGCGGCACTCACAGCTTGTTCTCCACCAGCGCTTCATTGGAGCGCGCCAGTGCCTCCTGATAGCTGTCGCCGCCGCGCAGCAGCACGCTTATGAACAGGCTCTCTATCAGCACCAGCTCCGATATGCGCTTGGTTATCACCTCGCCCGAATGCTCCATGAACGAGGCCGTAGTCAGCACGAAGTCGGCCAGCCTCGCCAGCGGCGAATACGGGTAATTGGTTATGCTCACCACGGTCGCGCCCATCTCACGCGCGCGCCGCGCCGTGGTCACGGTGGTGCGCGAGCGCCCGGAGTGGCTTATCAGCACGCACACGTCGCCCTTGCTCAGCTGACTTACCTGCACCAGCTGCACGTCGGGGTCGTTGGCGCTTGTGCATACCGCGCCCATGCGATTGAACTTGTGATAGGCGGATTCGGCCACTATCGCGGCATCGCCCACGCCGTAAAAGCCTATGCGCCGCGCGCCCATGAGCGCCTGCACCGCGCCGTTGAACTGTTCGCGGTCCAGCACGCACATCAAATCTTCCATGGACTGTATGGAGGCGCGTATTATCTGAGAAGCTATGGCATAGGGATCGTCGCTGGCATCCACATGCTGATACAGGTCGCTGGGCAGGCGCGCGCTGCGCGCACCCGACTGCGCCTCGCGCAGCGCCGCCTTGAGCTGAGCGAAGCCGTCAAAGCCCAGCCGCCGCGCTATGCGCACGAACGTGGGCTGCGACACACCGCAGGTCTGCGCCGCTTCGGCAATGGTCATCTCGGACAGGCGCGCAGGGTCGGTCATTATCAGATCGGCCGCGCTGCGTTCGGCGCGCTTGAGCTGGCCGTATATCGCGCGCATATTGAGAAGCAGCTGCGCGGGCAGGGCGTTGGTGTCGAATTCGTTATCTATATCCATAAACAGCACATCCTTACAGCGCCAACAAAGCGCGTCATGCGGCGCATATGCGCAGAATCACTTACATAAATGTAACACACTTAGCGCGGGGCTGTCAAGCAAAAAACTGTTGAAGCGGCATGCGCCTGAACAAGCGCCAGCCCGGCTCCGCCAAACGAGTAAGCTCCCGCGCTGCCATGATATCGTATCGCCCGCAACAGATTGTTCCGCAACCGGGATGCGCTTCCCTGCTGGTGAAGCCGTCATTGACCGCGCATCGCTGACCGCCCAAACATGTCTGCGCAAAAGCTATCGCCGATTGCCGTCCAACTGTCTAACCAATGATTATCTAACTTGATGTGCAATAACCCTATCTATAGCCGCTATTGGCTAACCATCAACCACCAAATCCGCTGTGCATCAAGCCCAACTCCGACCGCCATCAACTAACCAACAACCGCACAACCCGACGTTCAGTAATCCCATCTCCGACCGCCATCAACCAACCGCCAACTACCCAACCTGCTGTGCATCAAGCCCAACTCCGACCGCCATCAACTAACCAACAACCGCACAACCCGACGTTCAGTAATCCCATCTCCGACCGCCATCAACTAACCAACAACCGCACAACCCAACGTTCAGTAATCCCAACTCCGACCGCCATCAACCAACCGCCAACTACCCAACCCGCTGTGCATCAAGCCCACCTTTCACCAATGCCAGTTAACAGCATGACATCCAGCCCGCCGCGCAAAGCGAATTCCTCTCCGACTGCCATACCGCGCGATAATGGCATAAACTTGACCACAGAGCTGAAAACCCATGGCAATTTGAAACTAAGCGTGAACAAACCCGCCTATGTATTGCATTTGCGCGGACGTGAGCGTATTATATAGTCATGGCAGTATATCCTCATATGGCGCGGCATCATTAAGCGGACGCGCGGACATACTTATACATGCCGTGCCGCCGACCGTATGCATGCCGAACGCGCGGGCATGCTGCCGACAGGAGGTATTTAGATGTTCTATCCATATTACTTTGACCCCACGATGCTCATAGTGCTGCCCGGACTGCTGCTGGCGCTCTGGGCGCAGTTCCGCGTGAACTCCACGTTTGGCAAGTATCAGCGCGTGAGCGCGCGCAGCGGCAGGACGGCCGCCGAGGCCGCGCGCATGCTGCTGGATCAAAACGGTCTGACCGACGTGCGCATAGAGCGCATAGCCGGCCATCTCTCCGACCACTATGACCCGCGCGGCAAGGTGCTGCGCCTGTCCGACAGCGTGATGAACTCCACCTCTATCGCCGCGCTGGGCGTGGCGGCGCACGAAGCCGGTCATGCCGTGCAGGACGCGCAGGGCTACAAACCGCTGGTACTGCGCAGCGCGCTGGCGCCCGTAGTGAGCATAGGCTCAAACCTTGCCATACCGCTGTTCGTGCTGGGCCTTATATTCACCTGGGAACCGCTGGTCAACATAGGCATACTGCTGTTCAGTCTGGTCGTGCTGTTCTCGCTCGTCACGCTGCCGGTCGAGTTCAACGCCTCGCGCCGCGCGCTGGCCACGCTGGAAGGCAGCGCCATACTGGACTCGGATGAGATAGGCGGCGCGCGCTCGGTGCTGAGCGCAGCGGCGCTGACCTATGTGGCCTCGGCGCTGCAGGCGATACTGAACCTTTTGCGCCTGCTGGTCTTGTCCGGCCGCAACAGGGATGATTGATTTGTATTTAGCGCAAACCGGCTCGCTCCAACACGGGAGCGAGCCGGTTTTGTTTGGCTATTCACGGAAAGCCGGGTGATTCGTGACGCCAACGATACGGTGCGGCAGTTAAAAGATATGACAATGCCTAAGAGTACTGGCAATCCCTTCGCAGTCACTCCTCGCGCGGCAAAAACATGATATTGAGCTTGTCAAAAAATTCTTTTGACAAGCGTGGACGGTGGAGAACCTCCCCTGCCACTGCCACCCCTGCTCAGTTTCCACTGAAATCCTTAAGGTTTACGGGCGTGGAAACTGCAATGTAGATATGCTGCTCTGGGAAATTGGATTTCCCGCCGCCCAAATATCTGCGCGCCCACCGCACATGTCGCCGGGCGCTACCTAAGCCGGCGGGCTGCGAGGCCCGCCGAGTTCTCCCGGGGTTTTGGGACAAGCTGGATATTCTCATCAATCCCCCCGGAAAACCGTGCAGAACATTTTGCCTTGCGGATGATTGGGACTGGTCAATCTGATTGGGTTGGGTGAGAGTTCGCCGCACGGTCAACGTATGCGCCTTACGGCAATGGCGTTCTGCCTGTTAAGCATATTTGCGCTTAAGCCATGAGCTTATCCCATTTCCGCGCATGTACACTAATCCGCATGCATTCGCCTGCACACAGCAAGCGGACTGCGCTGTCACACGGCTCACTCCCATGCGCTCATGCTGCTCAGCCGCGCCATGAAGCCGTCCAGATTCTCCCGCTGCGCCTTAAAGCCGTATACCTTTCGGGAAACGCGCAGCTTGATGCGATTGCCCGTGTGCAGTGATATGCATATCTTGCGCTGCATCGGCACCAGACTCCGCTTTATATTCACGCGCGCTATGTCACTAAGCGGTATTCGGCCCGTGACCGATACGTGCTTGGAATCGCCCTGCAGCAGCGATACCAACAGCATATCGTCCGTAAGGCCGAAGTAGCCGAAGCAGTGCCTGCCGCGCTTAAACAGCATGCAGCCATAAATCGGGCATTGCAGCACATCGCCCTTGCACAAAAGCGCATTCAGCGAATCGTACATAAGCTCGCAGTAAGTCATACATATCCCTTTCGCGGCGCGGCTTGCCCGATGCGCTGCATATTACTCCGCCTTCTCATCTAGTGCTGTATTCCCGCCACCCACTCCGACTTGAGTAGGCCATATACGCTCTTGTCAACTATGCCGCGGTTGTTTTTGCCCGCCTTGCGAAGCGTGCCTTCGTACTTCAGTCCGCACTTGCGCATGACGCCGCCCGAACCCGGATTGTCGGGATCGTGCCACGCCTCTATGCGGTTTACGCCGACCTCATCAAACAGATACGGTATTATCGCCGCAAACGCCTCGCTGGTTATGCCCCGCCGCCACCAGTTGCAGCCTATGCAGTAGCCTATCTCAACCATGTCCATATCTTCGTCCTTATCGACAACGCTTATCGTGCCTATAGGCTCGCCAAGCTCCTTGAGCACGATCGCCCACTGATAGCAATCCGGCGCGTCAGCGCTTTCCAGCCATGAGCCTATCACGCGCCCGGTCACCGATATGTCCGTGTGAGTAGGCCAGCTCAGGAACTTCGTCACGCGCCCATCGGACATCCAGTTCCTGTACGCCGCGTCAACATCCTCCAAGCGGAACTTCCTCAGCAGCAGCCTGTCGGTTTCTATCGTAACTGTACCCCTGTGCCGCATCATGCCTGCACCTCCTGCGCCGTGAGCGCATTTGCGCCCGATATTTTGCCCGATTATATCGCGTCCGTGCGCGCAAGTCAAGGTCAATATGTGTCATTGCCGCCCGGCAGGCGCTCGTATTGCCTGCGACCCATGCCTGCATGCCGCGCAGTTCCCGCGCGCAGGGCCGCATTGCCGGTGCGCACGGTTCCCGCCATGCGGCCGCCCACCGCCGTGGCGAGCCAGCGCCCGCATGCCGCCGCGCAAGCGCTATGCTCCTATCCAAGCTTATCACTGACATGCAGTCAGAGCCTGCGCCGCCCGCCGCCGTGGCGAGCCAGCACCCGCATGCCGCCGCGCAAGCGCTATACTCCCATACAAGCTTACCACTGACATGCAGTCAGAGCCTGCAGCCGCCCGCCGCCGTGGCGAGCCAGCACCCGCATGCCGCCGCGCAAGCACTATGCTCCCATACAAGCTTACCACTGACATGTCATACGCTCAATCTGCCGCTGCGTGCAAGGCCATATGCACTGCGCGCTGCCCGATTAGCTATTGCTGCGCAAGGTATGCCCTGACAAACTCATCCACATCGGCGAAGTGCTTAGGCTCAATGCCTGCCCGCCTGTACTCATCCAGATAGCGCGCCAGCACATCGTCGAATGCACTCGCGTTGTGCGCAAGGTCATGCGCATCGAACCCGGCCATGGGCGCTGTGTCCGCTATGTCCACATCGCCCGCTATGTCGTCCATCATGAAGTGCAGCGAAGCCATGTTCATAAACGAGGCAAACACATCGCCATTTGCCGCCGCCTCGTGCATCTTGTTGCGCCAGTTGGAGAACATCTCCTCGTATGTGCCGGCAATGTTCTCCTTTGATGGGTGCGTGCGCTCATGGCTGCGCGCGGCAAAGGCGAGCGTACCTTTGACAAAGCCGGTCAATGCGCGCCTCAGCCCATCCATATCCTGCGCGCATATCACATCCATAATGCCGCCGGTGAATCCATCTGGCAGCTCCAGCCCCTTAATCTCGTCAAACGTCCGCTTCACTCCCCTGCGGAAGTATCTGCCGTTCCACAGCATAACCATGTCCAGCGCCAGCGTTATCGCGTAGGCTGCGTGCGCCCTTGCCTCGCCCATGCCATCTGAAAGCAGGGCATCGGCGTACTCTCTGCGCATATCGCCGCCAATATCGTCCACCCTCGCATACCTTTCAGCCGAGGACAGTATAGCGCGCGCACGGTCTTGCAGCCTGTTCAGCCGCTCGCGCACGGCATCGCCTGCCGCATAGACTATCCTCGGCTCCATGAGCTTGCTAATATGCGCATGGCGGCATTCGGCATCGCCCTCCAGCCCTTCCCATGTGGTGCAGTATATGTCATAGCCCACATGCGTATCGTCCAGTATGAAGCCGTCGCTCAGCCGCCAGCCGCGCTCGTCGTTTATCAGTATCATCAGGTCAAGGTCGGACTTTTCATATTCATCCTCAGTACCGGATGAGCCGTACACTGCTACCATGTCCAATGCGCCCGGGCATTCCCGCTCCGCCTTTGATAGCACAGCCTCTATTATCCTGCTGTCCGCATACTTCATGTTGTTTCTCCTTTAGCGCCTGTCATTTGACGAACTGGCGCATACGCATTGCTGCGGGCGTGTGCGCAGCCGCCATAGCACTCGCCTTGGCTGGCGTGTGCGCAGCCGCCATAGCACTCGCCTTGGCTGGCGTGTGCGCAGCCGCCGTAGCGCTCGCATTTGCTGGCGCATGCGCATTGCTTGGGTCATGTGCGCAGCCGCCGTAGCGCTCGCCTTGGCTGGCGCATGCGCACTGCTTGGGGCGTGTGCGCAGCCGCCGTAGCACTCGCATTTGCTGGCGCATGCGCATTGCTGCGGACATGTGTGCAGCCGCCGTAGCGCTCGCCTTGGCTGGCGCATGCGCACTGCTTGGGGCGTGTGCGCAGCCGCCGTAGCACTCGCATTTGCTGGCGCATGCGCATTGCTTGGGTCATGTGCGCAGCCGCCGTAGCACTCGCCTTGGCACATCAAAATGCCCGGCAGGCCAAAGCGTCCTGCCGGGCATTCGCCATACACATTTTGCCGGCGCTCTAAGCACGCATCGCGCGCTCATAGCCCGCGCGGCATCATCAGACTATCTCATACCCCAGCTTGACGATGTTGTCATAGGAGGTCTTGAGGCAATCAAACACGTCGCGGCCATAGAGCTGATCCTGCTCTATGAAGAAGTACTTCGCGCCCGAAGCCAGGCTCTGCTCTATTATAGCGCCCATGTCCAGCGAGCCCTCGCCCACCTCGGCGAACTGCACCACATTGCCGAACTCCTGCATGAAGCCCTTGAAGTCGCCCTTGGCCATCATGCCGAACGCCTCGGGCGGTATGTGGCCGATGCGGTAGTCCTTGAGGTGTATGAGGTCGACCTTGCCCGCGTAATCGGCGATGACCTTTACCGGGTCGTAGCCGCCGCGGTGTATCCAGTGTACGTCCAGCTCAAAGCCCAGCTTGTCGGCGTTTTCGCGGATTATGTCCAGCAGGGTCTTGCCGTCAAACTTCTGGAACTCTATGTGGTGGTTGTGATAGTACAGCTTTATGCCGCGCTCGGCCAGCTTGCCCGCCGCAGCGTTGGCCATACGGCAGAAGTGCAGCGCCTCGTCCAGCGATGCCATGCAGCCAAAGGGCAGCATGCCTATGCGTATAAACTCGCAGTCCAGCGCCTTGCAGTCGTTGACTATCTTCTCAAAGTGAGTGGCCAGCGTCTCCTGCGGCATGGGGCCGTTGGGGGCAACGCCCGCCGATATCGAGGCTATCTTTACACCGAAGTCATCCTGCGCGCGGCGCATCGCGTCCACATTGGCGGGGGTCATGGGTATCTGCGATATCTCCACATTCCTAAAGCCCAGCTCGCCCACCTTTTTTAGCGTCTCATATGCGCCCAGCTCTTCAAACTTGCCCTTGAGCATCATCGCCTGAACGCCAACTTTTATCTGCTTCATAATAACCCTCCTGATAACACTCCCGCGTCAGCTGCGCGTGGGGTACTTGCCTTCCTCGGCTATGCGCTTGTTCAGCTCCGCAAGGTACACATCCTCATCCACGGGCAATTCCACTTCCTTGCCCAGCCAGCTGGACAGCAGTATCGCGTTGCACAGGTTCACGCCGTTTATGCCGTCGCTGCCGGGCGCGAGCAGAGGTTCGCCCTCCAGCAGATGTGCGGCGAAGTTGGTGAGCACGTCGGCATGCTGCATGCCCCAACCGCTGTCGTTCTTGAGTTCCTCCACATCGTAGAGGTTCTTTTCGCCGCCGCCCATGAACAGTTTGCTCATGTCCTCCTGAGATATGGTGGCGTTCAGCTCCAGTTCGGACTTCTTGAGGCGGTATACGGTGGCCTTCTTGCTGTCCTCGACGACTATCTTGCCGCCGTCCATGTCTATCTCCAGGCGGTCGGTGCCTATTACGTCGTGCGTGCAGGTTATGAACACGCCCGTTGCGCCGTTGGGATAGGTAAGCGTCGCAGTCACGTCGTTGTCAACAACTATGTCGCGGCCCACGCCGTAGCGCACGTTGGCATATACCTTGCTGGGTATGCCGCATATCCACTGGAACAGGTCGAGCTGATGCGGTGCCTGATTGACCAGCACGCCGCCGCCTTCGCCGCCCCAGGTCGCGCGCCAGGAGCTCTGCTTGTAATAGCTATCCGGACGCCACCACGAGTTGATTATCCAGTTGGTGCGGCGTATCTCGCCCATCGAGCCGCCCGCTACCAGCTCGCGCAGCTGCTTGTACAGCTTGTTGGTGCGCTGATTGAACATTATGCCAAAGGCCACATCGGGATGGCGCGCGGCGCACTCGTTCATCTCGCGCACGGCCTTGGCGTACACGCCGGCGGGCTTTTCCACTATCACAGGCATGCCATGCTCAAGGGCGTATATGGCCATCTCGGTATGCAGATAGTGCGGCACGGTCGTGACTATCGCGTCCACATTGCCCGAGGCTATCATTTCCTTATAGTCGGTATAGAACGGCACTTCCGGGTACATTATCTCGCACATGGTCTGCTTGGCAGGGTCGATGTCGCACAGCGCGCCCAGCGTCGAGTTGGTAGGCGCTGCGCCCATCATTGACATGCCCCCGGTCAGGTAGCGCGCATAATAGCCGCCCTGATTGCCTACGCCAATTATGCCATAACGTATCTTTTTCAATTTCATCACTCCTTCTGAGATGTCCCATTATTTTCATTATAGTCTCGCACAATGCGCGCGTCAACACTTAATCATACATGTACACAAAAATGTCACTATCTTTTCGGCAAGCATCGATAATGTTTATCACTCCGGCGCGCGTATGGCAGGGCTGCGGTATATGCCGCCCGCAGTCTCAAATGCGGACACTCTTTGCCATGCGCACGCAAATTCAGCCCCGCCAGAGCGCCCTTTGCCGAAGATGAGTCAGCCAATCCTGTGCATGGCGCGCTCGCACAATGGCCTGCGCGTGCATGGGCCTATGAGCAAGCTCATCCCTGCCTGGCTTCCGCTCATCGAATATCTGCGGCCACATGCGCACCTGCAAGCGGCGCAGGCCAGCGCAATGCGCTGCCGCCCGTCTGACCGTGCATGCGCCTATGAGTAAGCTCGTCCCTGCCCGGCTTCCGCTCATCGAATATCTGCGGCCACATGCGCACCCATAAGCGTCGCAGGTCAGCGCAATGCGCTGCCGCCCGTCTGACCGTGCATGCACCTGTGAGCAAGCTCATCCCTGCCCGGCTTCCGCTCATCGAATATCTGCGGCCACATGCGCACCTGCAAGCGGCGCAGGCCAGCGCAATGCGCTGCCGCCCGTCTGACCGTGCATGTGCCTGTGAGCAAGCTCATCCCTGCCCGGCTTCCGCTCATCGAATATCTGCGGCCACATGCGCACCCATAAGCGTCGCAGGTCAGCGCAATGCGCTGCCGCCCGTCTGACCGTGCATTGGCCGCACAGGCGCTTGACCATTCGCCTGTAATAATACAAAATGCGCGCGGACGCATGGGGAGAGTCCCAAAGCATCCGCGCGCCATATGCGCTATATATCCATGTCAGCCAATATCAT
>JBMNUB010000049.1:0-20458 GCA_050946055.1 Candidatus Fimadaptatus sp. | reverse complement strand
TATACTTATAGCCCGTATAGCTCTTGGTTGTTTCCACTTCTTCGAAGTACGACATCATATCTCTTTCCATGTCCTACATTATATCACTCTTTTCTTCTCTTGAAAATGTGAAGTTGATTTCCGTGTGCGCGCATCGCCTTGTTAATCATTTAACGCTGTGTTTGTTTACACTGGCGTAATATAGTCTTATAATAGTAGGGTATTTGCAAAGCGCATGCGGCAAGTCCGATGCGCTCTGTATGGAGGCGCATGCCATGGATGGTCAACGCAAGATATCCGGTGCGGTCATACGGCGGCTGCCCGGCTATTACAGGTATCTGTGCCGTCTGGAGAGCGAGGGCGTGGAGCGCATATCCTCCCATGAGCTGGGCCAGCAGATGGGGCTGACCGCCTCACAGATACGTCAGGATATAAACTGCTTCGGCGGCTTCGGCCAGCAGGGCTACGGCTACAACGTGCCGGAGCTGCGTCAGCGCATGGGCGAGATACTGGGCCTGGACAGCAGCTATCGCGTGGCAATAGTGGGCGCGGGCAAGATAGGTCAGGCCATACTCTGCTATGAAGGCTTCCGCGAAATGGACTTCACCCCAGTGGCCATATTCGATAGCGATCCCGAACTGATAGGCCGGCGCGTGCGCGACCTCACCGTCAGCGACGTATCCCGGCTCAGCGAAGTGCTTTCAGCCACGCCCGCCGACATAGGCGTTGTCGCCGTGCCTGAGCAGCATGCCCAGCAGGTGTGCGACGAGCTGGTGCGCTGCGGCGTGCGCGCGATATGGAACTTCGCGCCCATGGACCTGACAGCTGGTCACGACGTGGTCATAAACAACGTGCATCTGAGCGACAGCCTGATGGTGCTGACATACTCGCTTCGCCACATGTAACGGCAATACACCGCGCCCGGCGCGGCCTGAGCATGCGTGCATGGGTCGTATGGGTGCGCTTTGTGTATAAGCGCAGGGTCTGCACCGCCGCGCATATGTCAAGCGATATCGATATGACCGATGCAGCCGTGCGCAGTCTTAGCCAATGCATGCGTTCAGGATAGCACCGCGCGCCTGTGCAATTCACGCGCGCCCGGCACGCAGCCGCTCCCGTCGAATCCGCAGGTCAGCATTATGCGTGCGCGCAAAGGCATGCCGTGTCTGCTCATGCGCGAACCGGCCGCAAATGCGCGCCGAATATCCCCGCGCGGCCGTCGCTTTGCCGTTTTCATTGGCATTTTTGCCGCGCAAAGGTTATTTCTTCCGTTCAAACACAATTATTCCACATTTATCGGGAACAAATGCTTGCAACACTGCGTCATATTTGTATAATGGTAATCGCAGGCGCTCACATATGTCGCTAAGGCGCAGCGAATGAGCGCGTACAAAGGAGACACATTATGGACAACAGAGATACAGCGCCGACCCGCCGCAGAGCGCCCGAAGCGCCCGCGAGCGGCAAAAGCGCCCCACAGACCAAAACGACACCCGACGGCAAGGCTCGCATAAAGCCCGCGCCTTCAGGCTCGTCTGTGCGCCGCACCGGCGAATACTCTTCCCGGATAAGCGCGCGCGATGGCAGCGGCTCCGCACCCGTAGTGCGCAACCGCCCCGCATCAGGTACGAATTCGACCGACTATCATTCCCGAGTGCGCAGTTCTGCGGGTAGCGCGTCCGGCAATGCCTCCGTCAATGTGCGTCCCGCCGGTGCGCGCACGGGCGCGTCACAGGGCGCATCCCGCAGCGGCGCAGCGCGCCCCGCTCAGCGCACATCGGGCAGCGCGCGGCCCAATGGTCAGCGCCCGGCAAAGCCCGCCCCCAACGGCGCGGCACGGCGCGCCCCCCACAGTCAGGGCGCGGGCGTGCGCCACAAGAAGCAGAAGGATCCCGCATGGGTGACTGCGCTGATGTGCGTGTGCCTGATAGCGCTGGTGGGCGTAGGCTATGTGGGCGTGACTGAGGTCAGCAACTACATAGACTACAGGAACAAGTGCCGCGAGCTGGAGCAGGACAGGTTCTATGAGGGCATAACGCTGGAAGGCGAGCCGCTCTCGGGCATGACGCTGCTTGAGGCCGTGGCCAAGTATCAGCAGCAGATAAGCAACGTGGCCTCCTCTACGTCCATTACCATAAACGCGCGCGGCAAGACCTACACCATGGACTCCAAGTCCGTGCAGATGAGCACCGATTTGCAGTCCACGCTCAGTCAGGCCTATTCCGTGGGGCGCAGCGGCTCTTTCGATGAGCGCTATGCCAAGTTGCAGCAGCTCAAGACCGAGGGCATGAACTTCTCGCTCAATCGCGGCTGGAACGAGGACACGCTCCGGACCAAGATAGCCGAGATAGCCAAGGACGTATACGTAAAGGGTCAGGATGCCGACGTGGACACCTTCGATCCCGACAGCGGTGAGTTCACCTTCATAAGCGAAGTCACCGGCTATGAGCTGGATACTGACGATCTGTACAATCAGATAACGCAGGCCATAGCCAACGGTCAGGTCAGCGTCAACATCGACGCCAAGGTGAATGAGGTCGCTCCCGAGCATACCGTCGCCTACATGAAGGAGCACTTCGGACGCATATCCTACATGCGCACCGAGACCTCCTCCAACTCCGACCGCAACAAGAACATCCGTCTGGCCGCCGACTGCTTTAACGGCATGCGCGTCGATCCGGGCGAGACCGTTTCATTCAACGAAACCACCGGCGAGCGCACCTACGAGAAGGGCTACCGCGATGCTCCTGCCTATTCGGGCGGCGTGGTCGTAAAGGAGCCGGGCGGCGGCGTGTGCCAGGTATCCACCACGCTGTATAACGCCGTGGCCAAGGCCGATTTGGAGATAATTGACCGCAGCCCCCACACCCGCGTGTCAGATTATGTGCCGATAGGTCTGGATGCGGCTGTCAACTGGCCCAACCAGGACTTCGTGTTCAAGAACAACACCGACTATCCGATATTCATATCGGCTGAGTATTACGACCGCAATCTGACCGTAAAGATATATGGTCATCAGATGGCCGACGGCGTATACATAATGCTGGAGAGCGAAAAGACTGCCACCATACCCGCGCCTTCCGGTATAGAGGAAAAGAAAGAAAGTTCTTTGCCCTCCGGCACACGCCAGAAGGGTGCCAACGCGCGCGATGGCTACAAGGCCGTATCGTACAAGGTATACTACGATGCCGACAACAACGAGATAAAGCGCGAGAAGCTGGACAACAGCTATTACAGGGAGAAAAAAGAGATATGGCTCATAGGAACGGGCTGATGGGCTAATCGATGCACACGCGCCGCGCGGCTTTTCCGCGCGGCGCTTTTTTGCGGCCTGCACAAGGCAAATGCATATGCCGCGAACCGCGCATGCGGCTTGCAAAACTGCGTGCGATGTGCGCGAACATGCCGCGAACCGCACTCATGGCTTGACAAACCTCATGTGAGACATGCGCCATGCTGCTAACCATACTTATGACCCGCCAAACAACATGCAACGCACGCGCGCATGCCGCCAGCTGTTTACGCTTGCGTAAAATAGCGTGGCATCGAGCAATTTTGCATTGCATTTGCGCCTGCGCGCACGCCGTCCCGGCAGGTTTCGCACTCATATAACGTGAACGACATAATTTCTTTTTAAATAATTCGTTGAATGTCCGCCACACAAATGGTATACTTTTATCGATAAATGGATTTCAAATACGAATTTGGGGGATAAAGCCATGGAAATCGCACAGATACTTGAGGCTGTCATGCTCATCTGCTTTGGTTGCTCCTGGCCCATGAATCTGGTCAAGAACTACCGCGCTCGCTCTGCCAAGGCCATGAGCCTGGGCTTCATACTGCTGATAATCATCGGTTATGCAGCTGGCATAATCGCCAAGGTATTCACCGTTGCCAACGGCGGCGCTGTCGCGTGGTACGTGTGGGTAGTCTACATATTCAATATAGTGGTCGTTTCCTTGAACCTGGGCGTTTACTTCATAAACAGGCGTCACGACAAGGAAGCCGCCGGCAAGTAATGGCCGGTCAAGCCAAGTTTGATATAAAGAGCGCGCCGTCTCACATGTTGAGGCGGCGCGCTCTTTATATATGCCTGCGCGCATGTCTGTTCTGCACATGCCATGCGCTTCTCCTCATACACGCATGTCCGCTCTGCCCTGTGCTTGATGCGCTCTCCTCATGCGCGCATATCCGCCACCCGATATTCGCGCGCCCTTGCGCAGTTCAAACTGAATCCATTCTGAAAGCAAACCTTCAGACAGATTTAAGGCTGGCGCTGTATCATCTACCTGTCAAAAGGCAAGCGCCACCAAGCGCTGAAAGGAGGCCGCAATGGCCGGATATCAGGACACGTTCAGGCGCGTGGAAAAGAAGTACCTGCTGAGCGGCGCACAGTATGAGGCGCTGCGTCAGGCGCTATCCGCACACATGGAGCAGGACAGCTTCGGATTGCATACGATAAGCAATCTGTACTTTGACACGCCGGATTACAGCCTCATACGCCGCTCTCTGGAAAAGCCTGTGTACAAGGAAAAGCTGCGGCTGCGCGGCTACGGCGCGCCGGGCAGCTCGGACGATGTATACCTCGAGATAAAGAAGAAGTTTAAGGGCGTGGTATACAAGCGCCGCGTACAGCTAAAGCTCTGTCAGGCCGAGCGCTTCATGCGCGGCTGCGCGCTGAGCGGCGATATGCTAAGCTCCCGTGGCGCTACTCAGCTGCAGATAGCGCACGAGATAAACTGGTTCGAGCGCATGCATGCCGCCCTGCCCATGGCATACATAGCCTACGACCGCATAGCTCTGTTCTCGCCCGCCGACCCGGCGCTGCGCATAACCTTCGATTCGGGCATACGCTGGCGCGGCGACAGGCTGCATCTGGGCGCGGCCTCGGACGGACTGCACCTGCTGGGCGCGGATGAGCGCCTGATGGAGATAAAGATACCCGGTGCGCTGCCGCTCTGGCTCAGCCACGAGCTGACGCGCAATGGTGTCTTCCCCTGCTCATTCTCGAAGTACGGCGCATGCTACGAGCGCTTCATATTGCCCGAATCCATGCAAAAAACAGCGAAGGAAGGTCACAAGATTGCTTGACAGCATACTCACCAACACCGCGTCCAGCATATCTGCTCTCAGCGTGCTGGCATGCACGCTCACATCGCTCGCGCTGGGCATAGGCGCGGCGCTCATATACATGCACTGCAGCACGGGCAGCCGCCGGTTCATAATAACGCTCGCGCTGCTCCCCGCCATGATACAGCTCATCATAATGCTGGTCAACGGCAACCTCGGCACGGGCGTAGCCGTGATGGGCGCATTTTCCCTTATACGCTTCCGCTCCGCGCCGGGAAGCTCGCAGGAGATAGGCGCGATATTCCTGGCCACGGCGCTGGGGCTGGCTACGGGCATGGGCTATCTGCTGCTGGCGCTGTTCTTCCTGATAGTGATGGGCGGAGCCATGCTCATAATGGAGCGCACCGGCTTTGGCAAGCCGCGCCGCCAGCAGCGCGAGCTAAAGATAACCATACCCGAGGATCTGGACTACGCAGGCCTGTTTGACGATCTGCTCAGCGCCTACACTTCCTCAAGCGAGCTGGTGCGCGTGCGCACCACCAACATGGGCGCGCTATACGAATTGCAATACCTTGTCACGCTGCGCGATCCGCTAAAGCAGAAGGCGTTCATAGACGAACTGCGCTGCCGCAATGGCAACCTGAACATATCGCTGGGGCGCGTGGCCTCCGGCGGCGAACAGCTCTGAACCCTGCAATGCCCGGGCTGCGCGATGCAAAGTCCCCGTGCTTCTGGCATCGCAGGCCCGTTGCTTCATATAATATACATCGGAGTGCATGCCGCGCGGCGGCAGAGATACGGTGCGGGAGCAGGGGCGGCTGCGCGCGCAATGCATGCCCACCAACATGGCGTCCACAGGCGATGTCATGGCGGCCAGACAGCGGCATGCCGCGCGGCGCGCAGGCACACCGCCCCTATTCCCAGCCGAACGAACCCGCCGGTGTCCGGGCGCAGCGCTCAGCGCGCGTCCGAGAGAGCCGCACTTGACAGCTCAGCGCTGCGGCAGCATACCCAATCAGGGCGCTCACGGCGCTGCCCGGATGCATCCGCAAGGCCGCGCCCCTTACCCAAGCTGCGCCTTCACCAAAGTTGCGATCGAGCGCGTCGCATATGCGCGCGCTGGATCATATATCCTCCTCTTACTTATCTCTCCCTAGCATTGCCCGCTGTGCGCCTCCCCTGCGCCGGCGGGCTTACATTTGCAATCCCGTGCCTCAGTTGCAGTCGGAATGCGTCGTCAAATGCGCAGCCCGTACCATTTGGCATAGCTGCGGCCGGATTCATACATGTGCAGGCGCGCAGCATGGGCATCATCGTCCTGCGCGCCTTTGACCGATTCATGTCCGCTCACTCGCCGCGCTGTGGCAGATACTCAAGCGGGGACACGCTGCTGCCCTCCACAAGCACCTCGAAGTGCAGATGCGGCTTCATCAGCGATTCGCTCATGGCGCTGGCGCCTACCGCACCTATCGCATCGCCCGCATTCACCCGCTGGCCTTCACTGACCAGCTCCAGCGACAGCAGATTGGCGTAGCGCGTGACCAGCCCATCGTCGCCGCGCACCTCCACCACATTGCCCATAAGCGACTCGCGCCAGCAAGCCGTTATCTCGCCATCGTGACAGGCGGACACCACCTGACCGCGCTCGCCCGCTATGTCCAATCCGGGATGAGTGCCATACACGTTCATGGTTTCAAGGTATATGAGCCTGTCCATCTCATGCCCCGTCATCACGTCGCCATCCAGCGGCCAGCAGGCAAGGCGCGGCGATGCCCCATTTCCCGGCTCAGACTCAGCGTCTGCAACCGATGCGCCCGCCTCGCCGCCCAGCAGCGCGCCGCCCGACGAGGCCTGCCTTGCATCCACGTCGCCGGTAAGCTCCTCAGCCATGCGGCTGGGCAGTGGCGTGGGTGCCGCATCCAGCCCGCCATAGCCCGACACCCCCGCTGCCGCGCCTATCATCACCATCAGCGCGCATATGCCCACCGCTATGTAATAGCCATATCTATCCAGCGCGCGCAAAGCCCGCTGTGCCAGCCGCTCATGGTGAGCGCGGGGTCTGAGCGGCGCTTGGGGCAGCGCGTCCGCACCGCTGGCGCGCGCATCCGGCTGCGTCTCGACCGGCACAGCCACGTCCACCTGTACCGCCTCGCCCTCCAGCCCGTGCTCGCCCGCCATCGCAGGCAGCTCTGCCAGATGAGCCTGTTCCGCCCGGTCATGCGGTTCGCACTCAGAGGCGCGGCCCTGCGGCGCTTCCGCATGCGCATTGCCGCCCTGCCCGGGCGCGCGGTTCTGCGATGCGCCCGCACCACCTTCCTGCCTGCACGCATGCGCGTCCGCACCATTGCCTCCCGCTGCAGCGCACAGTGCGCTGCCAATGTATGCCCTCTTAGCGGACGCGCCCAGCGCCGTCCCTTCCATGTCCTCATCGCGCAGAAACTGTCTGAAACACAGTGATCTAAACCAGAACTGCTTCACAAATCTCACCTCGCGATAAGTATGCCCCGTTTGATATGGAAATTGCATGCCGGGACAAATATATGTGCCGCCGCAGACATGTACTCGAGGCACAGTGCGCGCATAAATATGGCCGCCGCAGACATTTTCATCCGCAGCGGCCAATCCATATTGCACCGGTTTCAGGCCAATATGTCCCCGGCAATGCTCACTCAGGCATCACGCATGCTCCTCGCCCTCGACATCGTGCATCACGCTGGTAAGTCCTACCACGTCCTCGACGGGCAGCGATATCAGCGCCGTATGCGCCTCCGAGCGCATGCCTGCATGCTCCATTATGGCGCGCATTATGTCGCACTTGTCGTCGCGATTAACGACTATCAGCGCCACGTCCTTTTCGGAGGCTATCGATATGCCAAAGAACTTGGCGGTAAACTCCGTGCCGGTACCCTTGGCATGTATTATAGTGCCTCCGCGCGCGCCTGCGGTCTTGGCCGCATCCATCACCATGTCCACGCGCCCGCGTTCGGTTATCGCTACCAGCAGCTCATATGAAAAAACAGGATTCCTCTCGTCCACGCAAGTCACCTCGCCGATTATCATGTTTTGCTTTTCCATCAGGTACTTCATGCAACTCATGCCGCCTATGCTGCTCACGGGTATGGTGAGCGCTATGCCATTGCCGGGCATGTTTATGCCCATCTGTGACACCATGCCGCGCATGGCGCGTTCAGCCAGTTCTCGCTCGGCCATGGTTATCATAAGCGACTTGCCGGTCTTGGCAAGGCCCAGCAGTTCCAGCAGCGATCCTGCCGCAGTGCCTTGGCAGGGTGTGCTGAATATGGCCGTCATGCCATGCTCCTGCAAAAAGCGCTCATACGCCTGCTCATACTCGCGCTGAGTTATTATCGTAAGCAACCTTATGCCGTTCAAATGTTTCACCTCTTATATATGTACAGGATGGTTCCTGCTCACAGGTCGATGATATCCTCCACAGGCTCCGCCTGCTCCGGCGTCTCCACCTTCTTGCTGCGCTGCTTTATGCGGTAATACACGCCCAATATCTGTATGGTGATAAGCGGGGTCATGGCGACCATCGCCACCACGCCGAACGCATCCGACACCACGTCGCCGCCCACCGCCGTGCATGCGCCCATTGCAAAGGGCAGCAGGAAGGTCGCAGTCATGGGACCCGAGGCCACTCCGCCAGAGTCGAACGCTATCGACGTGAATATGGGCGGCACGAACAGCATCAGCAGCAGCGCCAGCACATAGCCCGGCAGCAGCAGCGCCATTATGGGCAGCCCGGTGAGTATGCGCAGCATGGCCAGTCCCACCGATATGGATACGCCTATGGACAGGCTTATGCTCATGGCCTTTTGCGGTATAGCGCCCGAGGTTATCTCATACACCTGCTTGTTAAGCACATGCACCGCCGGTTCCGCGGCCACCACAAAGTAGCCTATCACCATGCCCACCGGCACGAGTATCCAGTTAAAGTCCAGCCCGCCCAGCATGCGGCCTATCAGATTGCCCACCGGCATGAAGCCCACGTTCACGCCCAGCAGGAACATGACCAGCCCCACATATGTGTACACAAGACCTATGACTATCTTTATAAGCGATGCGCCGCTCAGGTGCAGCGAAGTGACCTGCATTCCAAAGAAGAACACCGCTATGGGCACCAGCGCCACGCCCACTTCCTTAAGGTACTTGGGCAGCGCGTTGGCAAACTGCAGACCAAGTTCGGTAGAAGTATTGGCCACCAGCGTCTGCGCCGCAGTGTACGATGCCTCGCTGGGACGATACATCATGCCCAGCACCATGACCGCCAGTATCGGGCCGACTGAGCAAAGCGCGACCAGACCAAAGCTATCGTTCTCGGCGTTGCTGTCGCTTCGCATGGCCGACACGCCCACGCCCAGCGCCAGTATGAACGGCACAGTCATGGGGCCGGTCGTAACGCCGCCCGAATCAAACGCCACAGCCAGAAACGACTTAGGCACGAACTGCGCCAGTATGAACACCAGCGCATAGCATATGAACAGCAAGTGCGACATGCGCACGCGCAACAGTATGCGCATCAGCGCCAGCACCAGAAACAGTCCCACGCCCACGCCCACGGCTACCATCAGCACTATGTTCGGCACGCCCGGCACCTGTTCGGCCAGCACCTGAAGGTCCGGCTCGGACAGCGTTATCAGCATGCCAACCACAAATCCCATCAGTGCCACCACCCACGCCTTTTTAGAGCGCGTCATGGCAGTGCCTACGTGCTGGCCTATGGGCATCATGGCCATGTCCGCGCCCAGCGTGAACAGTCCCATGCCCAGTATCAGCAGCGCCGCGCCCACCACGAAGCCCATCATGGAGTCGTTGGACACCGGCACGAGCGTCAGGCACAGCGCAAATACAAGCCCGGTTATGGGCATAACCGAGGTCAGCGCCTCACGCCATTTTTCTCTAAGTATACTGCGATTTCGTTTAGGCATTTCATCCATCCCTTCTAGCATTATTCCGCAGCTTTCGCAGCCCATTTGTTCTATTGTATCATAATGCTAAATTCGTTGTCAATGTCATGCCGTCAATTCATCTGCTTAATTTGGCGCTTAATTCAATCAGTGTGCCGGCGTCAAAGCGCCCCTGCCCAAGTATGCATTTCGGCAGGCCCGCGCCAAAACCGCATCGCAGGTCGCCAGCGCAATTGCCGCTTATGCATAGCTCTCCCCAGCTCAGCCGACAAGCCCAACGCTTGTATTTGACCTCGCAGATGCAAAGCGGGCAGAGCCGCTTATGCATAGCTCTCCCCAGCTCAGCCGACAAGCCCACGCTTGTGCTTGACCTCGCAGATGCAAAGCGGGCAGAGCCGCTTATGCATAGCTCTCCCCAGCTCAGCCGACAAGCCCACGCTTGTGCTTGACCTCGCAGATGCAAAGCGGGCAGAGCCGCTTATGCATAGCTCTCCCCAGCTCAGCCGACAAGCCCACCCTTGTGCTTGACCTCGCAGATGCAAAGCGGGCAGAGCCGCTTATGCACGGCGCTGCCCGCTCCTGAATCTGCGCACATCAAATACCCGTATCAATGGTTTATGCGCTGCCGCCCCGTCTGCAGGCGCACCATGGCGCGCGCCAGCGACACCTTGTTGACCAGATACTCCTCGCGGCTGCGCTGATTGCGGATATGGCGCTCTGCCAATTCGCGCGCTGCCAGTGCGCGGCTTATGTCTATCTCCTCCGGCCACTCAAACGACTGGGCGAATATCACCGTGCCGCCGGGGCGCACCTCCACGAATCCCTCTGCCGAGGCGCATTCGTGCCACTCGCCGTCGTACAGCAGCCGTATCTGCCCCACATCCAGCGCTATTACACACTGCTCATGGCCGGCCAGTATGCCCATCAGCCCATCCTGGCACGGCACGCGCACCGCTTCGACCTGCCCATCGAAGAAGCGCCGCTCCGGGGTTATCATCTCCAGGTGAAAGAGCTTGCTCATGACTTCATCGCCTGCGCCTTGCGCCGCACATCGTCTATGTCGCCAGCCATGAAGAATGCGGCCTCGGGCAGATCGTCGGCCTCGCCGTCTATTATGGCCTTGAACGAGCGTATGGTGTCGTGCAGCGGCACGTACTTGCCCGGTATGCCCACGAACACCTCCGCCACGCTCATGGGCTGACTGAGGAACTTCTGCAGCTTGCGCGCGCGGTACACGGTCAGCTTGTCCTCGGCGGACATCTCCTCCATGCCCAGTATCGCGATTATGTCCTGCAATTCCTTATAGCGCTGCAATACCGCCTGCACTCCGCGCGCCACGCGGTAATGCTCTTCGCCCACTATGCGCGGCTCCAGTATGCGCGAGGACGAGGCCAGCGGATCGACCGCCGGGTATATGCCCAGCTCGGATATCGAGCGCGACAGCACCGTGGTCGCGTCCAGATGCGTAAACGTGGTGGCGGGCGCTGGGTCGGTCAAGTCATCCGCGGGGACGTATATGGCCTGCACCGAAGTTATCGAGCCGGACGCGGTCGAGGCTATGCGCTCCTGCAATTCGCCCAGCTCGTTGGCCAGAGTGGGCTGATAGCCCACAGCGCTGGGTATGCGCCCCAGCAGCGCCGACACCTCTGAACCGGCCTGTATAAAGCGGTATATGTTGTCTATAAACAGCAGCACGTCAGAATTCTCGCGGTCGCGTAGGTATTCCGCCATGGTCAGCCCGGCCAGCGCCACGCGCATGCGGCTTCCCGGCGGCTCGTTCATCTGGCCAAATGCCAGCATGGAATGATCCAGCACTCCTGACTCAGTCATGTCGCTTATCAGCTCATTGCCCTCTCGTGAGCGCTCGCCCACGCCCGTGAACACGGCATGACCGCCATGCTCCTGAGTGATGTTGCGCATCAGCTGCATTATCAGCACTGTCTTGCCCACGCCCGCGCCGCCAAACAGACCTATCTTGCCGCCCTTGGGATAGGGTGCCAGCAGATCTATCACCTTAAGCCCGGTCTCGAATATCTCGTTTGCCGGGCGCTGTTCGGCAAACGAGGGCGCGCGCCTGTGTATGGGCATGCGCTCGCCCTCCGGTATGGGGCCTTTGCCGTCTATGGGCTGGCCCAGCACGTTTATCACGCGCCCCATCACCGAATCGCCCACCGGCACGGTTATGGGGCTGCCCGTATCCACGACCTCCATGCCGCAGTACAGCCCCTCGGTAGCGCCCAGCGCTATGCAGCGCACCACGTCGCCGCCCAGCTGCAGTTCCGTCTCCATCCATACCTGCCGCCCGTCCTCGTCTGTATACAGGGCGGTATACACATTAGGCACATGGTGGTCGTCAAAGCGCACGTCCAGCACCGGGCCGGTTATGCGCACTATGCTGCCCTTGTGTTCGTTCATAGTATCACCCCTTGCGCTGCTCAGCGTCTATTACGTCAAGAGCGCCTATTATCTCGGCTATCTCGCTGGTGACCGCGCTCTGACGCGCGGCGTTGAGCTCGCGGCCATATTCGTCCAGCATCTTCTGCCCATTGCGGTTGGCGCTGTCCATGGCGTTCATGCGCGCCGACTGCTCGGAGGCATACGCCTGCACCATGGCGGCGTACACTATGCCGACTATGTACTGCGGCACGAGCGTGCCAAACACCTGCTCCGCCGAAGGATAGTACTCCATTGCCGCACTGTCCGCATCCACGCATTCCACTTCGTCAAAGTCATCCGGCGACAGCGGCACAAGGTCGATAATGTGCGGCCTTTGCAGCGTTCCGCTTATGTACCTTGTATATATTATAA
Source organism: Candidatus Fimadaptatus sp. (assembly GCA_050946055.1). GTDB lineage: Bacteria > Bacillota > Clostridia > Christensenellales > Aristaeellaceae > Fimadaptatus. The sequence goes on along the minus strand of JBMNUB010000049.1, from coordinate 7,673 downwards.
ATACCGAATCCACCCTGCCACTCTCATAAAGCTCTATGAGCGCGCGCATTATCTTGCGGGCGTTGTGCAGCGTGGGGCTCTGGCTCAGCTCAGCAAAGCGCTCATCCAGCTCTATGCTCTGCGCGCGCCGGGAGAAGTACTCCAGCGTCTCCTGGCCCACGGGCAATACATACGGCGCTTCGCACTCATCTATACGCGCCTGTGCAAACTCCAGCAGATCGTGGTTGTAGCCGCCGCACAATCCCTTGTCGGCGGCCAGCACAAGAAACGCCGGCTTGCGCCTAGCGCTCGTGCCTAGATACGGATGCGTTATGCCCTCCGAGTGCAGCAATATGTCCTTCATGGCCACCTGCACGCGCTCGAAGTACGCCGCATTGGAACTGTACATGTTGAGCGCCTTGCGCACTTTGGCCGTGGATATCAGGTACATGGCCTTGGTTATCTTGCTCGTGTCCTTGACCGCGCGCATGGAATGCCTTATATCTGCCATGCTCTTCATCGCGCATTACCCTTCTCTGCGCCGGGCGCATTGGTGCGCGCGTGCGTATCCAGCTTTAGGTCGCGTTCCTCGCGCTCGGGCGCTATGCCGTTCTCCTTAAAGAAGCGCTCCATGCATTCGCGCGCCATATCCTCCACGCGGCGCGCCGCAGTCTCGCTCAGCTCGCCCGAATCCTCTATGTCGCGCAGCAAGTCCGCGCCGCGCTGGCGCATGTACTCAAGCAGCTCGCCGTTAAAGTGCGCTATGTACTCAATAGGCACGGCGCGCGTGCAGTTGCCCAGCACCGTGTGCAGTATGACTATCTGCTCGGCGGCGGTGTAGCTCTTGTGCTGTGCCTGCTTGAGGCATTCGGTCACGCGGCTGCCGTGGCTGAGCGCCTCGCGCGTATTGCCCTCCAGTTCGCCCGCGAACTGCGAAAACACGCTCAGCTCGCGGTACTGCGCCAGATCCAGCCTGAGCCTGCCGGCCACCTTGCGCATGGCCCTTGTCTGAGCGCTGCCGCCCACGCGGCTCACCGAAAGGCCCACGTTTACGGCGGGGCGCATGCCCTCGTTGAACAGCTCGGACTCCAGATATATCTGGCCATCGGTTATCGATATTACGTTTGTGGGTATGTATCCCGATATATCGCCCGCCATGGTCTCGATTATGGGCAGCGCGGTCATGGAGCCGCCGCCCAGCTCGTCCGACAGGCGCGCCGCGCGCTCCAGCAGGCGGGAATGCAGATAGAACACATCGCCCGGATATGCCTCGCGTCCCGGCGGACGCCTGAGCAGCAGCGACATGGCGCGATAGGCCACGGCATGCTTGCTGAGGTCATCGTACACTATAAGCACGTCGCGCCCGGCGTACATGAACTCCTCGGCAATGGCGCAGCCGGCATAGGGCGCTATGTACTGCATGGGCGCGCTGTCCGAAGCGGTGGAGGCCACTACCACGGTGTAATCCAGCGCGCCATGCTCGCGCAGCGTACCCACGACATCGGCGATGGTGGAGGCCTTTTGGCCTATGGCCACGTATACGCACAGCACATCCTTGCCCTTTTGGTTGAGTATTGCGTCCAGCGCCACCGTGGTCTTGCCGGTCTGCCTGTCGCCTATTATCAGCTCGCGCTGGCCGCAGCCTATGGGTATCATGGAGTCTATCGACAATATGCCCGTCATCAGCGGCTTTGACACCTTCTGGCGGTCATGTATGGACGGGCTGGATGCCTCTATGGGGCGCTTGCGCCTGCATGCGGGCGCGTTCATGCCGTCCAGAGGCTTGCCCAGCGGATTGACCACGCGCCCCAGCAGCTCGCCGCCTACGGGTACGCGCAGCACATCGCCCGAAGCCTGCGCTATCGCATCCTGCGCTATGGTCACGTCGCTGCTCAGCAGCACCGCGTCCACCTGATGCTCGGATATGTTCATGGCTATGGCAGCGGCGTCGCCTATGTATACAAGCTCGCCATACCGGCAGTGATCCAGCCCGGTTATGGAGACTATGCCGTCGCCAAAGCGCGTCACCTGACCCACGGTCTGACGCGCACTGCCGGTGTAGTCCTTTATCTCGCCCTTTCTGCGGCGGGCATAGCGGCCCATGTCGCCCAGCATGCTCTTGAAGCTGCGGTCTATTACGTGTCCGTCCACAAGCGCTATGAAGCCGCCTATTATGGACTCGTCCACTATTACCTCCAGCTCCAGTTCATGTCCGGCGTGCTTCTCCAGCGCGCCGCGTATGCGGGCAAGGCTGCTCTCGTCCGGTGCAGAGGCTACCCTCAAAACACACTTGCTGCTCACTTTTCGTCCTGCCCTTCAAAGTACGACTCTATTATCGCGGCGTTGTCGGCGGCGGACACCTCGCGGCCCAGTATGCGCGAGGCCATCTGTACGGCCATCTCGACCACCTGCTCATGCGACTGTTCGCGCGCCAGCTTCATCTGCTTGTCGGCATCGCTGCGCGCCTCGGCGACTATCTGCCGCGCCTGCTCGCGCGCCTCGGCGACTATCGCGTCGGCCTGCTGCTGCGCCTGCTCGCGCGACTGGCGCAGTGCTGCGGCGGCATCGGAGCGCGACTGCTGCATTAGCCCATCGTACTGGTCGCGCAGTTGCCGGGCCTCCTGCTGTCTGGCGGCGGCATCGTCCAGCTGAGCGCTTATCCTGTCCTGACGCTCCTTCAGGAACTTGCTCACCGGCTTGTACAGCAGCTTTGTCAGTATCAGCACCAGTATCGCCACGTTTACCGCATACAGCAGCATGCGGCCCACGTCTATATCTATTCCCATAAACTCACCACCCAAGTATTAATGCGCATTATGACCCGGTCAGACCTTTAGGTAGAGCAGTATGGCTATTACCAGACCGTATATGGCCGTGGATTCGGCCAGCACCGCGCCCAGCATCATGACGGACTGTATCTTGCCGCTCGCCTCGGGCTGGCGCGCTATGGATTCAACCGCCTTGCTGGTGGCAAAGGATATGCCAAGTCCCGCACCTATGCCGGTAAACACCGCTATAGCAGCGGCCAGAGCTATAAGACCATTCATTTCAATACATCCTCCTCATCACTGTGCCGTCATTCCTCTTCGACGGCCTCGCTTGCGAATATCTGCGTAAGGGTAACGAAAATGTATACCTGTATCGCCACATCGAACAGATTGAAGTATATCGCCAGCACCGCCGGCACGCCCACTGCAAAGTACGACATGGCCGAATACACTATGTCCATTATGACCATCGACGCAAACAGATTGCCAAACATCCGGCAAGAGAGCGACACGGGTATGAGCAGCTCGCTCAGCACCCTGAAAGGCCACATTATGCCCAGCGGCTTGCCAAACGACTTCACATAGCCCCAGCCACCCTTATACCTTATGCCATAGAACACTATCACGCACAGCGACATAACCGCTATGGCAAAGGTGAAGTTAAAGTCAGTGGCCGGTATGCGAAAGCCCAGCAGCTCCATGAGAAAGCTGCACCCCAGCGCCGCCATCAGCGAAAACGAGTAGCCATACAGCCCCTGACACTTGCCGTGGAGATTTGCGCCCGCCATCTTGTCGGCCGCCTCGACCATCAGCTCTATCACGTTCTGGAACTTGCCCGGCCTCTCCTTGAATCTGGGAAACAGGCAGTACCTAAATATCAGCGCAAACGCCGCCAGCAGCACCGTGACTATCATAAGCGTGACCTGCGATTGGCTTATGCGCAGGCCCCACATCTCAAACGTCTCAGGGCTGACCTCCACCGTAAAGTTTTCCATATATCCATATCACCTGCCGTCAGTCGTCTATCGAGCGTATGAACAGGAAAAGCGCCAGCACTATCATCGCGCCGCACATGCCGCCCGCGCCCCAGAGCAGCGCGTCTGGCGACGCACATGCGCAGCCTATCAGCAGCCCCAGCACCAGCACGACATTGAGCAGCCCCGTAAGCACGCGCTTGCGCTTGCCCCTGCCGCCCGCACCCAGCCCGCGCATATATACGCGCATGGCATACACCTGAAACACGCCCACCGCGACGCCCGGGAACACCGTCCACCACATATCGCACACCTCCTTGCAATCTCACGCCGCGTGCAGTCGCTATAAATCGAATAGATTATACTCCAGTACGATTTGGGTAAAAGCGCAAAACCGGTACCGTTACAGTAAAAAATATGTGGCGCTTCTTGCAAGCAAATTGCAAATCAGCCTCAAAACAGACATCTTTATGCTTCGTCAGTAAGGTTTTTGCATGTATCGCGCCAATTCAATATTCTATTTACGCTTTTTTACCTGCGCTCAGGCAACGCCTATCCACACTGTTTCGCCGCGCGCAGAGCCATGCCGGCGGCTTGCATGGCATTGGCGAACAAATCCTCACAAAAAAATGTCGCGGCTTTGGGGAATGTTGCCATTCCAAAGCCGCGACTGTGCCGCATCGCCCGCGCGATGTTTGCGTATGTTTATGCACTTTATTCGTCGTTATGCAAGTCATATCAGGGCATGCAGCTGCCGCAGGGCGTATATCCTGCCTCGACCGCCTCGGCGCGCGTGTCAAATACCACGCGGTTGCGCTCGGCGGGCAGCGAGGCGCAGCCGGGCGTGTGGAACTTGCGCGACTGCCTGTTGCCTATGTAGTATTCCTCATCGCGCACGTCGCCGCCCGCGTCCTCAAAGCCGCGCTCAGCCGTGACCACGAGGTCGCGCCCGTCGCTGACCATGGTTATGTCGCCGTTTTTGTCGGTGCGCAGCACACGCGCGCCCACATCCGCCAGCCTGTCCAGCACTTCATCGTGCGGATGGCCGAAATCGTTGTCCGCGCCCAGCGATATCACCGCCCAGTCGGGCGACACGGCATCAAGGAACTCCTCGCAGGACGAGCCGTTAGAGCCGTGATGCCCTACCTTCAGCACGTCCGAATCCAGCGGTGCGCGCGCCTCCAGCATGGTGCGCTCCTCCGGCTTGCCTGCATCGCCGGTCAGCAGGAAGGTGTTGCCGCCATGCACTACGCGCAGCACTATCGAATTCTCGTTTAGGTCATTCAACTCCTCGCGCGGCGCCAGCACATGCACGCGCGCGCCGCCCAGCTTGAGTTCATCGCCTGCCTCGAGCGTGCCCAGCTCCACGCCTCGCTCCCTGAGCAGGCGCTTAAACCTAGCAAAGTAGTTCTGGTCGTAGTCCACAGTGCTGGAATACACCGCGCCCACGCTCATCTCGGCGACGGGCGCGCACATCCCGCCCACATGGTCGTCATGGGGATGGGTGTTGACCAGGTATTTCAGGCGCAGTATGCCCATGTCGCGCAGCTCCTGACCGATATTTGCACCGCCGTCCGCCGTGCCACCATCTACCAGCATGGCCTCGCCGCCGCACACCAGCAGGCAGGCATCGCCCTGCCCCACGTCCATGAACTTCACCATAAGCTCGGTATCCAGCCGTGCAGGTGGCTGCCGCGTGAACAGATATAGCGCGCCCAGCACAATCGCCGCCAGCGCCGATACCACCGCCACGAGTATGCGCATGCGGCCGCGCGGCAGCTTGTAGCCGCCGTATGTGCCGCGCGCGCCGTAGCCCTTGCGCCTTCGCCCGCCGCTGCCATAGCCGCCGTAACTGCGGCTGCCGTAACTCTTGCGCGCGCCGCTTCTACCTGAACTTCTCATTCGCGGCCACCTATAAGCTGCACGCTGCCCACCGGCAGCTCGCGCGATATGCGCTCCAGCGCTATGCTGTCCAGCAGCACGGTCATCACCGCACCCTCGTCATCATAGTCCTCGTCCAGCACCTTGCCCTGTTCGTGCAGGCGGCTCATCATCTGGCCCATAGAATACGGCACGCGCACCTTAACTCTATGCAGCAGCGCGGCGGCACGATGCTGTATCTCGGCTATAAGCTCGTCCAGCCCCTCGCCCGTGCGCGCGGATATGTATATCTGACCCTTGGGCAGCGGCGTGCGCTCCTTGAGCAGATCGCACTTGTTGAACGCCTCTATCATGGGCTTGCCGCCCGCGCCCAGCTGCGCCAGCACCTCTCCCACCACGCGGCGCTGCTCGCGAAAGGTGGGATCGGATATGTCGGAGACTATCACCAGCACGTCGGCCTTGACCACTTCCTCCAGCGTGGCCTTGAACGCGCTGACCAGCTCATGCGGCAGCTTGTTTATGAAGCCCACGGTGTCGGTCAGCAGGCAGTTCTGGTTGTCGGGCAGGTCGAGCTTGCGCGTGGTCGTGTCCAGCGTGGCAAAGAGCTTGTCCTCGGCCAGCACGTCCGCGCCCGACATGCGGTTGAGCAGCGTGGACTTGCCCGCATTGGTATAGCCCACCAGCGCCACCACCGGCACGCCGTTCTTCTGGCGCTGACGGCGCTGCACCTCGCGCTGCGCGGCCAGCTCCTTAAGCTCCGCATTCACATCGGCTATGCGGCGGCGTATGTAGCGGCGATCCTGCTCCAGCTTGCTCTCGCCCGGGCCGCGCGTGCCTATGCCGCCGGCAAGACGGCTCAGCGCCGTACCCTGACCCATCAGGCGCGGCAGGCGATATTGCAGCTGCGCCAGCTCTACCTGAAGCTTGCCCTCGCGCGACTGGGCGCGCTGGGCGAATATGTCCAGTATAAGCCCGGTGCGATCCACGCACTTTACGCCTATCCTCTCCTCGAGATTGCGCAGCTGCGCGCCGGTCAGTTCATCGTCGAATATGCATACGTCTATGTCCAGTTCCTGCGCGGTAAGCGCCAGCTCCTCCACCTTGCCCGAACCCACGTATGTGGCGGTATCGGGCCTGGGCAGGCGCTGAAGCACGCGCTCCACCGTCACAGCGCCCGCGGTGTCGGTAAGCGCGGCCAGCTCGGCCAGCGATTCGGCACTGTCCACCGAGACGAGCATGGCGCGCTCCTCGTCGCTGCGCGAGCCCGCCCAGGCGCGCACGCGGCCATCCGCCAGCAGTATCTCATGCATCCATGCCTCCTGCGGTATGCGGCTCACGTCCACTCCAACCTGCTCTATCACCTCGGGCGTGCCGCCCGCGCTCATGTCGCCCAAGAAGCCCACGCCTATCTCGCGCGCCGTGCCGCCTATTACGCTCACCGCAGCCATGGCATCGAAGTTCATGCTCCTTAGCGCCTGCCTGTCCACGCCGGACAGGCGGGGCTCGCCGTCGGGATGAGTGTGTATGCAGCGTATCATCGACAGCCTGCCCGGGTTGCGCCTGAGGCGCAGGCTCTTTAGCGGCACGCTCTCCGGCCCGCCCACGGTTATGTCCATGACGCGCCCATCGCGGCTTATGTACACGCTGACCTCGCGGTTGCACTGACCCGAGAACGCCGCAATGCGCTCCACCAGCTCCTGCGGCACGAAGCAGTCGCCGTCTATCTCCATGTCATACAGCGCGCTCAGCCTGTCCAGCGCCGACTGGCGTATGCCCTCTATGTTGCCGTTTACCTTTTTTTCGTTCATTGATCCTCCTGTGCCGCATCCATGTGCGGCGGTCACTATGCGGGCGCATGCGCGCATCTTGCGCACAGCCCCTGTTGATACTATTATACCACAGCGCGCAGATTTGTAAAGTAAAATTACTTGACGTACTTTCAACGCGCGCATCCGGCCCCTGTGTGTGCTTTTGCCCGCGCAGCCCTTGCCTGCACCCGCTTGCGCACCGCATTACTCCGGTCGTAGCGGGAATGCCGCGTCTGCGCATAGCGCCCCGGTTTTACCCGCAC
>JBMNUB010000048.1:0-21065 GCA_050946055.1 Candidatus Fimadaptatus sp. | reverse complement strand
AATACCCGCCTGCGCGCATGCTGCAAGCGGGTATTTCATGTCTATTCAGCTATTCAGCATCCTGTTCAGCTCGCCCTCGGTACTCGCATTCCTTTATTGGGCAGCGAGCGCAAGCTGGTTTGCGCGCAGTATTTCAGCCTTTTATAACCGCACCCGGCTCGTTCCACGCCGCAAGCCGCGTTCCGTCCCATCCAAAGTACGTCATGCATGTCGTACTGACCGGCCTTATCCGCGCCAGCTTGTCCGCAGCGCATGCGCCCGGGTCATCCAGTGCCGCGTCGCCAAGCACGTTTGCTATGCGGCATATCACGATCTCGCTGCCCTCCAGCGGCACGAACTGCACGGCCTCCAATTCCATATTGACCGGACTATCGCTCATTACCGGCACGTCCAGCACCGCACCGCGCTGCCATTTAAACGGTATGTCCATCTTATCGGGTGAATAGCCGTTCGCCGTGCCGAAGTAATCGGCAAGCGGCAGAATCTCCTCGGTCACCAGGTTGGCAGAGAATACGCGCGTCGCATGTATGCGGTCCAGTGTAAGCTTGGGGGCACCTATTGCCGCCATTACGCCCAGCCCGTCCATCCAGCAGTAGCTCAGCCAGCAGAACAGCCCAAATTTGGGCTGCCCATCCTCGCGGAACGTGCCGTAGCAAAACAGCGTCTGCGGGCAGTAATCGTTCGATATGGGTAAACTGACCTTATCCATATTCGTTCCGTTACCGAAAACTTATAAAAAGTTATAAGCCTTTATGTTTCATTCCTTGTTCGTCGTACCCGCTTTCGCATAGTCACTCGCGTCTGTATGGCACTCCCAAGGCGTAAATTCCCGACTAACGTATCGGTACATATCAGTCGCGCTTGTGTGGGCTACGCGATTGATTCCCCGTACATTTTCAGATTGACACTTGCCTAATAGTCGCGGTCTATGACGTTTCCGCATTCGGGACAACGATATGTCCGCTCGGAGAGCTTCAAGTCCCGCTTTATGCAGCCGCACTTACAGCATCGCTTGCTCGACGGATAGAACCTATCAGCCGTTATGAACTTGATACCGCGTCAATTGCTATTGTAAGCCAGTTTGCGGTAAAGCTCACGGAAGCACTGCTCCTGCACGGCTTTGGACAAGTGTCTGTTCTTCATCATGCCATCGACATTCAAATCATCCATGATGATGAACCTTGGCTTTCGGTTTGCTATCTCGGAGGTCATTTGATGCAAGTAGTCATGACGAATATTCCTTAGTCGGCGATTTACCTTCAACAATCGCTTTTCGCTCTTTATAATGTTGCGCGTTTTCCGATAACGTTCTCCTTTCTTATTCTCGGTGTACTTCCTTGACACCGCACGCTGCAACCTGCGCGCTTTCTTGTTGAGCTTTCGTATCTTTGCCCTCTTATTGACACTCTCGCATGTTGCTCCATCACAGCAGACTGCCAGCGTCTTTACGCCTATGTCTATTCCAATTCCTTCGCCGTTGGCTGATACCACATTCAGCTCGTCGCACTCAATGCCCACTGATATCCACCAGTTCAGACTGTCAAATGTAACTCACGGATTCACATATTTAGCATCGACAGGAATCCTGCTATTCTCGCACATCCGCATCCAGTTCAAGCACTGCCGGTTCTTGTGCCTGTCCGTTGTGAGTTTCTCAAGCTTGACGTGCGTGCCGGTAAAGCGTATCTTGCACGTATCGACATAGAATCTCGGCTTTGAGCGGCGCTTGCTCTTAAAGCGCGGTCACTTGGACAAACTCTTGAAGAAACGCACATACGCATCGCCATCACAAGCGCCCTTGATTGTCTGCTTAGCGATGTTGTTGCTGTAATCACCCAGCCAGCGATAGCCGTCTTGCGCCTTGAGGTGCGTGAATATACTGCGCAACTCGCCGTCGCGCAGGAAGTCATTGCCTATGTCGTAATTGAGTTGCTGATAGTTCAGCGCCCGGTTGTAAGCGAAGCGGGCGCATCCGGCGCATTCAAATAACTTGGTTCGCTGAACGTTGTTGTGTCAGAGCATCACCTTAATCGTGCGTATCATTTTCTATCCCAGTCGCGCAGCGTTTGCGCTGATACGCCCATGATTTTTGATGCCTCATGAATGGTATAGTACTTCATCAGACTGTCAAAAAAGCTTGCATCAATTTTATCCAACTGATGATTCCTCTCCCGTCTTCATATCATCAGTCAGTTGGCCTACATCTAACGGCCGCTCTACTCGCGTCGCATAAATGTTCGCTATAAAGCAAAGCACCGCCGCGCAGCACTAATGCCACGCGGCGGTCAGGATAAGTTACGCCTTCTCAGCGAGGAACTTGTTGAGCGCATCTACCAGAGCGTCCACATCAACGCCATGCACAGCGCCGGCTTCCTCCAGCGACTCAGCGGTCGCGTGCGGGCAGCCCAGGCAGTGCATGCCATACTGCATGAAGATGGGCGCAGTCATGCGGTCGATCCTGAGAACTTCGCCTATGCTCATGTGCTTGTTGACCTTTACATCCATTGAAAAACCCTCCAATATCGTCGCGCAGTGCGCGAAGCATTCAATTCATGTACCTATTATACCCGGATATCGCGCGCACGCAACTATGCCGGGCTATTTTCCCACGCAAAAGTCGGTGAAGATTCGGTTAATGACATCCGTACGGGCAGTCTGACCGGTTATCTCGCCCAGCGCATCGTGTGCTCCTTGCAGATCCAGCGCCGCCAGTTCCACGGGCGCGCCCGCTTCCAGAGACAACGCAGCCTCGCTTAGCAGATCGCAGGCACGGCTGACGCAGGCTATATGCCGCTGGCGCAAGAACACAGCTCCCGGCTCTGCGCCCGAGCGCGCGCGCGACGCCATTATGGCGCGCAACCCGTCCACGCCCTGTCCGCTTCGTGCGGATATGCGCACGCACCTGCCTTCAAACCTCGCCTCCAGCGCAGCCGCATCCCATGCAGGTTCAAGATCGCACTTGTTAAGCACCAATATGAAGCGCCCGTCGGCCAGCGCCAGCAGAGCTTCATCCTCAGGCATGAGCAGTTCAGACGCATCCAGCACCATAAGCACCATGTCCGCGCTGTCAAGCGCCGCGCGCGCCCGCTCCACGCCCATGCGCTCTATCTCATCGCCGGTCTCGCGCTGCCCCGCCGTATCGGACAGTCGCACGCGATAGCCATCCAGCTCCATCTCCTCGGTCAGCACGTCGCGCGTAGTGCCGGCAGTGCGCGTGACTATGGCGCGCTCCGCACCAAGCAGTGCGTTCATAAGCGATGACTTGCCCACGTTGGGTCTGCCCGCCAGCACCGCGCTCAGGCCGCCGCGCAGCATATCGCCCGCGCGCCTGCCGCACGCCGCGCTCAGGCGTGCGCTCAGCGCGCGCGCCCGCTCCAGTAGCTGCGCCTCCATGCCCTGACCATCCACCTCGTCGGGAAAGTCAAGTGCCGCGCCGCACAGAGCCAGCATGCCCGTCAGCTCGTCCATGGCGCTTTGAACCTCGCGCGCCACGCCGCCCTCCATCTCGCGCAGCCCGGCGCGCAGCGCGGCGTCTCCGCGCGCACGCAGTACATCCATCACAGCTTCGGCGCGGCTCAGGTCTATCCGGCCGTTCATAAACGCGCGCAGCGTGAACTCACCCGGCTCAGCCGGACGCGCGCCGCCGCCGTACACAGCCCTGAGCAGCCTTGCGACCGCCGCCTCGCCGCCGTGTATATGAAACTCGCACACGTCCTCGCGCGTGTATGAGCGCGGCGCGCGCATCAGCACGCACATGGCCTCCTCGCGCTCGCCCGCATTGACTATATGGCCATAGTATAGCCTGTGCGACTCAATGTCCACGGGCAATGGCGCAAAGAATCCGCGCATCACCCGCTCCGAATCCGGCCCGGACACGCGCACTATCGCTATTCCGCCCTCGCCGGGCGCTGTGGCGCAGGCGGCTATGGTATCGCCAAAAGAGTAGCCCATACCTTACGCGCTGCGCACGGGCAGCACGAGGTAGGTATATTTCTCGCCCTCCACCGGGCATATCACGCAGGGGCTGACCGCCGAATTGAAGCGCAGCACCACGTCCTCATCCTCTATGGCCTTCATTATATCGGTCATGAAGCGTATGTTGAAGGATATCTCCAGATCATCGCCTGTGTGCATGGCCTCCAGCTCCTCATAGGCATCGCCCATCTCGGAGTTTGAGGTTATGACCAGGCGGCTGTCGGACACGGTGAACTTCATGAGGTTATTCTTTCCATCCTTGGCCAGCAGAGAGGCGCGGTCTATACACTCGGCCAGCTCGCGGCGGCTCACGCGCACCATGCTGGACCATGTAGCGGGTATTATGGAGCGATACTTTATGAACTCGCCCTCCAGCATGCGGGTTATAACGCGCGTGTCGCCTATCTCGAAGCTCATGTGAGTGCGGTCCAGGCGCAGTATGGCGTCGCCCTCGTCGCCCAGTATGCGCGCCACTTCATTGAGCGACTTGCCGGGTATCAGCGCATCGAATGTGCTGTGGCAGTTTTCCGGTTCCAGCGTGCGCAGCGCCAGACGGAATCCGTCCAGTGCCACCAGGTTCACGCGCTCGGGGCTGACCTCCATAAGGCAGCCGGTGAATATTGGCCGGGACTCCTCTGTGGCTATTGAGAAGCTGGTCTGGCGTATCATGTCGCGCAGCTCGCTCTGGGGCAGCGTCACAGTCTCATTCTCCTCCAGCGCGGGCAGCGGCGGATACTCCTCGGCCGCAAAGCCAGCCAGAGTCGTGCGCGAGCCGCGGCAGCGCAGCGTAGTGGCGTTGTTTGCGGCCACGCTCACATCCACTTCGCCCACGGGCAGCTTGCGCACTATCTCGCCCAGCAGCTTACCGGGCAGCACCACGCGGCCTTCTTCGGCTATGTCGGCCTCCAGCTGCGTTATTATCCCCATGTTCAGGTCTGTACAGGTTATCTTGAGCAATCCGTCATAGGCTTCCAGCAGCGCGCCCTCCAGTATGGGCAGCGTAGCCTTGCCGGATATAGCCTTTATGGCCGTCTGCAATGAGCTTACGAACAATTCCTGTCTGCACTTAAATCGCATAAGTCTACCTCTTTCCGATATATCAAAGGCGCTTTGCCTTACTGCATACCGCGATATTACCTCAGCCTTTATAGTAGCATCGACCGCGCCCCGCGTCAACGGCACGGCGCGCTAAGCTTGGCAAAAAAATTTTTGACAAGCTTGTGGACGGCGCGGCGCTTTCCCGCTGCTGCGCTGCCGGTCCTAACCAGCATTGGCATGCTTTCGTCCAGACTGCGCCGGACTACATATCCAAGCGCAAATGCGTCGCCCGCCGGGCCTAAGTCGAGTCCTCAATGGCCCATGCTGCTTAAGTGCCGTCTGCGCATTGCTTATAGTCTGAGCGCCACGCAGCAGCAGCGCGGGGCTTTCAGCCCGTAAAAAAAGCCTTCTTGACAAGCGTGTATGTGGGAGAAACTCCCACGCCACTGCCGCCCTACCAGCTTTCACTGAAATCCCAGCGAATTTCCGGGCGCAAAAGCTGTACGGCGGGTACTTTTGCCATGGGAAGTGGAATTCCCCGACGCAAAAAATCACGAGCGCCCACTGCACATGTCGCTGGGCGCGATTGAATCCGAGAGTGCTACGAGCCATATCGAGTCCTCTTGGAGTATTTTGATAGTTGGGCGCTTGCATTACCGGCACCGGGGTCATGGTTTCGGCCAGGCATTTTTGCAATTCTCAAAAACCGCCTGCCGAAACCCGGCCGGTATTCGGGCGTAAAACGCATCGCTCAGCGCATCCGTGCGCATTTCATTGCGGCGCAACTCGTTGCGTGCAGCGTTGTGCGCAGTGCATTGCACATCGTGTTGCAGCTTGTGATATGGCTGTTTTTGCAGCGCATCCTGCATATAGGCGCTTAGCGCTTTTTGACACAGCCCTCTATCTGCCGTCCATCCTGCCTTTCAGCGGCGTGAGCGTGGCGGGCAGAGCCTTTCTCGCGATGAAGCGCTGCGCCCGCACTGCTTAAGCATAAGGTTTATTTGAGTAGTAGTCGTAGTAGTAGGGCGGTGGAAACGGTGGAAAACCGGTGAATATCCCCGAATGCAGGCAACTTTCCATGTTGAATAAATGTGGAAAACATCCGGGCAATATCGCCTTATCGCCGATCTTTTCCACAGAGAGGCTCAGCGCCCCGGCCCAGGGGACGCCGGCAAGGGCGATATTGGCGCTGCGCGTGGGTGTTTCCATGTCCGTTTCCGGGAATCATTTTTCGCGGATGGCCTTGCGCAGCTCGATGAGCGCGTTCTTTAGCGCGGGATCGGTGCGCTGCATCTGCCCTATCTTGTCGCAGGCGTGCATTACGGTGGTGTGATCGCGTCCACCGAAGGCATCGCCTATTCTGGGCAGCGAAAGATCGGTCATATCGCGCGTCAAGTACATGGCGATCTGGCGCGGAAGCGCTATTTCGCGGTTGCGCTTGGAGGATTTCACGTCGGCGGGGCTTATTCCATAGAAATCAGACACCGCCTGGGTGATCATTTCGGGGGTTATGCGCTTGGGGTCCTTTATAGATAGTATGTTTTTGAGCGCTTCTTCGGCCACAGCCATGGTAAGCGGCTTGCCTGACAGCGAAGCATAGGCGATTATCCGGGTCAAAGAGCCTTCCAGTTCGCGGATATTGGACTCTATCTTCTCGGCGATGAAGGCTATTATGTCATCGGACACGTCTATATGCTCAACTTGAGCCTTTTTGCGCAATATTGCTATGCGCGTCTCGTAATCTGGCTTCTGAATGTCGGCTATCAGGCCCCATTCAAAGCGGCTGCGCAGCCTTTCTTCCAATGTAGGTATGTCGCGCGGCGGCTTATCGGAGGAGATGATTATCTGCTTGCCGCTGGCATGCAGCTGGTTGAACGTATGGAAGAACTCCTCCTGAGTGGAATCGCGCCCAGCTATGAACTGTATATCGTCAACCATCAGCACATCCACATTGCGGAACTTTTCGCGGAATTCGGTGTTGCGGTTGTTCTGTATGGCCGATATAAGCTCGTTGGTGAAGTTTTCACTGGTGATATATACTAACTTTATGGCCGGATTTTCATGCAGCATGTAGTGACCTATGGCATGCATGAGGTGAGTCTTGCCCAGACCCACGCCGCCGTACAGAAACAGCGGATTGTATGCGTCGGCCGGCGATTCGGCCACGGCCAGCGAGGCGGCATGCGCGAACCGGTTGGAGTTTCCTATCACGAAGGTATCAAATGTGTACTTGGGGTTGAGCATATTGGTGGGCAGCACGCCCGAACTGTGTTCCAATATGCGTTCGCGCTCGGCGACTGTCTCGCCGGGCAGGTATATCTCAAGCTCAAAGTCCGTGCGCGTGGCGGAACGCAGCGCGTTTCGGACCAGATCGCTGTATCGCGACGATATCATGTTCTTGTGAAAGGGAGTGCTAGCCTCAAAAAGAAAGCGATTGTCCACGATATCCAGCGGTTTGAGCGTGGCTACCCAGGTATCATAGCTGACTTCAGCCAGAGCGTCCTTTAAAAGCGCGCATGTTTTTTTCCAGATCTCGTCGATCTCGTTCTGTTTCATCGGTTCCTCCATTGCGGCGCATGTCTGCCGGCAAAAAAACAGACCCGGTGAGGCGGGCCGGTTATCAACAGGCTGAGCGGGCAGACAGCCGTATTTTTTGACTGCGACGCGCTTAAAATCCAATTTATCCACATACTTGTCCACAGCATGTGGATACTTTTCGCGGCGCGGTGGATAACGTGTATCCATGATAGCAAAAAACGCGGGCAAGTTCAAGCCCAAACGCGACTTTTTACGCCAAATGTTTCGGCTAAATTTGTTGACTGCCTGTGGAAAAAGCGGTATAAGCAGTGGACGAATATATTTTTGTGGACGAATCGCTTCCTATTTATATGGACAAAGGGAGTATGTTGTTGAAAACTGCGTGTCAAGGAAGTTTCAGGCATGATATCCACAGTAGTTTTGGGGATATCCACATGACGTCAACATGATATATGCAGTTGAAGTGGAAAACATGGAGGATATCAACAGGCTGCAAAGCACGGCAGGGCGCAGTTGGAAGCAGCTGAATTACACAGTAAAATGTAATTGTACGGAGCGCAAAATCAGAATGATGATGCTAATCGGGAATAAATATGCGGACACGGTTTGTGGGCTGAGCAAATAGTGCTTGCCAAGCGCGCCTACGGATTGTATAATATTAAGGAAGAGAAGGGGTGAAACGATGTTTGCGGGCTTCGAAAGAGGCGCGTTTGAGTTCTTCATGGCCCTGAAGTTCAACAACAACAGGGAGTTCTTTTACGCAAATCATAAATGGTATAAGGAATGCGTGCGCGATCCGCTGAGGGAGCTATGCATGGACCTTGCGCCGCACATGCTCGCGCTGGATGAGGAGCTGGAAGTGCTTCCTGCGCGTGTGATATCCCACATTAACCGCGACCTGCGCTACTCGCGCGACAAATCGCCGTATCGGGACTACATGTGGCTGGGCTTTCACCGCAGCGGCGTGCCTAAGCGCGATTGCTTCCATATGTATTTCGACATAGGCGCGGATGGTGGACATGTGGGCGCGGGGATGTACGGCGATGATCGCGCATGGACGGATGCGCTGCGCAGCTTTATGGTCAGCAGTCCCGACGAGGCGCTGGCCGTGCTGGAGAGCGATGCTGTGCGCGGATTTTGGCTGGGCGGCGGAGAATACAAGCGCATAAAGCCGCCGGAAGCGCTGCCTGAGCCGCTTGAGCGCTGGTATGCGCGCAAGAGCGTGTACCTTGAGCATACATACAGTCAGGATGAGCTGATGTCGCCCGGACTTGCGGACGACATAGCGGCGCGCTTTGAGGCGCTTAAGCCGGTATACGAGCTGATGTACCGCCTGCGTCCTGAGCGAGAGGATTGACGCGGCGATTTAAGCGCAATCGTGGCGCGGCACAGCGCAGGCGCATGAGTGCGTCAAGGAGCGTGCAGCGCAGATCGATGCCGTGCGGATATCGTGTCGGGCGAACTGATTGTATGCAATCGGCAGATCGCATTATATTGCGATATATTAATGAAGCTTTTTCCCACAAGGGCGCGAGCGCGGACGAGCATCGCGGCGCGCACAAGATATAAAAAGGAGCATTTATCTATGAGAAGCGATTGGCTCAAGCTCAAGTCGGGCAGCGACATTCGCGGCGAGGCCATTGAGCAGGACGGCAAGGCAGTGCAGATGACCGACGAGCTGGCTGAAACGGTGAGCTATGTGTTCGCGCAGTTTCTGGCTGAGAAGCTGGGCAAGACGCCCGCAGATCTGACCGTGGCTGTGGGGCGCGATCCGCGCCTGTCCGGGCCGAGACTTGCGGCGGCGGCCATGCGCGGACTGACCAACGCCGACTGCGACGTGCTGGACTGCGGACTATGCACGACGCCGGCCATGTTCATGACCACCGTAAGCGAGAGCCTGCACTGCGACGGCGCTATAATGGTGACCGCCAGTCATCTGCCTTGGACGCGCAACGGGCTCAAGTTCGTGACCCGCGAGGGAGGCTTGACCGGTGCGGAGATAGAGCAGATACTCAGGCGCGCGCAGGATACATACGTCATGCCGCGACTGGTCAAGCGCGTGAACTTCCTTGAGCAGTACAGCGAGCAGCTAAAGGACATGGTGCGCCGCGGTCTGGATACCGACGTGGCGCTGCCGCTGCTGGGCCTGCATGTGGTGGTAGATGCCGGCAATGGCTCGGGCGGATTCTATGAGAAGCTGCTGCGCGAGCTGGGTGCGGACACCGAGGGCAGCCAGTTCCTGGAGCCGGATGGCCGCTTCCCCAACCACATACCCAATCCCGAGGTGCGCGAGGCCATGGACTCGCTCAGCCAGGCCGTGATATCTTCGGGCGCAGACATGGGCGTGATATTCGACGCCGACTGCGACCGCGCCGCCATAGTGGATGCTACAGGCAAGGAGATAAACCGCAATAGGCTGATAGCGCTGATCGCCGCCATACTGCTTGAGGAGCATCCCGGAGCGACCTTCGTCACCGACTCTGTCACGTCCAGCGGCCTCAAGACCTTCATAAACGAGTGGGGCGGAGTGCATTATCGCTATAAGCGCGGCTACCGCAATGTCATAGACGAGGCCATACGCCTTAATGAGGAGGGCATAGACTGCCCGCTGGCGATAGAGACCTCGGGCCACGCTGCGCTGCGCGAGAACTACTTCCTTGATGACGGCATGTATCTGGTCACAAGGCTGGTGGTAGAGGCCATGAAGCGCAAGCGCGAGGGGCAGACGCTGGGTTCGCTAATAGCCGAGCTCAAGGAGCCGGTCGAAAGCACCGAACTGCGCCTCAGGATAAACTGCGAGGACTTCCGCGCTGCGGGCCAAGCCGTGATAGATACGGTGCTGGCGCACACTCTGGATGACCACAGCTGGCACCTTGCTCCCGACAACCGCGAGGGCGTGCGCATCAGCTTCGATCTGGGCGAGGGCGTGGACAACGCCTGGTTCCTGCTCAGGCTGTCGCTGCACGATCCGGTGCTGCCGCTCAATGTGGAGAGCGACGTGGCGGGCGGCGTGAAGGACATGCTCAGCCAGCTCTATGAAGTCATAAAGGACTGCCCGGACGTGGACATGGAGCCGCTGCGCAAGGCCGTTGAGGGCTAAAGTCGCGCTGCATAAAAATACAAACACTGCTGCGCAGCATGGCTGCGCAACGCATCGGCATGCGCGGCGAGCCGCACATGCGCTGCCCAACAGTTACCCCCGCCGCCTGACAGAGCGCAGCCCTGCCGGGTGACGCTGTGAATATACCCTGCGGGTAAATATACATATACTGGAGGAATAAACTATGGCTCAGATCGACAAGCTCTGTATCGACGCTATCCGCGTGCTTTCTGCCGAAGCGGTACAGAAGTCCAAGTCCGGCCACCCCGGCATGCCCATGGGCGCGGCCGACATGGCGTATGCGCTGTGGGCTACCCAGATGAAGCACAATCCCAAGGATCCGGCATGGATAAACCGCGACCGCTTCGTGCTGTCCAGCGGACATGGCTCGATGCTTGAGTATTCGCTTTTGCACCTGTTCGGCTATGGGCTGGACATGGATGATATACGCAACTTCCGCCAGTTCGGCTCCAAGACGCCCGGCCATCCCGAGTACGGTCACACCGTGGGCGTGGAGACGACCACCGGCCCTCTGGGTCAGGGCATAGCCAACGCCGTTGGCTTCGCCATAGCCGAGGCGCATCTGGCCGCCAAGTTCAACCGCGAAGGCTATCCGGTGATGGATCACTATACCTATTGCATACTGGGCGACGGCTGCATGATGGAGGGCATATCGGGAGAGGCCTGCTCGCTGGCCGGTACTCTCAAGCTCAACAAGCTCATAGCACTGTATGACGACAACGAGATATCGATAGAGGGCGACACAAACATAGCCTTCCGCGAGGATGTCCCCGCGCGCTATCGCGCCTATGGCTGGAACGTCATCGACGTACCCAACGGCAACTGCTACAAGCTTGTGTCCGATGCCATAGAGCTGGCTAAGCATTCCGACAAGCCCTCTCTGATAGTATGCCACACCGCCATAGGCTACGGTTCGCCCAAGGCGGGCATGGCCTCCGCGCACGGCGAGCCTCTGGGCGACGAGGCGCTCAAGGCCACCAAGGATGCGCTGGATTGGCCGTGCAGCGAGCCCTTCACCGTGCCGGATGAGGTGTATGCGCACATATCCGAGCAGATGAAGAAGAACGAGCAGGCCGAGGAAGACTGGAACAAGCTCTTTGCCGAGTATCGCGAGGCCTATCCCGAGCTGGCCAACGCCTGGGACTTCTGGTTCAGCAAGGAACTGCCGCTGGATCTCGTAGGCGACGAGGATCTGTGGAAGTTCGAAGGCCGAGAGGCTACCCGCAACTCCTCCGGCATGGTGCTGGGCAAGCTGGCTACCCGCATACCCAGCCTGTTCGGCGGCAGCGCCGACTTGGCTCCCTCCAACAAGAGCTACACCAAGGGTCGCGGCGACTTCTCCGCTGAGGATCGTCTGGGCTGCAACATGCACTTCGGCGTGCGCGAGCATGCCATGAGCGCCATATCCAACGGTATAGCGCTGCACGGCGGCCTGCGTCCTTACTGCGCGACCTTCTTCGTGTTCTCCGACTACATGAAGAACGGCATGCGCATGTCGGCGCTGATGAAGCTGCCCGTGACCTATGTGCTGACTCACGACTCCATAGGCGTGGGCGAGGATGGCCCCACCCATCAGCCCGTGGAGCATCTGGCCGGCCTGCGCGCCATACCCGGCCTGAACGTGTTCCGTCCCGCCGACAGCAAGGAGACTGCCGCCGGCTGGATACTGAGCCAGACCACCAATGCGCCCACCGCGCTGGTGCTGACCCGTCAGAGCCTGCCGCTGTACGAGAAGAGCGGCCCCGAGGCGCTCAAGGGCGGCTACATCATCTCCGATTGCGAAGGCACGCCCGATGTACTGCTGATGGCCAGCGGTTCCGAGGTAGAGCAGTGCGTGCAGGCGCAGGAGATACTGGCCGGTCAGGGCGTGAAGGCGCGCGTCATATCGATGCCCTGCTTCGAGCTGTATGAGCAGCAGAGCGACGAGTACAAGGAGAGCGTAATGCCCAAGGCCGTGCGCGCGCGCGTTGCGGTCGAGGCAGCGGTGTCCTTCGGCTGGCACAAGTACGTGGGTCTGGACGGCGCGACCGTGACGCTGGATCACTTCGGTGCGTCCGCGCCTGCGGGTGAGCTGTTCAAGGCGTTCGGCTTCACCGGTGAGAACGTGGCCGAGACCGCGCTGCGCGTACTGGGCAAGTAAGAGCGGCATGGCATAACGGTATAATCGAGTTCGGCGGGGTGCTTTTGGCATCCCGCCGGTTTTTTGTGCGCATTTCGGCAGTACGCATGGGATATGACGGCACATTTGTGCGCACATGACCGTCGTGCGCGCAAATGCGCGCATATTGCGCTGCGTATTGGATTAGCGTAGGGTTTCGGCGCACATATTTTGACAGAGTGAGCGCGATTCCATGCCGCGTGCGGTTCGGCAAGCTTGCGCTGTCAGCATGTCTGTGTCAATGGATGCGAAACAAGCTTGCGGCGGCATGTCCAGATCGGATTATGCTGTATGCAAAGGTGGCGCGGCATGCGCAAAAGGCGGCCCGCCGAAACTTGCGCCATGCACATGCGCGCGGGCAAAGCAGGCCGCTTGCGCGCAAAATGGCATGCCGAAACCGCGTTCATCTGCGGGCGAGCAAGGCGCGAGATGTTCGCGGCAAGCGTTGCGCCGAAAACTGCTCCTCACGAATGCGTGCCGAAATCACAGCCGCATCATGCGGGCAAGTGCGCGCCAAGCCTGCGGCTCAAGAGGCATGCGGCTTCGCAGACAGGCATCAGGCGGCAAACGACGCGCCCATGCATGCATGAATGGAAAGGCTGACGCGGCTTGTAGCGTGACAGGCACGCCGCGAAGTTCGCTTCGGGCCGTTGCACTCTCCGCAAATGCGCCGTGGCGGCCGATTCGCGCTCTGACGGCGCGCATTCAAGCAGTGCGTGCATAAGTATGCAAATGCTGAAACTACGGAAAAGACGCAAAAAAGTAATTCTGTAACCCGGTTGAGTTACAGAATCCTTTGACCGTTCCTCACTGTAAATCTCGCCGGGATTAGTAAGGATGATATCATTATGATGCGAAAATATGGTAAATCGCGCCAAAATACGCGCAATACCGGCGAATCAGGTTGAAAATCTGCGAGCCGAACCGCCTTTTGGGGAAAATCCGGTTGCGATATGTGCTTTGCAAGCGTCTCAGAGTCATGCCGAGCGCAGTATAGCGGCAAACCGGCGCGCCAAAACATCACTTTCGGCGCGCCGCGCGTCAACTGTTTGCCAGTCAGGCGGGAATATGCCCAATCACCATGCGAGCCAAGCCGATTCTGTCTGCCATTCCACAGGCCGGCGCGGCAGCGGGCATGCTACCATCTCCTCCGAAAGCGGCCAGCCCGCAAGCGCCGGTAAGCGCCCACCGGCGGCGCGGCATTTGCGCAGCGGACGGGCCTGACCGAATTGCGATGTGGCGGGCGCGGCATGTTGCCGTGCCGTAAAGCGCCATACTGCTCAAATTGTCACAGGCGAGCGCAGCAGCGGGCGCATACATATGGCACATGCCACAGTCGTTTGCTGCAGCCAGCCCGCCCGGTATGCATGCGATTGGAGCCGCGCAAGCCGCCTTTACTCAGATATTGTGCTATGATAGGTGCGCACTCTCCGCTGGCGGCGCATACCTCATGGCTGGGCGTGGCGAGCGTGCGGAGAACTTGCGATATATGGCACAGTCGTGACTTCGCCGGGCGCGGGGAACGCATACTATGCCGAACCAATTGCGGCGATGCATTAGCTTACTCCTCGTTGGGCGTGGGGAACACCGCGCACACATCGCGCTGCCAGTCGTGCAGCAGCCGGCGCAACTTGGCTGTAATGTCGGGGCGCTGTGCCGCGAGATCGTTGCGCTCGCCTATGTCCTCATCGAGGTCATACAGCTCGCATGCGCCGCTCTCGAAGAACTCTATCAGCTTCCAGCGCCCCAACCGTACCGAAGCGCCCGGCCTGCCGCCCTGATTGCCATAGTGCGGATAGTGCCAGAATATCGGGCGCTCGGGCAGCTCGCCGCCCATGAGCAGCGGCATTATGCTCACGCCGTCCAGATGCTGCGCAGGGCGCTCGGGCAGCTCAGCCGCCTCCAGCAGCGTGGGATAGAAGTCGGTGGTCACGACGGGCGTGTCGCACAGCGTGCCGGGCGCAATGTGTCCCTGCCAGCTGGCCAGCAGCGCCACGCGCGTGCCGCCCTCGTACATCCAGCCCTTGCCCTCACTGGCGGGCGCGTTGCAGGTGGGGCTGCCCTCGGCGGTGGCCAGACCGCCGTTGTCGGATGTGAACACTATCAGCGTATTGTCCAGCCGCCCGCTCTGGCGCAGCGCGTCCATCAGGCGGCCTATGTTCCAGTCGAGATTGTATATCATGGCCGCGTATTCGGGATCGGACTGAATTACACGGCGCATGACATGCCAGTCGTGTGTGGGCAGGCGCTCGCCTTCGACTATTGCCTGCACCTTGTCCAGCCCCATGTCGTGCGCCTTGCGGCGGAAACGCTCTATGTCGCAGGGCTTGGCCTGTATGGGCGTGTGTACGGCATAGTGGTTGAGGCTGAGGAAGAAGGGGCGCTCGTCGCAGGAGCGTATCAGCGATATCGCCTCGTCGGTTATGCGGTCGGTCAGGTATTCGCCCTCCGGGCCTTCGGGCAGCGTCTCTATGCCGTAGGGCGAGAAGTAGCCTTTGTGCGGATGCCCCCAGGCACAGCCGCCTATGTTTACGTCAAAGCCCACCTTGTCCGGGTAGTACTCGCGCCCGCCCAGATGCCATTTGCCCACGTGCCATGTGTTATAGCCGCCCTCTCTCAGCGCCTGCGCGAGCGTCGTATTGCCGCGCGGCAGATGGTGTATGTAGGGCGCTTCTATGAGCGCGGCGCGCTGGGGGTGCGAGGTGTATGCAAAGTCTATCCAGTCGGTGAGTCCCAGCCGCGCCGGATACCGCCCGGTGAGATAGCTGCCGCGCGACGGCGAACATACGGGGCATGAGGCATACGCCTGATTGAAGCGCATGCCCGACGCCGCCAGTGCGTCTATATTGGGCGTCTCGTAAAAGTCAGAGCCCATGCAGCCAAGATCCATCCAGCCCATGTCATCCATTAATATAAACACTATATTGGGTCTGCTCATGCAGCATACCTCCCGCCATATATATGGTTTCGTGCGCGCAGTAAAAAGCGCCTTGACCGCTTTGTACAGAGGACTTTAGTACATACTACCACGTAAACCGGACCGTGACAATAGCTGTGATAATCGAAATACAGCGCGCACATCCGCCCGGTATATGCGCATCTTACGCCATTGAAATGCGGCGCGCGCTGTGATACAATCGCTGATGTGGAACATCCGTCCCATAGACCCGCATGGAGGTAAGCCGATGAAGCTGCTAAGACGCATAAGGTATAATGCCCCGTTTACGATAACCTTTGCTCTGGTGTCGCTGCTGGCGCTGGTGCTGGATCAGCGCACGGGCGGCAGGGCCAACAGGCTGGTGTTCAGCGTATACCGCAGCAGTCTGGCCGATCCGCTCACTTACATAAGGGCGTTCACCCACGTGCTGGGGCATTCCTCGTTCGCGCACTATTCGGGCAACATAATGCTCATGCTGGTGCTTGGCCCCACGCTGGAGGAGCGATATGGCAGCAAGAATGTGTTTCGGCTATCGCTGGCGACTGCGTTCATAGCGGGCGCGGTGCATTGCCTTATGTACTCAAACGTAATGCTGCTGGGCGCAAGCGGCATAGTGTTCATGATGATACTGCTCAACTCAATGGGCGGCGCGCGCGACGGCAGCATACCGCTGACGCTGATACTGGTGGCGGCTTTGTACATAGGCGGCGAGATATTCAGCGGCCTGTTCTCCAGCGACAACGTGTCGCGCATAAGCCACATAGCGGGCGGCCTGTGCGGCGCGGTATTCGGCATGACGCGCGCCGCGCGCAAAAGGAGATAGCCATGGGCATATCGCCGCGCGAGTAGGGCAGGTAAAGCGGCTTTGTATAGATAACTGCGCGTATGGCTGCAAGCAGATGGCTTCTTAATGGATGGTCGCGCAGGGAAAGATAGCCGCATGCTGCCTGACAAGCGCATGATGGCATTGCGCAGGCATAATCTCATGGCATGACGCAATATGCATAAAATGTATATGATGAGCTTGTAAAAAAAGTCTTTTTGACAAGCGTGGATGGGGGAGAACCTCCCCCCGCCACTGCCACCCCTGCTCAGTTTCCACAGAAATCCTAACGGATTTCCGGGCGTGGAAACTGCAAGGTAGATATGCCGCTCTGGGAAAATGGGATTTCCCGCCGCCAAAATATCTACGCGCCCACCGCACATGTCGCCGGGCGCTACCTAAGCCGGCGGGCTGCGAGGCCCGCCGAGCTCTCCGGGGGTTTTTTGACAGGCTGTATGATATTCGGCACGAATTATATACCGAAACAATCTGCCAAACGCCGTATAAGCTCGCTGTGTGGATATTCACGGGCAATATGTAAAACTATGGCATATGTGGTGCATAAAAATGCAAAAACATTGCGACGCATGAGGAGGGAAATATACATGGACAAAAGGCTGAATGAACTGCTCAGATGGGCGGACGGCACGCCCATAACCACACCCGATGAATGGCGCATGCGCGCAGGCGAATACGCGGCGCTGATAGAGCGCTGCATGCTGGGCAGCGCGCCCAATGACCATGCAGTGCGCGGCGAGGTGATATCGCGCCGCCCGGCGCTGGAGGGACGCGCCATACGCGAGATAGTGCGCATATGCTACGGCCCGCACTTCAGGCACAGCTTCCTTGCGCACATACTGCGCCCGGCGCGCGCGGGGCGCTTTCCGGCGATAACGGTGAATGTGTTTACGGTGAGCTACGGCTGTCCGCGCGAGGAGGACGCGATAGAGCGCGGCTATGTCATAGCCGAGTTCGACAAGGAACAGCTCTTTCACGACCAGCACACCACGCGCACCGATGCCCGCGATGCCTATCCGGGCTATGACTGGGGCGCGATACGCATATGGGGCTGGGGTCATTCCAAGCTCATGGACTATCTGGAGAAGCAGGACTATGTGGATGCGCAGTGCTTTGTGGCCACCGGCCATTCGCGCGGCGGCAAGGCGGCGCTGGCGGCGGGCGCGTTCGACGAGCGCGTGGCAGTGTGTGCGCCGATAAACTCGGGCTGCGGCGGCGCGGGCTGCTTTAGCATACTGGGCGACCGCCATGGCGAAAACGGCGATCCCGCGCGCGAGGAAGCGCTGGGGCGCATAGCCACGGTGTTCCCGCACTGGTGGCGCGCGGGATTTGAGCGCTATGGCGAGGCAGGCCGCGAGCATGCGCTGCCCTTCGACCTGCATGCGTTCAAGGCGCTGGTCGCGCCGCGCGCGCTGTTCACGGTGGAAGGTCTGGATGACGCATGGGCAAATCCCTACGGCACATATCTCACCTGGCAGGCGGCGCAGCCCGTGTTCGACCTTATGGGCGCGGGCGGGAACAACTGCGTGATTTACCGCGAGGGCGGCCATGCGTTTGGCGATGTGGATTGGAAGATGCTGCTTGACTTCTGCGACTGGCGCTTCTTCGGCAAGGGCGAGCCTTGCTGGAACAACGGCGCGGAGTACTTTGGATGATGAGCGCGCAGGGGGTGTCATGCGCAAGTGGTGAGATGTGCATGTGTTGCCGCGTTTTGAACAGGCGTTGAGCAACGTATGCGCAGCCGCGTCTCGAACAATCGTTGAGCTGCGCATATACTGCCGCGTTCCGAACGAGTGCTGAGCTGCGCATGTACTGCCATGTTCCGAACAAGCGTTGAGCCACGCATGCCCGGCATACCGCGCGATAAGCGCACCGCCCTGCGCGCACATTCTGACGCTTACACAATGCAGATATGCGCATATTCCATGCCAAACATGTTTGCGGTCAAATCCGCAAGCACTTATTGCGCATTTTGCGGGTTGGATGTATAATAAATCTGACGGACTTTGCGATAGCATTCTGATAATATCTTTGACAAAGGAGAGGAAATCCGATGAAAAAGTTCATGGGTGAGAACTTCCTGCTCACCACCGAGAGCGCACGCAAGCTGTATCACGACTATGCGGAAACGATGCCCATACTGGACTATCATTGCCATATAAACCCCGAGCAGATAGCCACCGACTATCGCTTCTCCACCATAACCGAGGCATGGCTGGGCGGCGATCACTACAAGTGGCGCCTGATGCGCAATGCAGGCGTGGAAGAGCGCTACATAACCGGCGATGCCAGCGACTGGGAGAAGTTCCAGGCGTATGCGCGCGTGCTGCCGCGCGCCGTGGGCAATCCGCTGTATCACTGGACTCATCTGGAGCTGAAGCGCTACTTCGGCTGCGACCTCATCATAAACGAGGAGAACGCCCGCCAGATATACGACTGGTGCAACGAGCGCCTTAAGGAGCCCGACATGAGCGTGCGCGGCATAATCAAGCGCAGCAATGTCAAGCTCATCTGCACCACCGACGATCCCGTGGACGATCTGCACTGGCATGAGGTCATAGCTGCCGATCCCACCTGCGAGGTCAAGGTGCTGCCTGCATGGCGTCCTGACAAGGCAGTCAACATAGACAAGCCCGGCTTTGCCGATTACGTGCGCCGCGTGGGTGAGGTAAGCGGCTACGCCGTGGACGACATAGCGGGTCTGTACTCCGCAATACGCAGCCGGCTGGACTTCTTCGGCAAGATGGGCTGCGTGGCCAGCGATCATGGCCTGGACTATGTGCCGTATGCGCCCGCGTCCGACGAGGAGATAGATGCCATATACAAGAAGGCGCTGGCAGGCGGCGCTGTGACCGCCGACGAGGCCGCCAAGTACCAGACCGCCATGCTGCTGTTCTTTGGCCGCGAGTACGCCGAACGCGGCTGGGCGATGCAGATACATTACAGCGCGCTGCGCAATCCCAACGCGCGCATGTTCAGGCAGCTGGGTCCGGACAGCGGCTTTGACAGCATGGGCCAGACCCAGTGCCTCAAGAGCCTGTCCCAGCTGATGAACGCGCTGGAGGAGGAGAGCAAGCTGCCGCGCATGGTGCTGTACTCGCTCAACTCCGCCGATAACGAGATACTGGACGTAATCGCGGGCGCGTTCCAGGATTCCAGCTGCGCCGGCAAGATACAGCACGGTTCTGCATGGTGGTTCAACGACACCAAGACCGGCATGGAGGCGCAGATGACATCTCTTGCCAACTTAGGCGTGCTGGGCAACTTCATAGGCATGCTGACCGACTCGCGCTCGTTCCTGAGCTATACCCGCCATGAATACTTCCGCCGCATAATGTGCAACCTGATAGGCGGCTGGATGGAGGAGGGCGAGTATCCCGCCGACTTCGAGACTGCAGGTCAGATAGTCAAGGACATCAGCTTCAACAACGCCGTGCGCTTCTTCGGTTTTAATATCTAAGCCCGCGTTTCGGCGAAAAAATGACAATCTTAGATGGTATCATCTTAAACGCATGAAGGTGCGCAGGCGATGTACCCGCAGGTGCCGCGGATGCGGCGGCTTATGCCGCGTCCGCGGCCTTGAGCATATATCAAAAGGCGAGCGGCCATTTATGGGCGCGGCGGCACCGGAAAGGAAGACATACGCATGAGAAGGCTTATGGCCATACTGATGGCGCTGATACTCCTGTGCTTGGCTCCGTGCGCGCAGGCGGGGCATTATGGATGGGCGTTTATGATATACGATCTGGGACTGTCCATAGAGATAGGCAATTCGTTCATGCGCACCGATGACGAGACGCTGGAACAGACCAACAGCTTCGAACGCTCGGGCAACGTAAAGCCCGACCTGATACTCGAGGTATACGACAGCAAGACTCGCTCGCAGCTGTTCGTGTACTGCGCCGCCGGTTCGCCGTATGACAACCTTGAGGAGCTGACTCTGGCCTATGCCGAGGATCTGGGCGCGGTGTCCGACGGCGTGGATGCAAACGGCACTTCGTGGAGCATATTGCGCGATGAGGAGTTCATGGACATGCCCTGCACGCGCATACTGTCCACGCTGCAAAACGTAAACGCCGAGTACATACTGATGCTCAGCGATGACCACAGCGCCTACATAATCACCATGGTGACGTTTGACGGAAAGGCGCCCGATTCCTCGCTGGAGGGCGTGACCTTCAACCACTACGCCCGCCCTACCGCGCTGCCTGAGGGCGAAGCCGCCCAGCCGGCAGCCGGAGTGACGGCCGCGCAGCCCACGCAACAGCCCGGCGCGACTGGACTCATGGGGTCAGCGACCGGCAAGTGATGCCATATGCGCAAGCGCCTATACGTAGGCGCTGCGTAATGACAAATGGCTCTGTTCAGGGATCAAGTCCCTGGGCAGAGCCATATTTTGTATTGCGAAATGTGCGCGCCGCGCGGGCATGCGCCGCACTGCACAGACGTGCGGGTT
>JBMNUB010000047.1:0-22543 GCA_050946055.1 Candidatus Fimadaptatus sp. | reverse complement strand
GCGCGCATCCGGCCCCTGTGTGTGCTTTTGCCCGCGCAGCCCTTGCCTGCACCCGCTTGCGCACCGCATTACTCCGGTCGTAGCGGGAATGCCGCGTCTGCGCATAGCGCCCCGGTTTTACCCGCACCCGCTTGACACGCCGCGCGCGCAGGCGGTATAATTCAGTGGAATATGCACAAGGGAGGAATACATAATGTACGTATACAAGACGCGCGGCACTTGCTCCAGCGCCATAGAGATAGAGCTGGATGGCGACACGGTAAAGAGCGTCCGCTTCATAAACGGCTGCCGCGGCAACACTCAGGGCGTGGCCCGTCTGGCTCAGGGCATGAAGGTGGACGAGGTCATAGAGCGCCTCAAGGGCATACCCTGCCAGGGCGCTACGTCCTGCCCCGATCAGCTGGCGCGCGCGCTGGAAGAGATGAAGGCCAAAGGACTTAACTAAAGGCGCAAACGCGCAGGATGGTAAAAGCCAAATGATGGAGAACAAGTACGACAGCGAGTCGTTCTTTCAAAAGTACAGCCAGATGCTGCGCTCTCAGAAGGGGCTGGCCGGCGCGGGCGAATGGCCGGAGCTTAAGAAGCTGCTGCCCGATTTTGCGGGCAAGAGCGTGCTGGATCTGGGCTGCGGCTATGGTTGGCACTGCAAATACGCCGCCGGCAACGGCGCAGCCCATGTGCTGGGCATAGACATATCAAAGAGGATGCTGGGCGTGGCGCGCGACATCAACTCCGCCCCGCAGATAGAGTACCGCCTGTCTGCCATGGAGGAGCTGAGCTTTGCTGAGCGCACGTTCGACGCGGTGATAAGCTCGCTGGCGTTTCACTACGTGCGCGACTTTGGCTCGCTTGTAGAGAGCATATCGCGCTGGATAAAGCCGGGCGGGAGCTTCGTGTTCTCGGTTGAGCATCCCGTGTTCACGGCCAGCGGAAGCCAGGACTGGTATTACGGCGATGACGGCAGCATAATGCACTTCCCCGTGGACAATTACTACTACGAGGGGCGCAGAGAGGCCGTCTTTCTGGGCGAAAAGGTCATAAAGTATCACAGGACGCTCACCACCTATCTGGGTACGCTGCTGGCAAACGGCTTTGAGCTTACGCACATAGTCGAGCCGCAGCCGCCCGCAGACATGATGGACATAGCGGGCATGAAGGACGAGATGCGCCGCCCCATGATGTTGCTCATATCGGCGGTCAGGAAGTGAATTGCCAGCTAAAGCGCGGCGGTCAGACCATCCGGGTCAGGCCGCCGCGCCTGTCATTTGCGCAATGCGGCATAATGCACGCGGCGCGGATTCTTGCGCCATGCGCACCCTCATCACTGCGCGGCATGGCTATTCCGTTAAACACTGCCTTTGTGTAGCTAAGGTCAACCGCCTATCTCATCATCACATAGTCCAGCATCTCCCTCACAAAGCCCGCCCGTTCCAGCGCGGGCGCAAGCTCCGGTGCAAAGCTGGACACGGTAAGTTCGCGCAGCTTGGGATATATCTGCGACATTCGGAAGGCGCGCGCCAGCTCGCTCACGGCCTCATCCGTAAACTCAGGCGCTATGGAGCGCAGCACGCGCCCCTGCTGCTCGCATATCAGCACGGGCCTGCCCGCTTTAAGCACCACCGCGCAGCCCGCCACGCGCAGGAACGCCTCGCCCTCCGCCTGCCTGAGCAATGCGCCCCAGGCGTTGAGCGGATCTATGGCGCTCATGGCCACACAGCATTCGCTAGGCTGCTCAAGGCGCAGGGCAATGCGCTCAAAGTCAGCTGCGCGCACGAACTGCGCCCCGGACAGGCCGCGCACGAAGTAACCTCTGCGCACCTGCTCGGTATACTCCATGCCGCGCAGCCGCTCAAACGCGCCGGCCCTGTCCACGCCGCACAGCGCCAGCGTCTCGCGCGACGCTATGCCATACCTGTCAAACACCTGTTCAAGCTGCCCATCCATGTCGAGCGCCTTAATCGGGCGCGCCAGTTCCCAGCGCCGCGCGCCGCTCTGTATGGCATTGCGCCGCGCTTCTCGCCGCGCACCCTTCTCCGCGCCGCCACGCAACGGCTCAAGTGAATCGGCCACGACCAGTCCCTTCATGCACAGATCGGTAAGCACCGCCAGCGCTGAACGCGACTGTGGTCTGGGCAATGCGTTTATGAACGATGCGCCGCGCAGCTTGAGCGCCCTTAGCATGCTCAGCTCATCCTCGTCCAGCTTCTGATCGCGCCACATGTCCTCGGGCGCGGCTTCCCAGTCTATGCGCTCCGTGTCACAGAACTTGAGCTGGGGCGTCTTGCCCGGCAGTACGCGCCATGTCACCTGCCCGGAGGCTATCAGCCCGTCTATATGCCGCGCAGCATAGCCCGCGGTCAGTGCGGGCAGCAGCACATCCCAAGCCGCAACGGGCAAAGCCACGTCCAGGAGCGGGCGAAGGCCATTCATGAGCCGCTCCCCAGCCGTGCCAGAGGCGCTGCGGCTCGTGGCCAGCAGCGCCGCGTAGTTCTCGGGCGGCACCGTGCGTATGCGCTCGCGGCGCGCACGCAGCTCCATGCGCTGCGCCCGCTCGTACACATCCCGGTGCGCATAGCCCGCTACGGTATCCACAGCCACTCTCTCTTTGATTAGCTCTGCCAGTGCGCGCTCCACCGCACCATACTCCAGCGCATAGCGCTCGCATATATCGGGCGCGCCCATCGGCCCATGCCAGCGCAGGCAGCGCCTTATCACCCGCAAAAGCGCCCCAAAGTCACCTTCACCCTGCTCGGGCAGCGCGCCCGCGTACAGTTCGCGCTCCTCGGCGGCTATCCACAGCCCCGGCTCCACATACAGCGCCCTGCCCGCCGAGCATAGCCGCTCCAGCCATTCCAGCGGCGCATCGATCTCGCCATGCACCATGTCCCCCCGGCTCAGCAGCAGCTCATGCAGCCCGTCCACGCCGTCCAGCGCCACCCTGCCCGCGCGCGCGGCATCCAGCGCGGCGGCATCCAGCCTCAGCTGCGGGCTGTCGGTCATGTCCAGCTTAGCGGCGGCTGCGGGCGTGGGCGAATAGTCGTACATCTCCACGGCCTCCAGCTGGCCGCGCAGCCCGCGCGCAAACGGCGATGGATATGCGCTATTGCGCTCCAGCACTCCTATTTCGCCGGTGAACACGCGCTCAAGCACATCGCACATGGCCGTGCAGTCGGCGTAGTCCTCCAGACACTCGCGCATTGTCTCTATGAGCAGCGGATGACCGGCATGCTTAAGCGCGCGCGCATACGCCTGTTCGCCGCGCAGGCGCTGCACCCAGAGCGGCAGCCGCCCGCCGCCGCGCATGCCCATCATGAGCGCGCGCATGGAGTTATACCTAAACGCCAGCGTGAATACGGGCGCTGCGGGCATGAGCCGAATGAGCTCCTGCCGCGCCGTGTCGCCGCGCACGCAGTTAAGCAACCCCTGCGGCAGCTCCGCGCCCGAGTGCAGCAGTATGCCGTCATCGCTGTAATGCATGCGCACGTCCGCGCCCGTCAGCTCAATGGCCTTCTTCTGCAGCAGCAGCCCCAGCGGCAGATTGACACGCGCGCCGAACACGCTGTGTACCACCATCTGATGCTCGCCCGCCTGATCGCAAAAGTGTTCGCACACCATCGTCCTATCGGTGGGCAGGCCGCACTCTGCCTGCCCGGCGATATGGCGCATGAGGTTGAGGCGCGCATCCCCGTCAAGCGGATAGCGCTTTAGCTCAGCCTCCAGCCTGCCCTGCAGCAGCGCCTGCTCCATGCCGCGCAGACAGCTGCCTATGAACAGCCCCGCGTCATATGGCCTTCCCATGCTGTCGCCGCGCCAGAACGGCGAGGCCGCGCCGCCCGCATCGCAAGGCACGACCAGCACCCGGTCGCGCGCTATCGACTTTATCTGCCATGGGAACGTGCCAAGCAGAAATCTGTCGCCCAGCCGCGCCTCAAACACGTATTCCTCATCCAGCTCGCCCAGATGCGTGCCGTCCTCTGTGTACACTCCGTAATAGCCGCGATCGGGTATTGTGCCGCCCGAGCGCAGCGCCAGCATGCGGCTGTACGCATCGCCGCGAAACACGCCGTTTATCCTGTCGTATACAAGTCTGGGCCGCTGCGGAGCATCGTCCTCGCGCTCATAGTCGCCCGCAAGCATGCACAGCAGACCCCTTAGCGCATCCTCATCCAGTTCGCGCGCCACATACGCGCCGCGCAGCACCGCAAGCGCCTCCGCCACCGTGTACTCGCCCACCGCGCTCATAGCCACAAGCTGCTGCGCCACCACGTCCAGACACAGCCGCGGCGGGTGCATACGCTCTATCCTGCCCTCCAGCACGCCGCGCGCCATGCATGCGTCCAGCAGCACCTCATGCTCGCTCAACGGGAAGAAGTGCATGCGGCTCACCTCGCCCGGCCTGTGACCGGCGCGCCCCAATCGCTGCGCGGCGCGCGCCACCGAAGCGGGCGCACCCATCTGCATGACCATGTCTATCTCGCCCACGTCTATGCCCAGCTCCATGGAGCTGGTGGCACACATCATGCGCAGCGAGCCGTCCTTGAGCCGCCGCTCTGCCTTCAGGCGCGCATCGGGCGATATGCAGCCGTGGTGAGTGAGCGCAAATCCCTCCCCGGCCAGCGCATTAACTCCATGCGCCAGCTTTTCCGCCGTAGCCCTGCCCTCGCAGAAGGCAAGCGTGGTGCGCACATGTCCGGCCTCATCGCATGCGCGCTTGAATATCGCGGGCCATATGCTGCCCTCGGGCATTATGCGCAGATCGGCAAGCGCCAGCTCCACCAGCAGTTCCATGCGCTTGTGTACAGCGGGATGAACTATGCTGCAAGGTCTGGGGGTGCCACCGGCATCGCAGCCCGCAAGGTATCGCGCCGCCTCGTCCAGCGGTTCGACCGTGGCTGACAGCCCTATGCGCGGCACATCGCGCCCGCACAGCTCGTTCAGCCGCTCCAGCGTCATCATCAGGTGCGCGCCGCGCTTGGAGTCCATTACCGCGTGTATCTCATCCACTATCACCTGCTCAACGCCGCCAAGCAGCGCGCGCGTGCGCTCGCCCGTCAGCATTATGAACAGCGACTCCGGCGTGGTTATCAGTATATGCGGGGGCTTATTAAGCATGGCGCGGCGCTCATGCGCGGTGGTATCGCCGTTGCGCGCCGCCACGCGCAGCGGACAGGGCTGGCCCATTTCCGCCGATATGCCCTCCAACGGGCGGCGAAGGTTGCGGTCTATGTCGTTGCCCAGCGCCTTGAGCGGCGATATGTACAGTATGCGCACGCCCTCGTCCAGTCCGCCCCGCATGGCGCGCGCCAGCAGTCCGTCTATCGCCCACAGAAATGCCGTGAGCGTCTTGCCCGTGCCGGTGGGCGCGGATATCAGCACGCTGCCGCCGCCGGCTATCGCCGCCCAGCCTTCGCGCTGTACGGGTGTCGGCGTGCCTATGCATCGGCCAAACCACCTTTGGCAGGCCTGAGAGAACATGTCCATTATGTCCATGTCCTTTGTCATGGCGGTTCCTCCCTCCATTGCGTCAAGCAGATTCGCATATTGAGCGCCATGTGGCGCGCACGTTCTGATTGGCATGTGTGCCGGTGCAGGCTAACGCTTCTCTGCGGCGCATGTCTTGCCACGCTGCTTGGTCGCGCTCGCCGGTGCAGGCTAACGCTTTCTGCGGCGCATGTCTTGCCACGCTGCTTGGTCGCGCTCGCCGTGCAGGCTAACGCTTTCTGCGGCGCATGCCTCGCCACATTGCTTGGTTGCGCTTGCCGGTGCAGGCTAACGCTTTCTGCGGCGCATGTCTCGCCATGTTGCTTGGTCGCGCTTGCCGGTGTAGGCTAACGCTTTCTGCGGGAACTCATTCTCTGACCGGCACCCGCCATGCCATGCGCTGCTCAGATGCACAGCCATGCCGCCGCGCTTCATCGCTCACATTATACCATCTGCGAACATATGTTTGCAAGCATTGCCGGACGGGCGCGGCGCATTTTTCATTAAATCCGCAAAAATACCATGCGGTTTTACACAGGGGCGCTATAATGGAAGCGTATAAAAATATGTAAGTGGTGATAGCGCATGAGATGTGTTGTGCAGAGGTGTACGCGGGCGCAGGTCAGCGTGGATGGCGAGGTAGTGGGCAGGATAGGTGCAGGCTTCATGGTGCTGTGCGGCGTGGAAAGCGGCGATTCGCAGGCCGACATGGAGTACTGCCGCGCCAAGATAGCCGGGCTGCGCGTGTTTGAGGATGACGACGGCAAGATGAACCTCTCGCTGTGCGACGTGGGCGGCGAGATACTGCTGGTCAGCCAGTTCACGCTGCTGGGCGATGCGCGCCATGGCCGCCGTCCCAGCTTTTCAAATGCCGCCGCGCCGGACGATGCCGACGCGCTCTACCGCAAGCTGGTCGAAGCGCTGCGCGCGGACGGCTTCCGCGTGGAGACCGGGCGCTTTCAGACGCACATGCAGGTCGAGCTGGTAAACGACGGCCCGGTCACAATACTGCTGGACTCAAAGAAGGGATTTTAATATGAACGTCATAATACAGACGATCGTCACCAATTCCATGGCCGAAAACGCGCACCTCGTATGCGTAAAGGACAACGGTGCCGCCTTTGTGGTCGATCCCGGCGGAGCTGCCGACGAGATACTGACCGCCTGCGAGGCGCAGGGCTGCACGCTCACCGACATACTGCTCACTCACGGCCACTTCGACCACATAGAGGCCGTGGCCGAGCTGCACGAGCGCAGCGGCGCGCGCATACGCATACATCCCAACGATGCGGACATGCTGCTGAGTCTGGAGCGCTCGCTGGGACGGCCGGGCGTTGAGCATGTGCAGACCGCCGCCGACTGCCCGCTGGACATACTGGAGAACCTGGATATTGACATGTGCGGGCTGCACATAGAGGTAATATACACCCCCGGCCATACTTCAGGCTCGGTAAGCTACTATCTGCCCGATGAGCATGTGCTGTTCTCGGGGGACACCATATTCTATGAGGCGTTTGGCCGCACCGACCTGCCCACCGGCTCGCCGGTACAGCTGCGCCGCTCGCTGCGCAAGCTGTACAAGCTGCCTGCCGAGACGCGCGTGCTCTCCGGCCACGGCCCTGAGACTACCATAGCGCATGAGGTGAGCGGACGATGAGACTCGTTACCAATCTGCCCGAGTTCTACAACGACATATGCGAAGTGATACGCCTGTTCATCACCGCACCCGAGATACAGCTCGTCGATGCCGAAAGCGCCAATGCCTGCGATGCACACGGCGATAAGGCCGATGCCAAGGCATGCGGTGCGCATGGCAATGAGGCTGATGCCAACGCATGTGACGCACATGGCAATGAAGCTGATTCCAAGGCATGCAGCGAACATGGCGACGAACCCGAAGCGGCCGTGACGCACTCTCACACCGAGCAGGACGGCATGTGGCGCGAGCGCTTTGAATACGGCGGCGCGAGCCATGAGCGCAGCCTGCCCGTGCCGGACGGCGATGCGCTGGAGCGCAAGAAGCAGCTCAAGCGGCTGATAAAGCACGCGCTGTACGAGCTGCTGCGCGACGCGACCGGCGTGCGTCCGCCATGGGGTTCGCTGACCGGCATACGCCCCACGCGCCTGATATACGAGGCCATGGACGAGGGCATGAGCGGCGAGGCGGCGATAAGCTGGCTGTGCGGCACATTCGACGTGAGCCGCCACAAGGCCGCGCTGCTGGACGAGATAGTGCAGGTGCAGCGCCCGCTGATGAAGCATGACCAAGACGAGTTCGACCTGTACATAGGCATACCGTTTTGCACGACGCGCTGCTCATACTGTTCGTTCGCCTCGGACGAGCTGGGGCGCGGCGCGCTGGTTGAGCCTTATATAGAGGCGCTGCTGCGCGAGATAGAGCTGACCGGACGCATGATGCGCGAGCGCGGGTATCGCGTGCGCGCGTCCTACATGGGCGGCGGCACGCCCACGGCGCTGAGCGCGCCGCAGCTTGAGCGCGTTATAGCCGCCGCGCAGCGCGAATTTCCGGACTCGATAGAGTGGACATGCGAGGCAGGCCGCCCAGACACCATAGACCGCGACAAGCTGCAAGTGCTGCTGGACGCGGGCATAACGCGCATATCGATAAACCCGCAGACGCTGTGCGACGACACGCTGGCGCTGATAGGCCGCCGCCACACCACGCGCGACATAATGGAAGCATACGAGCTGGCGCGCAGCATGGGCTTTGGCGACATCAACATGGACCTGATAGCCGCGCTGCCCGGCGAGGACATGGCGGCGTTTGAGCGCAGCATGCGCGGCGTGTGCCAGCTCGCGCCCGACAGCGTGACCGTACACACGCTGGCCATAAAGCGCGCCTCCAAGCTGCATGAGCTAAACTACCGTCAGGCCGATGCGGCTGCGGCGCAGCGCATGGTGGAATTGGCGCGCGAGCTGGCGCATGAGGCGGGCTACAAGCCGTATTACCTCTATCGCCAGAAGTACATGGCCGGCAATCTGGAGAACGTGGGCTATGCCCGTCCCGGCAAGGCCTGCCTGTACAACATAGACGTAATGGAGGAGACCACCAACAACCTGGCTCTGGGCGCGGGCGCGATAACCAAGTGGATATTCCCCGAGCGCCACCGCATAGAGCGCGCCGCCAACGTGCGCAACATAGAGCTGTACATACAGCGCGTGGACGAGATGGCGCAGCGCAAGGCCGATGTAATGGATATGTACAAGGGCATGTGACCAGCGCGGCCCGCCTCGGCTTCCACAACATCTCCCCGAAAGCGCAAGCTGTCGCGCAAACCACCCTAGCGCCCCTGAAAGGGGAGCTGTCGCGTGAGCGACTGAGGGGTTCCCCCGAATACAGTATAGCCGCATAAGAACAAACTAACACTGCCCCGGACGAATGCAGCGCTGCCCATATAGCGGCACGTGACGCCCATCAGTCACCTTGCGAGGGAAACCATGCGCTGCTCCGTGGCTTGACCGCCAACATGCGCCCATAGCCCTACCGCTTCTGGCGATGCAAGACTTAGGCGCGGCGCGGATTTTATGATGCGCATAATATCCTACAGCCTATCAAAAAACCCCAGAATAGCTCGGCGGGCCTCGCAGCCCGCCGGCTTAGGTAGCGCCAGGCGACATGTGCGGTGGGCGCGTAGATATTTTGGCGGCGGGAAATCCCATTTCCCAGAGCAGCATATCTACATTGCAGTTTCCACGCCCGGAAACCTTAAGGATTTCAGTGGAAACTGAGTAGGGGTGGCAGTGGCGGGGGAAGTTCTTCCACGTCCACGCTTGTCAAAAAGAATTTTTTGACAAACTGTCCTATCCATACTGCCAAAACTATCAAAGGCTCTGCTTCCGGCCACCCGGTCGAAAGCAGAGCCTTGTCTTATCCGCATTGGTACGCGCGGCCCGTGTCCGCACCCTATACCGCCGCGCGCGAACGCCTTAGTACAGCCGCGGCGGGCGCAGCGTGGGCGTTACGGGCTTGCCCATGCGGTAGAACGCATAGAATGCCAGCACCGCCGGTATCAGGCCATACAGCAAAAACATCAGATCGAATATCGCTATCAGGCAGTAGAATATGCCCGCCACCAGCACCATCGGCCTGTTGCGCGTTATAAGGCCCACCCAGTTAAGCACGATGCCTATCAGCATGGGCGAGGATATCATAAGCGTGCCGCGTATCATCTCGTTCCATACGGCATCCGCCGTCGCGGTCGGGTCTTCGGCGAGTATCTCCGCCATGACGTTCATCTCGCCGTTCAGATACTCGTTTATCGAGTACAGAAACACGCCCACTATCATGAGCGCCAGCAGCGTTCCCGATATCGCGCTGGCCCACAGCGACCAATGGCGCTTTTTTGCATTGCTAAGCTGCATACTATCCCTCCGTAAATTCCATAGCTATAATTATATCATGCTCTGCGCGCCTGTCAATGGCTCAAA
This sequence comes from Candidatus Fimadaptatus sp., assembly GCA_050946055.1. Classification (GTDB taxonomy): domain Bacteria; phylum Bacillota; class Clostridia; order Christensenellales; family Aristaeellaceae; genus Fimadaptatus. The sequence continues at coordinate 12,613 of JBMNUB010000047.1, read as the reverse complement.
TGTGGCGCTGGATTGAATCTGTATGCGATCTGCGCTCAACATGCTTTTAGGCTCCGTCCCTGCGCATGCCCGCCCTGCTCAGGAGCTGCACGGGCGCACATATGCCGCCATATGCCCTTGCGATATGCGCGTAAAAATTGATTTGAGAGCGCCGCTTTGTTTACGCACACGTTCCGCTATTTATACTATTGTCGCGCAAAATCAGTTTGATGAGAGTAAAGTGTAAATATTCGGCGCAAATTGGCTTCACAGAGCGCACGCGGCGCTTGTGCATCGCCGCAAAAAATTGTAAAATGAACGTATGAATATTGCACTGGAGGTAGTTGCACATGGCCAAGATTACATTCATGGGCGCCGGTTCTACCGTGTTCGCCAAGAACGTGCTGGGCGACAGCATGATGACCCCCGCTCTTGAGGACTCCGTGATAGCGCTCTACGACATAGACGCCGAGCGCCTCAAGGAGAGCCGCCTGATGCTGGACACCATCAACCGCAACAACGGCTCCAAGGCCACGATAGAGAGCTATCTGGGCGTTGAGAACCGCAAGGACGCTCTGCGCGGCGCCAACTATGTTGTAAACGCCATACAGGTCGGCGGCTACGAGCCCTGCACCGTGACCGACTTCGAGATACCCAAGAAGTACGGCCTGCGCCAGACCATCGCCGACACGCTGGGCATCGGCGGCATATTCCGCACGCTGCGCACCGCGCCCGTGATGCTGGACTTCGCTCACGACATGGAGGAAGTCTGCCCCAACGCATGGTTCCTGACCTACGTAAACCCCATGGCCATGCTGACCGGCGTAATACAGCGCTACACCGGCGTAAAGACCGTGGGTCTGTGCCACAGCGTACAGGTCTGCGTGCCGCACCTGCTGGGCGAGCTGGGCATGGATTACGACGAGAGCATACAGTGGAAGATAGCCGGTATCAACCATCAGGCATGGCTGCTGGAGTGCTCCAAGGACGGCGTAGACCTCTATCCCGAAATAAAGCGCCGCGCGCTGCTGTACAACGAGGGCAAGCTGGACATAGGCACGTTCGAGGAGCGCGTAAAGCAGCTCACCGGCGGCAAGGAAATCGAAGAGCGCTATCTTGAGCATCTGCGCAAGGACTACGACCTGTACAAGGAGAAGGGCCTGCACGGCGACATGGTGCGCCTGGAAGTCATGCGCCGCTTCGGCTACTACATAACCGAGTCCTCCGAGCACAACAGCGAGTACATGCCCTATTTCATAAAGAGCAAGTACCCGGAGCTGATAGACCGCTTCAACATCCCGCTGGACGAGTATCCGCGCCGCTGTGTGCGCCAGATCGCCGATTGGGCGGCGCGCCGCGACGAGCTGCTGGCTGACCACGGCCTGACCCATGTGCGCTCCCGCGAGTACGCCAGCCACATCATGGAGGCCATGGAGACCAACAAGCCCTTCGTGTTCGGCGGCAACGTGATAAACAACGGCATCATCACCAACCTGCCCTCCGAGGCTTGCGTCGAGGTGGCCTGCATAGCCGACAAGAGCGGCATCACCCCCACCTACGTCGGCGCTCTGCCCGAGCAGTGCGCGGCCATGAACCGCACCAACATCAACGTGCAGCTGCTGACCATACAGGCCGTCATGACCCGCAAGAAGGATTACATCTATCAGGCGGCCATGATGGATCCGCACACCGCTGCCGAGCTGTCCATCGACGACATCGTTGCGATGTGCGATGACCTCATCGAGGCTCACGGCGACTGGCTGCCCAAGTACAACTGATGATATGATTTGCGCCTAATGGCAAGACTGGAGCGCCTGCTGAATATTCCGGCAGGCGCTCTTGTTATATTGCACATATGCTGTTTTTGGGGCAGTATGCCAGGCTTGCGCATGTTTAAGCTGCGCCACTCTCTACGCCCAACACCTACTTCCACTCCTCCGTGAATATAGAGTTATTCAGCAAATCGCCCGCGCGCACGCCCAATGCATCGGCTATATTGAAAAGTATCTCAAGCGAGAATGACTGTATCATGTTTGGAGCTTCGATTACAGACAAAAATCCTCTGCTTATTCCAACCTTTTCCGCCAACTGTTCCTGAGACATTCCGCGCAGCTTGCGTAAGGCAGATATCGTTATCCCAAGCTCTACAAATCTATCCCTATTCTTGAAATCGACACCTTCGCCCTTCATAGCTGCACCTCACAATCTCGCTTGCTCATATTATAGCGGTTTTGATTGGCTATATCCGCTTTTATAAGAACGCATTTGACATGTAAGGCTTCATATTGTAAGATATATCTAGCATACATTAAATAAAGGAGTCATTTGTTGCATGTTTAGTACCGAACGCGCGCACACCTGTGCGCTGATGGGACATCACGACGCGCCGGAATGCATATACCCCGATATAGTGCGCGCCATTGCCAAGGCATACGACAGCGGCGAAGCGCATACCTTCCGCGTGGGTGATAGAGGTGCGTTCTGCGTCATGGCGGCGCGCGCACTGAGCGAGGTGGCAAGCACGCGGTCTGACATGGACTGGAGCGTAGTTATGTCGCACATGCCCAAACAGGATCAAGCCACGATCGCCGACTGGCAGCACACACTATTCCCCGACGAGTTCACGCGCATACCGCCGCAGTTTGCCATGGTGCGGCGCGATGCCTGGCTGCTTGAGCATGCGGGCATGCTGATAGTATACGCGCCTCATACAGGCAATTCCCAGCGCGCCGCGCTGCGCGCACGCAGTATGAAGCTGCGCGTCGTGGAGCTGTAATGCATGCAATAAGCGGCAATCGCCAATCATATGCGCGATTATGGCTCATTGTATTTCAAAGGGCTTGTTAAGGTAATGGCTCATAGCGCCTGCCATGGCAAGCCTGTCTCATATCATAAAAAGGCTCTGCCGCAGGATTGCTTTCCCTGTGGCAGAGCCATATATATATCCCTACACGAATGCGAGTCTGCGCGTCTATACCTTGCAGCCTGCGCGCATTACTTGCCGATGACCTTGTTGTCGCCCAGTATCTCGGGCTTATGCACCATGCTGTCGGCCTCGGTTATCGGGCGTATCACGCGGCAGGGTACGCCCGCAGCCAAGCTGCCCGCCGGTATGTCCTTGGTCACGACGCTGCCCGCGCCTATGACGCAGTTGTCGCCTATGGTCACGCCGCCGCATACTGTGACGTTTGCGCCGAACCAGATGTTGTTGCCTATGTTGACCGGCAGCGCGTAGCAGAAGCGCGAGGGATTGCCCTCGGCGTCCAGCATGCAGTTGCGCTCCTCGGCTATCAGCGGGTGCATGGGCGTGACTATGGTCACGTTGGGGCCAAAGTTCACGTTGTTGCCTATCGTCACCGGGCCGTCATCCTGTATGGTCAGGTTGTAGTTGCCAAAGAAGTTGTCGCCTATCGTGGTGTGCGTGCCGTAATGGAAGAATATCGGCCCCTGCATGAACACGTTCTTGCCCATGCGCCCCACTATCTGACTGAGCAGCTGGGCGCGATACTCGGTCTCGTCCTCGAAGGTGCGGTTGTACTTGCTGCACAGGTTGTGCGAGCGCAGCTTTATCTGGCGCAGTTCGGGATCGCCGGGCTTGAAAAGCACGCCGTCAAATATCTTCTTTTCTTCGGAAGTCATGCGTACCTCTTTCACGGGCGGGTCAGGCCGCCCTGTTTTTTTGCCTTACAGCGATTTTATCACAGGCGGCGGTCGATTACAAGCGCAAACGCATATTTGTGTTAAGGCTGCGCTCAAAAGCCCGCATGCACGGCGGCGAAACAGGCGCGCCCGGCATTGCCAAATCGCGCATATAGGTCAAATGCGCAAAGTTGAGCGGCGCATTTATGCATTAAAGTATGCAAAATGCGCATAGATCACAATTTTTTTCACGAGGGTACTTTAAATGCGCGCGAAATTGTATTATAATCGATTGGGAAATAAATTGCAGACTGCAAATGCGGAGGTGCCATGTGCCTATAAAGCTGTTTATATCCGATCTTGACGATTCGCTGCTGCGCGATGACCAGACGATAGGCGAGCGCACGGTGCGCGCGCTTGAGACGCTGCGCGAGCGCGGAGTTACGATAGCGCTGGCATCGGGGCGCATGTATTCGGCGATGCGCCGCTATGTGGAGCAGCTGGGCGTGACCGCGCCCGCGATAACGCTCAACGGTGCCATGATAGTGGACACCGTGAGCGGTCAGCCCCTGAGCCGCACGTTTATAGACGAGGAGCTGGCGCGCGAGGCGCTTTGCGAATGCGAGCGCATGGGGCTGTACGTACAGTCCTATGACGAGCAGGGCTATTTCTTCGATAAGGAATGCGAGTTCAGCGAGTACTATGCGCGCGTAGCCGGAGTCAAGGGCAAGGCGCTGGGCAGGCCTGCGAGCGAGTGTGTGAGCGCGCCCATGCCCAAAATCATAACGATAAACACGCCCGAGCGCACGCGCGAGCTACTGCCCGTGCTCAAGGAGCGCTTTGCGGGCAGGCTGGAAGTCGCCATATCCAAGCCCATGTACATAGAGATGACCCACCCCGAGGCCAACAAGGGCGCGGCGCTGGATAGGCTGTGCGCGCAGCTGGGCATAGCTGCAAGCGAGGTCATGGCCTGCGGCGACGGCCTTAACGATCTGGGCATGATACAGCGCGCGGGTCTGGGCGTGGTGGTCGCCAATGCGCGCGAGGCCGTGCGCGTTCACGGCGATGTGATATGCCCTTCCAATGACGAAGAGGGCATAGCCCAGCTGATAGAGCGCATGACGGGAGCGAGGTGAGCGGCATGGTGCATGCGGAAGACTTTCAAAAGAGCCTAGATCTTGAGCAGATACACGCTGGACCGCGCTCCAGGCTCAACATAGAGTACAGCGACATAAACCGCCCCGGCCTTCAGCTGGCCGGGTTCTGGGACTACTTCCCCAGCGAGCGGCCACAGGTGCTGGGTAAGGTGGAGATGACCTACCTCGATCAGCTCGACCCCAAGGTGCGCTATGAGCGGCTCAAGAAGTTCATGTCTTACGACCTGCCGTGCGTGATAATCTGCCGCAGCCTGCGCTGCCCTGTAGAGCTGGCGCGGCTGGCACAGGAGCGCGGCATATGGGTGTTCTCGTCTCCTTTGCCCACCAGCAGGTTTGTGCTGAACCTGACCAACTATCTGAACAACCGCCTTGCGCCGCGCATAACGCGCCATGGCGTGCTGGTTGACGTATACGGCGTGGGCATAATGATAACCGGCGACAGCGGCGTGGGCAAGAGCGAGGCGGCGCTGGAGCTGGTAAAGCGCGGCCATCGGTTGGTGGCCGACGACGTCGTGGACATAAAGCGCGTATCTGACAACAGGCTGATAGGCGAATCGCCCGAGGTCGTGCGTCACTTCATGGAGATACGCGGCATAGGCATAATCGACATATCGGCCATGTATGGCATAGGTTCGGTAATACACTCCAAGTCCATAGACATGGTGGTAAACCTTGAATTGTGGAAAAAGGACAAGGAATACGACAGGCTGGGGCTTACAGAGGAGTTTACCGAGATAATGGACGTAAAGGTGCCGCTGCTGGAGCTGCCCATACGTCCGGGCAGGAACGTAGCTATAGTGCTGGAAGTGGCAGCGCGCAACTTCCGCCTCAAGCAGCAGGGCTACAACGCGGCGCGCGAGCTGGACAACAGGCTGATGAGCCGTCTGGCGCGCGGCGACGAATACGATGACGAGGACTGATACCCTACCCTGAGCTGCGCATGACGCAGCGCGCAATGCAATCGCGACAGGCTGAGACGCCGCCGAGTGCGTCTTAAGTTATATACAAGGGGGATATATAAAATGCTGTACATAGGTGTCGATCTGGGCGGTACCAACATAGCCGCCGGTCTTGTAGACGAGGAGGGCCGCATACTGCACAAGTGTTCCCGCCCCACGGGCGTTGAGCGCGGCGCGGAGGCCGTAATAGCCGACATAGCCTCGCTGTGCCAGCAGGTCATGGACGAGACCGGTCACTCCACTGCCGACATAAAGGCCATAGGCGTGGGCGTGCCGGGCATATGCCATCCCGACAACGGCGTAGTCGAGTTCTGCACCAACCTGTTCTGGCACAAGGTGCCGCTCAGGGAGATAATGAACCGCACGCTGGACATACCCGTATTCATAGGCAACGACGCGACCGTAGCAGGTCTTGCCGAGAGCGTTGCGGGCGTATCGCGCGGCTCTGCCAACAGCGTATTCATAACGCTGGGCACGGGCGTGGGCGGCGGCATAGTCGTCGATCACAAGGTGTACTCCGGCACTCACGGCATAGGCAGCGAGCTGGGTCACATGATAATCGTAGCCGACGGCGAGCCCTGCACCTGCGGCAACTACGGCTGCTGGGAGCGCTACACCAGCGCCACCGCCATGATACGCATGGGCAGGGAGGCCGTAAAGGAGCATCCCGAGAGCGCCATAATGACCGCATGCGGCGGCGACCCCGAGAAGATAACCGCCAAGCACGTCATGGACGCGGCCAAGGCCGGCGATCCCGCTGCGTCCGAGGTATTCAAGAAGTACGTACACTATCTGGCTGTGGGCATAGTGACCATAATCAACGTGCTCGACCCCGAGGTCATAGCGCTGGGCGGCGGCGTATCCGCTGCGGGTCCGTTCCTGCGCGACGCGGTGCGCGAGGAAGTCTCCCACATGATATTCTGCAAGGAAGTGCCTTACGCCCGCATAGAGCTGGCGGTGCTGGGCAACGATGCGGGCATCATAGGCGCGGCCATGCTGGGCAAGTGATTCATTAGGCGCATTCAAATGCACGGGTAATCGCAAGTATTCGCAATAGTAAGTCAGTCTTTATACGGTGTAGGCACAGCGCCTGCACCGTATAATTTTTAACCGGCATAGGCCATATGAGCAAAATCATCCCGACATCAAGAAAGCCGCATAGCAATGCGATTTCAGCCTGTCAAAGCGCCTTTTTGACAAGCGTGGACGGGGGAGAATCTCCCCCGCCACTGCCACCCCTACTCAGTTTCCACTGAACTCCTGCGGATTTCCGGGCGTGGAAACTGCAAGGAAGATATGCTGCTCTGGGAAATGGGATTTCCCAACGCAAAAATATCCACGCGCCCACATGTCGCTGGGCGCTACCTAAGTCGGCGGGCTGCGAGGCCCGCCGAGCTCTCCGGAGGTTTTTTGACAGTCTGAGATTCGGCACACTGTGCCAAAGCTCATATTGTCTTATATCATTATCATGCGCACGTCCAGCTCATTCCGCATGGCGCTGACTATGGTGTTATATGTGCCGCCGTGCGAGCCGTCGTATACCGCTATCAGCCGCGATGAGCGCTCCACCATCCACTCGTTGCGCCTCTGATAGCAGGCGCTGCTGTACTCTCCGCTCACGTCCACGCGCAGATCGGCGCGGCGCGATATGGCACGGCAGCGCTCGCGCCAGACAGAGGCGAAATGCTCGCAGCAGTCGGGGTATGGATAGGCGCATATCAGGCGGATGCTGGGATCGCGCTCGGATATCAGCAGCACTTCTTCGGCTGCATATACATCCACGCCGCGCGCCATGCCGCTTATGAAGGTGGTATAGCCGTCGGCTATGGCCGCGCTTATCTCGCAGCGCAGCGCAGCGCGCAGCTCGCTCTCGGTTGACAGGAGCTTTTCGGGTCTGTGACCGGTAAAGCAGCAGCAGTGTGCGCGCGCTATGTCCATTGCGTTCGACCTCCCCTCAATAGGCAGTTGATGTGCATATAAAACAAAGCGGGCTTGCGCCCGCGCGCAATACGGCGCATATTACCCGTGCCGCAGCGCGCAGTCAGACGCGGCAGCATCCACGTTCTATATATAGCTTGCAGGCAGCAAGCGCCCTGCAAAGTTCGAGCAGTATCGCATGCAAGAACCGCCGCGCGCACAAGGCCCATATGCGCCCGGCCGCAGGCGCAGGACACGCCCACGTTTGCATAGCCAGCACAGCACGCTCATATCCGCGCCGCATGCGCGCATCAGGCCGTGCTGGCGCTTATTCCAGCGTGCCGTCCAGCATCTCTATTATGCGTATGGTAGTCTCCAGCAATCCGGCTGCGGCGGGCGATTCGTGCGCGTCCTCGCAGGACAGCATGCTCATCAGCTCCGTCAGCGCCGCATGCTGTGCATCGGTGGTTACACCGGCGTTGTTGAGCGCGCTCAGGCAGCTCTCCGCGTCCGCACCGTGCGAGTCCAAGCGCGCCTGATCCACAAGCGCCTTGAGTCTGAGCGACAGCGTGGCGCGCGCACCGGCCAGTGCCAGCGCCATAGGGCGAGTGGCGCTCAGCGCCGCATACGCGCCCTTTGATTCGCCCATCAGCAGCCCTGCGCTTTCGGCCTTGCTGATAAGCCCATCCACATCGTGTGCGGAAGGCACGGAGGACGAGCGCGCGCGTCCTATGCGCACGGCGGGAGCCAGCGCTATCAGCGCCGCCAGCGCCAGCGCGCCCAGCGAGCATGCGTCAAAGGCTATACTGGGATCGAGCAGCCGCATTATGACTATACATATACATAGTGCAAACACTATTATGCGCGCGGTGTTGTCCGTGTTTATACTCATGGCTGCGCCTCCCAAAACTTATCCTGTATATAAGTCTACCATATATTGCCCCGGCGCGCAACAGCGTTGGACGCATGCTAAGCATCTTTTAATTTATGAGAAAAGCGCGCCGCGCTCCTGCGCCTAATATGCGCTGGGGCGGCGCGCTGTAAGTATCGTAAGGCTGGCATATGGCTGCGCATGCGCGGCTCGGAATGCACATGCCGAATCAGCCCGCAGCTTGCGGTGCATAACCGCGCATCATGTCAAGTGAACAGATGTAATCAGTCCTGCTTGCCCTCTTGCTGCTTCTTCTCCATTATGCGGCGGGTGCGCTCTGCCCAAAGCTCATCGGCTACCGGCTTCCAGTTTTCGGCGGCAGTCTTGCACTTGGCGGACAGCTCGTACACGTCCTCGGGGTGCATTAGGTCGGTGGAGTGGGCGCAGGAGGCGCATACCATCTCGCTGAGCGCGCCGGGGTTGTCCAGCAGCGGGCAGGGGCGCAGATGGTTGTTGCAGAAGGGCTGATGCCTGTGGTACTGCATGAACAGCGGCGACTTGTACGCCTCAAGCAGTGTCTTTTCGTGTATGTTGGAATCGGAATAGTGTATGAAGGCGCAGGGTTCTATGTCGCCGCCCGCGTTTATGTGCAGGTAGTAGCGGCCTCCGGCTATGCAGCCATTGACATACTCGCCGTCGTTCCAGAAGTCCAGCGTGAACAGCTCCTTGGTGTTGCGCCACTCACGTATCTTGCGGAACATGTACTTGCGCTGCTCGGCGCTGGCCATAAGCTCGGGTACGGCATCTATGCCCACGGGCATATAGGTGAAGAACCACGCGAACTTGCAGCCCCAGTCTATCATGGCGTCCACATACTCGTCCGAACCTATAACGTCGGTATTGAGCGCGGTATAGCACACGCTGGCGCCAAACAGCAGGTGATTGCGCTTTAGTATCTCCATGGCCTTCATTACGGCCTTGAACGTACCCTTGCCGCGGCGGGAATCGGTGGCCTCCTCAAAGCCCTCAACGCTTATGGCCGGCACGAAGTTGCCCACGCGCAGCATCTCCTGAGCAAACTCCTCGTCAATGAGGGTGGCGTTGGTGAATGCCAGGAACATGCAGTCCGGGTGGCGCTCGCACAGCGTGATTATGTCCTTTTTGCGCACCAGCGGCTCGCCGCCCGAGAATATGTACATGAACGTACCCATGGCAGTACCCTGCTGGATTATCGACTCCATGGTCTCCAGACTCAGGTTGAGCTTGTTGCCGTACTCAGCCGCCCAGCAGCCGGTGCAGTGCAGGTTGCAGGCGCTGGTGGGGTCCATAAGTATCGCCCACGGCACGTTGCAGTTGTGCTCGCGGCGCACCTTGTCCTGACGCTGACCGCCGATTATGGTGGCGTTGATTATGAAGTTCTCGAACAGCGCGTGACGCACCTTGGGGTCGAGGTCGGTCCATACCGAGCGTATCAGGCGATACCAGTTGTTGTCGGGATCATCTACCACCTTGCGGAACGCGGCCACCTGACCGGGAACCATGTGCAGGTGGCTGTCCAGCTTCTCCACCCAGTCCATCATCTTGGGTATGTTCTCATCGGGATTGTCATCCAGATACTTTATCATCTTCTTGAGACCAAATGCCTTTACGGCTTCTGCTACCGACATATCTGCCATTGTGATTTCCTCCATCCGCTTTCGTTTGATTATATGATATACTGATATGCGGACAAAGTCATCATACACAGCACATAATCTGTTCGATTTTTTGACAGCGCACGTTATCGTCCAAAAAACAGGCAAAACAATTTATTTGCACAGAATTTATAATTTAGTCCGCGCATGCCGGTAGCTAAGTGCATGCGTATGCGCCGCTTGTGATATGTCATATGCGCCGGGCATGTGCCATGAAAGATCTGCTATTACACCGGTGTGGGCATTTATGGCTGTGCGGGCGCGACTATTCCCCAGCCCGCCCGCACAGCAAGCGCCAAAACAGACATGCCCGCCGCTGGCACACAGTCCATCGGCGGGCATGCTATTGTCATTATATCAGCGCTGGCCGGTCATCATTCGGCGGCCTGCTTGTTGGCGCGCTCTATGGCGTATATCGCTATGGCGCACTCCAGACGCTTGCGCTCCAGCTCGCACTCCATGTCGTAGGGCTTGGAGATGTCGCCGTTGAGCAGCTGAGCGTTGGCCGCGCAGCCGCCCGAGCAGTAGAAGCGCGCCCAGCAGGAGCGGCACTTCTCCTTGTTCAGCACATGGTTGGCGGCGAAGGTCTGCTGTATCTCGGTGTCGAAGGTGTCGTCCAGCACGCTGCCCATGCGATATCCCTCGCGGCCCACGAACTGGTGGCAGGGGTATATGTCGCCCTCGGGTGTGACGGCCACATACTCGTCGCCCGAACCGCAGCCGCTCAGGCGCTTGCGTATGCAGGGACCGCCCGCCAAGTCCACGTTGAAGTGGAAGAAGTTGAGGAAGTGACCCTCGGCGCGGCGCTTCATGTACTCGCGGCCCAGCTTCTCGTACTCCTCAAGCAGCGCGGGCAGCTGATCCTCGCGCAGCGCATAGGGAGAATCGGGCGTTAGCACGACCGGCTCTACCGATATCTGCTCAAAGCCCGCGTCGTGCATCGCCAGCACGTCGTTGGAGAAGTCGGCGCTGACCGCAGTGTATGTGCCGCGCACATAGTACTCCTTGTCGCCGCGCGCCTTGGCCATCTTGAGCGCGTTGGGCAGCACCAGGTCGTAGGAGGGCTTGCCGTTGGCGGTGGGGCGCATGAAGTCGTGTACCTCACGGCGGCCATCCAGCGACAGCACTACATTCTTCATCTCGCGGTTGATGAACTCTATCTTGTCATCGGTGAGCGCCACGCAGTTGGTGGTTATGGTGAAGTTGAAGTGCTTGCCGGTCTCCTTCTCGCGCATGCGGCCATATTCGACCAGGCGCTTGACCACGTCGAAGTTCATAAGCGGCTCGCCACCGAAGAAGTCCACCTCGAGGTTGTGGCGGTTGCCGGAGTGAGCTATCAGCCAATCCAGCGCCTTTACGCCCACCTCATAGGGCAGCAGCAGGCGCTTCTGGCCGTGATACTCGCCGCCGTCTGCGAAGCAGTACTTGCAGCGCAGGTTGCAGTCGTGCGCGGCGTGCAGGCACATGGCCTTGACGGTGCCTGCGGCCTTCATCTGCAGGCCGGAGTAGTCGTACTCGGTCAGCAGCTCGCCGCGCTGCTTCATCTCCTCGACCTCGGCGAGTATCTCGCGCAGGTCCTTTTCGTCGAAGCGGGACTTCAGTTCGTCCACTATGGCGTCCGGCTCCATGGTCTCTATGCGGCTGAGCACCTCATAGGCAGGCTCGTCCACCATGTGAACGCTGCCAGAGTCCACGTCCATGACTATCATGGCGCCCAGCGCCTTGAATACGTGCAGCATGTTCCATCCTTTCCCGCCGCGCGCGGCGGCATGTCGTATGTGTATGGCGGCGCACTTGTGCGCGCGGCTCTGATTTGCAAAGGCGTCATATCCCGCAGGGGACGCAAGCGTGCATTATATATGCACCGGCTAAGTGCGCATGCGGGTTTATCCGCATTCAGCCGCGCCATATCGGGGCGCGTGCGCGGCTTTGCGGCATGAAAAAAGGCCGCCGAATATCGGAGGCCTTTGTAAGTATCCGGGCCTTACTTGTCCTTCTGCTGGCACTTCTGGTTGGCAACAGTGCAGGAGGTCTTGCAAGCGCTCTGGCAGGAAGTCTGGCACTCGCCGCAGCCGCCGTGAGCAGCGGTGTTCTTCAGGCACGCGGGCTGTATGGTCTGGATGTGCTTCATTATAAAAAACTCCTCTCTATGCGCGGAGGACACAAGTCCCCCGACGAAATATCGATTTGCGCCCGGGCACAAGGCCCGGGCAGCATCTGGTGCCGATGGCCGGGGTCGAACCGGCACGCTGTCGCCAGCGGCGGATTTTGAGTCCGCTACGTCTGCCAATTCCATCACATCGGCGCTTGTGAGCGCATGTGCGCATCACTACCGCATCATTATATCAAATATCTCCGCCGAATGCAAGTTTATTTTTGGATATCTGGAATTTGATG
>JBMNUB010000046.1:0-24122 GCA_050946055.1 Candidatus Fimadaptatus sp. | reverse complement strand
CATGCAGCGCCGCTTTGTATGCCATATATCGTAAATCAGTTGCGCAGGCTGTGTATGGGGGCGGGTATGCGTCCGCCGCGCGCTATGAAGTCCTCGGAGGACTCGCGATGCACGGCTATGACCGGCGCCCAGCCCAGCAGGCCGCCGAACTCCACGCGGTCGCCCACCTGCTTGCCGGGCGCGGGGATTATGCGTACGGCGGTGGTCTTGTTGTTTATCATGCCTATTGCGGCTTCGTCGGCTATCATGGCGGCTATGGTCGACGCTGAGGTGTTGCCCGGCACGGCTATCATGTCCAGACCCACCGAGCATACGCAGGTCATGGCCTCCAGCTTGTCTATGGTCAGCGTGCCGCACTGCGCCGCCTCTATCATGCCTATGTCCTCGGATACCGGTATGAACGCGCCCGACAGGCCGCCCACATGCGAGGAGGCCATGGTGCCGCCCTTCTTGACGGCGTCGTTGAGCAGTGCCAGCGCGGCGGTGGTGCCGTGAGTGCCGCATCTTTCCAGACCCATCTCCTCCAGTATGTGCGCCACCGAGTCGCCCGCCGACGGCGTGGGCGCAAGCGACAGATCGACTATGCCAAACGGCACATCCAGCCTGCGCGAGGCCTCCTGCGCCACCAGCTGACCCATGCGGGTTATCTGGAAGGCGGTGCGCTTTATCGTCTCGGACACCACGTCGAAGGATGCGCCCTTTACGTGCTCCAGCGCGCGCTTTACCACGCCCGGGCCGCTCACTCCCACGTTTATCACGCAGTCGCCCTCGCCCGCGCCATGGAACGCGCCCGCCATGAAGGGATTGTCCTCTACGGCGTTGGCAAATATAACCAGCTTTGCGCAGGCCAGGCCGCCGCGATCGGCAGTGCGCTCGGCGCAGTACTTGACCGCGCGGCCGCACAGCGCCACGGCGTCCATGTCTATGCCAGCCTTGGTAGAGGCCACGTTAACGCTGGCGCACACGCGCTCGGTCGTGGACAGCGCCTCGGGCAGCGACTCTATCAGACGGCGGTCGGACGCGGTCATGCCCTTTTGCACCAGCGCCGAATAGCCGCCTATGAAGTTGACGCCTATCTCGCGCGCAGCCATGTCCATGGCGCGTATTATCGGCAAAGGATCTCCGCAGGCCGCGCTTATCATCGATATGGGCGTGACCGACACGCGCTTGTTGACTATGGGTATGCCGAACTCCGCCTCTATCTGCTCGCCCACGCGCACGAGGTTGCCGGCGCGCTGGCATATGCGGTCGTATACGCGCGTGCTTAGCCTGCCCGCGTCCTCGCATATCGTGTCAAACAGCGATATGCCCATGGTTATTGTGCGTATGTCCAGCTTCTGCTCGCGTATCATCGATACCGTTGAGAGAATCTCCTCGGTGTTAAGCATGTCGATTCCCTCCCCTTATATCCTGTGCATGGCGTCGAATATCTCCTTGCGCTGCATGCGTATCTCTACGCCCAGCTCCTCGCCCAGCTTGGTGAGGCTGGCCAGCATATCCTCGAAGCTGGGCTCCATGCGCGAGTAATCGACCAGCATGGCCATGGTGAACATGTCCTGAAGTATGGTCTGGTTTATGTCCAGTATATTGGCCTTGCCCTCAGACAGCATGCCGCTCACCGCAGCTATTATGCCGGTGTGATCTCGTCCCAGAACGGTTATTATGGCTCGCTTATCCATTTAAATCGCCTTCCCCTTTTAGTATTGACATTGTTCCATACCCACATATGGCATATCAATTATGCTGAGTGTAGATGTACGTGCGGCCGCCCTGACGCTCCAGCTCGTTCATGTACACCACGGTCAGGAACGCGCACATGAGCGGTATTGCCGCGCAGGATATCAGCGCAAGAGTCACAAGCAGCACAATCAGCGCCGTCATAGCGCCCGCCGTGGCAAGCAGTATGCCGTACAGCACTGCGCCCAGCACCAGCACCGCAACCGTCATCATAAGCAGCCAGCCCACGCTGGGCATCACATCCCTGCGTCCGCCCCAGAGCAGGCGCATGGTGTTCATGCTCAGCTGTCCGCGGCCGCCGCCCTCGCCCGCCATGGTGAGCATGGTGAACATCAGTATCGTTATGCTGAGCAGCGAAAGCGCCAGCACGATTACGAGCGAGGCTGTGTACACTATGCCGTATATAACAGGGCCTACTACCGGTATAAAGCCCAGCAGCGAGGACACCATGCTCAGCAGGCTCATTATGAGGCTAGCCAGCATCTCGGCCAGATTCATGGCAAACATCACCATTATGCCCGCCATCATTATGCGCCCGATAAGCGGCCTTACGCGCGCCCACACGTCCTTAGGCGGCAGCGTAAGCCCCTGCCAGCGCATCGAGAATATGAACGCGAACGCCGCGCATGCGCAGGGCAGAAGGAACAGGTCGGTTGCCAGCGATATCAGCGAGGACAGCGACGAGAGCGCCTGTATGCGCCCCATCATCATGCCCGCCCAGTCGCCCACATAGCCCACGCCCGTCAGCATCTGCAAGCCGCGCCCCATGTCGAACGACACCGCGCGCATGGTCAGAAACACCAGCAGTGCATAGGGCAGCACCAGCAGCAGCCCGGCAAACACCGCCGCCGGACCTGCGACCGCTCTGTACAGCGACCATGCGCTGCGCATGGTCCCCATGTTGCCGGCAAACCAGCCCCTGAAGCGGCCAAAGAGGCTGCCGGCGTCGAAATTAGTGCGCTTCATATAGTCAGACCTCCAGCTTTAGGCGGCGCGCCGCCGCCGCATATGCGCAAAGGCGAATGCGCCTCCGCGCGTCGATTATACCGCCCACACAATGCCGTGCGCAAGCACGCGCCCGTTATCAAAATTGACTTTTGTGTGTGCAGAGTGCTCCTTTAGGGCATAGCGGCGCATGCATTTGCATGTCGATGCCCCTTGGACACGACCGCCTGCGCATGCTTTGTGGCGCGCCGCCATGCCCCTGCGGCACCGGGATGTGCGTGTGGCCGCGCCCATGGGCATTTGTCATTTTCTTTTCCCGGGCGCGCTATCCAAGGCCGCCCAAATCTGGTATAATGCGCAGTAAAAGGAGCGTGTGTATTGCCGGATGGCTATGCTTGAGTTTGACGATCAGTTTACCATGTTCGACATAACGCCGCTGGAAAATCTATTCATAGACGAGTACATGCTGCGCGCGCCGGGCGACTTTGTAAAGGTGTACATATACGCGCTGCGGCAGTGCTATCATCCGCCGCGCGACAACGACTATGAGCGCATGGCGCGGGCGCTGTGCATGGAACCGGATGACGTGAAGAACGCATTCACCTACTGGGAGCGGCTGGGGCTGCTGCGCCGCGTGAGCGACAATCCGCCCACATACCGCTTCTTTAACCTGAAGGCCAACCTTATGAATCAGCAGACACAGGACGACGGCCTGTATCGCTACCGCGACTTCAACGACCGCGTGCAGAGCATGTTCCCGCCGGGAAGGCTGCTGCACGAGAGCGACACCAAGTACCTGTACGACTGGATCGAGGTATATCAGCTGCCGCAGGAAGTTGTGCTGATACTCGTCGAATACCTGCTCAAAAAGCGCGGCCCGCATGTGCGGTTCGCCTCCTGCGACAAGATTGCCCGCGAATGGGCCGACAAGGGCATAAACACGGTCGAGGCCGCGCGCGAGCAGATGCGCCATACCACCGAGTCCTTCACAATGACCCGCAAGGTGCTGCAGCGCCTGGGCATAAGGCAGGACCCCACGCCCGATCAGGAGCGCCTGTATGCGAGCTGGCTGGAGCTGGGCTTTGACCATGCCGCGATACTGGAGTGCTGCCGCCAGACCGCGACCGCGCGCACGCCCAACATGGGCTATCTGGACAGCATTGTCCACTCCATGCACGACCGCGGACTGCACACCGTGCGCGAGATAGCCGAGTATACCGAGAGCTACAAGGAGGGCATGTCGCGCCTGCGCGATGTGTTCAAGGCGCTGGGACAGCCCGTGCCGCTGGGCGCGCCGGGCATGCTGGACGACTACCGCGCTTGGCAGGGCATGGGCTTTACATCGGAGGCCATACTCACGACCGCGAGCGCGCTAAGGCGCATGGATTCCGGCACGTTCGAGCTGCTGGACAGGGCGCTCAAGCGCATGCACGGCGAGGGCGTGATAGCAGAGCCGGACGTAAACCGGTATTACGACGAGATATTCACCTATTACGGCATATGCGACGCGGTGCTGGAGCGGCTGGCGCTGCGCCGCCGCGCCACAGTTGCCGACCGCGATGCGGTAAAGCGCTGGCTCAAGGACTACTCCATGAGCTACGACATGATAATGCTGGCCGCCGACCGCGCACGCGACGCGGCCGGGCAGAAGTTCAGCTATATGGAGAGCGTGCTGCGCGCCTGGCATGAGCATGACATACTAAAGCCAGAGGACGTATTGCGCAATGACGAACAGCGCCGCGCCGCGCCCGAGACAAGGCCCGCATCCCAGTCCGCGCGCCGTCCCGAGGCCGCCACGGGCTATTCCGAAAACACCTATGCGCCCGGCGAACTGGACGCGGTGTACACCGACATAATGCACGGAGGGGACGATTAAATGGCTGGCGACGTAAGACAGACCGTGCGGCGCGAGTTCGACCGGCTGCTCGCCCAAGAGGAGCGCGAGCGCGACGAGCGCGTGCGCGATGCCGGACAGCGCGACAGAGAGATAGCCGCGCTGCTCAAGCGCCGCACGCTGACCATGACAAGCGCGTACGCCCGCGCGCTGAGCGAACACACCCTGCCCGACAAGGCCGCCATACGCGCCGAATACGCGCGCATAGACGCGGAGATAGCCGCGCGCCTCAATGCGCTGGGGCTGCCCGGCGACTACATGGAGATGCGCTACCGCTGTCCCATATGCCGCGACAGGGGCTATGTGGGCGACGCGGGCAGGCACGACTGCGAGTGCTTCACCGCGCGCCTTGAAGAGGAGCGCCGCAAGCGCGCGCGGCTGGACATGGCCGGCGACGACACATTTGAAAGCTTCGATGCCTCCGTGTTTCCGGGCGATCCCCTGCCGGGCGCAAGCTACTCGCAGCGCGACTACATGCTGCGCGCGCGCGATGTATGCGAGCGCTACTGCGATGCCTTCCCCGACAACAAGCGCCGCAACCTGCTGCTGACCGGCGCGCCCGGGCGCGGCAAGACCTTCCTGCTCAACTGCATGGCCAACCGCCTGTACGGGCGCGGCGTGGGCGTATGCTATCTCACGGCATACCGCATGCTGGGCGCCATGCGCGAGAGCGTTATGGGACAGGATGAGGAGCCGTTCAATGTGATGCTATCCTCGGAGCTGCTCATAATAGACGACCTGGGCAGCGAACCCGTGTACCGCAACATAACGATAGAGATGCTGTTCACGCTGCTCAACGAGCGCGCCCGCGAGCGCCGTCACACGCTGATAGCCACCAACCTAACCGGCCAGCAGCTGCTGGAGCGCTACGGCGACCGCGTGGCCTCGCGCCTTATGGACTCGGAGAGCACCATGGTAATGAACTTCGCGGGCGTGGACGTGCGCCTGCGCGGCATTCGCTCCTGAGCATGGGCGGCAGGCGCCATAATGCGCATCGAGCATGCTTGCGCCATGTGTGATGCGCAATGTGCATGGACTGCGCATCCGTGCGGCGCGGGCTTTGCGCGTTTGACAAACGCCATGCGCAGACGGTGCCTTCCCGCAAGGCGCGCTCCGCATGCGCTTGTCGCGTGCGTACAATGCAAAATCGTCCGCGAGCAGCGCGTACTTTTGCCATGGGCAACGGCCGCCCCGCGCGGGCAATCCGCTATGTGCGGCGCGCGCTCCCCGCAAATGCACGCGGCATTGCCGCGCCCGGCGTTTTGGGCAACTAAAGCAAAGTCAGAAAGGTGTACTTATGGATATATCGCATGACCGGCTGCAATACCTCAAGCTCCTGCGCGCACAGTACCCCACTGCGCGCAAGGCGGCTGCGGAGATGATCCGCCTAAAGGCGATACTGCGCCTGCCCAAGGGTACCGAGCATTTCCTCAGCGACCTGCATGGCGAGCATGCGGCGTTTCTGCACATGCTGCGCAACGCCAGCGGCGTAATCAAGCAGAAGATAGGCGATCTGTACAGGGACGTGCTGCCCGCGCACGAGCGCGACATGCTCAGCACCCTGGTATACTATCCCGAGGAGAAGCTGGCGCTGCTCAAGCGGCAGGGCGTGGTCAATGCCGAGTGGTATCGCATAACCATATTGCGCCTTGTCGAGATAGCCCGCGCCATGTCGGTCAAGTACACGCGCGCGCATGTGCGCGCCGCCATGCCCGCCGACATGGGCGAACTGCTTGAGGAGCTGCTGCTGCGCGAGGACGTTCACGACAAGCGCGAGTACTATTCCGAGCTTGTTGACGCAGTGGACGAGCTGGGGCAGTCCGACGCGGTGATAATAGATCTGGCCGGCATAATACAGTATCTGGCCGTGGACAGGCTGCACATAATCGGCGACATATACGACCGCGGCCCGCGCGCCGACCTGATAATGGACGCTCTGATGAACTATCACAGCGTAGACGTGCAGTGGGGCAATCACGACATAGTGTGGATGGGCGCGGCGGCCGGTTCGCGCGCCTGCATAGCTCAGGTGCTGGTAACGCAGGTCAAGTACGGCAATCTGGACGCGCTGGAAGTTGGCTATGGTATATCGCTGCGCGCACTGTCAACGTTTGCCGACACGGTGTATGCAGGCGATACCTGCATATCCTTCCGCCCCCGCCAGTCGGCGATAGACGAGGCCGCCGAGGACGAGATGGAGCTGGCGCGCATGCACAAGGCGGCGGCAGTGCTGCTGTTCAAGCTGGAAGGGCAGCTGCTGCGCCGCCATCCCGAGTACGGCATGGACGACCGCCTGCTGCTGGACAAGGCCGACTATGACTCCGGCACGATAACGCTGGACGGCAGGCAGTACGCCCTGCGCGAAAGGCAGTTCCCCACCATAGACCCCGCCGACCCGTATGCGCTGACTGCGGGCGAGCAGGAGCTTATGGACAGGCTGCAGACCGCGTTTGAGCATTCCGACAAGCTGCAGGCGCATGTCAAGTTCCTGTTTGCGGCGGGCAGCATGTACCTTGTGTGCAACGGCAATTTGCTCTATCACGGCTGCATACCCATGAACGAGGATGGCTCTCTGGCCGAGCTGCCGCTGGACGCGGGCGAAGGCAGGCGCGTGAGCGGACGCGAGGCGCTGGATCTGGCCGAGCGCGTGGCGCGTCAGGGCTACTTTGCGCGTCCCGGCTCGCGCGCGCGGCGCGACGGGCAGGACTTCATGTACTATCTGTGGTGCGGGCCGCGCTCGCCGCTGTTTGGCAAGGCACGCATGACCACGTTCGAGCGCTATATGATAGCCGACGAGGACACCTGGCTGGAGCGCAAGAACCCCTACTATGCGCTGATAGGCGACGAGCAGAATGCGCGCGCGATACTTTCCGGCTTTGGGCTTGACCCGGACAGCGGCCACATAATAAACGGCCATGTCCCCGTGCGCGTAAAGCGCGGCGAAAGCCCGGTGCGCGCGGGCGGCAGGCTGCTGGTGATAGACGGCGGACTGTCGCGCGCCTATCAGAGCGTGACCGGCATAGCGGGCTATACGCTGATATTCAACTCGCACGCGCTGCTGCTCGTCGCGCATCAGCCCTTCGAGTCCACGACGCGCGCCATCACCGAGGAGCAGGACATACACTCCGTGCAGACCACGGTCGGCCAGATGCCGCGCCGTCTGCGCATAGCCGACACCGATCAGGGCGCGCGCCTGCGCGAGCGCATAGACGATCTGGGCGGATTGATAGACGCATACGCCTCGGGCGCGATAAAGGAAGGCGATCTGGAGGAGCGCAAGGTCTGAGCGCATGATTTGCGGCGCGGCTGATTGCCGGTTCGATTGGCGCGCGCAGTGTGCAGCGCTGCGCTGGCCGCCGAAGCAATCGCGCGACCGGCACCTGACGCTTGTAGTGCTGCCGAAGCACCGGCGCGCAAGGTATCTGTCATAGCTTTGACAGCCGCCTTAATCGGCATGCCAACCCACATCATCGGTTGGGCAGCGGGACTGCCCGGCGCATTAGCCGCACAGCCTCGGCCGGCCTTACCACTACCCCACTGCCCGCATGGGCGGGCGGCACAATCTGCATGGCGGTGAACTTAATGAGACTGGATAAATTCATATCGGGGCTGACCGGCATGAGCCGCAAGGATGTCAAGGCGGCGCTGAGCCATGGGCGCGTGTCCGTGGACGGGAAGCCCGCGCGCGACCCCGCAGCGCAGGTGGACGAGCGCAGCGCGTGCGTCACGCTGGACGGGCGCGCGCTCATATTCCGAAAGCACCGGCATATAATGCTCAACAAGCCCGCCGGTGTGCTCACGGCCACCGAGGATAAGCGGCAGCGCACCGTGATGGACCTACTGCCCGAGGAACTGCTCGCGCGCGACCTAACGCCCATAGGCCGTCTGGACAAGGACACGACCGGACTGCTGCTGCTGACCACCGACGGACAGCTGGCGCACAGACTGATATCCCCGCGCTATCACGTAGAAAAGGAATATCTGGCGCGCGTGAACGGTGAGCTGGACGCCTCCGACATCGAAGCGTTTGCGCGCGGCATGCAGCTGAGCGACTTCACGGCGCTGCCCGCACAGCTTCAGATAGTGGAGCCGAGTCTGGCGCGCGTGGTGCTTCAGGAGGGTAAGTATCATCAGGTAAAGCGCATGCTGGCCTCGCGCGGCAAGCCCGTGCTAGATCTGGAGCGCGTGCGCATGGGCGCGATAGAGCTGGACAGATCGCTGTCCCGAGGCGAAGCGCGGGCATTGAGCGACGGCGAGATAGCCGGGCTTTACCGCTCGGCAGGCCTTGAGGACGAGGACAATTCCGGCGGCGCATGAGCGCGACCGGGCATTCAAATGAATCGGCAGGTGCAGCGCGCAATGCCGTTGCGCGCGGTATCCCGCACAGGGCGCGGCCTGCCCGCCATGGCAGCGCCGCACAGGAGGAGCAATGAGCGAACACTATTACACGGGCGCGCCCACATCGCGCCACGACATAAGGCGGCTCTCCATATCCGTGGAGGGCCGGACGCTTGATTTCGACACCGACGCGGGCGTATTCTCGCGCGGTGAGCTGGATGCGGGCACGGAGCTGATGATACGCTCGCTGCCGCCGCTTGCCGGGCGCGTGCTGGATCTGGGCTGCGGCTGGGGCGCGCTGGGGCTGTTCATAAAGGCGCGCTGCCCGGAGATAGAGCTGGTCTGTGCCGACATAAACGAGCGCGCAGCCGCGCTCACCGCCGCCAATGCCCGGCTCAACGGCCTTGACATAACGACCGTGCATTCGGATGCATTTGAGAATGTCGAGGGCGAGTTCGACTACGTCATAACCAATCCGCCCATACGCGCGGGCAAGCGCGTGATATACGCGATGTTTGCGCAGGCGCTTGACCGCATGAAGCCGGGCGGCGCGCTGTACATAGTCATACAGACCAAGCAGGGCGCGGATTCGGCGCTCAAGTACCTGCGCGAGATATATCCGGGCGGCGCACAGGTAATCGCGCGCGGCGGCGGATTCAAGGTTATAGAGGCGCGCGCGTGAGCGGCATAATAAAAATGCATCGCATTGATTGCATTAATATTGAGGAGATAGTTTTCTGATGGAACAGCCAATGCTTTCGTCGGTAAAGAAGAACACCGCATTCGAGGGTTTCCTGCGCGTTAAGGCTGCCCAGCAGCGGCAGTCCTCCAACGGCTCCAAGTATCTGGACATGACCATGGGCGACATATCCTGCGAGGTCAACTGCAAGATGTGGGACGGCACAGTGCTGCCGCCCGAACCGGGCGCGGTGGTCAAGGTGCGCGGCCTCATGCAGGAATACAATGGCCGCCCGCAGCTGCGCGTGGACAAGATGCGCATAATGAACGATTCAGACGATGTTGACATGTCCCGGCTCATAGCCTGTGCGCCCTATCCGCCGCAGGACATGCTGGACGCCATACTGGAGGCGGCGCTGTCCATACGCGACGAGGGCATGCGCGGCATAGTGCTGGAGCGGCTGGACGAGGTAAACGACAGGCTGCTCTACTACCCCGCCGCGCAGCGCATACATCACGCCGAGCGCTCGGGATTGCTGCATCACACGCTGACCATGCTCAAGTGCGCCGACGCGCTGCTGCCCATATATCCGTTTCTGGACGGCGATTTGCTGCGCGCAGGCGTTATACTGCACGACCTGAGCAAGACCGAGGAGCTTAGCAGCGACAACATGGGTCTGGTCAGCGGCTACACGCGCTCGGGTCAACTGGTCGGGCATCTGGTGCAGGGAGCCATAGCCATCGACCGCGCCGCGCGCCGCGTGGGTGCGTCCGACGAGACGCGCGATATGCTTGAGCACATGCTGCTGAGCCATCACGAGCTGCCCGAATACGGCTCGCCGCGCCCGCCCATGTTCCCCGAGGCCGAGATGCTGTCGCTGCTTGACCGCATGGACGCGCGCATGTACGAGATGAGCCACACCATAGCCTGCGTGGGCGCGGGCGAGTTCACCGACAAGGTGTGGTCGCTGGACAGGCGGCTGTATCGCCGCGAGGAGCGCGCAGAGGGCGAAGCCGAAACCAAGCAGGGCGAGTGAGCGTGATTGGGCTGCGCAAATGAGGACAGGCGCGGCGTAAGGCAGGGTGCGGCAGCTCCCCTACGTGCGATGCAAGGCAGGGCGCGGCAGTGCCAGCATGCGATATGCAGGGCATAATGCGGCAACTGACCCACGTGCTTCGCAAGGCACGACGCATCAGTACGAGCATGCGATATGCAGGGCATAATGCGGCAACTGACCCACGTGCTTCGCAAGGCACGACGCATCATACCAAGCATGCACAGCATATTTGCGCCATGCGCAACCATACCGATATGCAGCCAGCGCTCCCGCAGGAGATTCCACTCTTGCGTGAGCGCCGGCTGTCTTATCGCATATATGAAATGGCGCTGCTCGTCATGTCGCGCGCATGTAAGTGAAATGCCGGCATAAAGCGCCGCTTAGCTCGCGCGCACTCGGCATGTGCGCGTTTTCCAGGCACATGATTGCGTTCAAGCAAGTTTAGCCCATGCGCGCCCGGCACGCGCAAAAGCCGCATGCCCGGCAAAAGCACATTGCGCAAGCCGCATATGCCGCATTCATGGTATATGCGCGGCCACGCGGCGCACATAATGCTTGCGCTCCTCCACCTGCCCGAACGCATTGCACATGGCGGGCTATTCCGCGCACATAATGCTTGCGCTCCTTAACCTGCCAAAGCACATCGCGCGCGGCGGCTATTCCGCGCACGTAATACCTACGCATTGCATGTGCCGCATAACGAACATAAGCAAGGCGCTGCCGCGCATCCCTTTACGGGCATCGCGCAGCAGCGCCTGTTTTGCGGCTTTATGCCGCCGATATACAAGCTATGTCATCGCGCGCCGCAGACATGCGGCGGCGGTTTTAGGCATATTCAGGCTGGAGCAGGCCATAATTGCCATCGTGGCGCACATACACCACGCACACGCTCTCGGTGTCTATGTTCATGAACACGAAGAAGGTGTGACCCAGCAGTCGCATCTGCGCTATGGCATCCTCTACGGCCATCGGGCGCACGGGGAAAGTCTTGGTGCGCACAAGGCGCATCGCGTCGGCCTCGTCATCCTCGGCCTCATCGAAGTACTCAGGCGCTTCGACGAATGCGCCCTCCTTGAGCCGCTTTTCCAGCCGCGTGCGATACTTGCGTATCTGCCGCTCCAGCTTTTCCAGGCAGCGGTCAATGGCCTTGAACATGTCCTCGGCCTCTTCCTCTGCGCGCACTATGCCGCCCTCTATCGGTATGGTTATCTCGCATATGTTGCGGCTGTTGCGCTCCAGCGACAGGCGCGCCTGCGCCTCCACCTCGGAGCCGAAGTATCTGTCCAGCTTATTGAGCTTGCGGGTGAGCCTATCCTCTACCTTTTCGCTTATGTTGAAGTTCTTTCCGCTTATCGTTATACGCATATATAGCATCTCCTGACGCAGACCGCCTGTGCGGCCCGCCTGTATTTTCTGTCAAATCAAATGCTCATGCGGCTATTTCAATGGCCTCGCCTCCCTTCAGTATTCGGTATGCTGCCGCGCCGGGTTCTCGTCGCGCGCTACCATTTGAGGCATCCCTCCTTGCTTTTATTGTATTTAAAACGTTCTACTAACATCCTTCGATTTCCTGCCTGTTCACGACATCGCCCTTAAATGTTCATTATTTTTGACCATGAGGGGCACTTTTGCCCCGCCCATGCCTTATATATAATCTAGCCAATGCATTGGTTCAGTGCTATAATCATGCGTGGAAAAATGCGAAAGGCGGATATACACATGAGCATAAGGGGCAACTACAATCACACGCTGTACGCCTGTTACCTTGGATACATAACTCAGGCTATAGTGAACAACTTCGCGCCGCTGCTGTTTCTGACGTTTCAGGGCGAATTTGGCCTGACGCTGGACAAGGTTGCGCTGCTTGTCACCATAAACTTCGGCACGCAGCTGCTGGTTGACTACTTTAGCGCGCGCTTTGTGGACAGGATAGGCTATCGCCCCTGCATAATAGCGGCTCATGTGCTGGCCGCAGCGGGGCTTGTGGGCATGGCGGTGCTGCCCGGCATACTGCCCGGCGCGTACGCGGGGCTTATCGCGGCGGTAGTTATGTACGCCATAGGCGGCGGTATAATCGAGGTATTGATAAGCCCGATAGTGGAAGCCTGTCCCACCGAGCGCAAGGAGGCGGCGATGAGCCTGCTGCACTCGTTCTACTGCTGGGGACACGTGTTCGTAGTGGTGGTTTCCACGGCGTTCTTCGCCGTATTCGGAATAGGCGCATGGCGCGTGCTGGCCTGCTGCTGGGCGATAGTACCCGCGCTCAATGCGCTGTACTTCACTCAGACACCCATAAACACGCTGAGCGGCGAAAACGGCGGCATGAGTCTGGGCCAGCTGTCGCGCAAGGGCGTGTTCTGGCTGCTGCTTTTGCTCATGGTGTGCGCGGGCGCGTCCGAACAGGCCATGAGCCAGTGGGCATCGGCGTTTGCCGAGGCCGGTCTGGGCGTGAGCAAGACCATGGGCGATCTGCTGGGGCCATGCATGTTTGCAATAACCATGGGACTGGCGCGCGTCATGTATTCCCGCATAGCGGACAGACTGCCGCTCGCCCCGGCCATGACCGCGTGCGGCATACTGTGCATAGCAAGCTACCTGCTGGCAGGGCTAAGCGCAATGCCGGTGATGGGCCTTGTTGGCTGCGCTATATGCGGCTTCTCAGTGGGCATAATGTGGCCGGGCGCGTTCTCCACCGGGGTAAAGGCGCTGCCTGCGGGCGGCACGGCGATGTTTGCGCTGATGGCGCTGGCCGGTGATCTGGGCTGTTCGGCCGGACCTACGCTGGTGGGCATGGTGTCGGGAGCCGCAGGCGACAATCTGCGCATGGGCTTTCTGGCGGCGCTCATATTCCCCGCACTGCTGATACTGGCGATAAACCTGACCATGCGCCATGCAAAGCGGGCGCAGTGAGCCTGCATGCGGCAGGCTTAGCCGCCTCAATCGCCTGCGCACCCACAGGTCTCCGGGCGCGATTGAAGCCGGGAGGGCTGCGAGCCATATAGAGTTCTCTTTGGGTCTTTCGATAGTCTGCGCGCCGCCGTTTTGCACGGCGGCGCACTGTTTTTGCGGCCGGGCGCGGCTCATGCCGCGACATGCCTGATGCGGACGCAGGCCGTCCCGCCTTAGCGGTGTATGCGCGCCGCCGGCCACAACGGATGCCCTGCCACGTTCCCCCGGCGCAGCCAAGGTGCCGCACCATCCGCCGGCATGCAGGAAATGCCCTGCGCTCCTCCAGTTTTGCGCGGACGTACTTACCGGCAGCCGATGTCCGGCATGCGCATTTTCGTGAACATTATTTGTGTGCATGCCGCTATTTTGGGCATATAGTACGGCGTATTTGCTATGTTCAATACGGTAAGGTACGGATAGTTCGTAAAACATTGGGGGTTTAATTGACAATTAACCTCCAAAAGCAGCGATGAGCTTGACACGGAGGGCGTATCTGACGTATAATTCCACAAATCTATTCGCCAAGGAGCGCTCAAGGGATGCGCCCGGGGCAATACTCATATGCAGGAAAGGAAGGGTGCGAAATGCTGGGTTCCGTTATCCGTGAAGGTCTTACGTTTGACGATGTGCTGCTCGTGCCGCGTTTCAGCGAGGTGCTGCCGCGCGAGGTCGATACTTCCATAGAGCTTACCAAGGGGATAAAGCTCAACATACCGCTGATAAGCGCCGCCATGGACACCGTCACCGATGCGCGTCTGGCCATAGCCATAGCGCGTGAGGGCGGTCTGGGCATAATACATAAGAACATGTCTATCGAGGAGCAGGCCGGTCAGGTGGACAAGGTCAAGCGCAGCGAGCATGGCGTCATAATCGACCCGTTCTTCCTGTCGCCCGAGCATCGCATATCCGACGCTCTGGCGCTGATGGAGCGCTACCGCATATCTGGCGTGCCGATAACCGAAGGCACAAAGCTCGTTGGCATACTGACCAACCGCGATCTGCGCTTTGAGACCGACTATACCCGCCGCATAAGCGAGGTCATGACCAAGGATCATCTGGTAACCGCTCCCGTCGGCACGACGCTGGACGAGGCACAGAAGATACTGGCGCGCCATAAGATAGAGAAGCTGCCCATAGTGGACGATGACTTCAATCTGCGCGGCCTGATAACCATAAAGGACATTGAGAAGGCCGTAAAGTATCCGCACTCG
This sequence comes from Candidatus Fimadaptatus sp., assembly GCA_050946055.1. GTDB lineage: Bacteria > Bacillota > Clostridia > Christensenellales > Aristaeellaceae > Fimadaptatus. The sequence goes on along the minus strand of JBMNUB010000046.1, from coordinate 9,312 downwards.
GCCAAGGACGTAAACGGCCGTCTGCTCTGCGGCGCGGGCGTTGGCGTTACCCGCGACACCATGGAGCGCGTAGCCGCGCTGGTCGCCGCCAAGGTGGACATAATCGCCATAGACACCGCGCACGGCCACTCCAAGGGCGTGCTTGACACCGTTCGCCGCGTCAAGGAAGCCTATCCCGATCTGCCCGTGATAGCGGGCAACGTGGCCACCGCCGCCGCCACCCGCGACCTCATTTCCGCGGGCGCTGACGTGGTGAAGGTGGGCATAGGCCCCGGCTCGATATGCACCACGCGCGTGGTATCCGGCGTGGGCGTGCCGCAGCTGACCGCCATAGCCGACTGCGCCGCCGAGGGCGACAAGCACGGCGTGCGTGTCATAGCCGACGGCGGCATCAAGTACACCGGCGACATACCCAAGGCCATAGCCGCGGGCGCGTCCACGGTCATGATAGGCAGCCTGTTTGCCGGCACCGAGGAGAGCCCCGGAGCCATGGAGATATATCAGGGCCGCTCCTTCAAGGTATACCGCGGCATGGGTTCGCTGGGCGCCATGCAGCAGGCTCACGGCTCCTCCGACCGCTACTTCCAGGAGGATCAGAAGAAGCTGGTACCCGAAGGCGTAGAGGGCCGCGTCCCCTACAAGGGACCGCTTAGCGACACCGTGTATCAGATGATAGGCGGCCTGCGCTCCTCGATGGGCTACTGTGGCACGCGCAGCATAGACGATTTGCGCGCCAACGGCGAATTCGTGCGCATCACCAACAACGGCCTGACCGAGAGCCATCCCCACGACATATCGATAACCAAGGAAGCGCCCAACTACTCTGTGCGCGGATAATCGCATATAAAGCGGCACTGCCGCGCAAGTCACATCAGGACTTGCGCGGCAGTGCTTTTTGCATGCACGATATTTGTTTGATTAAGTAGGGCTGTCATATAAAGCCAAGCGGTAGCCCACCCTAGCTCACCCGAAAGGTGCGCTGTCGCGTAAACGAATGAGGCGGCAACCCATCCGCGACGAAAGCTGCCCCATGCGTGACGGGACAAGACCCGCTCACGCATAAAGCCGACATCCTGTATTCGAAGGAAACCCACCCTAGCTCACGCGCCACCTTCCCTTTCAGTGAAGGCAGTGCCGGGCTACGGCGCTGCTTTGCACAGTTGCTTACCACTCCGCGACCACGCCATCATCGGTGCGCCAGACGGGGTTTTTCCACGAATGACCTTTGGCCGCCTTTTCGCGCACGCGCTCCTCGTCTATCTCTATGCCCAGACCCGGCTTGGTCAGCACCGGCACGAAGCCGCCATCGTAGTGGAAGCCGTCGGGATCCTTCAGATAGTCCAGCAAATCGGAGCCCTGATTGTAGTGTATGCCCAGACTCTGCTCCTGTATGAAGGCGTTGGGCGTGGCGAAGTCCAGCTGCAGGCACGCCGCCAGCGCTATCGGCCCCAGCGGGCAGTGCGGCGCCACTGCCAGATCCCATGCCTCGGCCATGGCAGCTATCTTGCGGCACTCCAGCAGTCCGCCCGCATGGCTGAGATCGGGCTGCACTATGTCCACGCCGCCGCCGGTGATTATCTCCTTGAAGCCCCAGCGCGTGAAGTTGCGCTCTCCCGTGGCTATGGGCGTGGATGTGTGCGCGCGCAGCTCGCGGAACGCCTCGGCGTTCTCGCACAGCACCGGCTCCTCTATGAACATCAGGCGGTACTGCTCCAGCTCCTGCATCAGCACGCGCGCCATGGCCTTGTGTACGCGGCCATGGAAGTCTATGGCTATGTCCATGTCATAGCCCAGTTCCTCGCGTATGGCGGCCACGCGCTGGCACACCTCGTCCACATGGCGGAAGCTGTCTATCCACTTGAGTTCAGCCGTGGCGTTCATCTTTATGGCGCGATATCCGGCCTCATACTTCTCGCGCGCCTGCTTAGCGGTGTCGGCGGGACGGTCGCCGCCTATCCAGCAGTATACCTGCACCTTGTCGCGGCATGCGCCGCCCATCAGCTCATGCGCGGGCAGGCCGTATGCCTTGCCCTTTATATCCCACATGGCCTGCTCTATGCCCGATATGGCGCTGGTCAGCACCGGGCCGCCGCGATAGAAGCCCGCCCTGTACAGCACATTGAACATGTCCTCTATCTGCCCGGCATCGCGGCCTATCACATAATCCTCCAGCTCGCGCACGCATGCCGCCACGGTGTCGGCGCGGCCTTCGACTACCGGCTCACCCCAGCCTACCAGCCCGCCCTCGGTGGTCATCTTCAGGAAAAGCCAGCGCGGCTCTACTTTAAACAGCTCTATCGAGCGTATCTTGAGATCCTGCTTCATCTGATAATTTCCCTCCCGCGTATATTCAACCAGCGCACTGCTGCATAAGCACCGCGCAGCAAAGGCGCATTGCCCGGCCGCACGCGCTGCCTGCGCATTACAGAACAATTTTGCGCCCTGCATGCGGATATGTCAATAGCCATGGAGAATTTTTGCGCTGTTAAGAGCAATTTATGAGAAATTTGCTCAACCGGGCTTCAATTACATGATTGTCAAAAGCGTTTGTAATTGGTATAATGTAGGCGGAAAATATCCCGGTGTCTCCGGGCGAACATAAGGAGAAGATGAACATAATGAAGACTACTGCGGTGCGTCTGTACGGCAAGCGCGACCTGCGATTGGAGACGTTTGAGCTGCCCGCGCTGGGCGAGGGCGATATACTTGCGCGCGTCGTTTCCGACAGCGTGTGCATGTCCACATACAAGGCGGCGACTCAGGGCGCCGATCACAAGCGCGTACCCAATGACGTGCATGAAAACCCGGTCATGGTCGGCCATGAATTCTGCGGCGAGATAATCGAGGTGGGCGCGCGCTGGAGCGATCAGTTTAGGCCCGGCCAGCGCTTCACCATACAGCCCGCGCTCAACGACCCCGATGATCCCTTCTCCACCCCCGGCTATGCCTTTCACTATCTGGGCGGCGACGCGACATATGTGATAATACCCGCGCGCGTGATGGAGCTGGGGTGTCTGCTGCCGTTTGACGGCGAGGCTTTCTATTACGGCTCGCTGGCCGAGCCTGTGTCCTGCATAATCGGCGGCTTCCACGTGAACTACCACACCACGCCCGGCGTATACCGTCACGACATGGGCATACGCGAGGGCGGAAGTCTTGCGATACTGGCGGGCGTAGGCCCCATGGGTCTGGGCGCTATCGACTATGCGCTGCACAGCGACCGCCGTCCCGCAGTCATAACCGTGACCGACATAGACGAAAAGCGTCTGGCGCGCGCCGAGCGGCTATATCCCGCTTCGGAAGCGCAGAAGCTGGGCATAAAGCTCACCTATGTCAACACCGCTGCCTGCGACGACCCCGTGGCCTGCATGATGGCGCTGACCGACGGCAAGGGCTATGACGACGTGTTCGTTATGGTGCCTGTAAAGGCCGTGGTTGAGCAGGGCGCGGCCATAATGGGCTTTGACGGCTGCATGAACTTCTTCGCCGGGCCTACTAACACCGCGTTCTCCGCCGACTTCAACTTCTACAATGTACACTACATGCTCACTCACGTGGCCGGAAACAGCGGCGGCAATACCGACGACATGCGCGAGGCGCTGGAGCTGGCATCTGCCGGGCGCATCAACCCTTCGGCAATGATAACACATGTTGGCGGTCTGGACGCGGTAATAGACACGACGCTGGAGCTGCCCAGCATACCCGGCGGCAAGAAGCTGATATACACCCACATATCGCTGCCGCTGACCGCGCTGGACGACATGGCAGAGCTGGGCAAGACCGATCCCATGATGCGCGAGCTTGCGGGCATAGTGGAGCGCCACAACGGACTGTGGAGTCCCGAAGCCGAGCGCTATCTGCTGGCCAATGCAAAGCGCATAGACTGACAGGCATTCGCTGTACGCAGGCGCGCTTCCCGGCTTGCGGACGCAAGGAATCTTGCTTGCTGCTTATGGCAATCCATGCTTAGCTCAGCAGGCTCCTTACGCGGATGGCGCAAGAAAGGCATTGCCGCTCAATTTGGCCCCTAATGGAAGCTTTGGGGATCTGTGATGGCAACGGCAGCGATTCAGAGCGCATGTCCCTGCCGAAGAATGCGAATGACCGCTTTACTTCGGCTTCTCTCATTGCAATGCCATGCTATGCCCTTGCATTGATTCCCGATAAAGCCGCGAGTATTCCTTAATTCCCCTGCGAAAGCATCCAGAGCGCCCGCCGCACATGCCGCAGGGCGCAGTCGAAGGTCTAAGCCGAATCCCCGTGGTTTTTCGGCAGCGGGCGCGCCGCGCCCGCCAAACGCAAAGGAGGCGCAGTTATCGATATGGACATACTTAAGCTTGTACCGGCATACCGCGCGCTGACGGGCGCTGACGAGGTAAACGTATCCTCCGAGCTGCTGACCGGTTCCAAGGTCATAGAAGCGCAGGACGAACAGGCGGCGCTAAGTCTTATGGACGAGGCGCACAAGTCGGGCGCAAAGCGGCTGTACGTGCGCGGCATAGGCACCATGGAAGCCGCGTCGCACGTGCGCATGGGCCGGCTGGCCAACAAGATAGCCATAGTCACCGGCAGCGCGCAGGGCTTCGGCGCGGGCATAGCGCTTCACATGCTCGAGGAGGGCGCAAGCGTGGTCATAGCCGACCTTAACGCCGAGCTGGCCAGGAGCTACTGCCGCCAGCTTGAGGATCGCTTCCCCGGCCGCACTCTGCCGGTCAAGGTGGACGTATCCTGCGAGCAGTCGGTGCGCGATATGTACGAGGCCACCGTGCGCCGCTTCGGCGGTCTGGACATACTGGTCAACAACGCGGGCGTGGTCAAGGCGGGCGCGCTGGACGAACTTACGCTTGAGCAGTTCGATTTTGTAACCCGCGTCAATTACAACGCATATTTCCTGTGCGCCAAGTACGCATCGATAATAATGCGCGCGCAGCGGCAGTTCAGCCGGGAGCTTTTCGATATAATCCAGATAAACTCCAAGTCCGGTCTGGAAGGCTCCAAGCGCAACTTCGCCTACGCGGGCAGCAAGTTCGGCGGCATAGGCCTCACGCAGAGCTTCGCTAAGGAGCTAGCCGAGTACGGCATAAAGGTAAACGCCGTATGCCCCGGCAACTATCTGGACGGGCCGCTGTGGTGCGACCCGGAGAAGGGTCTGTTCGTGCAGTACTTAAATGCCGGCAAAGTGCCGGGCGCAAAGACCGTCGAGGACGTGCGCCGCTTCTACGAATCCAAGGTGCCGCTCGACCGCGGCTGTCTGCCCATAGACGTGGCGCGGGCGATATTCTACTGCGTAGAACAGCAGTACGAGACCGGTCAGGCCATACCCGTGACCGGCGGCCAGAACATGCTGGCGTGATGAGGTAAATCAGTATACAGGGCGCGCCTGCCTGCGGCGCATATGTGAGTGCGGGCAGGCGCGCATATTTATGGCGGGATATGGCTTGAAAAAAGTGCATGACGCGCGGCTCTTACGCTGCGGTCAAGCGCGCGCATATATGCTCATGGCAGCGCATCTCACATTGGTGCGGCTTTGACTGCGGATGCCGACGCATCTGCACATGCAAGGAGGTTGCACGTGGACTTCTTTAAAGAGTATGCAGACGAACTGGCCGCTCTTGAGCGCATGAGCGGCGAGGCCGGGGCGCGCGCCGATTACGTTCAGGGCGGCGGCGGCAACACCTCGGTAAAGCTGGGCGGCATGATGGCGATAAAGGCATCGGGCTACCGCCTCAGTCAGGTAAATGCGCGCGGCGGATATGCCGTGCTGGACATGGCGGCGCTTAACCGCTTCTTTGGCGAGAGCGACCCCAAGGCGCTTTCGGACATCGAGGGCGAAGGCACGCGCGCGGTCAAGGGTGCAGCCGTGACCATAGACGGGCTTGAGCCGCTCAGGCCCTCCGTCGAAGCGGGCTTCCACTCTCTGCTCAAGAAGTATGTGCTGCACAGCCACTGCGTGTGGGTCAACATCGCGGCCTGTGCCGAGGGCGGACAGGAGGTAATAGCGCGCGCGCTGGCGGATTCGGGGCTGGACTGCTGCTTTGTACGCTATGTCGATCCGGGCGCGGCGCTGACATTCGAGATGCGCGCGGCGCTGCGCGAGTTCGAGCGCGAGCATGGCCGCATGCCGGGGCTGATATTCCTGCAGAACCACGGCCTGATTGCCACCGCCGACAGCGCGGAAGATGCCACGCACCTGCACGAGCGCGCAAGCCAGCTGCTGGCAAAGCGCTTCGGCTGGGACATGGCGGATTATCCCGCATGCCCGCTAAGCGAGCTTGGCGAAAACGAGTTCGAGAGCGGCTGTGCCTATCTGCGCGAGCGGCTGGCCAGCGGGAGCTTCGGCGCGCGCGAACTGCTGGAAGAATCGCTCTATCCGGATCAGATGGTGTTCTTCCGGGGCAGCGTGGAGTTCTGCGCGCCGGGCAGCAAGAGCGATGCCGCCTGCCGCATATATCCCAACGGCAGCGTGCATTACAGCTGCGCGCGCGCCAAGGCCGAGGCCATAGAGCAGACGCTCACCGCCGTAGTGCTGATACGCGAGACGCAGGCCGCGCACGGTCTGCGAACCCAGCCCATGGACAGAGCCGCGCAGAGCTTCATAGCCGGCTGGGAGGCCGAAGCCGCCCGCCGCAAGCTGATGAGCAGGTAAGTTGACGATAGTGTGAGTCGCTTGCATACAGGCGTCTCAAACACCCCTAGACAATCATGCGCTGCGTGAAGTTCGCACTATATGCGCATGCTGCATAGTGATAGGCGCGCAGCATGCACAGCGCATGCTGATGAGCGCATATTGTGTACAGCAGTTATAATGGCCGAACAACGCTTACGGCGTGTGCTGACTATCGCTCAGCACGCACGGTTCTTACCTATAAGCGTTAGTTGCTTGCTGACCATCGCACATTGCTTGCGGCGTGTGCTTATAGCTGCCGCGCGCCAAGTCAGGCGCGCCTTAGGCAATCTGCAATGGCATCGCGCAGTGATGGTCGTAGAGCTTATGCGGCGCTTCCACGGATTATATGACAAACCTAACCCCGCCGCACACCGCCATGTGGCGGCACGGCAAAAAATATTGGAGGACAATATGAACGCCATAGATGACAAGAAGGTATTCTTCGACCGGGTATATGCCTGCTGGATGGGCAAGAACATAGGCGGCACATTGGGCGGTCCGCTCGAAGGCCGCATGGAACTTATGGACATAAATGGCTACACTCAGGAGTTCATAGGCCCGGTCGAAAACGACGACCTCGACCTTCAGCTGGTCAACCTGCACTGCGTGGAGCAGTACGGCGGCCGCGCCGACTCGTCTCTGCTCAGCCGCGAATGGCTGGATCATGTGCATTTCGAGTGGGACGAGTACGGCCACGCGCTGACCAACATGCGCCGCGGGCTGTGTTCTCCGCTATCTGGCGGCTACAACAACTTCTTCACCGACTGCATGGGGTCGCCTATACGCTCGGAGATATGGGCGGTAATATGCGCGGGCATGCCCGATCTGGCCGCGTACTATGCCTACCACGATGCCTGTGTCGATCATGCCGGCGGCGAGGGCATGTATGGCGAGATATTCTTTGCCGTGCTGGAGAGCATGGCCTTTATAGAGGATGACAAGTTTAAGCTGATAGACGAGGCGCTTGGCTATCTGCCCCGCGAATGCGCCGTGCGCCGCGCGATGGAGACGCTGCTTGAGCGCTATCATGCGGGCGACAGCTGGCAGCAGGCGCGTCAGGCGATAATCGACGGCTTTGCGGGCGACAACTTCACTTATGCGCCGGTCAACATCGCCTTCACGCTCATGGGCTGGCTGTATGAGGAGGGCTTTACACGGCAGATGCTGACCACGATAGACTGCGGCTACGACACCGACTGCACCGTGGCCACGCTGGGCTCGCTGCTGGGCATACTTTATGGCACCAAGTATCTGGACAGCTACTGGACTGAGCCGCTGGGTGAGAACGTAGTCGTGAGCCGCCCCGTGACCGGCTTCAACGCACCGCGCACCATAACCGAGCTGACTGAGCGCTCCATAGCCGCACGCGAACTGGTGCAGGCGCAGTATGCCGCAGAGCCTGACAAGTCCGTTTACCGCATACCCTATCTGGGCGCGGTGGAGCTGCATCACCTGCCCGTGGGTTCGCACAGGGAGCAGGATATGGATGTCATCATATGCCATGAGGACGGAATGCCCGCCTACGCGCCCGGCGAGACGCGCGCGATGACCGTGCGCCTGCGCAACCATGAGCACATACCGCAGACGCTCACGCTGGAAGCCGCCGTACCCGGCTTCACCAGCGACAGCGTGCGCACCGAGGTGCCGGGCGATGGCGAGGCCGAGTGCGTGCTGCACCTGACCGCGCCCGAAGGCAAGCTTCCGCGCTATCGCGGCGCTCTGCTTATTCACCGCGAGGTGAGCGGCGTATACTGGAACACCGAGGAGGTGCCGCTGACGCTGCTGCCCACTATGGACTGGCGCGTGAGTTCGGGCGAAGGCAAGGCTTGTCTGCACCTGCGCGAGAACCGCATATGCGCAAGCGACATATGCGCGGCGGGCGCTGATGAGTTTACGCTGGAGACGCGCATTGCGCTGACCGGCGCGCCCCATGACGTTCAGCTCAAGTTCGCGTGCGCATCGCCGCTGCGCGTGGAGCTGGACGGCGAGGTCATAATCGACGCGCCTGAGCGCACCGTGGTTATACCCGCCTATCATCGCGCCGACCCGCGCAAATGCGCCAGCGTCCGCCTTGAGCCGGGCGCGCATGAACTGCGCGTCACGGTAAGCGATGCCGATTTTACCGAGCTGTACTTCATGCCTGTCGCCCCGCAGAACTACTGGGCGTATCGCATAGACTCGATATTCGAATAATAGCGCCAATGGCCATCGCCCCGGCTCTCGTGCATGAGCCGGGGCGATGGGTTTATGGCGCGGCATGAGGCGCGATTTAGGGGCATATCATGTCGTGCAGGCGCATGGGTAGAGTTTGGCGCGCATGTTCCCCCCATCGATATGCAAAACGGCGCAAGGCGAGATACGCGCGGAGCAGCGTTTCGGCGCAGCACCGTTCCCACGCGCGATGATGCACAGCGTGCGCATTCGCGGCGCATCGGGTTTCGGCGTGCAGGCTCATCGCTGCCCCAGCACGCGCGCAACACAGCTTGCTTGCAGTTTCAGCGCGCATGCTCCCCTATCGATATCTTGGATTTACAATGTAAGTGCAACAGGCAAAAGAAATAGTGACTCAAAGAGGAAACTCCTTTAGAATAGTGTTTGCGGACAACTACGAAAGGAGCAACTCAATGAGCCACTATCAACATCTT
>JBMNUB010000045.1:0-24161 GCA_050946055.1 Candidatus Fimadaptatus sp. | reverse complement strand
CATCGCGCAAATGTCTGGCAGCTAACGACGCTGCGCGCTGTATCGCAAGCCGGCACACGTGCCTTGGCCGAGCTGCGCCAGTTCATGCGCAAGGGCAGACATCGCGCAAATGTCTGGCAGCTAACGATGCTGCGCGCTGTATCGCAAGCCGGCACACGTGCCTTGGCCGAGCTGCGCCAGTTCATGCGCAAGGGCAGACATCGCGCAAATGTCTGGCAGCTAACGACGCTGCGCGCTGTATCGCAAGCCGGCACACGTGCCTTGGCCGAGCTGCGCCAGTTCATGCGCAAGGGCAGACATCGCGCAAATGTCTGGCAGCTAACGATGCTGCGCGCTGTATCGCAGGCCGGCACACGTGCCTTGGCCGAGCTGCGCCAGTTCATATAAGGCTAGCGGGCCTGTCCTGTTTGCACCATGGACATGCCCGGCGCGCTCCGCCCGCCAAAGCAGCGTCGCATACGAAAAAGGCGGGCGCATGCCGCTGTAACTTGGGATGCGCCCGCCGCCGCGCCGCGCGCGGCATTATAAAGGCCACGCGGGCGCGAACTCGATCCGAGCGCGCCCGCGCAGCGTTAAGCTATTACTTGTCGTCGTGTACCTGATAGTCGGTCTCTACGGTGCCGTCGTTAGCGGCACCCGCGTCCGCACCGGGCTGACCCTGAGCCTGCTGCTCAGCGGCCTTCTGCTGGTATACCTTGCCGAACACCTCGTAGGACACCTGAGTGAGCTTCTCCTCGGCGGCCTTTATATCGTCGATGTTGTTGGTGCCGCGAGCCTGCTTGAGGTTGTTCATCTCGGCCTCGATGCGCGCCTTGTCATCGTCGGTTATCTTGTCGCCCATGTCCTTCAGGGTCTTTTCGGTCTGATAGAGGGTGTTGTCGGCCTTGTTGATGGTCTCGGCCTCATCCTTCTTCTTCTTGTCCTCCTCGGCGAACTGCTCGGCCTCCTTGACGGCGCGCTTGATGTCGTCCTCGGAGAGGTTGCCGGAAGCGGTTATGGTTATGCTCTGCTCCTTGCCGGTGCCCAGATCCTTGGCGGATACGTGGACTATGCCGTTGCGGTCGATGTCGAACTTGACCTCGATCTGCGGCACGCCGCGGGGCGCGGGAGCTATGCCAGTCAGCTGGAAGCGGCCCAGCGTCTTGTTGTAGGCAGCCATCTCGCGCTCGCCCTGCAGTACGTGTACCTCAACGGAGGTCTGGCCGTCGGCAGCGGTGGAGAATATCTGGCTCTTCTCGGTGGGTATGGCGGTGTTGCGGTCGATAAGACGGGTGAACACGCCGCCCATGGTCTCTATGCCCAGGCTCAGCGGAGTTACGTCGATGAGGACAACGTCCTTGACTTCGCCGCCGATTATGCCGCCCTGTATGGCAGCGCCCACGGCCACGCACTCATCCGGGTTGATGCCGCGGAAGGGCTCCTTGCCGGTCACGCGCTGTACGGCTTCCTGAACGGCGGGTATGCGGGTGGAGCCGCCGACCAGTATGACCTTGTCTATCTTGGAAGCGGTCAGGCCAGCGTCATGCAGCGCCTGATTCACCGGCCCTATGGTCTTTTCTACCAGATCGCCGGTCAGCTCGTTGAACTTGGCGCGGGTCAGGGTCATCTCCAGATGGAGAGGAGTGCCGCCCTGCATGGTTATGAAGGGCAGGTTTATCTGAGTGGAAGTCACGCCGGACAGCTCTATCTTGGCCTTCTCAGCCTCGTCCTTGAGGCGCTGCATGGCGGTGGTATCCTGGCTCAGGTCGATGTTGTGCTCGCGACGGAACTCGCTGACCATGTAATCTATGACGCGCTTGTCGAAGTCGTCGCCGCCCAGACGGTTGTTGCCCGCGGTGGCCAGAACCTGGAACACGCCGTCGCCTATCTCAAGCAGCGATACGTCGAACGTGCCGCCGCCCAGGTCGTATACCAGTATGGTGTGAGCGTCCTCCTTGTCCAGGCCGTAGGCCAGGGACGCGGCGGTAGGCTCGTTGATTATGCGCTTTACTTCCAGACCTGCGATGCGGCCGGCATCCTTGGTGGCCTGACGCTGAGCATCGGTGAAGTAGGCAGGCACGGTTATGACAGCGTCGGTGACCTTCTCGCCCAGATAAGCCTCGGCATCAGCCTTGAGCTTCTGCAGTATCATGGCGGAGATCTCCTGCGGGGTGTAGCCCTTGCCATCGATGGTCACCTTGTAGTCGGTACCCATTTCGCGCTTTATCGAGGCTATGGTGCGGTCGGGGTTCATGACCGCCTGACGCTTGGCCACCTGACCGACCAGACGCTCGCCGTTCTTGGCGAAGGCCACGACGGAAGGAGTGGTGCGCGCGCCTTCAGCGTTGGCTATGACTACCGGCTCGCCGCCTTCCATAACAGCTACACAGGAATTAGTAGTACCAAGGTCTATACCTATCGTCTTGCTCATAAAGATTGCCTCCCAAAATATTCAAAATCGTTTATGTCAGTTTTATTCAAAGCGGCATCCGCCGCAGTGGGTGTCAGTCCTCTATCACCTTTACCATGGGGTGACGGATTATCCTGCTGCCCGCGCGATAACCGGTCTGCAACACCTCGCAGATGGTACCCGGCTCGCCCTCGGCCTCGTCAGCCGACACGCGGAACACGGCGTTGTGCTCGTTGGGGTCGAACTTCTCGCCCACGGGCGTGAGCGGCTCCAGTCCGCGCTTGCCCAGCGCCTCAAGCAGCTGGCGCTGTATCATCTTCACGCCCTCCAGCAGTGCCTGAGTGTCGCCGGTGTTTTCGGCGGCGCTTATGGCGCGCTCGAAGTTGTCCAGCACCGGAAGCACGGCCTTTAGGCAATCGCTGTTGCCGTCGTCATAGCTCTCGGCGCGCACGTTGGCGTTGCGCTTTTTGTAGTTCTCGAAGTCGGCCATTATGCGTGCGGCCTTGTTCATGTACTCCTCGCGCTGGCGCACGGCCGTCTCCAGAGCCTCGGCCCACTCCTGCACGGTGGCTTCGCCATCCCCGTGCTGTTCTGCGCCCGCCTCCTGCTGAGCCTGCTGTTCGGTCTTATCCTGCTGCTCATCCAGCTGAGCGCCTTCCTCGCGGTTGATCTCGATATCCAAATCTTCCACCTCTATCCATTATCGGCCGGACAGTATGTCGCTTAGCGACTTGCCCATGTAGTCCAGCACGGCTATGACCTTTCCATAGTTCATTCGCGTCGGCCCTATTATGCCTATCGTGCCCACATTGTTGTCGCCTATGCGGTAAGTGGCCGTAACCAGCGAACAATCCTGCATCTCAGGCACATTGTTTTCCGGGCCTATGCGCACCGTGAACTCCATCCTCGCGCTGCCGCGCAGCATGTGCGCCAGCACATCGCGGTTCTCCAGCGCCCTTAGCACCACGCGCGCCTTGTCAACGTCGGAATACTCGGGGTATTCCAGCATGTTGGTGGGGCCGCCTATCACCATGTCATCGGGTGAAGTGGCGTCCGCCGCAACGTCTGCGGCATTCATCAGCGCGTCGAACAGTCCGTTGTGGTCGCGCAAGCGATCCTGCATCTCGGCCAGCGCCGGGCGCAGCCTGTCAAGCGGCAGATCCTGCAGCTTGTCGGTGAGCATCTGTGAGATCATGTACAGGTGATCAGGCTCCAGTGCGGCGCTGTAATTTATCATTGTGTCGCGCACTATTCCGGAATCCGTGACTATCACCATCAGGCCCACTCCCGGGCTTACCGGCACCACCTGCAGGCGCTTTATGCGCAGCTTTGCGGCCTGCGGCGCGGTGACAATCGAGGTGTATCTTGTGACATCGGACAGCACCTGCGCCGCCTGACGCACGACTTCCTCGACCTGACCCGCCCTGCTGCTGAAGTGGCTGCGTATCGCAGCCGCCTCCTCACTGGTGAGCGGCGCCACCTTCATAAGCTTATCGACGTACAGCCTGTAAGCCTTGTGCGAAGGTATCCTGCCGCTGGAGGTATGTATGTGAGCCAGATACCCAAGCTCCTCCAGATCGCTCATCTCGTTGCGTATGGTAGCCGCGCTGTACCCCACTCCCGCCTTGCGCGAGATGGTGCGCGAACCCACGGGCGCGGCCGTCATGATGTAGTCATCGATAAGCGCCTTAAGTATCTGAAACTTGCGCCCGTCTATGTCCATCATTGCGCCTCCCGTTCTATATTTGCGCGCATTATTTGCGCGCGGCCCTGCTAAGGCTCTCGCTGTTAGCACTCTCATTAGTCGAGTGCTAACCGCTGTCTATATGATATACCTTTGCGCCCCTTTTGTCAATAGGTCAGAAACGGTCAAACTCATGTTTTTTGTAACCGGACTGTAAATTCTAGGCGGAACATCCAGCGCAGTATATTTATAATGAAGCTGCGCTATAAAAGCGGGGGATGGGGGTGATTGTGATTGAGGAAAGCGATGTGATGGCGAGGGTTTGGGTATGGTGGAGGTACTTCCTATTACAGCTTCAATTTGTTCTTGACGCAAGGCTACGCCGCGATCCAGTCCTGCCTTCCCTGAAAGGAAAGGTGGTGCGTGAGCGCCTGAATGGTTTCCCACGAATGCAGAATGGCGAATTTAGTATGGGCATGGATTGGCCCGGCACACGCAAAGTTGCTTTCATCGCAGCGGGGCTAACCCCTCAGCCGCTCACGCGACAGCTCCCGTTTCAGAGGCGTACGGGAGTTTTACCCCTCGGCAATCATTCATGCCGGCTCATCCAATGCCGTATACCAGCGCCGCTTAACATCGCCCGCTATGCCGCCTATCGACGCATAAGCAAAACCCGCTCCCAACTCAGCCGTTGGGGGCGGGTGATTCCTGCTCACCAAAGGAAGCGGACGCAAGCCCGCGCTTGCGCGCGTCTATCTGCCCGCATCCTCCATGGCTTCCATTATCTCGACCAGCACCGTGTTCTGCAGCATCATGCCGCGCTCGGTAAGGCGCAGCCGGCCTGCATCGTCCGCTATCAGCCCGCGCGCCTTGAGCGCCGCAAGGCAGGGCGTTATGCTGTCCAGCACAGCCTCGCCATGCCGCGCCGCGAACCCGGCCAGCGATATGCCGCGCGTCATGCGCGTACCCAGCATTATGGTGTCGAATGCGTCGTCCATGGGCGCAAGCGTCAGGCTATCCGCCCTGCCGCTGCCGCACTCGTCCACGCGGCGGATGTATCCGTCCAAATCATCGTCGTTGTAGAGCCGCATGCTGCCCACGCGCGAGTGCGCCGCGCAGCCCAGCCCTAAGTACTCGCCGTTGCGCCAGTACAGCACGTTGTGGCGGCACTCATGTCCGGGGCGGCAGTAATTGCTTATCTCATAGCGCTGATAGCCGACCTGCTTTAGCATATCCTGCGCCAGCGCCACCATCTCAAGCTCCGCATCCTCGCCGGGCAGCGTCATGCGCCCCGCTTCGACCGCCGCGTGCATGCGCGTGCCTTCCTCCAGTATCAGGCTGTACAGCGACAGATGCTCGGGCGCAAGCTCCAGCGCAAAGCGCAGCGTGTCCCGCCACATGTCCACAGTCTGTCCGGGCAGGGCGTACATGAAGTCGAGATTCACATCCGCAAAGCCCGCCGCGCGCGCATCCTCAAGCGCCGCGCGCGCCTGAGCCGCATCGTGTATGCGGCCTATCGAGCGCAGCAAATCGTCCTGCGCGGCCTGCACGCCCAGACTCAGGCGGTTTATGCCCGCCTCGCGCATCATGTACAGCCCTTCTCGCGTGACCGTGCCGGGATTGGCCTCGCAGGATATCTCGCAGTCGGGCGCAAGGCCGTATGCGTGCCGGACATGCTCCATTATGCTGCACAGCGCCTCCGCGCCCATGAACGTGGGCGTGCCGCCGCCTATGTACACCGAGTCTATGCGCCTGCCATTAAGCTCCCCTGCGCGCGCGTCTATCTCGCGCTCCAGCGCCGAAAGATAGCGCGCCATATCGCGCCTTCGCCCCGCATAGGAGACGAAGTCGCAATAGGCGCACTTGCCCGCGCAAAACGGCACGTGTATATACAGCGCAGCCATCAGTCCATCTTGAGGACGGCCATGAACGCCTCGCTGGGCACGTCCACCGAACCTACCTGACGCATGCGCTTCTTGCCTTCCTTCTGCTTTTCCAGCAGCTTCTTCTTTCGGCTTATGTCGCCGCCGTAGCACTTGGCCAGCACGTCCTTGCGCAGCGCCTTTATGGTCTCGCGGGCGATTATCTTGCCGCCGATAGCCGCCTGTATCGGTATCTCAAACTGCTGGCGCGGTATGGCATCCTTGAGCTTTTCGCAGATGCTCCTGCCGCGCGGATATGCCCTGTCCTTGTGTACGATTATGCTCAGCGCGTCGCACATCTCGCCGTTTAGCAGTATGTCCAGCTTTACAAGGTCGCTGTCCTCGTAGTCCTTCAGCTCATAGTCAAAGGACGCATAGCCGCGCGTGCGGCTCTTGAGCTGGTCGAAGAAGTCGTAGATTATTTCGTTTAGCGGCAGGTCATACGTGAGCTGCACGCGCCCGCCCTCTATGTACTTCATGTCCTTGAACACGCCGCGCTTGTCCTGACACAGCTCCATTATCGCGCCCACGAACTCCTGCGGGGTCAGCACGCTGGCGCTGACAAACGGCTCCTGCATGCGCGTTATCGTGGCCGGGTCGGGGAGGTTTGCGGGGTTGTCAATCATCATGACCTCGCCGTCGGCGGTCTCCACGCGGTACACTACGTTGGGCGCAGTGGTGACGAGGTCGAGGTCGAACTCGCGCTCCAGGCGCTCCTGTATTATCTCCATATGCAGTAGCCCCAGGAAGCCGCAGCGGAAGCCATAGCCCAGCGCAATCGACGTCTCCGGCTCGAAGAACAGCGACGCATCGTTCAGGCGCAGCCGCTCAAGCGCATCCTTGAGGTCATCGTAGTGCGCGCCGTCGGCGGGATATATGCCGCAGTACACCATGGGCAGCACCTGCTTGTAGCCGGGCAGCGGCTCGGCGGCGGGGCTGTCGCACAGGGTTATGGTATCGCCCACGTGTATATCGGCTATGTCCTTTATAGACGCGGCTATGTAGCCCACGTCGCCCGCGCTCAGCTCCTTCATGGGCAGGTATCCGCCCGGACGCAGCGCGCCCAGCTCGGTCACTTCAAAGTCGCGTCCGCCGGCCATCATGTGTATGGCATCGCCCACGCGCACCACGCCGTCCACTATGCGCACATAGCTTATAGCGCCGCGGTAGTTGTCGTAGAGCGAGTCGAATATCAGCGCCTTGAGCGGCGCGGATGCATCGCCCGTGGGCGCAGGCACGCGGCGCACTATGTCCTCCAGCACGTCCTCTATGCCCAGACCCATCTTGGCCGATATCAGCGGCGCATCCTCGGCATCCAAACCTATCTCGTCCTCTATCTCGCCGCGCACCACCTCGGGCTGCGCGCTGGGCAGATCTATCTTGTTTATGACCGGCAGTATCTCCAGGTCGTGCTCCAGCGCCATGTACACGTTGGCCAGAGTCTGCGCCTCTATGCCCTGCGTGGCGTCCACGACCAGCACCGCGCCCTCGCATGCAGCCAGCGCGCGGCTGACCTCGTATGTGAAGTCCACGTGGCCGGGAGTGTCGATAAGATTTAGCACGTAATCCTGCCCGTCTCTGGCATGATAGTGCAGTCGTACCGCCTTAGACTTTATCGTTATGCCGCGTTCGCGCTCCAGCTCCATGGAGTCGAGCACCTGCTCCACCATGTCGCGTTCGGCCATAACGCCGGTCTTTTCCAGCAGCCTGTCCGCAAGAGTGGACTTGCCGTGGTCTATGTGCGCGATTATGCAAAAATTCCTCACGCTGGACTGATCATATTGCTGCACGCCTTACCCTCCGCGTATCAAATTAAAAAGCAACGCCGCACGGCGCTGTCGCCGCCCGGTATAACTGTCCATTGCATATCATATCCCATTTTCGTTAACTGCGCAAGTGTGCCATGCGTAAATGTGCGCGGCGCAGCGGCGCGAATGCCGGTGGTTCACGCATGGCGATATTGGCGCGCATCTGTCCGCAGGATTTGGATATATCACGGCGAATATGCGCTTCACATTCGCAGAGATGCACCTATGCTATTGCGCGTGAGCCGTCGCATATGCATGGTCATATTAACAATCATTTGCCGAAAGGCTTGGGATATGCATCACCGCACATGCGCTTCACATTTACCGCAATGTGCCTTCTACATTGCACATGCTCTGCAATGCGAATTGCGATATCTCCGCGCACGCAACATGCGATATCCCCACGCGCACCTGTCCATCGCGTCACTTTCCATAAGCCCATGAGCATACATAAAAAGCGGCCTTTAAGACTTTCGTCCCAAGGCCGCATGCGCGCTAATGTCCCCTGTCCCGCCCTGCCCCAAGGCCGGCGCGTGGTGATAAGTGTTAGGTGTGATGATGCGCATGTTAAGCTGCCGGGCGTAAATATGAATGCGGGGAGTCGAACCCCGGCGCGCCCCTGCGCCTGCCATGCAAGGCAGTTTACTGCCATCTTTGCGCCCGCTCCTCAAGGGCTGTTCCAGCGCGCGTGTGCTTAAAGTTCCTCCAGTTCGCTCGTCCAGTTGAGTTCCTGTATGCGCATGTCCAGACAGCGCAGCTCAGCCGACTGCCTGTCCAGATTTGCGCGCAGCTCACGCACCGGCACGGCGGGCAGAATCTTTATCTCGCTGCCGCGTGCGCGCTCGCCGGTCATCGAAGCATAGCGGATCACCTCGCTCAGCGCGCCTATCCTCTGCTTCATGCAGTCGCGGCGCGCAAGCATTGCGGTCAGCGTCTCGCCGTCCTGTTCAACGTGCGCATTGGTGAGGTTTATCGCCACAATCAGCTTTTCCAGCTTTGCGGACAGCGCTTCCAGCTCTCCCAGCATCTCATTGGGGTCCTCGGCGCAGGCTTCGCCCTCCTGCACTATCGCGTTGTCGCACAGCCTCTGCTGAAGCTCCCGCATGCGCGTCTGCATATCCGCGCGCGTTATGAGCGCCTGTGCAAGTTTCATACCGTATCATCCTCCATTGCGCAGAGCGCGCATATTCCTCCGCGCGCCGCGCCGTTTTGCTGTAATATGCCGTGCCACGCACAGTTCTGCCTAGGCACGGCATGATGAATGCTATTCGCGTGCCGTGTGTTAATATGCCAAGCACTACATTGGCCTACCGGCTTCGGGTTCATGGCGATTCGCATTCGCGTGCCAAGCATCAATATGCCGAGCGCCGCGCTGTCCTTCTGACTTCGCGTTCATGGCGATTCGCATCCGCGTGCCAAGCATCAATACGTCAAGTGCCGCGCTGTCCTTCTGACTTCGCGTTCATGGCGATTCGCATTCGCGTGCCAAGCATCAGCATGCCGAACCCTAATCCGCCCTGCCATCCCGGCTTCGCGCAATGCCATGAGCCATATGACATCGCCACGCCGTTTGCGCTGCATAGTCTGCACTTTATACAGTATATCACTCGCATGCGCGCCGCACAAGCCCGCACCCAAAACGTGCAAGTTTCGCCCAAGCTCCGCCACTTTTCGTATATTATCAACATGTAAACCGTTTTTTTTCACGTTTCACATGTTTTTCGTACATCAGGAACTTATGCAATATCTGTGCCGTCAAAAAGTCATGTACAGTCAACATAAAGCCGCATTCACCCTGCATTTGACCTTACGGGAGATGATAATATGCCTTTTGAAAAGCCCAAAAAGCGCAGCATGGCGCGCATAAAGCTGGGGCGCATGTACTTCACGCTGCGCCGCCACATATACCTCGCCACGGGCGGCTTTCACTTCGGCCGGCGCCGCCCGGAGATAGACACGGCATATCAGTGGAGCGAGCATTCCACGCCGCTGCTGCGCAGGCTGCGCGATGTGGACATGCAGCTGCAGTACAACAAAATAATCAACCTGCGCATCGCAGCGCCGCGCATAGACGGCGTGGTGCTGCGCCCGGGCGAGACGCTGTCCTACTGGCGCATGATAGGCAAGCCCACGCGCCGCAAGGGATATCTGGACGGCATGGTGCTGTTCTGCGGCACATATCACGCGGGCGTAGGCGGCGGGCTGTGCCAGCTGAGCAATCTGATATACTTTCTGACGCTGCACACGCCGCTCACGGTAGTCGAACGCTATCGCCATTCGTACGACGTGTTCCCCGATGCCAACCGCACTCAGCCCTTCGGCAGCGGCGCGACCTGCGTGTACAACTACCGCGACCTGATGATACGCAACGACACGCCGCACACCTTCCGGCTGGAGCTGTGGCTGGACGACGAGCGCCTGCACGGACGCTGGCTGTGCGACGCGCCGCAGTACATGCGCTATGAGATATACGAACGCGAGCATCGCTACATACAGGAAGCGCCCGGCATATACTCGCGCAACAACGAGATATGGCGGCGCGCCTACTCGATGGAAGGCGAACTGCTGAGTGATACGATGATAACCGAAAACCATGCGCTAATGATGTACTCGCCGCTAATCACCGACGGAAGGTAGCAGGAGGCAGTGCGGCGCGGCACGCTGCCGCTCGGAAAGCTTCATTGCGTGCCGCTGACAACACGGCTTTCACCCAGGTTTGTGGGATTGTGTGCGGCAGCAGCAAAGCGCCGACAGGCAGTGATATGGTTAATGCATATAAGCGCTTTGACACAGCTTGAATCACGGCAATTAAATATTGTGATTTTGCATATCAATCACCCAAACTGTGAAACCGCAAAATGCCGCTTTGCCGCCTGCTCATCATATGTATCTATCAAACACAAGCGGCGCGCTCCCGAATCAAGCATCGGGAGCGCGCCGCTCATTTTCACTAAGTCATCGCCATATAATCGCGCACAATCAGCCCGCCATCATGAACATAAGCTTGTACAGGGCGTATATCGCGCCGCCCATGAGTATCATAAGCCCCACAAGCAGATACACATTGCCGCCCGGCTTGCCCGAAGCGCTCGTCTGTTCGGCGGCGGCTTCCTGCTTCCAGCCCGCTTCAGTGCCGTCCGCGCGCAGCTGCACTCGTCTGAGTGCGCCGCCCTTCTCGCGCACGCAGTCGGTCAGGCGCTCGCCCGTGTGCAGGTCTATGTATTCGCGTCCGCCGCGCCCGCGCTCGGCTGTCAGCAGAACTATCGGGCTTACCGCGCCCAGCTTGTCGCTGACCTCGCCCGCAAAGGCGGCTTCCTGCCACCATTCGACTGGCAGATACGCCTCGCTCTCCAGCCGCAGCATGACCCGCTCGCCGGGCATGTCCGCGATAAGCGCAAGCGCCGCGCAGTTGAACAGCCCTCTGTCGCTCAGGAAGCGCCACTTGGCCGCGCTTTCCTCCTCCTTGCATGCGCCCTCCTCGCAGGGCGGCGCGCTCATCACATCGTCTACACACACCGCGCCCAGACCCAGCTCCAGCATGCGTATCAGCCGCGCGCTCGCATCCATGGCCGCCCAGCCCTCGGTGCGCCCGGCGGCCTCGTCCACGGCGCGCTCGCGCACGCGCGCTATGCTGGCGCGCAGCTCCTCGCCCGCATCCTCCTGCGCCAGCGTCAGCATCAGCGCCAGCTTCTCTGCCCTGCCGTTCACAGCGCCGCCTCCCTTGCCATGTCCGCTATCTCACTGAGACTGCGCACTGTAATGTCCGGGCGCGTATCGCAGCGCGCCGTGCCGTTGTCGAAGAAGCAGGACACTATGCCCGCGCGCCTGCCCAGTTCGACCTCCAGCTCGCGGTCGCCGACTATCATGGTCTCGCTCCCGTCTATGCCGTAGCGCTCCATGAGGTATCGTATCGCCGTGGGGTCTGGCTTGCGCGGAAAGCCGTTTGCGCTGGTCACTATCTCGCGAAACAGCCCGCTCATGCCGCACATGGCCACTATGTCGCGCGCCGTATCGTCGCGGTGCGTGAGTATGTAGTTATGCCCGCCCGCGTCAATCACCGCCTGACACGCCTCGCGCGCGCCCGGGAATGGCCGCACCATGCTTAAATCTCCGCGCCGCTTGCACTCGAAGTAGTCGCGCCTTAGCTGCTCGCCCAGCGCATACTTACCGGCAAAGTGCGCTATCGCCGCGCTCTCGCAGTCCATAAAGCGCTCCGCTATCGCCGTGCGCTCCTCGTGCGCGCCGTGCAGCTCCAGCGCCTGACCCAACGCTTCGGCAAGGTAGGGATAGGTGTCAAACAGCGTGCCGTCAAAGTCCCATATAACGTGCCTCATCATGTCAGCTCCCTCATGCGCGCCTTATCATCAGCCATTCGCCGTCCATAAGGCGCTCCTGCATCTCAAATCCCATGCGGCGCAGCAGTCCCAATGCGCGCGCATTGCCGGGATGCGCGGTCGCCGCCACGTCGCACGACGCGCCATTGTCGTACAGCGCGGCCAGAGCCGCGCGCGCTATGCCCGCGCCGCGCATGCGCCTGTCCACGATTACGTGCCGCACGCGCTCCATACCCAGCCGAGCGTCCACGCCATGCACTATCAGCCCGGCGGGTATGCCGTCCGCATATATGCCCTTGACCTGCCAGCCCGCATATGCGGCTTCAGCCAGCGCCATGGCGCAGTCCGGGGCAAAGCCGCGCTCGCACTCGTTCAGCTCCATGCGGGCAAGCTCGCGCCAGTTGCCCGCGTCCACTTC
The DNA here is from genome assembly GCA_050946055.1 of Candidatus Fimadaptatus sp. Lineage (GTDB taxonomy): Bacteria > Bacillota > Clostridia > Christensenellales > Aristaeellaceae > Fimadaptatus. The sequence goes on along the minus strand of JBMNUB010000045.1, from coordinate 11,606 downwards.
GCGCAATTCCACCTCGGCGCAGGCGCGTGAGCGCGCTTGATGCGCGCGCATTGTATCGGCCAGTATTCTAGCGGCCAGCATGGACGCCTCCCTGCCGGGATGATAGTCGTCGGCGGTATAGGGATCAAAGCCGCAATGCTCCAGCGCCATGCCCACGTCGGCCAGCAGCGCGCCGCCCTCTTGCGCCGCGCGTTCTGCGCTGCGCCTGAGCCGCATGAGCATTTCATCATGCGTGAGGAAGGTGCTCTTTAGCTTTGAGCTGCCCGCGCGGTACGCCCATGTGCCGTATATCACCGGCACAGCGCCCACCGACCATGCTCTGCGGCAAAGCTCAACGGCGCTCCTTATGTAGTCCTCCTCGTTGCCCACGGCGTTGAAGCTCTGCTCCTGAAGCACTACATAGTCCCAATCGCCCCGCGCCGCGCCTCCAAATGTGCGGCACATCTCGCGCCCCTCGCGCTCATGCACATCGCCCAGCAGCGCCGACATGCCCAGCTGGCTCAGCTCGTCCTCCTGGTCCAGAAAGCTGTGCAGATACGCGCCGCCGCGCACCACCTCGGTCACGCTGGCGTCAAGCTCCTTTGCCAGCATGCCCGGCATGTCATTTACATAAGTGAAGCTGTTGCCCAGCATAAGTACGTTCATAGCCCTCTCCTGACTGCGCAAATGCGCGCGGCGGGACGACAATGCGCCCCGCCGTTCATTGTGCATACCGCTTACGCCAGCTTGGCCGCCACCGCGTCCAGGAACTCCTCGCTGGTCACCGCCTGCGCTTCACCCTCGAACAGGCCCTTGAGGTCGCCGGTCATCACGCCGCCCTCTATGGTATCGATGGTGGCGCGCTCCAGCCTGTCGGCAAACGCCATCAGCTCGTCAAGGCCATCCAGCTCGCCGCGCTTGCGCAGCGCGCCCGACCATGCGAATATGGTCGCCACGGGATTGGTGGATGTCTTTTCGCCCTTGAGATAGCGATAGTAATGGCGCGTGACCGTGCCGTGCGCAGCCTCGTATTCAAACTGGCCGTTGGGCGACACCAGCACCGAGGTCATCATGGCCAGCGAGCCAAACGCGGTGGCCAGCATATCGCTCATGACATCGCCGTCGTAGTTCTTGGTCGCCCAGATGAATCCGCCCTTGGAGCGTATCACGCGCGCCACGGCATCGTCTATCAGCGTATAGAAGTACTCTATGCCCGCCGCATCAAACGCAGCCTTGAACTCCGAATCGAATATGTTCTGGAACACTTCTTTAAAGCGCCCGTCGTATGTCTTGGATATGGTATCCTTGGTGGAGAACCACAGATCCTGCTTCACATCCAGCGCATAGCGGAAGCAGGCGCGCGCGAAGCTCTCTATCGACGCATCCAGATTGTGCATGCCCAGCGCCACGCCGCTGCCCTTGAAGTCGAACACGTCAAGCATCTGCTTATTGCCGTCCTCGCCGGTGAACACCAGCTCGCACCTGCCCGCGCCGGGAATCTTCATCTCCTTGGCGCGGTATATGTCGCCATAGGCATGGCGGGCTATGGTTATCGGGCTTTGCCAGTTGCGCACCACGGGCGATATGCCCTTGACCAGTATGGGTGCGCGGAACACGGTGCCATCCAGTATGGCGCGTATGGTGCCGTTGGGGCTGAGCCACTTCTGCTTGAGGTTGTACTCGGTCATGCGCTGTTCGTTGGGGGTTATGGTAGCGCACTTGACGCTCACACCCAGGCGCTTGTTGGCATCGGCGGCGTCTATCGTAACCTGATCGTTGGTCGCGTCGCGATTGGGCAGGCCCAGGTCATAGTATTCGGTCTTGAGCTCCACGAACGGGAGTATCAGCTTATCCTTTATCATGCGCCAGAGCACGCGGGTCATCTCGTCGCCGTCCATCTCAACAAGAGGCGTCTTCATAGCTATTTTCTGCATATCAGCTTGCTCCTTCGCTGCAATTTTCCCTTGTCATTATAGCAAAATGAGCCGCAAAGCGCAAGGCGCAAGTTGCATAACAGCATCCTCCCGCAGGTACCCGATGCGCCGTGCAATAAGTTAAATTTCGTTTTATTCATTTTTGTTTTCGCCAATTTATTGTTGATATTTTGACAGCTTTGTTTTATAATGTAATTGTTCGATTGAGTAGCAGGTAATTTACAAATTCAACGACGAGGAGGAATAGCAATGCGTACTTATAAAACGGTTGGCTCTTTTCATTTCCATTTTGCTTTGTGCAACAATGATAACACCCATAGCAACGGCTGATGGGGCACACTCAACGCGCCAGATAATCAACCATCGTGTCTTTACCTCTGAAGAGGAAGCTGGAATACTAACTGACGAAGCAAGCGCACGCATAAAAAAGGCTATAGTCGAGCAAAACATCATTGATATAGATGCTTTACTTGCCCGCTATTTTAGGAATTGCGTACGTGAAGATGAACTCATTATAGGAAACACCCGTGCTGCTGCAGCGGTTGGCGATTCCAGATAGCAAGATCACATATGATAACTCCGGCATTTTTACTCACAATAAGAAAGGTGGTGTATGGCGTTCCATTTTTTCTGCCACCATTTCGACTCTTTTAGGAGAAGTCAAATCCGTTGGCTCGATATTAAGTTTCACATATAGCGTTATTGGTGGATATGAGCCAAATGAAGAAAGAGAAGCAAGCGCGAAAACCCAGTATTCATATCGCTACGTTACAGAGTCCGGCCAGGTATATTACAATAACGGTAGCTCTCTTGGTTATCATACACGTGCATCCGTTGTATCGCGCGAAACATACTTGCACGAATACGGATATTATACTGACTCAATCGGAATGACACATTCTTATACTCGAGACTACAAGAAATGCGCAAAGTATGAGCATGCCCCGCACGCCGGCCTGATTACATGGATAGAAAACAAGGCCGTATATCAATGGAAAAACTATCTTCCCACTTATTATGAAGATTGGAATGACTAAATGGCAATTAATAAGGAGTGTGTGTTGATGAACATGCGCGGTTTGAGAGTACTTATTGCCTTGCTCATTGGCATCATGGTCTGCACAGCGGCACTGGCCGGTTCCGCCGAGCCCGCCGCTGACGAGACGAGCGTTGCCCTAGCAAACGCGGACACATTTGCCGCGGAGCACGCGGACGAGGCCATCGCCTGTGCCGACTCGGAGACGTTCGACATACAGTTTTACATAGTCGAAAGCCCGGACTCCGAGCCGAACCCGCCGAGTCTGGCGCGGCTCATGTTCATGCTGACGCTTTGCAACAAGGCCGGCACCGAGCTGCGTGACGTCGCGATAGAGGTGCACTACAGCGAGGCGATGCAGGCGACACTCGTGAGCAGAGGCTGGTACAACGAGCCCGTGACGCTGCACGCCCCTGACTCGGGCGAAGTCCCCATCGGCATAGTGTACTCCCACGACACGCTCATTGACCTACGCGCCGTGGGCCATCTGGGCGGCATCGAGCTTGAGACCCTCTACGACATGTACGTGGAAGTGACCTGGTGCGAGGGGCTGAACACGCAGCGCAGCGAGGTGCTGCACACATCTATGTCCGACTACGAGGCCGCGCAGGACTGGCTGGCCGCGCTGCCCGAGGACGCGCCCGAGCGCGGCTATGCGCTGATAGGCGAGGACTTCGTCGCCGAGCTGAACGAGCGCGCCCGGCATATGGTCGCCAAGTATTAACAAAAAGGCATTTGACAAATTCCGCGTTCGGTAGTATAGTTTTTGCCATACAAAAACGCTTTGACGGAGACAGGACATTGGCGCTCCTGCAAGCACAGAGAACCGGCGGTCGGTGCGAGCCGGTGTTGCAAGCGGCGATGTTATCCCTCCCGAGCAGATGGGCTGAAAACATTGGCCGTGCGTCGATAGCGCCGCGCGCTCAACGAAGTAAGCGCGTCCGGCAGGCCCCGTTATCGGCCGGGGACTTGATTGAGTCCTGTTGAGCGATCCTTATCAAGGGTCATTTGAGTGGTACCGTGGCTTACCGAGCCGCCTCATAAGTTTGAGGCGGCTCTTATTTTTGGCATGAGGAGGATATTCAAATGTCTGACAGGATACAGATAATCGCCATGCGCCTGCGCGATCTGCGCGACATTTGCGGCCTGACTATTGAGGAAGTTGCCGAGCGCTCCGGTGTGGACGCTGAGATATACCGCGAGTATGAGGAGGGCGTGCGCGACTTTTCGTTCTCCCACCTGTTCAACATCGCAGAGACCTTGGGCGTGGACATATCCGACCTGCTAACCGGCGAAAGCCCGCGCCTGCGCGGCTATGAGCTGACCCGCAAGGGCAAGGGGCTGGAGTTCCACCGCCGCGAGGCCTATCATTACGAGCATCTGGCCTACAACTTCCGCGACAAGAAGTCCGAGCCTTTCATAGTGACCGTGGCCTGCGACGGCGACAATCTCTACGGCAAGGATACCCACTCGCATGAGGGACAGGAGTTTGACTACGTGCTTGAGGGTACGCTCAAGATAGACCTGGGCGGCAACGAGGTGTTCCTGTTCCCCGGCGACTCGATATACTACGATTCTTCGATACCGCATGCCATGTACGGCGTGGAAAAGGACTGCCGCTTCATAGCGGTCGTGATAAAGTAAGAGGATGTGAAGCAGATGACCGCTCTTTATAAGGAATATGTCTCCCGCTACAAGTTTTCCACCTATGAGGATTTCCTGCGCAACTTCAAGCTCAAGGTGCCGGAGCGCTTCAACTTTGCTTACGACATAGTCGATCGCATGGGACGCGAATGCCCCAACGACCGCGCGCTGCTGTGGGTGCATCCTTCGGGCGAAGTGCGCGACTTCACCTTCGCCGACATAGCCCGCGAATCCGACCGCACCGCCAACATGCTGCGCGAGCAGGGCATAGGCTTTGGCGACAAGGTAATGCTGATACTCAAGCGCCACTATGAGTTCTGGTTCTGCATACTGGCGCTGCACAAGCTGGGCGCGGTGGCCATACCCGCCACCAATCAGCTGCAGGCCAAGGACATAGTGTATCGGTGCAACAGCGCGGGCGTAAAGATGATAATCACCACCCACGACGGCGACATATCCGACCACATAGACGCGGCCATGCCCGACTGCCCCACCGTCCAAAAGCGCATAATGGTGCGCGGCTGCAAGCCCGGCTATCTGAGCTTTGACGAACTGGCGGCACACACCTCCTGCGATTTTACGCCCGGCCGCCTGCCCGAGAACTCCGACCCCATGCTGCTCTACTTCACCTCCGGCACGTCCGGCATGCCCAAGATGGTTCAGCACGACTTCAAGTACCCGCTGGGCCACATAATCACGGCGGTGTACTGGCTGCGCGTTGAGGAGGGCGGCCTGCACCTGACCGTGTCCGAGACCGGCTGGGCCAAGTCCGTCTGGGGCAAGCTGTACGGCCAATGGCTGGGCGGCAGCGCCATATTCGTATACGACTTTGACCGCTTCCACCCCACAGAGCTGCTGGACGTGATAAGCAAGTACAAGGTTACGACCTTCTGCGCGCCGCCCACGATATACCGCTTCATGATACACGAGGACGTCAAGAGCTACGACCTGAGCAATCTGCACGCCTGCTCCATCGCCGGCGAGCCGCTCAACCCCGAGGTGTTCAACAAGTGGAAGGAGCTGACCGGGCTGGAGATGCGCGAGTGCTTCGGTCAGACCGAGCTTGTGGCCACGCTCTGCACCTTCCCGTGGATGAAGATATGCCCCGGTTCGATGGGCAAGCCCTCGCCGATATTCGACGTGGATCTGCTAAACGACGAGGGCGAGAGCTGCGCCCCCGGCAAGGTCGGCGAGATAGTGCTGCGCACCGGCGAGACCAACCCGCCCGGAATGTTCATGGGCTACTACAAGGATGAAGAAATGACCCGCTCGGTCTGGCACGACGGCATATACCGCACCGGCGACCTCGCCTGGCGCGATGAGTGGGGCTACTATTGGTACGTGGGCCGCGCCGACGACGTGATAAAGTCTTCGGGCTATCGCATAGGGCCGTTCGAGGTCGAGAGCGCGCTGATGGAGCATCCCGCCGTACTGGAGTGCGCCATAACTGCCGTACCCGATCCTGTGCGCGGCCAGATAGTCAAGGCCACGATAGTGCTGACCAAGCCCTATCACGACAAGGCGGGCGACGCGCTTGTCAAGGAGCTGCAGGATCACGTAAAGCGCGTGACCGCTCCCTACAAGTATCCGCGCGTGATAGAGTTCGTGGACACCCTGCCCAAGACCATCTCGGGCAAGATACGCCGCGTGGAGCTGCGCGAGAAGGATATGCGCAAGCAATAAGACATTCAGGCACTGAAACTATGAGCAGCAAAATACCGGCAGCCGCGTGGCCGCCGGTGTTTCGTTTTGCCGCATCATTGCACCACAAATTCATCTTCCGTCTCCGATATGCTGCACATGTCGTTTGCACCACGCTCCGCAAGCCAGTCTGCCAGGCGCTGCTTGTCATCTTCACCGGCCTTATACAGCTCCATAACCACTCTGTTCAGCTCTTCGTCCACGGCCAGCGTCTGTATGCTGAACTCGCCCATCAGCGGCTGAATTTCCTGCATCAGCGCTCTCAGCTCGGCCAGCGTATATTCCACTTCGTGGTACACTATGCCCGCATCGTCCACGTGCGGCACCAGATGTTCCTTGCCGCTCACCACGTTTACGTGTACCACATCGCCATTCACATACAGCCCGCCATACTGGTATGGGAGCAGCTCCGAAAACACCGCCCGCCTTTCGGCATATGTCAGCGCAGATTCAGATGATTCCATCCCCAGGCCGCTCATAAGCGCCAGCACCAGCAAAACCGCCAAGTTGTGCAGCATGTCCATCGCCCCGATTCCGCATGTCAGTATTCATGTATTCAGCTTATTCCACACGCATGGCCAAAGTGTGTGTTTTCCGCGCCCATATTGTTTCTTATTACGACTCGCGCAAACGCGCTTATGTCTATCCGCTATGCGCGCAGTTCATGTTCGGCTATTCACGCAGCCATCTTTGCCGTGCAAATGCAGTTGCCCGCAATCGCGGCACTCTCAATAAAACATGCCTGTGAATCGCTCGCGGCACGCCATAGCTTCGCTTTCGTAATCGTGCATCACCCGCGCCTTGTCATACCTTGGCTGCTTATACGAGACATCGGCCAGCCCGCCGTTCAGCTCCAGCGTTATAAACCTGACTATGCCGTCCTTGCCTCAGCCTATCGACCCCGGATTCAATATGGGGCTGCCGTTCCAATGTACAGCGTACAGCGGCATGTTATACATATTCGCGCACGGCGCTAACGTTCCTGCCTGCCGCCGCGCACGCTTGCCCTTGCGATGCCGCCCGTGCGCGCATGCTCGCCCGCATCATCCATATTCATAAGCGCATCTTCGCGCGCATCGCCGCGCATGACCAGCTCCCTAACCACTCCGCGCAAAACAATCGCCCCCGGTATCGCAAACACCATGCCCATAACGCCGCCCAGATACCCGCCCGCCGTAAGCGCCAGTATCACCGCCACAGGATGCAACCCGGTCGTGCGGCCAGTCACGCGCGGCGCTATGACCATGTTCTCTATCTGCTGCGCCACCAGCAGCATTATGCCCACCTCCAGCACCTTGACCCAGCCCATGCTGAGCGTGAGCAGCACTATGGGTATCGCGCCCAGCAACGCGCCGAAGTACGGTATCAGGTTGAACACCGCCATTATCAGCCCCAGCACCAGAAACGACGGCACGCGCAGTATCGCCAGCCCCACCGCCGTTATCGCGCCCACTATCAGCGATATGAGCAGCTGACCGCGCACATAGCCGCTCAGCTCGCGCTGGAGCGCGCCGCAAAGCGCTATCGTGCGGGCGCGCAGTGAGCTGGGCAGCATAAGCTCCAGCTGCATCAGCATGCGCTCGCGATCCTTCAAGAAGTAGTAGCCGAGTATCAGCATCAGCGAAAAGCGCCCCACGCCGTCGGCTATGCTGCCCGCCATGTTCGCCGTGCCGCCCAGCAGCGCGCCCAGCGCCGAGGCCACCTGAGAAGGCAGCTGCTCCAGCTGTGCCGACAGCCGCCCGGCGGCGGGCGCACCGGCTTCCCCGCCCAGCTGGCTGGATATGGCCGCGCTGAGCCTGTGCGTGAAGCCCGATATGCTGGCGCTGAGCGCGGGCAGCGAGCGCATGAGCCGCTGCGCCTGCTCCGCAATCACGGGCGCAAGCATTATCAGCGCGCCCATGAGCAGCGCCGCCACGCAGCCAAACGCTGCAAATATGGCCGTGCTGCGCTTCATGCGCCGTTCCAGCAGCTTGACCAGCGGCAGCAGCACAAACGCCAGCGCCGCGCCGCCCACGCACAGCCCTATCAGCGCGCCCAGCACGCTTCTGAGCAGCAGCGCCGCCATAAGCGCCGCCGCGCCCGCCAGCAGCGCGCGCCTGTGTTCCCGTATCCAGTCCATATTCCGCCCTCCCGCGCGGCGCACCGGCGCATAGCGAATCGATCATTGCCGCTCATATGCTCGCCGCAGCGCTCAAATCCAAACCTCGCCCATGCCGCTCAACGCCTATTCCTGCCCGGCGCTCATATCAAATGCGCAGAGCCGCGCAGCTCAATGCATGCGCGGCCCTGTCCGCTGCTATTATCTGCCCCGTGCCGTCATCACTTGCCCATCATGAGCTTGTCCAGCTTGCGGGTCATGTCCTGCTTCATGCGCATGGCATCGCGGCCCAGCTTGCGCACGGTGCGCGGCGAAGTCGCGCTCAGCGCGGTCATGGCCGCCACGCCCATCACTGAGCCAACCAGCATACCCTTTGCCCAACCATTCATGTTCACATTCCTCCTTCCTGCTGCGCAGAGCCGCCGCGCCCGGTATGCACGTCGGCCACCACCGCATCGCCGGACTGAGGCCTGAGTGAGAACTCGGAGCATATGAGCCTTGAGCTTACGAGGTCGTCCAGGTAGCCGCGCGACACCTCTATCGCGTCCACGCGCCCGGTGCGCTCGTCAATGAACAAGTCGCTGACGCGCCCCAAACGCTGTCCGCCGGTAGTTATGGCGCGCCCCGGTGAAAACGGCTCGCACCCGCCCGCACGCGCGCCCTTGCCCGCGCACTGTAGCGACACATCGCCCATCACGCGAATCTGTCCGAGCGACATCATGCACCTGCCTCCCAGCGCGCCTTCGACAAGCACGCCCGCGATGTGCCGTCCATCCTCCAGCACCACGCCGCTGACCCTGCCCGCGCGCCGTCCACCGACTATCACCGCCGTACCTATAAGTCCGCTCATGCGCTTCACGCGCTCACCCGCCTTCAGTCCGCGCGCCCGCGGCGCGCTGCTATTGCAAAGGTAGCATGTGCAAATGGGCGCGCTGTGACACTGGGAAATAATGTACGGTTATTCATGACCATGTCGCACATAGCGATACTCAACGCTTGCCAGCTTAGACAAGACTTCGCTTTGGCAAATACATTCCGCATATGCGTACTATGCAAATCAGCTTTACATTTTTAACGAGGGAAATAGTTGTATAATACAAAGCATGCAAAGAGCCGCGACGTCATGCTGCGATGAATCGGAAACTGCAAAGAACTATGCCGGCTATAGATATAGTGTCAAGGACATGATAGCCATAGCAGCACTTGGCAGCGTATGCTGTTTAAATATACTACATAAGTCTGCACTGAATGTGATTAAGCGGTCTCAATCCTACGCAGGCACTAGCAAGCCCATGTCTAATATTATGTTTGATTGTCTGCTTGAGGCTTCTACTATTATGAAGGTCTTGGAGCAAACGCATTCTGCATATGCATACAGTCATCCCCTCACTTTTTTCCCTCCCACGATTGACATACTTCGCCGGGCATGCTATACTGATACCCGTTTACAGGGGAGTCTGGCATGACAGGCTGAGAGGAAGGTAGTCCTTCGACCCTATGACCTGATGCGGTTAATGCCGCCGTAGGGAGTAATGGCTACTTGCATACTACGGGGCGTCGCATATGGGCGGCGCCCCGATTTTTTGTGCGCTGATGGGAGTGAAGATATGCTGTCCGGCCTGCTTGGCGCGATACGCGCGCAAAAGCCGCTCGTTCACTGTATAACCAATTATGTTACCGCCAACGACTGCGCCAACCTGCTGCTGGCCTGCGGCGCATCGCCGATAATGGCCGATGATCCCGACGAGTGCCGCGAAGTCACGCGCATGTGCCGCGCGCTGGTGCTGAACCTTGGCACGCCCTCGCCCCGCCGCATAGAGGCCATGCTGCGCTCCGGGCGCGAAGCCGTGCAGATGGGCCTGCCCGTGGTATTCGATCCCGTGGGCGTGGGCTGCTCTCGCATGCGCATGGACGCCGCCGCGCGCTTGCTCAGCGAGGTAAAGCCTTCAATAATACGCGGCAATGCCTCCGAGATAAGCGCGCTGTGCGATATAGCCCATGCATGTAATGGCGATGATTGCGAATATGGCGAGGTTTCCCGCACGGATACAGCGCATGCGGGACACGGCGTGGACGCCGCCAAGGGCGATATGGCGCATGGCGCTGACCGCGCCTTGACGCTGGCGCGGCGCACGGGCGCGGTAGTGCTCATGACCGGCGCAACCGACATAGTGACTGACGGGCGCGCACTGCTGCGCGTAAACAGCGGCGATCCCATGATGCGGCTGGTAACGGGCGCGGGCTGTCAGATGAGCGCGCTCGCGGGCGCGTTTGCCGCCGTTTCGCCCGATGAGCCGCAGGCTGCCGCGCTTGCAGCCGCCTGTGCCATGGGGCTGTGCGGCGAGATGGCGCGGCGCGCACTGCGCACCGATGAGGGCAGCGCGGCGTTTCGCATGCGCATGATAGACGCGATGAGCATGCTCACACCCGGCATGCTTAAAGAAGGAGCAAACTATGATATTGACAAGGCAGACCATGCGCCTGTATGCGGTGACTGACCGCAAGTGGACGGGCAGGGCCACGCTGCTTGAACAGGTCGAGGCCGCGCTGAGCGGCGGCACGACGCTGGTGCAGCTGCGCGAGAAGGACATGAGCGATGACGATATGCTGCGCGAGGCCATCGAGATGCGCCGCCTGTGCCATAGCTACGGCGTGCCGCTGATAATCAACGACCGCCTGAACATAGCCCTTGAAAGCGGCGCGGACGGCATACATGTGGGACAGAGCGACATAAGTGCGGGCGATGTGCGTCAGCGCGCGGGCAGTCAACTCATACTGGGCGTGAGCGCGCGCACTCCCGAGCAGGCACGCGCCGCCGAGCTGGCGGGTGCCGACTATCTGGGCTGCGGCGCGGCCTTCGGCACATCCACCAAGGCGGATGCACGCCCCATATCGCCCGAACAGATGCGCGCCGTGGTGGACGCGGTGAGCATACCCGTGGTGGCGATAGGCGGCGTAAATGCGGACAACCTGCCGCAGCTGCGCGGCATGGGGCTGGCGGGCGCGGCGATAGTGTCGGGCATATTCGCCTCCTCCGACATAAAGGCTGCCTGCATGGAGCTGCGCGCGCTGACTGACGCAGTGTTCAGCGATGGCAGCATCGCCTGATGCGATACTCTCATGCGCATAATGCGCGCGCTGGCTGACGTGGCTTTCGCCAATGACAGCATCGCCCGATGCGATACTCTCATGCGCATAATGCGCGCGCTGGCTG
>JBMNUB010000044.1:0-24775 GCA_050946055.1 Candidatus Fimadaptatus sp. | reverse complement strand
ATTCAGGAGAGCTAACACTTAGTCGCTTGCGCGACAGCTCATCTTTCAGCAGAGCCAATGAGGTTCCGCCCTAAGTTATCGCGATAACAGTTCCACTCGCAAGCGCCGCAATAACTTGCCGTAACCCAGCCCTGTCTCGCCTGCAAGGTGATGTGGCGCGTGAGCATCGGATTGGTTCCCCTGAATACCGGATGGCAACTCTATGACGAGCGGCGCTTGCATCGGGGCTATCGCGCAGTGCTGTCCCGGCACACGCAATGTAGCCTTTATCGCAGCGGGTTTAACCCCTCAGCTGCTTCGCGACATCTCCCATTTCGGGGACGCAGAGGTTTTAGTTACTGTCCGTTACAGTTCGTTGCACCTCTCAAGCGGCCAGACCCATTATGGCCATGGTCTTGTTGAATATATCGGTGTTGTCATAGCTGCCCATGAAGTTCTCCGCGCCTACGCCCTGAGCGTATACCGGAATCTGCAGGCCGGTGTGAGCGTAGGAGGTGTACGCAATGCCGGCGCGGTTGTTCAGTATGTGGCAGCAGGTCACGGACAGGGGCTCGTAGCCGCCGTATATCAGCGCATCGTTCTCGGTCAGCTCGCGCTCGCCGGCGGGCTTCATGCTCAGCTCGTAGGCAGCCTGAAGGCGCTCCACTTCTTCAGCGGTCAGCGTCAGATCCTTGCCCTCGGCGGTGGTCAGGCCAAACGCCTTCTCGACCTCGGCCATGGCATCGTCAAAGGACGCGCCCTTATCGCGCAGCCCGGCAATCACGCCGTCAAACGCCTCGTAGGACATGGTCTGATTGGCCAGATACTGCAGGTGGGTGTCGTAAGCGGTAGTAGCAAAGCCTATGGTCAGACCGCCGGTCTCGTGGTCGCCGGTTACTATTATCAGCGTATCATCGGGATGCTCGTTGTAGAAGTCTATCGCGGACTGCACGGCATCGGAGAAGGCCAGCGTCTCGTTTATCTCGGTGGCAGCATCGTTGGCGTGGCCGGTCCAGTCTATCTTGCCGCCCTCTACCATCAGGAAGAAGCCGTTGTCGTTGTCCAGCACATTTATGGCCGCATCGGTCATGTCCTTGAGGCTGAGCTGACCTTCCTTGCGATCCAGCTCGTACTGCATGGCTTCAGAGCCGCCCAGCTCGGGGGCGGCAGCCAGCACGCGGCCGCTGCCGGCGTTGAGCGCCTTTATGTCCTCCACGGTGTTGGCGTAGGTGAAGCCGTTCTCCTTGGCAAGGTCAACTATGTTGCCGTGCGCATTCTCGGACTTGGCACCATCGGGGTCTAGCATTCCGCCGCCGCCCAGAAAGTCCAGAGTCGAGCCGGTCACGCCCTGCTCCAGTATGTCGTAGTACTGGCCGCGATTGGTGACCTTGGAGTAATACGCGGCGGGAGTGGCGTGATCCAGCGACACGCTGGAGACTACGCCGACCTTGCGGCCGGATTCCTTGGCGTATTCGGTTATCAGCTTGAAGGGGGTCTTTAGCTCAACGTCGTAGTTGATAACGCCGGAGAGCGTCTTGTTGCCCGAAGCCATAGAAGTGGCAGTGGACGCCGAGTCGGGACAGAACGAAGTCGCGTCGTAGGTGGTCATAATGCCGACCGAGTCAAAGCCCGAGAAGGATATGCGCGAAGGCGTGGGTATGGCCGCGTCGGGGTTCTCCATGGTTCCCTTGTAGTACTCGGCCATGCTTATCTGCGGCGAGCCCATGCCGTCGCCAATGAACATAAACACGTACTTGGGCGCATCAGCATCCGCTTCCTCTGCCATGGCGGGCATTGCCATGGTCAGCACGGTGAGAAACGCCAGAATGATGGAAACGATCTTCTTCATATCATCTCTCCCTTTCTCTTGTTGCAAGGAAGATGATACGCCCTGCCTGTTAGCATGGCTTTCTCTGACTGTTTGAGGAAGGTTAGCGGTTTTAACGGCCTTTCCTAACGCGCATTCCGCGCCAAGAGTGACATAGCTTGCGCTGAGGGAGACTGTTTTGCGCATAAGACGCAGCGCGAATGGTCGCAATTCCCTGCCTTACGTCATGCTTGCGAATGCGTTTGAGCGCTGCCAGAAACGTGCTAATCATTGCCCGCACATTTCAGCAGTTCATCCGCGTGCATTATCCCACAGCGCGGATATGCAGGAGTAACTTAGGCGCAATTTTTCACCACCGCGTGCATTTTCACACCATAGCACGATGCGCGGCGCAGGCATCTCGACGTGCAGAGAAGGTCGTTCACGGTTTGCCTGAAGCGATTAATGTGAAAAAGCACATCATCGCTTTCCAAGCATAGAAACGGCGGCATATGGATTGCACGCATCATAAAGCACAGTCATATCGCCAAATCGCCGCACTTTGCCAGCAAAGCTCACCCGGCTTTCCTTGAATAACAAAAGCGCCGCCCGGCATGAGCATAGCGCTCTCCGGGCGGCAAGTAAGCCGCTTTGTTCCGCAGCCATGTGCGAGCCGCGCAACGGCCCTATTCTGATATGACCCTGCGCCTAACGTATCCGCGTCATTCCATAGCTATGCACGGATTGCATTAAGTCCTGCCGTCCAACGGCCCTGCACATGCCGCACGCACCATTTCCACTCCATTCCAGCGGAAGCGCCGCATCACTCAAAGCACATGCCATCCACAAACAAGTCCTGGAAGTCAGTGCGCGCCGACAGCTCCAGATACTCCATGTTGCGCGCTATATCCGAAGCCCTGTCCAGCTCGGCGCGCGACATCAGCATGCGCTTTGCGCCCGCGCCCGCCGCGTTGCCCACCGGCTTCATGCGCGTGAGCAGTTCGCGGGGCAGCAGTCCTATGCGCGCCGCGCGCTCGCGGTCTATGTAGTTGCCGAAGCCGCCCGCTATGTATAGCGCGCCTATGTCGCCTATCGCGCAGCCGCGCTGGGCTATCAGCGTCTGTATGCCCGCGGCTATGGCGGCCTTGGCCAGCTGCACCTCGCGCACGTCGCGCTGGGTTATCATCACGCTGTCTGTGAGCATAAGCGCCGGCCGGCCCGCGTCCTCGCCCGCCAGCTCGCCCATCTCGTCCTCGTCCATTCCGCCCATCTCGTCTATGTAGCCCCTGTCCAGCATGCCCGCTATCGCGTCCACCAGACCCGAGCCGCATATGCCCTGCGCCTCGCCGCCGCCTATCACGCCTATGTCCACGCCATCCGACAGATTGACTCGCGATATCGCGCCGGTCACACCGCCCATGCCGCACTTTATGTGCGCGCCCTCCAGCGCAGGCCCGGCAGCAGTCGAGCAGCAGATTATGCCGTTCTTATCGCCCAGCGCTATCTCGCCGTTAGTGCCTATGTCCACCATCAGACACAGCTCGTCCGACCTGTCCATGCCGCAGTCCAGCACGCAGGCCACGGTGTCCGCGCCCACATAGCCCGCCACGCACGGCCCTACCGTCGCCATGGCATTTGCAAGCGTAAAGCCCACTTCGCGCGCGGGCAGCGTAATTTCCTCGGTCACAGCCGGTATGAACGGCGATACCGATATGTTGCGCGTGGTAAGCCCCGCCAGCATGTGCATCATCGTGGTATTGCCCACCAGCACTATGTGGAATATGCGCCCCGCGTCTATGCCCTTGCGCCGCGCCATGCCGCATATCATGCCGTCCAGCTTATCGACGACCAGCTGCTGCATCTTGCGCCCGTTCTCCTCCGACTGCGAGGCGAAGTCGCTGCGCGATATCACGTCGCCGCCGTAAACTCGCTGGGGGTTGAGCGCGCTGTCCACATCTACGACGCTGCCATCCTCAAGGTTCATAAGGTAGGCAACCATCGTGGTCGTACCCACGTCCACGGCCACGCCGTACAGCCCATTGCCGGGCGCGCCTATGTACAGCGCCTTGTCGCGCAGCGCGACCACCTCTGGCTTAAAGCCGCATTCGCGCAGCGCAAACGGCAGGCGGCGCATCATGTCCAGCGACAGGCGCACATCCGCCCCGGCCTTGAGCCTGTCAAGGTCGCTGCGCGGATCGTCCAGCGAGGGCTGGCTCAGCTCTATAACGCGCGAAGTCACGGCGGGCGCTACGCTCTCCATGCCTATCTGCGCCGAATCCGCCATTATCTGCGCGCCGCGTGCGCCCAGCTTCAGCATTATGTCGCAATGCACGTCCACCGCGCATATCAGCCGCCAGCCCTGAGCGCGCTCGTCCTCGGTGAAGAAGCGCGCCTCCTCCTCGCCCATGCCGGGTATAAGCTCTCCGCGCGCATCGTGCATTATGGCGCGGCACTTGCCGCAGAAGCAGCGTCCGCCGCAGGGCGCGTCGAATTGTATGCCTGCTCCGGCTATAACGTCGTACAGGCGCTCGCCTTCACCGGCGCTGAGCGTCAGCGTGTCATTGGGCAGTTCAACGGTTATCACATGTGCCATACTTTCCTCCATATATCGGCAGTCTGTGCCGAATCTCCTCTGTCTTAGCGTCCTCTGCGCCCGCCGGGCGCGCCCCTGCCGCGCTCGTCCCTGCGGCGGTCGGACGGGTTGCCCCTTGCGCCGCGCTCATCCCTGCGGCGGTCGGACGGGTTGCCCCTTGCGCCGCGCTCATCCCTGCGGCGGTCGGACGGGTTGCCCCTTGCGCCGCGCTCATCCCTGCGGCGGTCGGACGGTGTGCCCCTTGCGCCGCGCTCATCCCTGCGCTGGTCGGACGGGGTGTCCCTTGCGCCGCGCTCGTCCCTGCCCCTGCCGTATGAGTGCGGCGATGCCGGGCGAACCAGACACTTCCTGTCATACCCTATCAAATTCTCGCGCCCCGCCAGCCTCAGCGCCTGACGCACAAGGTCGGCGTTGCCCGGCACGCTGTACTGCATCAGCGCGCGCTGCATGGCCTTCTCGTGCGGCGAGCGCGGCACGTATACTGGCTTCATTGTGCGCGGGTCCAGCCCGGTATAGTACATGGCTGTGCTGAGCGTGCCGGGCGTGGGATAGAAGTCCTGCACCTGTTCGGGGCGTATGTCGCTGTCGCGCAGGAACTCGGCCAGGCGCACCGCGTCGCTCAGCTCGCTGCCAGGATGCGAGCTCATGAAGTAGCACACCAGATACTGCTTCTTGCCCATGCGCCGGTTCAGCTCCGCATAGCGACGCGCAAACTCCTCAAACACCGGCTGGCCGGGCTTGCCCATCATGGCCAGCACGCGCGGGCTGACGTGTTCGGGCGCTACCTTGAGCTGCCCGCTGACGTGATGCTCGACCAGTTCGCGCAGAAATGTGCCATCCCTGTCCTTGAGCATCCAGTCATAGCGCAGTCCCGAGCGTATGAACACCTTCTTTATGCCGGGTATGGCGCGCATATCGCGCAGGAGCTTTACAAACTCCGAGTGATCGGGCTGCGCCGCCTTGCATATGTCCGGGAACAGGCACTGTCTTTCAGGACATGTGCCGCTCTTTAGCTGTTTGGGGCAGGCCGGGCGGCGGAAGTTGGCGGTCGGGCCGCCCACGTCGTGTATATAGCCCTTGAAGTCGGGCATACGAGTGAGCGCGCGCGCCTCATCCAGCACCGATTCGTGGCTGCGCGCGGTGACTATGCGCCCCTGATGAAAGGTCAGCGCGCAGAAGCTGCACGAGCCAAAGCAGCCGCGCGTGGCCATTATCGAAAACTTCACCTCGTCCAGCGCGGGGATGCCGCCCTTTGCGTCGTACATGGGATGCCATCTGCGCGTAAACGGCAGCGCAAAGGTGCGATCCAGCTCCTTTGTGGACAGCGGCATCTGCGGCGGATGCGCCACCAGATAGCGGTCTCCATGGCGCTGCGCCAGTCCGCGCCCGCGCACGGGGTCCTGCTCGCGCGCGCAGAGGTTGTACATCTCGCAATAGGCGCGCTTGTCCGAGCGCACCTCGTCCACGCCGGGCAGCTCTATATAGCCCTTGGGTATGTCGCGCATCATGCGGCACGTGCCGCGTATGGCGCGGCGATCCAGCGCGCCGTCCTCCAGCGCGCGGGCTATCTCCAGTATGCACCTTTCGCCCATGCCGTAGCTGAGTATGTCCGCGCCCGAATCTACCAGTATCGAATTGCGCACGCGGTCATCCCAGTAGTCATAGTGCGCAAACCTTCTCAGCGACGCTTCCACGCCGCCTATGACTATTGGCACATGCGGATAGGCGCGGCGTATCATGTTGCAGTAGACTATCGTGGCTCTGTCCGGGCGATGATCCGGCTCGCCGCCCGGCGAGTAGCTGTCCCTGTCGCGCGGCCGCTTGGCCACGGTGTAGTGGTTGACCATGGAGTCTATGTTGCCGGCGCTGACCATAAAGCCCAGTCTCGGCGCGCCAAAGCGCTTGAAGTCCTCCTCGCTTTGCCAGTCGGGCTGGCTTATCATGGCCACGCGATAGCCCGCGCTCTCCAGCACGCGGCAAATTATCGCATGCCCGAACGAGGGGTGATCGACATAGGCATCGCCCGAAACGTACACAAAGTCCGCTTCATCCCAGCCGCGCGCGCGCATCTCCTGCGCCGTTACCGGCAAAAAGCGCGCATCCTGCTGCGTATCGCTCATCATTCTCCGTCCTTCTCGTAATGCGCCACGCCCTCATAGCGGCGGCGCATGTTGTACTCGTGCTTATCCATATAGGCACGCGACATCTCGTCCGCGCTTATTCCATAGCAAAGCATTATGTCGCCCAGATACATGAGTACGTCGGCCAGTTCTTCCTTGAACGCCTCGCGCACCGGGCCTTCGCTCATTATCTCGCCGGAGGCCTTCTTCTTGATTATGTCGGCCACTTCGCCCATCTCGCATATCGCCCAGAGCAGCTGATGCGCGCCCTGTTCGGGCGTGAGCTTGGCCCATACGCCCGCATAGCGCTCCTGCAATCTGCGCTGCATCTCCAGCATGTCCGATACCTTCATATCCATGTCGCCCGCGTCCTCCTTTTAAGCATTCAAGCGCCGCATAAGCAGCGCACCGGTATATGTCACAGCCCGCGTACAATTTCGCATCCCGCGCGCATTGCCGCCTGCTGACGGCCAGCGCGCCTTAGAGCGGTGCGGCCATCATCCGCGGCGCCCTGCCGCACAGACAAGGCGACGCGCGCATGCGCTCAGGCGCACATGCACGGCCGCGCAGCGGCGTTACGTCACACGCGACAACGCAGCGGCATTCAGGCGCACATGCACGGCCATGCCACACGCCCATTCACGCAGATGCTTTCTTTTGCATGCACATGCACGCCGGGCGCGTTTTGCCCGGACGCGCTCCTGCCCACGGCGCGGTACATCATGTCCCGATAATTGTATCACGCGCAGCCCGACCGCGCAAGGCGCGCCGCGTCAGCCGATGTGTATTTGCACGTATCCATAAGAATTTACACATGCCGCAGTTGACAGTTGCGCGCCTATGGTCTATAATGAACATTGTTCACTATGGAGGTCGCGAAATGAATACCATCGTTACATCGCGGGAGCAGATACTTTCTTCGGCGCTTGAGATGGCGCGCGAGAGCGGACTTACGGCGCTGGACATGCGCGGCCTGGCGGCGCGCTGCGGCGTGGCGGTAGGCTCGCTGTACAACTACTTTCCGTCCAAGAGCGCGCTCATGGCGGCGGTGGTGGGCGAGATATGGCGCGGCATACTGCCGCCCGCGCCCGACCAGCCGCGCGGCGACTTTATCGGCGCGCTGGAGCGGCTGTACGAAGGCGCGCTGCGCGGCTCGGACGAATACCCGGCGCTGTTCACGGCGCATGCGCGCATGTTTACAGGCAGTGGCCGCGATACCGGCAGGCAGGCCATGAACGACATGATAAGCGAGATACGCCGCGTGCTGGAGCGCGAGCTTAGCGCCGATGAGCGCGTGCGCGCAGACGCATTCGGCGACGATCTCACGCGCGAGCAGTTTGTGGCGTTCGTCATGGACAGTCTCACGGCCATGCTGCGCTGCGACTGCGCCAGCTGCCCCACGCTGCTTAAAGTAGTGCGCCGCATGCTCTACTGAAACCGGCTTGCCCCACACACTCATGGCGCGCAATGCGCACGCCCGCCCGATCCGGCGGGCTTATCGCAAGCTCAAAGTGAACACAGTTCACAAACAAAAAAGGAGAGATATCCATGCAGGCAATAATGGAGACATCGTTTGACGCCGTATACCTTGTGACCGTCATCGCGCTGGGCATAGACATGATACGCCGGGCGCGCGGCAACGCTCAGTACCTGCTGTTTGGCATAATGGCGGTCACGCTGGGCGCGGGCGACGCATTTCACCTTGTGCCGCGCGCCTATGCGCTTTTGACCACGGGGCTGGAATCCCAGGTGGTAGCGCTTGGCACGGGCAAGTTCATAACCTCGATAACCATGACGGTGTTCTACGTGCTGCTCTACTACGTATGGCGGCTGCGCTATGACGTGCGCGGCCAGCGCGGCGTGACGGCGGCGGTGTACCTGCTCTCTTTGGCGCGCATAGTGCTGTGCCTGATGCCGCAGAACGCCTGGACCTCGCCCGACGCGCCGCTGCTCTGGGGCGTGCTGCGCAACATACCGTTTGCGGCGCTTGGCATACTTATAATCGTGCTGTTCTACCGCTCGGCGCGCGAGCGCGGCGACCGCGAGTTCCGCTTCATGTGGCTGACGATAGTGCTGAGCTTCGCCTTCTACATACCGGTGGTGCTGTTCGCCGATGCGTACCCGCTGATAGGCATGCTGATGATACCCAAGACCTGCGCCTACGTGTGGACGGTCATAATCGGCTGGAACTCCATGCGCCATTCGCTCAAGGCGCGCTGATTGAGCTGCGCGAAGCAGAGCTGAGCTTGAATGGCATAAGCTCAGCGCCCATCCTCGCAAGCCTTGCGAAGCATTGGATAAAAGCCCCTCTGTTCCCGCCCTGCTCACACGGCGTAGTGTTCCGTCCACCGCGCGCTGAGGTGTTCCCTTATCACGAATATGCGATGCAAGGCTGGCGCGCCGTCCGCCCGTGCGCTGAGGTGTGTACAGCCCATGCCGCCATATCGGCATCCACACCTGTTCCCGCCCGCTGGAAGGAATAGCTCCTATGCCTCCTGTCAGGTGCTGCCCCGGTGATGTCCGCCTGCGCGCCGATGGGCATTTCATGCCGCCGCATCGGCATCCACACCCATTCCCGCCCGCTGGAAGAAATAGCTCCTATGCCTCCTGTCAGGCGCTACCCCGGTGATGTCCGCCTGCGCGCCGATGGGCATTTCATGCCGCCGCATCGGCATCCACACATGTTCCCGCTCGCGCGCCGGGAGGGATGACACGTCATCCCCTGCGCGCACAGATAAGTGCGTTGCCGCATATGCACAGTGCAATAGCGCAAACACACCTCGCCGCCCGCTCATGACTTTGAGCAGGCGGCGAGGTTTTATCTATTTCATTATGCGTGTGGGGAGCGGCTTGACGGCGGGTGCAGGCGCTGTTGCTGATGCGCTATGTCACTATGCGCGCGGGGAGTAATTCCCGCATGCTCACAGAGAGCATTCGTCATATGTACAGCAGTTATCCACATATCGCGCATAACCGCATCCGGCATCAACATATCGGTGCCATCATCTTATGTATGTTGCCATATCGCAGTTATCCACATCCTGCAACCGCTCACGAACGCACACAGCATAACTATACCAGAACGGTTATCGCACGTACACTGCCGCATCCCGCCTGTCTTTAGTCTGCATATATCACATGCACACTTATCTGATAACTCCAGCGGCAAGCTTATCTTACGCACCATGCCGCATCGCGATTGACATCAGCATGCATATTTCCCACGCATCCCATCACTCCAGCGGCACGCTTATCTCATGCACCCTGCCGTCGTCTACCAGCGTTATCCAGCCCTCCGACACTTCATCCCCGGGCGCTGCGCGCAGGCAATCCCGGCTGGCGGTTATCTCATAGCGCGCACTGCCCCATGTATATGCAACCTTCACCCGCTTCCACTCGGGCGGCACGCGCGGCTTGAAGCTCAGCCTGCCCGCGCGCACATGCAGTCCCAGCAGGCTTTCGCGTATGGCTATCGTCAGCCATGCCGCAGAGCCGGTATACCATGTCCAGCCGCCGCGCCCCTCGTGTGGCGGCGCGCCGTATACGTCGGCGGCCAGCACATACGGCTCGACTGCGTAGCGCGCCGCGCTCTCCCTGTCGCGCGAGTGATTGGGCGGCAGCAGCATGTCAAGCACCTGCCATGCGCGCTCGATGCGCCCGGTCTTGGCCAGCGCCATAATGAACCACGCCGCAGCATGAGTGTACTGCCCGCCGTTTTCGCGCACGCCGGGCAGATAGCCCTTGATGTAGCCGGGCTGCTGCGCTCCCTCGTCAAACGGCGGCATCAGCAGGCGCACTATGCCATTGTCCTCGTCCACGAGCAGCTCCCATGCCGCGTCCAGCGCGCTCGCCACGCGCGCCTCGTCCAGCCCGGCCAGCGCCGCCCATGCCTGCGACAGTATGTCTATGCGGCATTCGTCGCCCTCGGCGCTGCCCAGCGGCGTGCCATCGTCGTAATATGCGCGGCGATACCATCTGCCGTCCCAGCCGTGCCGCTCCAGCGCCGACATTATGCGCGTGCGCCCGGCCATCAGTTCTTCTTCCCGCCCCGAAAGCGGCGCAAACTCGCGCAGCACCTCGCACATGAACATGCCCAGCCACATGCTCTCGCCCCTGCCCTGCACGCCCACGCGGTTCATGCCGTCGTTCCAATCGCCCGCGCCCATCAGCGGCAGTCCATGCGCGCCGAAAGTCACGCGGTCTATGGCGCGCAGGCAGTGCTCGCGCAGCGTGCCGCGCTCGGTTGCCGGTTCGCATTCGCAATAGATGTCCTCCCTGCCCTCGGGTATTTCCACGTCGCGCAGATAAGCGACATATTCATCAAGTATGGCTGCATCGCCGGTATGCCTTATGTATATGGCGGCGACATACGGCAGGAACAGCATGTCGTCTGTTATGCGCGTGCGCACGCCGCGATACGGCTCATGCCACCAGTGCTGCACGTCGCCCGATGCGAACTGATGCCCGGCGCAGCGCAGTATGTGTTCGCGCGCCTGGTCGGGGTCGGTGTCCAGTATGGACAGCACGTCCTGAAGCTGGTCGCGAAAGCCATATGCGCCGCCCGGCTGATAGTAGCCCGTGCGCGCCCACAGCCGCGATACCTGCGTCTGATACGGCAGCCATGCATTGACCATGCAGTCCAGCGCGCGGCAGGGCGTATCAAACCTCAGCGCGCCCAGCCTAGTCTGCCAGCGCTGCTGCGCCAGCGCCATGCGCGCGCCTATGCCCCACGCGCGCAGTTCGCTCAGCCGCATGCGCGCTTCATCGGGCGAAGCCGCCCAGCCTATCGCAAACGCATGTTGCTCATTGCCGCTCTCCTTGAGCCCGACGCGCAGCCTCAGCGCTCCGCAGGGCGAGCCTGCATTCGGCTCATTTTCCGCGCGCAGCTTCTGCCTTAGCAGGGCGCAGGGGCGTGTCCTGTCGCCATGTGCGCCCATGAACTCCAGCATGTTCACGCACACCTCCGCGCCCTCATCGACAAACGCCGCAAACCCCACGCCCAGCATATCGCCCGCGCACAGCGCCATGTCCTGCCGCGCAAATGCGCGCGTGAGACGCGACGGCGCATTGCCCATTACCCAATCCACAAAGCCGGTCAGCGACACATCGTGCGCGCAGCCGTCCGCGCTGTGCATGTTCACGCACATGTACATTACGGGAAGCTCAGCGTCGCAGCAGAGCTTCAGCTCATACTCAATGCCCAGCGCACAGCCTGAAAAGCTGCTCTCGCCCGGCGCATGGCGCACGTGCATGGGCAGTTCGCCGCAGGGCGCGGGCGTGAGCGAGCGAAACTGCCCCGTCCTCTCGTCGCGCAGATAGAGTATCTGCTCGCAGCCCACATCAAGCACATCGCCGCGCCAGCGCGTGAGCCTGCCCTCGCGGCTGTTGCCCTGCCAAATGAAGCCGCCGCCCTCCTCGCTGACCACCATGCCGAAGCTTTCATTTGCCAATATGTTGACCCAGGGCGCGGGCGTATCGCCCCGCTCGTTCAGTTCCATCACATAGCCATACTGACTGTCAAAGCCGCCCCAGCCGTTTTTCAGCGCAAGCTCCTGATGCTCAGGGCTTGCATGTGCATATTCACGCTCAGGCTCAGGCCATACTCCCGCACCACCGTCGGGCTGTGCGGTGGTCATCTCATCCATCTGCGCTGCAAACGACCTTGCGCCGCTCAGGCTCACCGCCGCCATGCCGCGCAGCAGCTCGCGCATGCCTTCATCCACATCGCGCCCGTCCAGCACATGCACGTGGCCATCGCCCTGCGCATGCGCCAGAGCGCGCATTCCGTCCAGCATGCCGCCCCGGTATCCGTCCGCGCCATTACACAGCATGACCAGATCGCACTGCATGCCCAGCGCCTCCAGTGCGCCGTGCGCGCGCATGACCTGACGCGCCGTGCGTTCGCTGCCCTCATCCAGCGAAGCTAGCATTATGGGCAAATCGCCCGATATGCCCAGCCGCCACAGTTCGCGCCTGTCCGGCATGATTTCGCCCTGAACGGCGCGCGGCGCATCCTCAAAGACCATGTATGCCGCCGCGCGCATGCAGGCAAAGAAGCCCGCCTGATCGATGCCCAGATACTCCAGCTGTGCGCGGGCACGCAGACGGCTTAGCTCTGCGGCGCGCTCGTATGCGTCGCTGGCCGCATTCTTCTCCAGCATGTCAGCGGCTCGCGCACTGCTTCCGGGCGCGCACACCACAAGGTGCGCGCTGCGCCGCTCGTGCGCGGGCAGTGTGAACCGCGCCCTTAGCGACGCACAGGGCTCCAGCGCGCGGCCCTCCGCACCGGGCAGCGGCCTTAAAAGTCCCTCCGGCACTTCGCTCTCCGCATTCCGGCCAAACATGTCGCGCCTGCCCGATGCGCAGGACAGCACGGCATCGCCGGGCGCATTCAGCGCCGCCATGAGCATGGGTTCATCCGCGCCCGGTTCGCGCCTGCGCCTTTTAAACAGCAGCGCCCCCGGCGCGGGGCTGTCGCCGGTTATGAACAAATCTCCGAAGGCAGGATGTGCTTCATCGTCTGCCTGCGCGCGCAGCGACACCTCAAAGCAGAACGTTATCTCAGCTTCAACCGCGTGCGATGCGGCGTTGTCTATCGCGGCGCGCGCCATGAACGCGCCATCTTCGGGCGACAGGCACATCTCCAGCTCCATGTCGCCCTGCGGCGTGCGCAGCGTCCAGCGTGCCGCGCCCGGCTCGAATGTGGCGCGCCCCTGCGTGAGTTCAAACAGCTCATCTTCCACGCGCACCCATGCGCGCAGTCCGTACCATGGGCCAAACAGCTCGCTCCTCCAGCGGTTCATCATGCTGCCCGCGCACTCATAGTAGCCCCTGCCGTCCGCCGTGACCAGCGCGCAGGCATCGGGGCCGCCCAGCAGCAGCACATCGGGCGGGCAGGCGCTGCGCGATGCGCGCCGCGTCCACGCTCCCGGGCGATGCGCTTCACGCATGCGCGGCTGCGCGGGCATGGGCGAAGCCTTTTTCGCCGGGCGCTCCTCCAGCAGCAGCGACAGCGCGCGCGCCTGAGGTCTGTTCATGAACATCTTGACTATGGCGCAGCCGGTGAGCGCATTGGCCATGCCCAGCAGCGCCATGCCCTTGTGATGCGCCATGTAGCTCTTGACCACGCGCAGGCGCGCGCCGTCAGGCAGTCTGCCCGGCTCCATGTCCACGGCCTCATAAAAGCCCATGTCGCCGCGAAAGCCCATCTCCTGCATGCGGCGCAGATCGGCCACCGCCTCGTGCGGCGCAAACCACGCCGTCATCTCGGCGGCATACGGCGCTATCACGCCCGCATCGCCGCCAGAGAGCGCCAGCGCCGGCATGCCAAAGGCGCGGTACTGATAGTTGAGCTGCGCGTCAAAGCCGTAATACCCCGATTCCGACACGCCCCACGGCATATCGGGGTCGCGCGCCATCTGCTCGCCCAGCGCGCCCGACAGCGCATCGTGCAGCAGCGAGCCGCGCGGCGTATCCATAAGCAGCTGCGGCATGAAGTATTCAAACATGGTGCCGCTCCAGCTAACCAGCGCCGCCTTGCCGCCCGCGCGCACGCACGCGCGCCCCAGCCTGCCGAAGTGCCTGGGCGGCACATCGCCCTTCATCATGGCCGCAAAGCTGGCAAGGCGCGCCTCGCTGCCCAGCAGATCGTAATACGAGCGGCTCAGCTCGCCCTTTTCGGTGTTTACGCCTATGTGGAACAGCTCGCGCACATCGTCATACAGCACGGCAAAGTCCATGCCGTCTATGAGCGCCTGTATGCGCTTAAGGAGCCTTGCGGCGCGCTGAGCGCGCGACAGATTCGCATCGCTGGTTGAATTTGCGCCTGCAATAGCGCGGGCTTCAGGGCTTTGCGTAGATGCAATGGGCGCATCGGCGGTCGTGCTTGTGCTGCCCTGTCTTGGCGTATGCGATGCGAATTCGCACGCCGCACATCCTGCTTCGGCGGTTGCGCTTGCATGTGTGCCGCTTTGTCTTGTCGCATGCGATGCTGATTCGACCGCACACTGTGTTGCTCCGATGGACGCACCTCCGTCTGAGCCAACACGAGCATAACTTGCGCAAAGCTCATTTGGCCCACACATTCCTGCAAGGCGCGCGCCATTTATGCCATTTACAGCGCCTGCACAATGTGCATGACACTTCTCCGCGCTTTCATCCGCGCAAATGCGCTCCAGCGCTTCGACGCATAGATACAGGCAGCCCAGCAGATTGCCGCTGTCCACGGTCGATACGTAGAGCGGTCTTAGCGGCTTAAGCGTCTGTATGTCCACCCAGTTGTATATGTGGCCGCGCCACTTGTCCATCTTCTCCAGACTGCGCGCCGTGCGCCCCAGCCGCGTGAGCAGTTCATCGTCGCCTATGATGTCCAGCTCACGCGCCGCCACGCATGACGCCATGTACAGCCCTATATTGGTGGGCGAGGTGCGCATGCTCGCGCCCAGCGGCGGCTCCAGCTGTACGTTGTCCGGCGGCAGGCCGCTGCCCGGCACATTGTCCGCAAAGTAGCGCCATGTGTCGCGCGCCAGCTCGCTCAGATACCTCTCCTCGCCGCGCGCGGGACGCGGGCTTTCGTATCCGCGCTCCAGACGTTCCGTCCACAGCGGCGCTATGGCGAACGCCCCCGCCAGCATGAGCGCAGGCACGAACGCGACGGGCTGCAGCATCCCCGGCAGGCACAGCGCCGCGCACACCCAGCTCTCGCGCGAATGTCCCGCGCCGCGCTGCGCTTCGGCATCGGCGGACGTTACCCACTCCAGCATGTTGCGTCCGCTGGCGTACACGCGGTATATCGTCCTGCCTATCGCATCGGCAAGGCACGCGGCCTCTGCCGGCCACAGCGCCAGTCGCAGCGCCGCGCGCTGCCAGTTCTGCCACGACCATCTGCCAATCAGTGCAGGCGCAATCAGCGGCATAGCGCCCAGCGCCAGCGCCGGCACGCTGCCCGCGTACAGTCCCACTATCGCAATGCCCAAGCCCACAGGCGATGCCAGCGAGCGAAACATGTTGGAAAACACCTTCCACCTGTCGAACGCGCGCAGAGGGTTGCGCACGGGCGCGCCATCGCCGCCCGACACTTCTCTGCCCAGATAGCGCATCAGCTGCCAATCGCCGCGCGTCCAGCGGTGCAATCGCTTGAGATAGCTGCCAAGCGTCGCCGGGAAGCCGTCGTATAGCGGCGTGTCGCTTACATAGCCCGCGCCCGTGAGCATGCCTTCCAGCAGGTCATGGCTGAGTATGGCGTTATCGGGCAATGCGCCGCGCAGCCTAGCATCGAACGCGCGCAGGTCGTATATGCCCTTGCCCGCGTATGCGGCCTCGCCCGACACATCCCAATACGCCTCGCTCACGCACGACTGATATGCGTCAAAGCCGCCCGCGCCCGCCATCATGCGCACAAATCCGTTCCTGACCGCGCCAAGGCTCAGCTCCATGCGCGGCTGCAGCACCGAATAGCCATGCGCGCCGCCCGCGTCCTCACAGCGGCGGTTGAGCGGATGCCCCAGCGTGCCTATGAGCCGCCTTATAGCGCCGGGCGGCACGCGGGTGTCCGCGTCCAGCGTCATCACGAATGAATAGTCACGCGAGGGCGCGCGCGATATGGTCATGTCGAACTCATTGCCCAGCCCCAGCAGCAGTGCGTTCAGCGCCATCAGTGCGCCGCGCTTGCGTTCGCGCCCCATGTACCTGTCATGGCGGTCATTAAACGCGCGCCGCCTCTGCAGATAGAAGAAGCGCTCGCGCCCCGCCTCCCGATTGGCCTGCACTATGGCGCACGCCGCCGCGCAGGCTATGTCCCCGTCGCCCGCCTCTTCGGCGCGCGGCGAATCGGCAAAGTCGCCCAGCAGCAGAAAGTCCACATTGTCATCCCGCTCCAGCGCCGCCATGGACCGCAGCTGTTCTATCAGCTCCCGCGCGCGCCCGGGCGACGTGAGCAGCGCAGGTATTGTAACCAGAGTGCGCAGCTCATCCGGCACGCCCCCGTCCAGCGACAGCCGGGGCAGCCTGCGCGGCCTGCATATGAGCGTGCTAACCCTGTCGGTCACGGCCTGAGCCAGCGCCAGCGCGGGCGCTATACCGGGTACGCACAGCCACGCGGGCATGCCCAGCGCACACAGCGCCGCCAGCCAGCCAGCAGACAGCGCGACGTTTGCCGCCATGTATGCATATTTCGCGCCTGAACGCAGCCCTGCGCGCGGGCGCATGCCCTGTGAAGCCGCGCCCAGCGCCCGCTCTATATGCGCCCTGCCCTCGCCGTCTGTGAGATACCAGCCCACATGACGGCGCAGCCCCACGCTCTCGCTGGCCGAAACCACGCAGGCGCGCGCCACGGCATCCTGCGATATCCCGGTGCGGCGCGCCACGTCCGACACTGCCGATATGTACATCTGTCGCGACTCAAAATCCATGCGCGGATACACGCCCGCGGGGTCGCGCATAAGCCATATATGCACGCTGCCCAGCGCACAGGTTAGCTCGCGCCAGTCTATGCGCTCCAGCGTGCGCAGCGTCTCCACGGCATTCTTGAGCAGCAGTGCGCGCTGAGCCTCGCCCGCCTGAGCGCGGCGCGCCGCTTCGTCCGGATTCACACCATGAGCCTGCGCATGACGGCGCACGTCCTCCAGCAGTTCGCCCGGTCTGCCGCTGCGGTTGAGCAGCTGCAAAAGTCGCTCGTAAAAGCAGTCTGGCCGCGCATAATCGCCCAGCGCCTGCGCACCCGCGCCCGCATCCAGCCGCTGCGCCCACTCGCCCGCCTGCGCCCGGGCGCGCTCAGCTGCCAGCACTGCTTCGCACACATCGGCAAAGGCCGCGCCCAGTTCCAGCCGCAGCGCCGCATGCAGCGCCCACAGTTCTTCGGCCTCCATGGGTTCTACCGCCTCGAATGTCTCCAGCGCCGTAAGCAGCCTGCGCGCGCCCAGCTTGAGTTCCGAATGCAGGCACAGCTCGCGCGCCAGCAGCCGCACGCGCGCTACCCGCCCCACGCCCGGCAGTCTGCCGCGATAGCCGCAGCCCTCCAGCGCCGCCATCACCTGCGATATGTTCTGCGCCGCCCAGCGCAGCGCATGCTCGCCAGCGTCATCCAGCGCGGCCATGCGCAGGCGCAGCGCAGCCAGACGGCGCTGCAACTGCCTGCCGTCGCCCAGACGCGCCCTGCCGCAGGCGTGCCAGACCGTAGCCATCTCGCTTATGTGCCGCCCCAGCGCGTCGTCGGTCAGTCTCTCCCGTTCGCGCGCATAGTCGTGTTCGACCGCTTTCATGTATCCGCCTCCCAGCGCCATAAACAGGCTTTATGCAAAGATATCTCATAGCGAGCATGCCCATTTCGGCGCTTGACCATACGGCGTTTTAGTATATGTACAGGTGCGGCATGCGCAAAATGCGCGTTTTCATATTGCGGCCAAACTCGGGGCATTCACCTTCCTCATGTTGATAAGCGCGCCAAAGCGCATCATGCCTTGGCCATCAATGGAACGGCGGCAAACGGTTGGCCTGCGCTTCCCGGCATTAAATCGCTGAAATTTCGCTGCCCAACGCTTGCCATCGACTGTCAAAAACCCCCGGAGAGCTCGGCGGGGTTCGCAGCCCGCCGGCTTAGGTAGCGCCCGGCGACATGTGCGGTGGGCGCGTGGATATTTTTGCGTCGGGAAATCCCATTTCCCGGAGCAGCATATCTTCCTTGCAGTTTCCACGCCCGGAAATCCGCAGGATTTCAGTGGAAACTGAGTAGGGGGCAGTGGCGGGGGAGCTTATCCCCCGTCCACGCTTGTCAAAAAGACGCTTTGACAAGCTGGCCATTAAAGCTTCTCTATCAATCCATGCAGCCTGACTTCCGAAAAGGAGCCGATTCTTTTCAATCCTCATGCCGCACATCGGGCCGCGCCATTAGGCATGCCGGATATGCCGGCATGCGCCAAACTCACGCATACTGCGCAAAGCACAAAGCGCGCACATGCTTTGGCGGTCAATGCCGCGGAGTTCCATTAATCATTCCCGGCACTTAGGCCCATGCAAAAGGCGCGCCGCAGCATAAAGCCAGCGGCGCGCCCCTTGACATCGCGGTTTATTTGCAGTACCAGCATGGCGGCAGGTAAATCAGCCCACCGCGTCCTCGTTCTCCATGAACAGCGCCTGAGCATCCCACATGCCGTCGCGTATCTCCATGCGCGAGAAGCTGCACTGCTCCAGCTGCTTATCGGTCAGCCCGTCAAGCAGCGCATAGAACATGCGCGTCACCTTGAGCAGCAGCGGCGTGGCATTCTTTTCCAGCGCTTCGAACAGCTCGTTTTCCGCCCTGCATATATTGCCCTCGGCAATCATGGCCTTGAGGCGATTGTAAAGCTGCGCCTCGCGCGCATCGCTTTCGCCCGCATCCAGCTTCTCGTGTTCATTTATGCCCTTGCCGTCCAGTATCAGCGAAAAATCGGAGAAGGCGCGGCTTATCTGAGCCTTCAGGTCCTCACCCTTGCGTTCCATATGATTCAACCCCTCGAAAAAATTTGTACTCCGGGTTCCACGCGCCGCGCGTCATGCGCCCGCGTTCAGCACGCACACCGGCGCGTCAATGCCGCACCTGCCGGTAACGCGCGCGCCCGCGCCTTCGGGACGCAGGCAGACCAGCCCGCCCTCGTCCTGGCAGGCGCATACTATGTACTCGCCCACGAACTCCGCGTCGCGCGGATTGCGCCCGCCGCAGTCGATTGCCGTTTCAAAGCGCGGCATGCCTTCGTCATTCACCGACAGCAGGCATATGCGGCTGTCATGCCGCGTGGTGCAGAGCATTCGCCTTCCGTCGCCCGACAGCTTTATCGCGCCGCCGCCGCTTATGCGCTCGCCCTGCGCAAGGCTTCCCATGCGCTCCTGCCCGGCAAGCGGCAGTGCGCCCGCATAGCGATACCCCGCGCCACGTTCGCGCATGAACACGTGCAGGCGACTGTCCAGCTCGCCCAGCACGTATATGGCCTTTCCGCCCAACACCATGTGCCTGGGGCCTGTGCCATTGGGCAGAGTGATTAGCGGCTCATACTCGCGCCATGCGCCGCCTGCGCGCCTGAACGTGCGCACCTCATCGCAGCCCAGATCGCACACCAGCAGCCTGTCCCTGTCAAAGACGCACATGTGCGCATGCGCGCCCGCGCGTCCGGGGAGCGCCTGCACTTCGCCGGTCAGCGCGCCGTTCTCGACGCGGCATATGGACACCACGCCGTCGCCGTAGTTGGCCACGGCCAGCTCACGCCCGTCCGGCGACAGCGCCAGATGGCAGGGCGAATCGCCCTGCGTAGCCGCGCGCCCGGTCAGCACGGCTCGGCCTGAGCTTGTCAGCGCGAAGCTGCTTGCGCCTCCCTCATGCTCGTTCACGCAGAACATGCGCCCGCCCTCGTCCGGGAGTATCACGTAGGACGGATCGCCGGTGGACGCGACAAGTTCGGGCGCGGCAAAGCGTCCCTGCGCGTCCAGCGCCGTGCGATATATGCCGTGCGATGCGCGCATCGTGGTATATGTGCCTACATAAAGACCGTTCATAGCATCACCCGCAATAGATTATACTTCATGGCGAAGGATATTGCAAATGCACGGCATGGCTTTTGCGCCTGTATTTTCCATAGATATGTGGCTAAGCTGGCGCATTTTTGGGTTATTTCGACCTTAAATCAACAATTACAACGATAAGGCGATTGATTTTTCCTGCGCTCAATGGTACTATTGTATGAGCTGTTGCGGCGCAGGGGAGGCGCTAAGTGCCATATGTATGCCATTTGGCGCACATGATCGCCGTGGAGGAGAGGACCTATGGGAGAAGCCATAATGGGATCCAGCTTCATGCAGTGGCTAATCGAGTGCATGCGCACGCTTATGACCTCGATAGTCATTCTCGCGCTGATAGGGCCGTTATCGTTTGTGCTGGGAGAGCTGTTTCCGCGCCGCTGGGTGCGCTACAACCGCTTTCCGTTCAACGAATACGGCTGGGAAAAGGATGGCGCGCTGTATCGCAAGCTGAGGGTGAACGAATGGAAGGACAAGGTGCCGGACATGAGCAACTTGTTCAAGTGGATGTTCCCCAAGAAATCTATCGCGCAGGAGCGCACGGCGAAGTACTTTGAGCGATTCGTCATAGAGACATGCGTGGCTGAGGCCGTGCATGTGCTTTTGATGATAGCCGGTTACTGCGTGTATTTTTTTGTGTTCCACAACGCATGGGGATTCATAGTATCCACACTGTATGCGCTGGGCAATCTGCCATTTGTGCTTATACAGCGCTATAACCGCCCCAGGTTCAAGATGATAATGGAGCGGCAAAAGCAGCTGGATGCGCGCCGCAAGGCCGCCGCCGGGGAGGATAGCTGATGCTGGTACTGGACATCATAATGGCGCTGGCCATGGCACTGACCACGATATACGGCGCGTACTTTGTAGTGATAGGCGTGCTTGGTTCGCTGCGCAAGGAAAAGCGCTGCCCGCATGTCGAGCCGCGCAAGCGCATAGCGGCCATAATCGCCGCGCGCAACGAGAGCAGCGTTATTGCGCAGCTGGTACAGAGCGTGCTGAGTCAGGACTACCCCAGAGAGCTGATGGACGTGTTCGTAGTGCCGAACAACTGCACCGACGACACAGAGCGCGTAGCCCGCGAGGCCGGCGCGCGCATACTTAACTGCACAGTGCCGGTACACGCCAAGGGCGAGGCCGTGTCTTGGGCGATAGACGAACTGCTCACCTATCCCGAGGGCTACGATGCCTTCCTGATAGTGGACGCGGACAACCTGCTGGACAAGAAGTACTTTCAGATGTGCAACGACGCTCTGTGCGCCGGTGCGCGCGTGGGTCAGGGGCTGCGCGACAGCAAGAACTATTCCGATTCATGGATAGCGGGCTGCTCGTCGGAGTTCTACTGGAGCATGAACCGCTTCTACAATCGCGCCCGCAACGCGCTGGGCATGTCGGCTGCGCTCAACGGCACGGGCATACTGCTCAGCGCCGACTACATGCGCGAGGTGGGCTGGCACACGTCCTCGCTCACCGAGGACCTTGAGTTCACGGCGCAGTGTGCGCTGCGCGGCGTGCGCATATGGTGGCTGAGCGACGCCGTGGCCTATGACGAACAGCCCAACCGCTTTAAGGACAGCTTCAAGCAGCGCCGCCGCTGGGCAGCCGGCACGGTGCAGTGCATGCGCGGCTACTTCACAAAGCTCATAAAGCGCGCCATACGCGAAAAGAGCCTGCAATGTCTGGACATAGCCGTGCTGTTTTCAGGGCCTGTCATACAGCTGCTTTCGGTGCTGCCGGGCATTTACTTCTTTGTGCGCACGCTCATAATGCTGCCCACCGCCAGCCCGACTTTTGTCACCATATGGCTGATATCGATGATAGGCGGCGCGCTGCTCAGCTTTATCGCGATAAGCATTGCCTCGGCGCTGATACTGCGCATAGAGAAAAAGCCGCTGCGCGGTCAGTGGAGTACGGTGTTCGGGCTATGGCTGTTCCTGATAAGCTGGATACCCGCCAACCTCATAAGCCTGTTCACGCCCGCACCCCAGTGGGTACAGATACCCCATGACCGCGCCATAAGCATGGACGACATAGCGCGCGCCGGCAGCACGGACGCGCCCACGGAAGGACGGAGCAAGACCCTATGAAGTATATTTCATGGAACGTGAACGGACTGCGCGCCTGCGCGGGCAAGGGCTTTATGGACTACTTCACAGCCATGGACGCCGATGCCGTATGCGTGCAGGAGACAAAGCTCACGCCCGGTCAGATATCGCTTGACATGCCCGGCTACACCCAGATATGGAACAGCGCCGAAAAGAAGGGCTATTCCGGCACGGCGATATTCACAAAGCGCGAGCCGCTGTCCGTCAGCATGGGGCTGGGCATAGACGAGCACGACCACGAGGGGCGCGTGATATGCGCCGAGTTCGATAGCCACTTTCTCATAACCGTGTACACGCCCAATTCCCAGCGCGAGCTTACGCGGCTGGAATACCGCATGCGCTGGGAGGATGACTTCCGCGAGTATCTGAAGGCGCTGGACGCAAAGAAGCCCGTCATAGTCTGCGGCGACATGAACGTAGCGCATGAGGAAATCGACATAAAGAACGCCGCCAGCAATCACAATTCGGCGGGCTTTACCGACAAAGAGCGCGAGAAGATGACGCTGCTGCTGGCGAGCGGCTTTACCGATACATTCCGCCTGCTGCATCCCGACGAGCGCGACAGATACAGCTGGTGGTCGTACATGTTCCGCGCGCGCGAGCGCAACGCAGGCTGGCGCATAGACTACTTCCTCACGTCCGAGCGCGTGAAAGGTGCCGTGCGCGAAGCCGACATACACGACAAGGTGCTGGGCAGCGACCACTGCCCCGTGCTGCTGGACATAGACATATAAATGCTAATACTCGCCAAAGGCGTTTTAAACAGGAGGTACTTCCGATGATAACCAAGGTAGTAGGAGCATTGGAAAAGGTATTTCTGGATCAGGAACCCAAGACCGCACCCAAAGCCGAGTTCAGCGGCTTTGCCAACGAGACCATATCCTTTCAGGTAGCGTACTGCCAGCCCGATGACAACACCCGCTGGAACACGTTCTGCAAGGTCGAGGTAAAGTCCGATATCCCCGACTATGTGCGCGTGCGCCGCGTGGTCAATGTGCCGGTCGGTCTGCCCGTATACAACAACGCAGACAGCGACTATCTGCGCAAGACTCCCGGCCTCTACCCCGACATGCTGGTTGACCTCGCCGAGTGCGACACCCGCGCGCTGCCCGGACAGTGGAACAGCGTATGGGTAGACGTAGAGGGCGCGCCCGCGGGCGAGTACGAGATAGAGCTGACCGTGACGCTGACCAACGGCGCGGCCTCCTCCGAGCGCGTGAAGGTATGCGTGCTGGACGCCATGCTGCCCGAGCAGGAACTCATCTACACCCGCTGGCTGCACTGCGATGCCATAGCCAACTACTACCACATAGACATGTGGAGCGAGAAGTTCTGGCTGTATCTGGAGAAGTTCATAGCCACTGCCGTGCGCCGCGGCATAAACGCCATACTCACCCCCATACACACTCCCCCGCTGGACACCGAGGTGGGCGGCGAGCGCCTGACCACGCAGCTGGTTGACGTATATCTGACAAATGGCAAGTATTCCTTCGGCTTTGAGCGCCTGCGCCGCTTCATCGACATATGCAAGCGCTGCGGCGCGCGCTACTACGAGATGGCGCACCTGTTCACGCAGTGGGGCGCGACCCGCACTCCCAAGATAATCGTGAACGTGGACGGCGAGGAGCAGAAGCTGTTCGGCTGGCACGTAAGCGCCACTTCCCCGGAGTATGCCGAGTTCCTGGGCGCATACCTGCCCGCGCTGAAGGCCGAGCTGGCCGCTCAGGGCGTGCTGGACAAGACCATCTGGCACATCTCCGACGAGCCAAGCTTCGACAACATGGAAGCTTACAAGGCCGATAAGGACTTGGTCATGCCCTATCTGGGCGACCAGTACATACTGGATGCGCTCAGCGACGTGCGCTTCTACAATACCGGCGCGGTAGAGCATCCCGTTCCCGCCAACAACCATGTGCATGACTTCATCGATGCCAAGGTCGAGGGTCTGTGGACGTACTACTGCTGCAGCCAGTACATAGACGTATCCAACCAGCTCATAGCCATGTCCAGCCATCGCGAGCGCATACTGGGCGTACAGATGTACATGTACAACATAGTGGGCTTCCTGCACTGGGGCTACAACTATTACAACAGCCAGTATTCGCACTACGAGATAGATCCCTACGGCACCACCGATGCGGACGGCTTCGTACCCGCCGGCGATCCCTATCAGGTATATCCCGGCAAGGACGGCGAGCCTGTCGAGTCCATCCGCATAATGGTATTCGAGCAGTGCATAAACGACATGCGCGCGCTCAAGATGCTGGAGAGCCTGACCAGCCGCGAGCATGTGATGGAGCTGATACAGGCCGACTTCCCGCGCACGATAACCTTCTCCGACTTTCCGCGCAACGACGACTATCTGCCCGCCCTGCGCGCCAAGGTAAACGCCGAGATAATGGCGGCGCTGGCCAAGTAACAAGACCAACAGCACACGACAGCGGCGCGGCCTTATGGCCGCGCCGTTTGCCAAGCAGTGCCGCAATGTCTGATTGCACGCTAATCGTGCCTGCTTAGCCGCGATATAACGGCTAGCATAGGCATGGCTTTGCACAATCATGCTTGCCGAGCCGCGCTATAACGCCTATCATAGGCATGAGCTTTGTACAATCATGCTTGCCATGCCGCG
>JBMNUB010000043.1:0-24886 GCA_050946055.1 Candidatus Fimadaptatus sp. | reverse complement strand
ATGTCGAACCATCCCTCTGCCGCATGCGCACGGCATTGATACAGCTCATGCCATGTTCACGCAAAAGCGCCGCCGTACCCATGCGGGCAGGCTTGCATGCATATCTCATCATGCAAGCCCGCTCTATTAAGCGCATTGAATATTGCTGCTTGTCCGCACTACTGTTGATGCACATGTCGAACCATCCCTCTGCCGCATGCGCACGGCATTGATACAGCTCATGCCATGTTCACGCAAAAGCGCCGCCGTACCCATGCGGGCAGGCTTGCATGCATATCTCATCATGCAAGCCCGCTCTATCAAGCGCATTGAATATTGCTGCTTGTCCGCACCACTGTTGATGCACATGCCGAACCATCCCTCTGCCGCATGCGCACGGCATTGATACAGCTCATGCCATGTTCACGCAAAAGCGCCGCCGTACCCATGCGGGCAGGCTTGCATGCATATCTCATCATGCAAGCCCGCTCTATTAAGCGCGGCAGCGCCATGTTTCTTTCATCCGCATCATCTCTTAGCAGTTAGCAGCACATCCGCATCGACATAAGCGCCATGCGTTTGCATAACCTGCCTGAGCCGTTATGCGTCCAGCCCCTAACTTCATGCTTACAGCCGTATTATCTGGTCATTCACGCTGTTTTTGCGGAAGTCGGGCATGTCAATCGTGCGCCCGCCGTTCATTACCGACAGCTCGGACAGCAGCCCCACCGCCGTCCACTCGCAGGCCTGATATATGTCTATGCCGGGCTTTGTGCCGTTGCGCACGGCGTTTACAAAGTCCTCCACCAGGAAGAAGTCGCCGCCGCCGTGACCAGCCCTGTTCTGCTCGTCGGTGGCGTTGCGGTATCGCTCGGGCAGATACTTATCAAAGTCGCTCAGATCGCGCCAATGGCTGTTGTCCACATCCTCGCCCAGCGAATCAAACCAGACTATGTGCCTGCCATCGCCGCCGCGCGCGCTCTCAAACGCACCGTGCGTGCCCTGTATCTGATAGCCGGTCATGTTGTGCGGGCGGGGCGAAGTGCAGTCCACGCGCAGCTTGATGAGCTTGCCGCTCTGGGTCTGGCACATGGTGACCGAGGTGTCGTCCTGCCTAAGGCCATTGTGATGCCCCGCCGAGAAGCAGCTTATGGCGCTTATGCGCTCGCCCTCCATCCACTGCATCACCGGCCCCAGAGAGTGCGTTGGATAGAACGAGCCGCGCTTGCCCAGCTGCCAATAGCTGCGCCACGAGGTCTTGCCGCTTGGGTATGTCATGAGACTGCGCACGTTGTGCAGGTATTCGCACTCGGCATAGTATATGTCGCCGAACATGCCCTGCCGCGCCATCTCGCGCACCTGCTGGCAAAACGGCATGTAGCAATAGTTTTCGGCATACATGTACGTCCGTCCGCTCTTTTCCACGGCCTCCTTGAGCCACCACAATTCGTCCATGGTCACGCCCGCGGTGACTTCGCTGAGCACATGCTTGCCCGCCTCCAGCGCGGCTATGGCCTGCGGCACATGGCACTGCATGGGCGTGGCTATGACCACCGCGTCTATGTCGGACTCCAGCATATCGTCGAACACGCGGTACGTATGCGGTATGCCGTGCTCGCGGCTCTTTTGGGCGAGCAAGTCCGCGTCGAGGTCGCAAAGCGCGGCTATCTCCACGCCCTCCATCGCCTGAAAGCCCATCAGGGTTGACAATCCGCGCCCGCCCGCTATGCCTACCTTCAGCTTCTTATCCATGACCATCCTCCTTTGGCAGTATGGTTTTAGTCATTATAGTGTCAGCGCGCAGAAAAGTCAATGCAGTGCATGCGCCATGCGCGCATAATGCGCAGAATATCTGTCAAGAGCGATATGTATTACATCGGCTGATGATTTTTTCTATAATATATGCGCTTAATCAGCATCTCGGGCAAGCGAAAAGCCGCTCACCCATTCGGGAAAGCGGCCTTTTGCATAACATCATATCGCGCGTCAGGCTCTGTCCGTGCCTTCAAACTGGCTGTTGTACAGCTTGTAGTAGAAGCCCTTCTTGCGCAGCAATTCATCGTGCGCGCCCTGCTCGACTATCCTGCCGTCGCGCATGACAAGTATCACAAAAGCCGCTCGCCCATTCGGGAAAGCGACCCTTTGCATAACGGCATATCGCGCGTCAGGCTCTGTCCGTGCCTTCAAACTGGCTGTTGTACAGCTTGTAGTAGAAGCCCTTCTTGTGCAGCAGTTCTTCGTGCGCGCCCTGCTCGACTATCCTGCCGTCGCGCATGACAAGTATCACAAAAGCCGCTCACCCATTCGGGAAAGCGGCCTTTTGCATAACGGCATATCGCGCGTCAGGCTCTGTCCGTGCCTTCAAACTGGCTGTTGTACAGCTTGTAGTAGAAGCCCTTCTTGCTCA
This sequence comes from Candidatus Fimadaptatus sp., assembly GCA_050946055.1. Taxonomy (GTDB): domain Bacteria; phylum Bacillota; class Clostridia; order Christensenellales; family Aristaeellaceae; genus Fimadaptatus. Next base: position 22,500 of record JBMNUB010000043.1, on the reverse strand, counting down.
GCAATTCCTCGTGCGCGCCCTGCTCGACTATCCTGCCGTCGCGCATGACCAGTATCACGTTGGCTTCGCGTATGGTGGACAGGCGGTGCGCCACTATGAAGCTGGTGCGCCCCTGCATCATGCTCAGGAAGGCCTTCTGTATGTTTATCTCGGTGCGCGTGTCTATGGAGCTGGTGGCCTCGTCCAGTATCAGCATGGGCGGCAGGCACAACATCACGCGCGCTATGCACAGCAGCTGCCGCTGCCCCTGACTCAGCTCGCTGCCGCCCTCGCTTATCACGGTGTCGTACTGCTCGGGCAGGCGCTTTATGAAGCTGTGCGCATGAGCGGCGCGCGCGGCGGCGATTACGTCCTCAAGCGGCGCATCCGGGCGGCCATAGGCGATGTTGTCGCGTATCGTGCCGGCGCGCAGCCATGTCTCCTGAAGCACCATGCCATACGACCTGCGCAGCGAATCGCGCGTGCAGGCGCGTATGTCCTGCCCCGCCACGGTTATGCGCCCCGAATCCACGTCGTAAAAGCGCATCAGCAGGTTGATGAGCGTGGTCTTGCCGCAGCCCGTAGGCCCGACTATGGCCACGCGCTCGCCGGGCGCAACGTCGAGGTTGAGATCCTCTATCAGCGGGCGCTCAGGATCGTAGCTGAACGCCACGTGTTCCAGCCTTACGCGCCCGTCGGGAGCAAGCGCTATGGCGTTGTCAGGCTCTTGAGTCTCCTCAGGCTCGTCCATGAACTCATACACCCGCGCCGCGCACGCCAGCGCGTTCTGAAGCTCGGTCACTACGCCCGATATCTCGTTGAAGGGCTTTGTGTACTGATTGGCATAGCTCAAAAACACGCTCAGCTGTCCCACCGATATGCCGCCCGCCAGCGCCATCAGCGCGCCCGCCAGACCCACGCCCGCATACACAAGGTTGTTTATGAAGCGCGTGACCGGGTTGGTTATGGAGCTGAAGAATATCGCCTTCATGCTGACGGCATTCAGCCTGTCGTTTATCTCGTCGAATTCCTTCAGGCACTGCTCCTCGCGGCCAAACGACTGCACTACCTTCTGCCCGTCTATCAGCTCGTTGACAAGTGCGGTCTGCGCGCCGCGCTCCATGGTCTGACCGCGGAAGTAGCGGAAGGTGCGCCGCGCCACAAAGCTCGCCGCCACAAAGCTGAGCGGCGTTACGCATATTACGACCAGCGCAATGCCCGCATTTACGTACAGCATGAAGGACAGCGTGCCTACTATCGTCATGATGCCGGTGAACAGCTGGCTAAAGCCCATCAGCAGGCCATCGGCAAACGTATCCACATCGGCAACCATGCGGCTCACGAGGTCGCCCGAGGAATGCGCGTCCAGATAGCTAAGCGGCAGGCGCTGCAGCTTGGCTATGGCCGCGTCGCGCATGTCGCGCGATACGCCGTATGTCACGCGGTTGTTGCACTCGCTCATCGCCCACTGCGCAAGCGAGGCTATGGCGATGGACAGGGCGATGTTCACAACTATTGCCGCCACGCCCGCAAAGTCCACCCTGCCCATGCCCAGCATGCGGTCTATGGCATCGCCGGTCAGTATTGGTATGTAAAGCTGCGCCGCCACCGATGCCGCCGCCACTATAAGGCTCAGTATCACATAGCCGCGATACGGCTTTATGCTGGCAAGCGTGCCGCGCATGGCTCTGCGGCGCGCATCCGCATTGAGCTTTTGTCCCTTGGCCGCCATCAGCGCTCGCCCTCCTTTCCGAACTGGCTCTCGTATATCTCGCGGTAGACACAGCACTCCTGCATGAGCTGCTCGTGCGTACCCGCGCCCACCAGCTCGCCGTCGTCCAGCACCAGTATGCAGTCCGCATGCATCATGCTGGAGGTGCGCTGGCTGACTATGAACGTGGTCATATCGCCGGGCAGGCCGTTGAGCGCGCGCCGCAATGCCGCGTCGGTCGCGTAGTCCAGCGCGCTGGCGCTGTCGTCCAGTATCAGTATGCGCGGCTGCCTGACCAGCGCGCGCGCTATCGTCAGGCGCTGGCGCTGTCCGCCCGAGAGGTTGCGCCCGCCCTGCTCCACGGCATCATCCAGCCCGTTGGGGCGCGCGCGCACGAAGTCGGCCGCCTGCGCGCATTCCAGCGCCTGCCAGAGCTGATCCTCATCAGCGCCCGGCGCGCCAAAGAGCAGGTTGGAGCGTATCGTGCCCTGGAATAGCTGCGCGCGCTGCATTACCACGCTCACCATGTCGCGCAGCTGACTGCGCGTGAACTCGGCTATCGGCCTGCCGAAAAGCTGCACGCTGCCAGAGGTTGCGTCATAGAAGCGCGGTATCAGGTTTACAAGGCTGGTCTTGCCGCTGCCCGTGCCGCCTATTATGCCTATGGTCTGGCCGGGGCGCGCGGCAAAGCTTATGCCGCTTATGCTGTTGTCACCCGCGCCCGGATAGCGCAGCGACACGTTGTCAAAGCGCACCGCATCCGCGGCATAGTCGGGGCGCGCGGGCTGCCCGGCAAAGCGCATGGCGGGCTGCTTGTCCAGCACGGCCTTGACGCGCCCGGCGCAGGCCAGCGCCTTTGTCACCTGTATTATTAGGTTGGCGAGCTTGACCAGCTCCACCAGTATCTGCGACATGTAGCTGACCAGCGCTATCACCGAGCCGCTGAGCATCAGCCCCGCGTCTATCTGCGCCGCGCCCACGTTCAGTATCGCTATAACGGCTATGTTGACTATGGCGTATGTGAGCGGGTTCATGAGCGCCGATATGCGCCCCACGCGCAGCTGCATGCCGCTGAGCTGCCTGTCCGCCGCCTCGAAGCGGCTGACCTCGGCGCGCTCCATGTTGAAGGCGCGTATCACGCGCGCGCCCGACAGGTTTTCGCGCGTCAGTCCTGTCACGCCGTCCAGCGAGGACTGCACCCGCTTGTACATGGGCATGGTCCAAAGCATTATGCCAAACACCACCACCGCCAGCACGGGTATGGTTATCACGAATATCATCGCCGCGCGCGCGTCCACTATGAACGCCATAACCATGCCGCCTATGACCACGAACGGGCTGCGCATGAACAGGCGCAGGAACAGGTTGAGGCCGCTCTGCACCTGATTTATGTCGCTGGTCATGCGCGTTATCAGCGTGCTGCCGCCCAGCTCGTCAAGCTCGGCAAAGCCCAGACCCTGTATATGCTCCATCAGCGCATGGCGCAGCCGCCCCGCATAGCCCACCGCCGCGCGCGAGGCAAAGTACTGCGCTGTCAGGCTGCATGCCAGCCCTATAAGGCCCAATACAACCAGCAGCGCGCACCTTTGCCAGATATAGGCCGCATCGCCGCCAGATATGCCCTTGTCGATTATGTCCGCCATGACCAGCGGCACGAGCAGATCGAAAAGCGCCTCCAGCATCTTGAAGAGCGGCGCTATCACGCTCTCCTTGCCGTAACCCTTGAGGTACTTCATCATGCCTTTCACCGGATCGTCTCCCCATATTTCATATTGCAAGTACCAGTATACCATAATTTCTTGCATACGCAAAATATACATTTCGTGCTATAATACAATAAAATGCGTATATATCGTCTGAATCGGCGGCTGTATCTGCGCGCAGAACAGCCGCTATGCCCCGCCGCAGGCACACCCTGGTACATGCGCAGCCGGCAGCGCCGCAATGCTCTCTGCGCTTTCATGCCAGTACCGGCAAGTCCGCGCGCATACCGGTTGCGGGCGCATGGCGGCGGCGTGGGACAGTTCGGCACGACTGACCAGATACCGGCTGCGGAGGTATGGCTGCGTGGGACAGTTCGGCACGACTGACCAGATACCGGCTGCGGAGGCATGGCGGCGTGGGACAGTTCGACATAACTGACCAGATACCGGCTGCGGAGGTATGGCGGCGTGGGACAGTTCGACATAGCTGACCAGATACCGGCTGCGGAGGTATGGCGGCGTGGGACAGTTCGGCATAACTGACCAGATACCGGTTGCGGGCGCATGGCGGCGGCGTGGGACAGTTCGGCACGACTGACCAGATACCGGCTGCGGAGGCATGGCAGCTTCACATTTCGCGCCTGTCGGCCATGCATATGTCCTTTGGCGATGCAGGCCAAGTACACACAGGAGGTGCATATATATGGAACTCAGGCAGCTCAATTACTTCATCGCAATAGTGGAATGCGGCACGGTATCGGGCGCGGCGCGGTCGCTCAACATGTCCCAGCCGCCCCTGACCGCGCAGATGCGCGCGCTGGAGCGTGAGCTGGGCTGCGCACTGTTCGAACATGCGGGGCGCAGGCTGCGCCTGACCGAAGCCGGGCGCACTCTGTACGCGCGCGCCAAGTCGATATCCGCGCTGTGCGAGAGCGCGCGTCACGAGATGGCCGACCTGAGTTCGGGCGCGGCGGGCGTGCTGCGCATAGGCGTGATATCGTCGGTGTGCGGCGCGCGGTTCACCGCATGGCTGTGCGAGTTTGCGCGCAGCTATCCCGGCATAAGCTATGACCTGCGCGAGGCCAACACATATCAGCTGCTGGCCCAGCTGCGCAGCCGCGCCATAGACATGGCCATAGTGCGCACGCCCTTCTCCGCGCCCGACCTGTGCGCCGAGCCGCTGCGCCGCGAGAGCATGGTGGCCGTGGGGCGCGCCGGGCTGATGGATGGGCGCGCGCAGCATGGCGCGATATCGCTGGAGGCGCTGAGCGGAGTGCCGCTTGTCATTTACCGCCGCTGGGAGCCCATACTGCGCGAGCGTTTCGAGCGGCTGGGCATAGCGCCGCGCATAATGTGCGTAAACGACAACGCCGTGACCACCATGGCGCTGGCGCGCGAAGGGCTGGGCATAGCGCTTGCGCCCGCATCCACGCTGGAATGCGCCGACTGCGAGGAGCTTATGGCGCTGCCCATCAGCTCCGCCGACCTGGATTCGGAGATAGACGCGGTGTACAGGAGCGACGCCGAGCTTACTTCCGCCGCCAGACTGCTGCTGGAGGCGCTGCGCGCGTCAAAGGAATGACGCGCGCAGCTCTGCATGATTGCAACCGGGCGCGCAGCTCTATAAGCAATCATCGCGCCCGGGCAAACCGGCCGCAGGACATAATGGCTGCTCTGCGATGTCCGGCATGGCGTCATCGCCCGCGCAAAGTATGCCCCGCTCATCGCACAGACTCATTGCACGCCGGGGCGGGAACATATGCACGCCATATCGGCGCAATGCGCATCAGCTTGTCAAAAATGTATTTATGACAAGCGTGGACGTGGGAGAACCTCCCCCCCGCCACTGCCACGCATACTCAGTTTTCACTGAAATCCTAACGCATTTCCGGACGTGGAAACTGCAAGGTAGCTATTTTTACTCCGGGAAATGAGATTTCCTGCGTAAAAACCCTGAGCGCCTACCGCACATGCCGCCGGGCGCTACCTAAGCCGGCGGGCCGCGAAACCCGCCGAGCCCTCCGGGGGTTTTTTGACAGTCTGCGGCGCAATGCGCCTTTGCTCAACATAACCTTGACATTTACTAAAAACAGGTTTATCATATATAGAAATAGAATGTGTAAAGGAGCGGGAGCATGAATCAAAACGAAACAGTGGGCGCTCGCATACGCTCGGCTCGCACCGCACGCAGGATGACGCTCAAGCAGCTCAGCGAGCAGAGCGGCCTGTCGGTGGGCTTTCTCTCTCAGTTGGAACGCGGCATGTCTTCCGTGGCGATAGACACGCTCACGGAGCTTTCGCGCATACTGGGCATAAGCCTGTCCAGCTTCTTTGAATCGGCGGGGCAGTCCGAGCCCGACCCCGTGCTGCACAGCTATGATCTGCCCTTTGACACCGTAAGCCCGCAGATAATACAGCATGTGCTGAGCCGCGACACTCAGGCTTTCGACATGCTGCCGCGCATGTTCACGCTGCTGCCACAGCCGGAGAGCGATGAGCCCATGGAGATGTACGTTCACGAGGGCGAGGAGTTCATATACGTGCTGGAAGGCATAGTGGACGTGGCGCTGGACGGACGGCGCTACACGCTCTACCCCGGCGACAGCATGCAGATACGCTCGGCTGCGCCCCATAACTGGGCCAACGTCTCCGGACGCACCGCGCGCATACTTCAGGTCAACGTACCCAACCCGCTGCGCTCCCAGACCTGACGATCACAGGCGCGGCGCATGTGCGCACATGGCAAAGCGCGTCTTCCAACGCCCGCGATTCCCGGCGCTGCCACAGTCAAACTGCGGCTGCGCTTTTTTGCGCCCGCCCCGGACATCAATGCGGTTAAGCTCCGCCGCCGGACGCGCTGCGCTGCCTGACCGGCCGGCCTTCCTGCGTTTTGATGATATTGACATAAGCAGTCATGCCTGCATCGGCGGCAGGACAAGGCGCAATCGGCGCTTGCACCGGGTGCGTTGGCGCTCCGTTAAGTTTGGCAAAATATGCATATGTTTTGCAATTTATGGCGTAATTATGGCTATTTTTACGCTATATGACGATATATCTTCATCGCCGCGATTTTGACTTATTTAGACCCGGAAAAATACTCATTGTGAGCTTAACTCTTAATAAAGGCGTAATTGAAGCGTTCAAAATATAGTGTACAATGCTGTCATCCCGAAAGGGGAAGGCTGGATCGCGTATGGTCCGCTTTAATTAAGGAGGGTATATCCATGAAGCGTTCTTTTAAGGTCTTTGCTATGGTACTGTGCCTTATAATGGCTATGTTCGCGTTTGCCGCGTGCAACAACACCCCCGCCGCCACCCCCACTGAGGCTCCTGCGGCGACCGAGGCTCCTGCGGCGACCGAGGCTCCTGCGGCGACCGACGCTCCCGAGGCTGCGACCGACGCTCCCGAGGCTGCGACCGACGCTCCTGCGGATGCCGCTACCGAGGCTCCCGCTGTAGGCTAATAGCGCGCTCATGAACAGAGTCTCGCAGATGACTGCGAGGCTCTTTTTGTGTTTATGCGCGCATACCGGGCAGATTCAGTCGCCAGATCAGCGGTGTGGGATGCACATTGCGCGCTCATGCCCGCCAATAGGCGCTGCGGCGCAGCATGCACGCACTAAGCACTCATACCTCGTCTATGGGTACTGCGGCGCAGCATGCATATTGCGCGCTCATGCCCCGCCAAGTTGGGCGGCGCCAAGTGCATTCCCTGCCCGCCAAGTGCATTTCGCATTTGCGCGTTTTTTTGTTAACCCTTTGCGCATTGCACTTGCACTGCGTTTGAAGTACAATCAAGCCATATAAGATTATCCAAAGGAGACGGCTGTATGAATTACGAGGAGACACGTCAAGCGGCGCTCATGAGCGTGACCGAGATGGGGCGCGTGCTGGAGCGCTGTGGACTGCGCCTGCGCGACGAGTATACGCTCGACGAGGCCATGGAGTTTGCCGGCAAGCGCGTGCTGGAGCTTATAGACGACGGCTATGCGGGCATGCTGTCGCTGCTGGCTTCGCGCTCGCATGCCGGGCGGCGCGTGTCCGACGACGTGCTCTTTGTCGATTCCACGCTTCCACTCACCGCCTCCACGCTGGAGCGGCTGCTGCGCAATGTGTCTGCGCTGGCCAAATGCCCGCTGCGCGTGAGCAATCTGCGCATAAAGTACGACGTATCCTACCGCCCGCACAAAAAGCGGCTGATAAAGCGCGACAACATAGTCGGCGACGTGCAGTTCGATATGCCCGACGCGCCCGCAAAGTGGCGCATACCTTCGGCTGAGGATCTGCCCATATCCCGCATACCCAACATAAAGAGCGCCCGCGTGGGCGACACGGTTATAAACTCGCCCTCCGACGAGTGGCAGATGCGCGTAAGCGGCGTAAAGCTGCTCTCGCACATAAGCGAATGCCTGATGCGCTGCGGCGCGCGCCTCAACCTGTACTTCTACGAGGTGGACGAGGGCTGCTATGTGATAGCCAAGCTGCCCGGCGAGATATTCGAGATAAAGGTCAGCACGGGTCTGGCATTCTTCCCCGTCCCCGAGCCCGACTACGATGACGAGCTGTATGAGCGCGACGACGAGCTGGCGCGCGCCAGCGAAATGGATGCGCTGACCAGCCCTGAGCCCGACGCCTGTGGCGACGCACGCGAGGGTGGCCTGTCACACGACGCGCTCAAGGCGCTGGCGCAAAAGCCGCTGGACGAGATAGACAAGCTGATAGCGCAGGCGTTCTCTACCTCGCACGGCAGCGGCGCGGAGGGATTGCCCAAGATAGCCGCCGCCCCCTCCGGCTCCGCCATAGCCGAGCCGCTGTTCGGCGAGGATGAATCGGTGGAGCTTGACCCGGAGCTTGTGGAGCAGCTGGGCTACGAATCCGAAGCCGGGCGCGTAAATGTATACGACTTTCTGGACAGATTCGCGCAGGGCTGCGCACGCGCCTTCATGACGCCGCACGCGCGCGCCGAGCTGCGCGAGCGCGAATACCTGGAAGTGCGCGACCAGCTGGTGCAGCTGGCGCAGCGCGGGCTGCGCATGAACACGGGCTATCTGCTGCGCGAGGTGATAAAGAGCGAAGGCATACGCCCCACCCGCCTCAAGCGCATGGGCTGGGAAGGGCTGATATGGTTCCTCTGCGGCGTGGACAAGGTGGACGGCGAGATAAAGCCTTACAGCGACGACATACTGCTCTACGATTATCACGACTACCACAACCGCCGCCTGCTGATTGAGCTTACGCGCAACATACAGCGCATGACGCGCGGCGGACTGCACTTTGGCTCTGTAACTCAGCACAACGACAAGAGCGGCCGTCCCTCCGTGTTCGAGTTCGTGCAGGGCGGCAAGCGCCATCGCTGGCGGCTGCGCACCGACACCGGCGGCGCTCAGCTGACCGACTACTTTGAGCACATGGCCGAGCTAATGCGCGACAACGGCTGCGAAGGCAATCTGTGGTACTTCGAGCGGCGCTCCAAGTGCTACTACATGTATGTGACCGCGCGCAACGGACTGCGCCTGCGCAAGCTGACCGGACTGCCGCTTCAGCCCGTGCTAAGGCAGCAGTAAGGCGGCGCGTATGCATATCGCGCAAGCGTGCGGTGAGGGGCTTTATCAAACGCATCGCCGCATTGGGATGCGTTTGCGCGCTTGATGAAGGCTTAAAAGCCGGTTGTGACCGGCATACAATAGATGTGCAGCGCCTGACTTGATGCAATCCAATTGCCGCATTGGATGTGCTTTAATGTAGCCGCGCGCAATCATGCTTAATCTGCAATGCCTGACATAGCCATTGCGGGCGATGGGCAGCATTGAAGCGCATTGCCGCACATGATATTGCCATACCGCGCATTTGGCGCTTGGCAGCGCACTACCGCACATGACCTTGCCATAACGAGATTGTACGCTTGGCAGCGCATCCCGCCACACTCAAGACCCACCTATGGGCAAAATGCCCTGCCCGCACAATAAACCAAAGGAGAGAACGCCATGAACGCCATAGAGGCAATACTCGCCCGCCGCAGCGTGCGCGCTTACCAGCCGCGCCCGGTCGAGGCACACAAGCTGGACACCATACTCACCTGCGCCATAAACGCCCCCAGCGCCAACAACGCGCAGGCTTGGCACTTCACGCAGATAACCGACGATGCCGTGCTGCGCGAGTTCGAGCGCGAGTTTGCCGCACAGGCGCCCGCGCTGGGCGAGGACTGGCGCAATCGCGTCGAGGACGGCTACCGCGTGCTGCACGGCGCGCCCGCCGCCATACTGATTTGCGGTGCGGACGCGCGCGACATAAACGCGGGCATAGCCGCCCAGAACATATGCATAGCCGCGCAGGAGCTAGGGCTGGGCAGCTGCATAATCGGCCTTGTGCGCGTGGTGTTTGGCGGTCCAAACGGCGCTGATTGGGCGCGCAGGCTGCATTGCCCGGAGGGACTTGTGCCGGCGCTCATGGTTACGCTGGGCTATCCCGCGCCGGGCGGCACGCGCGAGCGCGTCAACAAGCCCGAACTTATAAGCTTTATTTGACTTAATCGTTCGTCTTTGTGCAAATAGCATATACATGCAACGCGGCCTGTGCGCATAAAACGTGCAGCCGCGTTTTTATTTGTACGATATTCACAGGCTATTGCCGCCATACTTTTGGCAATGCCCTTATACTGTCATGCAGCTCCGGGATTTATGCCGTGCATTTTTGTGCCGTGCAGGGCTGTTTTAGGCGCAGCTCTGACGGATATGCGGCAATGCAGCGCCGTTTGCAGCCTGTATACTGCATTCACACCCGATGCCGCTTATGCATTTTTCTGCACATCCAAAGGTTAATAATACGAACATGTATTGCCATACGCTTCAGAATGCGGTATAATATAAGCGAAAATACGAACAATCGCCCGGCAAGACATAATATCATAGGAGGCATACCCAAATGATAGATTTCAGCACGCTGCGCGCAGCCGATCCGGCGGTAGCATCCGCCATGGAGCAGGAGTTGGAGCGCCAGAGGGACCACATAGAGCTGATAGCTTCGGAAAACTTCGTATCCCCCGCCGTCATGGCCGCCATGGGCAGCCATCTGACCAACAAGTACGCCGAGGGCTATCCGGGCAAGCGCTATTACGGCGGCTGCCAGTATGTGGACATAGTGGAAAATCTGGCGCGTGACCGCGCGTGCCAGCTGTTCGGCGCCGACCACGCCAACGTGCAGCCTCATTCGGGCGCGCAGGCCAACATCGCCGTATACTTCGCCCTGCTTGAGCCGGGCGATACCATACTGGGCATGAACCTGAGCCACGGCGGCCATCTGACTCACGGCAGCCCTGTCAACATGTCCGGCAAGTACTTCAACATCGTCCCCTACGGCGTGCGCGAGAGCGACGAGACCATAGACTATGACGCGCTGCGCCAGCTGGCTCTGGAAAAGAAGCCCAAGCTGATAGTAGCGGGCGCGAGCGCCTATCCCCGCGTGATAGACTTCGCCAAGTTCCGCGAGATAGCCGATGAGTGCGGCGCGCTGCTGATGGTGGACATGGCGCACATCGCCGGCCTTGTGGCCGCGGGCGAGCATCCCTCCCCCGTCCCCTACGCCGACATAGTGACCACCACCACCCACAAGACCCTGCGCGGTCCGCGCGGCGGCATGATACTGTGCAAGGCCAAGTATGCCAAGGCCATCGACAAGGCCATATTCCCCGGCACTCAGGGCGGTCCTCTGGAGCACATAATCGCCGCCAAGGCCGTGTGCCTAGGCGAGGCGCTGACCGACGAGTTCCGCGCCTACCAGCATCAGATAGTGCTAAACGCCCGCGCGCTGGCCGATGGCTTTGACAAGGCCGGTCTGCGCATGGTGTCCGGCGGCACCGACAACCATCTGATACTGCTCAACCTCACCGGCACCGGCGTGACCGGCAAGGAGCTGGAGAAGCGTCTGGACGCGGCCAACATCACCGTCAACAAGAACACCATACCCTTCGAGACGCTCAGCCCCTTCGTCACCAGCGGTATCCGCGTAGGCACGCCCGCCGTGACCTCGCGCGGCATGAAGGAGCCCGAGATGGCCCGCATAGCCAACTGGATAGCGCGCCTGACCCACGAGGGCGACGATGCCATACCCGCAGTCAAGGCCGAGGTCGAGGAGATGACCCGCGCCTTCCCGCTGTACGCAAACGACATACTCTGATAGCCATATGAGCATGCACAGCTCCCGTCCGGTCAAGGCCGCGGCGGGAGCTGTTTTGTTGTCACTTCTCCCAAGCGCCATGCCGCGTAGATACCGTTCGGCATCGGGATAAGTTTGAGCTATGCTCATTATGGTAAATGGCATGGCTTTAGCGCTTGCATGACATGCACTGACTGATGCGCATGCGCAGATTTGTATTGTGCTGTCCATACCCGCATCGCGCCTGCGTATATCCCCATTATGCTATCAATACCCGAATCGCGTCTGCGCATCGCCATATGATGCTGCACAGCCACGCATCGCCCCACGATGCCGTCCATACCCGAATCGCGTCTGCGCATCGCCCATTATGCTGACCATACACGCACCGTGCCTGCGCATTCCATCGCCCGGCGCATGCATTCCAAAGATTGCGCCCTGCCCCGTCCGCGCGCCCACTCGCCCCGCCATATCCGCAAAGTACATATCCATGCGCGCAAGTCCATTGCCTTAACGCTGAATTTACTATATACTGTGGTCACACAAATATGCATTTGCGGAGGCGTTGACCATGTTTGAACTTTCACCCCGGCAGATACACTTGGACTTCCACACTTCCGAGAACATAGGCGGCATAGGCGCCGACTTTGACCCGCAGGAATTTGCGCGCACGGCAAAGGATGCCTCGGTATCGTCGATGACGGTGTTCGCACGCTGTCATCACGGCTGGCTGTACTACGACTCCCAGCGCTTTCCCGATATAGTGCATCCCCACCTCGCGCGCAGGAATCTGCTGCTGGAGCAGGTGCGCGCGCTGCACGCCGAGGGCATAAAGGCGCCCGTGTACATAACCGTGCAGTGGGACTATCATGCCGCCACCACGCATCCCGAATGGCTTATACGCCGCGCCGACGGCTCGCACGAGGGCAGTCCCTTTACCGAGCCGGGCTTCTATCAGTCGCTGTGCGTAAACACCGGCTACTATGACTACCTCGAAGGCATAACCGGCGAGGTCATGGACATACTGGGCGACGAGCTGGACGGGCTGTTCTTCGACATAGTGGGCATACGCCCCTGCCTGTGCGCCAGCTGCCGCGCCGAGATGAAGCAGCGCGGCATAGACGCGGCGGATGCCGGCGCGGTGCAGGCATTTGCCAAGTTCACGATAGACCGCTTCAAGCGCCGCATGACCGAGTTCGTGCGCGCGCGCAACGCCAATTGCTCCATATTCTACAACGCCGGTCACATAGGCCCCTGCACGCGCGATTCCGAGGATGCCTACACCCACTTCGAGCTGGAGAGCCTGCCCAGCGGCAGCTGGGGATACCTGCACTTCCCTGTGACCGCACGCTATGCGCGCAAGCTGGGCAAGGACTGCATGGGCATGACCGGCAAGTTCCACACCAGTTGGGCTGATTTCCACTCGCTAAAGAATCAGGCGGCGCTGGAGTTCGAGGCCTTCCGCATGCTGTCCTACGGCTTTGCCTGCTCGATAGGCGACCAGCTTGAGCCCTGCGGCCGCATAAACAAGGCCACGTATCGCCTGATAGGCAAGGTATATGGCCCGTTTGCCGCGCGCGAGCAGTGGGCGCGCCCGTCCGTGCCGCTGACCGAGGTGGCGCTGATGACGCCTGAGACCGATATGTACGAGCATCGCATGCCCGAGAGCGTTATGGGCGCGACTCAGCTGCTTGAGGAACTGGCCGTGCAGTTCGACATACTGGATTCCTCCATGTCCCTTGACGGCTACAAGCTGGCCATACTGCCCGATGACTTCACGATAGATGAAGCGTTTGCGGACAAGCTCAGCGCGTTCGTCGCCGCGGGCGGCAAGGTCATAGCCTGCGGCAGGGGCGGCACGCTGCCGAACGGCACTTATCCCGCCTGCTTCGGCGCAAAGCCGCTGGGCGAGAACGAGCTTTATCCCGACTTCATAGTGCCGGAGGGTGCGCTGACCGCCGGGCTGGACGAGGATGCGGAATACGTAATATACATGCAGGGCATGCGCATAGCGCCCGAGGGCGGCAAGGCCGCTATGTGGGCGCGCGCGCCGTACTTTGCGCGCAAGGGCGACAAGTTCTGCTCGCACCTGTACACGCCCAGCGCGCACGGCGACAAGTATCCATGCGCGGTCATAAACGGCGGCGTGCTGACGTTTGGCCATCCGCTGATGGAGCAGTACCGCCGCAACGCGCCCGCATGGGTCAAGGCGATAGTGCGCAATGCTATCGACATGCTGCTGCCCGACCGCCTTGTGCGCCACGACGGGCCGTCCACCATGACGGTATCTCTGCTGGATCAGCCCGACAAGGAGCGCACCTGCGCGCATGTGCTGACCTACATACCGGTGCGCAAGTCGGCCACGATAGACATAGTGGAGGAGCGCACGGTAGTAAACGACGTGACCCTCACGCTCAACATACCGCGCAAGTTCACCCGCGCGCGCCTCGTGCCTGAGGACATAGCGCTCACGGTCGAGGACGGCAAGGTGCGCATACCACGCATAGACGGCTATGCCATAGTGGAACTCAGCTAAGCCCTGCCCCGCAAAACATCAAAGCGGCGCGTGAAGCTCATTTGGCTTCACGCGCCGCTTTTGCCTGCTCAGGCTGCTTGCCGCTGCTCAGGCTGCCCGGTCAGGGCTGCTCGCCGTTTACAGCAAGTCCCCGTGCCATATCCGGGACGCCCGCTCAGGCTCCATCCTTCGTCACTTGCCGCAGCACTTGTAGCTGCCGCACAGCGTCTGACCGGCCGCGTCCTTCTGATTGGAGCCGGTCATGGGCTGCACGCATATGCAATCCAGATCGCAAACGTCGTCGTCGGTGTGGTGTGCGCACGAGCACACGCGGCAGTCGATCTTCTGATGACCCTTGTTCAGCATTTTCATCGCCTCCTCGGGCTTTATTATGCCCCGCCTGAGCGATGATATGCGCGCGATGTGCTGTTTTGCGCGAACATGTTTGCCCGGCCGCAGCCGCAGTGCATCCGCCAAAGCCGCATATGGGCGCAGGCACGCGAAAACCGGTGCGGCAATGTGCAAAGCGCCTGCCTGTCATGAGGGACTCTTCACATCGAGTGCGGTCAAATCGCATGCAGGGTTGTGACTTGCATGCGCCTGCCGCTTGTCATCAAGCCATCTATGGGGCTTCAGCTCCCCCGCGCATGCTATCCGCCCATGACCGCCGGCTTGGCGGGGACTTTGACTTTCCCGCGCATTCCCCGGCGCGCAGTTGACGCTCTATTCACTGCCGTCCTGCCGCGCTTCCCCCGGCATCCGCTTCATCTATGGGCAGCGTCAGCGTGAACCGGCTTCCGCTCACGCCGTCGCTGAACGCGGTCAGCTCGCCGCCCAGCAGCGCGGCGCAGCGCCTGGCCAGCGTCAACCCTATGCCCGCGCCCCGGCCTGCATCGCCGGTGCAGCCGCGCTCGAATATGCGCTTGAGTTCGCCGGGCGCTATGCCGCAGCCGGTATCGGCCACGGTCAGCGATATGTTGCCTCCCACGCGCTCCACGCGCACGCTTATGCTGCCGCCCGCCGGCGTGAACTTGAGCGCATTGCCGATGAGGTTGAGCAGCACATGCTCCAGCAGGCGCGCATCCGTGTTTAGCTCGACCTCGCCCGCGCCGCTATACATGCTCAGTTCCACGCCCTGACACTGCGCCTGCGGCCTTAGTGCGCTCAGCTGTTCCTCCACAAAGCGCCCAAGCTCCAGCCTTTGGCGCATAGGCTCGCGCGCTGTGTGCGCCGAGTTGAGCGCGACTATCTCGTTCACTATGTGCTGAAGGCGCTCGCAGTTGCGCTCTATGCCGCTTATGTACTGTGCGCCGGTCTCAGGGCGCTCGCGCAGCAGGCTGGCGGCGCTGCGTATCACGGTCAGCGGCGTGCGCATCTCGTGCGCTATGTCGGCCAGCTCATCGCTCTCCAGCACGCCCGCGCCGCCGCAGGCGCTCTCGCCCGATGCACATGCGGCGGCATCCGCGTCCGAACTCAGCACCAGCGTGCTGCGCCGCCTGCCTCTCAACAGCAGCATGCGCACGCGCACCTGTCCACGGCGGCAGCGCAGCCCCGTCTCGCCCAGATACTCGGCCTGACCGCCCATGCGCCGCGCCGACTCGCGCCGCCACACTCGCCGCGCACCCTCGTCGAGCAGCGCCACCAGCGGCCTGCCCGACGGATCTTCGCCCAGCAGCGTGCGCGCCTCGGCATTGGAAGCGCATATCGTCATGCCCTCCAGTTCCACACACGGAAAGCGCATAAGTTCTATCGGCATGCGCATTTCCCTGCGCGCCCTCAGCGACATGAGCGCCGAACACAGTACGCCGTTTGCAATACTCCTTGCAAAATTCATCACCAATCACCTCGTATGCGAGTATTCTATCATGGTGCTTTTGTCGAATTCCATCGCAAACTCATTTCAGTCACATTTTTGACAAAAATTTACGGATGTACCACCCTATATTTTGTAACATTTACGAAATATGTAGTCCTGTGGCGAATGCCGGTCGAACGCGGGCGGCTTATGGCGAATGCTGTCCCGGTGCAGATGGCGCGCATGCATATGAGCGCGCCGCGCGCTCTGCGGGCGCGATGTGCAGGGCTCATATATTGACAGCATGCGCGGCAAAACCGCGCCGCGCGCGCGAATAATGGCGAGCATGGGCGCGCACGATTCGCGCTGTTGACAACCGATAATATCTATTGTAAGCTATTGATGACGGTGTGTCACCTATCAAGCCAAGAGGAGCGCTCTATGACAGAAATGCTTATAGCTGCCGCGGCGATTATCATGGCGGCATTCTGCGCATATATGCTCTATGCGCGCGGCCTTATTGCGCTGAACTGTATGCGCGCACTGTATTACAAATGCGCTGATCCGATGGGAAGGCAAGCTCCTGGCAGTACGAATTTGACAGCTGCAGCGGCATGACAAGGCGAAGCATACGCCTTGAGCGCGGCAGAGAATATCTGTTCACGCTTTCGCAGAGCGTCGTGCGCGGCGCTGTCTACATCGATATACTTGGAAAAGGCGGCAGTATCATCGCTCGGTTGGACGGCGGCAGTCCGGGCGATACCATAATAATAGAAAAGCGTGAGCGCCTGCGCATCTCCGTCCGATTCGTAAAGGCAACGGGAGCTTGCGCGCTCAGCTGGCGAGTCAACTGAATGCCCACGTTAGGCGGACATCTATTATCCAAAAAAGCAAAAAACCCGTCAGGCTCCGACCGGTGACCTGCGACGCGCGCCAAATTCCACTTAATGCTGCTACCTTCCGGTCCTGACATGGTTCATGGCATGACACCGTACAAGGCCGATCTTCATCGCCTGACGAGCTTTTTTAGTATAGCATACCTTCTTAGATATTGCAATGGCTTTATCGTTAAAAATGGCCGCGCGTCAAATACCAAATTGCAAAGCTCAGTTCACCCCATAAATGAGCCGCACACCCGCGACCCCGGTTCGCGCATAGCCTCCGCCCCATGCAGCCCAAATACAACAAAAGCGCAGGCCGCCTTGAGCCTAAGCTCCGCAGCCTGCGCAGTGTATCAAGTCAATGTCCCTTGACTACGCTTGCCCAACCATGTTCGCAGTATGCACTGCGCCATATTCACTTCCGCGTCAGTTGCCGCACTCCACGCTTATCTCGTTGAACAGCGCAAGCACGTCGTCCACGCGCGTGGCGCGCTTCTCCTCGCCGCTGCGGTCGAACACTATGTGTCCCTGATGCATCATGACGAGCCTGTCGCCGTACTCAACGGCATGGCGCAGGTTGTGCGTGACCATGAGCGTGGTCAGGTGCTTTTCACTCACCACTCGCGCGGTCAGCTCCATTACGGTCTCGGCGGTCTTGGGGTCGAGCGCGGCGGTGTGCTCGTCCAGTATCAGGAAGTCTATCGGGTTCATGGTGGCCATGAGCAGCGCCAGCGTCTGCCGCTGTCCGCCCGACAGCGCGCCCACCGGCACGCCCAGCTTGTCCTCCAGCCCCAGGCCGAGCGGCGCCAGCATGTCGCGATACGCATCCACTCGGCGCTTGTCCACGCCGCGGCCTAGACCGTAGCGCTTGCCCTTGTTGTCGGCCATGGCGAGGTTTTCGAGTATGGTCATGCTGGGGCATGTTCCCATGGCGGGATTCTGGTACACGCGCCCCATGCGGTGATAGCGCCTGAACTCGCGCATGCGCGTTATGTCGCGCCCATCCATGAATATCGAGCCGCTCTCAACCGGTATCGAGCCGCAGAGTATGTTGAGCAGGCTGGTCTTGCCCGAGCCGTTGCTGCCCACCAACGACACAAAGCTCCCGTCCGATACAGTGAAGGAAAAGTCATTGAACAGCACGTTCTCCTGCACAGTGCCGGGGCTGTATATCTTGGTTATGTTCCTAAGCTCAAGCATGGATGCGCACCTTCTTTCGCTTCGCCTGAGATACTACCAGTATCAGCAGGAACAGCACCGCCGTTATCAGCTTCATGTCCGAGGCCTCCATGCCCATGGATATCGCTATGGACACGCATGCCTTGTATATTATCGAGCCTATTATGACCATGGTGGTGCTCTTCATAAACGACATCGAGCGGAACAGGTTTGTTCCTATTATGACCGAGGCAAGACCTATTACCATGGTGCCTGTGCCCATCGATATGTCAAAGAAGCGCTGCTGCTGGCACATGACCGCGCCCGACAGCGCCACCATGGCGTTGGCAATCATGAGTCCCATCACCTTGACCATGCCCTGATCGCGGCTGAGCGTGGTCACGACCGAGGCGTTGTCGCCCGCCGCGCGCAGCAGGAAGCCCGCCTTGGTCTTTAAGAACCAGTCCAGCATCAGCTTTACGGCAAGCGCTATCACAAGGCAGATGATGAGCGTGGAATAGGGCGCGAGCCATTCGGGGAATGCGCGCGTGAAGTCGCTCTTGAACAGCGTATCTCCCGTAAACAGCGGCAGATTGGCCTTGCCCGCTATGCGCAGGTTTATGGAATACAGCGCGGTCATGGTGATTATGCCGCTGAGCAGATCGCGCACCCGGCACTTTACGTGTATAAGGCCCGTTATGAGTCCCGCCAGCGCGCCCGCCAGCAGGCTGCACAGCAGCGTCAGCCACGGCTGCATGCCGCCAAGCGTCAGCACCGCCGACACCGCCGCACCCAGCGGGAACGAGCTGTCAACAGTGAGGTCCGGGAAGTCCAGTATGCGATACGTTATCAGCAGCCCCAGAGCCAGTATTCCGTATATCAGTCCCTGCTCCAGCACGCCAGTTATCATGCCGATGGTCATTGAGATGCTACCTGCCCTTCCTTGCGCTGTCCGGCACGCATGTGCGCGCACGCGCCTGCTCATTTGTCATTACTTCCGCTCGCGCCGCTGCGCCGCGCACTTGTATGCGCGGCGCTGTGTAGCGCCTTATCTCATTCAGCCTTAGCCGTCACATCCTGAGCGCGCGCGTCCAGTTCCGCGCTGAGCGCCAGACCGTACTGCTCCATAGCGGCGGGATTCACGTACAGATAGGAATTGGATATCGTCTCATAGGGTATGGACGAGGCCGCCTCGCCGCCCAGCACGCGCGCCGCCATGCGGCCGGTCTGCCTGCCCAGCTCGACGTACTCTATGCCCTCGGAGGCCACGCAACCGTTTACGACCTGCTCTATCTCGCTGCCGTACACGGGCTTGCCCAGTTCCTGCGACTTCTCCAGCACCACCGCCAGATAGCTGACCACGGTGTTGTCGGTGAGGTTGGTGGTGCAATCCACCTGCGGCAGCAGCGAATCCAGCGCCATGGGCAGATCAGCGCCGGTCGATATGCCCTGATCGACTATCTCAAAGCCGTAGTTGGCGGCCAGCTCGCGGTACGTGTTAAGCGTGGAGTCGCTGTTGGTCTCGCTGGTGGTGTGCAGTATGCCTATCTTCTTGGCATCGGGCTGCATGGCGCGGATGAGCTTTAGCTGCGCATCCACGGGCAGCTGATCGGAGGTGCCGGTTATCTCGCCGGGGTTGCTGCCGTCCGCACCGGCCAGACCCGCAGCCACGGGATCGGACACGGCGGTGTATATCACGGGTATCCTGTTGTCCGCAGCATTGAACGCGGCGGCGGCGGCGGGCGTCGCTATGGCGCATATCATGTCGCAGGACTCGGCGAAGGTGGAGGCTATTAGCGCGGTGTTGCCGGTGTCGGCCTGCGCGTTCTGGTATTCAAACACCACGTTCTCGCCCTCGACATAGCCCGCTTCGGCCAGACCCTCTATGAAGCCCTGACGGCAGTTGTCCAGCGAGCCATGCTCGGCAAACTGTATTATGCCTATCTTCAGCATCTCGCCCTCTGCGCTCGCCACGCCGCACATCGCCAGCGCCATCACAAGTGCCAAACCAACGCAGAATATCGCTCTCATAGTCCTCTTCATAATCGATACCATCCTTTCTTAATCATGCAGGTGAAAAAGGTGTCTGCTTGCAAGCTCTTTATTTGGAATAAAAAAACGCCTCAGTCAAAATTGACTGAGGCGGTATTCCCGTGATGCCACTCAGCTTCGCCCTTGCGGACGCGCTCTTTACGCATACCAACATATGCGCCGCCTTGATAACGGATGCGGTCTCCCGTCCCGGACTACTCATTTCGCCCCGGCCCTCTGAAGTCCATTCATTCCCAACGCCCGTGCCGCCGTCCCACTCTCGGCGACTCCCTGTGCCGTGCTGCTTAGAGAACTACTACTCTTCATCAATGGTTTGTGTTTTGATGCACATATGATATACCTATTTTCACCGATTGTCAATGGTTTTTTTGCCCTGTGAAGAAAGTTTTTTGCATGCATATTGGTATGCGTGCGCATCCGGCCGCATGAAGGCATGCATGAGCCTGATATGATGCGTCTGCAAAGTACGGTTTCCACGGCGGCATGTGCGCTCAGGCGCGGCATGACATGCTATTCCTCGCGCAGGACAGCCATAGCGCTTCGCATAATGGCGCAGGCCGATACCCCAGCAGTCTCAGAAATCTCCGGAAGCGGCTCGGCCAAGTTGGAATTTTCCGCTTGCATTATCAGCTGCGCTCGCAAATTGCGCCTGTACAAATGCTTGTTTTATATCTGCTTGCCGATTAGCGCTGCGCAAATCGCGGAGCTTTTCCGCATTTATCAGGCGTGCGACTTTATCAGCACATGAGCAATTGCGCTTCTGATGACGTTGTCTCCCGGCATGCCGTGATGCAAACAAGCCCCATCTTCCGCATATGCGCCAAGCCGCGGGCAATGTGCGCTCACTGTGCATCCTGCGTCGATGCAATCCCGCCATGCCCGGTGCCGCGCCCCCTGCGATACAGCGCGCCCGCCGTGAGCGCCGTGAACGGCGCCACCGTGACCAGGCCAAACGAGCCGACCAGCGTTATCAGTATCTCGCCGGCCACATACTTGAGGTTGAGTATGTCTATGACAGGGGTGCCCTGCCCGGCAAAGAACATCATCAGCGTCAGATAGTTGCCTGAGTACGCGAGCATGAGCGTGGTGGTCATGGTACCTATGACGTTGCGCCCCACCGCAAACCCGCTCTTTATCAGCGCGCAGCGCGATATATCGGGGCTGTGCAGGCATATCTCGCCGCAGGCCGAGGCTATATCCATGCTCAGATCCATGAGCGCGCCCGAGTTGGCTATGAACGCCATGGCAAAGAACAGCGAGCGTATGTCTACCTGCATGCTGCTCTGCATGAGCAGCGGCACGACATAGTTCATGCTGCCGCCGTCCAGCTTGAGCAGCGTGCCGAACGTGACCGACAGCGCGCATGTGACCAGCGTACCCAGAAGCGAACCTGTCAGTGCCACAAGCGTGGTGCGCGAAAAGCCCGTGACCAGCAGGTCAATCATAACCGTCAGCAGCACGACCACCGCAAGAGACGTCCATATGGGATTCCAGCCGTTTAGCAGCGCAGGAACCAGCAGCTTCCACACCATCAGCACGCTGGCCACCAGCGATATCAGCGCGCCGCAGCCCGTTATGCCGCCAAACAGTATCAGCAGCAGCGCAAACAGCCCGAACAGCCACCCTTCGCTGGCAATGCGATAGTGGTCTATCATAGTCGCGGTGAGCGCGCTTTCGCCCTCCTGTATCATCGCCAGCGCCTCATCGCCCGGCGCGAACAGCTTATCCTTGTCTAGGGCGCTGTTCATGTAGTTGGAGGCGGCGCAAGTGCTGCCCGCGTGATCGCCGTCCAGTATCTCCACCTGACAGCTTTGCACGCCCGAGTACACTATGCCAAGCGGCATGAGCTGGCTGTTGTCCACGCTTATGACGCGCACTCTGGCGCGCGGTATCGCGCCGTATTCGGTATAAGTATATTCCGGCAGGAAGCACATCGCCGTACACAGTACCAGCATTACCGCGCAGAATATCCAATCGCGCCTGCGCCGCGCGCTGAGCTTTTTCATACATCCGCTCCTTCATCACAAATGGCGGGCCGCGCGCGCAGGCACGTCCCGCCAACCCCTAAGTCATATTCAGTGGCAGTTTCACTTTCAGGATAGTCAACGCCTTATCGCTTGTGCGGCCCTATTCAGGAGAGCAACCCTTAGTCGCTTGCGCGCACTCATTCAGGAGAGCAACCCTTAGTCGCTTGCGCGCGCCCATTCAGGAGAGCTAACACTTAGTCGCTTGCGCGCGCCCATTCAGGAGAGCTAACACTTAGTCGCTTGCGCGCACTCATTCAGGAGAGCTAACACTTAGTCGCTTGCGCGCACTCATTCAGGAGAGCAACCCTTAGTAGCTTGCGCGCACTCATTCAGGAGAGCAACCCTTAGTAGCTTGCGCGCACTCATTCAGGAGAGCAACCCTTAGTAGCTTGCGCGGCCCTATTCAGGAGAGCTAACACTTAGTCGCTTGCGCGACAGCTCATCTTTCAGCAGAGCCAATGAGGTTCCGCCCTAAGTTATCGCGATAACAGTTCCACTCGCAAGCGCCGCAATAACTTGCCGTAACCC
>JBMNUB010000042.1:0-26126 GCA_050946055.1 Candidatus Fimadaptatus sp. | reverse complement strand
ATGGCGCTTGCTGTATATTGCGTTATCATATCCGCACCTTGCGGTTGTGCAGCATTAGCCGCGCTAGCCGCTGCGTACTCATACGCATGCCCGCGTCTTGCGGTTGTGCAGCATTGGCCGCGCTAGCCGCTGCGTACTCATACGCATGCCCGCATCTTGCGGTTGTGCAGCATTGGCCGCGCTAGCTGCTGCGTACTCATACGCATGCCCGCCGCTCAGGATGTTTCTGCATGCGGCAGCCTGTGTACACAGCCGCCGCACATCAAATGGCAATCACACATGCCCTATGTCCGCATGTTCGCCGCCACCGCCTGCGGGTATCAGCGCGTCGTCAAAGTGTATGCTCACGCCCGCCGCGCTCAGCGAGCCTTGCAGCCCGGCTATGTCCACATCGTACACCGCACTGCCCTCGCCCAGCGCGCGCATGGCCGCAAGCCCTGCCGCCTGTCCGGTCAGTATCGCCGGCGGTATCACGCGCAGCACGTCCCATGCGTAGCCGCAGGCGCTGGCCGAGCGCCCCGCCGTGATGAGGTTGGGATATCCGCGCCTGGTCAGGCAGCGCAGCGGCACTTCGTACAGGAAGTCGCGCCTGTCGAAGTCGCATATGGCGCATACCGAGTCGTCGAAGTGCCGGTAGGCATCATCCGTCATCAGCGCATAGTCGCCGTCTATGCGGCGCGTGGTGCGCATCTGCGGCATGCCGGGCAGCTGTACCACGTCGCGCTCCGAGCGATGCTGCGCGTCCAGCTTGTCCAGTATAAGCCTGTGGTTGTCCACCACATACCGGGTTATCTCGCGCGCATCCAGCCCGCTGAGCATGGGCATGCCCTTGGGATGGCCGCCGCCGTACAGATTGGCCTCGCCGCCCGCTATCGTATAGTAGGCATCCTCTATATTGCCGGTATCAGCCGCGCGGCGGCAGTGTTCTATGTCGATGGCGCGCCCCATGTAGGTGAAGTAATTGCCGCCCAGCACGGTGGGTACACCCGCGCGGCTGAGCAGGTCGGCATCGCCCGTCGCGTCCACGACCATGCCTGCGCGATAGAACCCGCGCCCGTCCTTGGTCTCAACCGTCACGCCCTCGCATCTGCCGTCTTCCCTCATCACAGGGCGCGTCGCCAGCGCGTCGTAGAGCAGCTCAACGCCTTCATCGTCCAGCAGCGCGCTCAGTTCCATGGCGAATATGTCTGGCGAAAAGCGCGTCACATAGCGCGTCTTTTCGCCGGGCTGCGCCTTGCCGTCGCGCCATGCCTCGGGCAGCGAATCGTAGCCGCGCCGTATGGACAGCCGCAGCAGTTCCTCACACATGCCGCCTATTATCGCCGTGCCGCGCCCATTGCACAGCGGCACGAACAGATTGATAAGTCCAAGCGTCGCCAGCCCGCCCAGCTTTAGGCTCTTTTCTATCAGCAGCACCCTGCCGCCCGCGCGCCGCGCCGACAGCGCCGCCGCCACGCCCGCCACGCCGCCGCCCGCGACCACTACGTCGTACTCGCCCATGACCCGAGTACTAATCCGCTCCTCTATGTGTTCCACACTTCTTCGTCTCCCGCCAGATGTGCTATTTTGCAAACATTATAGCACCACGGGCGTGTGTTGGCAATTAGCAGCGACGTATACCAGAAAAACTTATTTAAAGCATCTCCATCTGCAAAATGCTTTAGCCTCCCTAAGCACCGGCATAAGTTAGCTGTGCTTCATGCCACAGCTGCTCATGCAGATTTGGGTGATATATGCTCTAAGTGACTTCTTAATCATGATTTTGTCATGGTTAGTGAAGCAATCACTTAGAGCATTTTTGTTTCAGGAGGTACAGCCATGAGAAATGAAAAAATTACCCCACTGTACGAGCGCCTGAGCCAGGACGATGAGTTACAGTGCGAGAGCAACTCCATATCCAACCAAAAGCAAATGTTAGAGGATTTTGCCCGCCGGAATGGACTGCCAAACCCTACGCACTTTACCGGTGATGGTATCTCAGGCACCCGTTTTGACCGCCCCGGATTTTTGGCGATGATGGAGGAAGTGGAGGCAGGGCGTGTAGAGGCAATCGTCATCAAGGACATGAGCCGGTTGGGACGCGACTATCTGAAGGTCGGTCAGGTCATGGAGGTTTTGCGGCAGCGCGGTGTTCGGCTGATTGCGATCAATGACGGTGTGGACAGTCTGAAAGGCGATGACGATTTTACCCCGTTCCGCAACATTATGAATGAATTTTACGCCCGTTATACCAGCCAGAAAATCCGCTTTGTGTTTAAGTCAAAAGGCATGAGCGGTAAGCACCTGACAGGCACCGTGATTTACGGCTACTTATGGGACGAAAAGCGGGAGCATTGGCTGGTAGATGAAGAAGCCGCCGAAGTGGTACGCCGTATCTTCTCCCTCACGCTGGAGGGATATGGACCTTATCAGATTGCTTGTAAACTATCCGCAGACCGGATTGAAATTCCTGTCGTACACCTTGCCCACTTCAATGAGGGTGTGAACCGTTCAAAGCCGGTCAAAGACCCCTATGGATGGGGATCATCTACCATCATGAACATTTTGAAAAAACGAGAGTATTTGGGGCACACCATCAATTTCAAGGCCCGCAAGCACTTTAAGGACAAGAAAAGCCACTATGTTTCTGAGGACGAGTGGACGATCTTTGAGAATACCCATGAATCCATTATCGACCAGCAGACCTTTGATCTGGTGCAGAAAATCCGCAGCAATGTACGGCGTTATCCAAACGGCTGGGGCGAAGCAGCTCCCCTCACAGGCTTACTCTATTGTGCCGATTGCGGCGGTAAGATGTATGTCCACCGCACCAACAATGGCAAGCGGATTTCTCAATATATCTGTTCCAATTATACCAAAGTTCCGTGTGGGACACTATGCCCTACGTTAGCTTTTCGCGTCAGACGCACGTTCAACGTGTTTGACGTTTGGCCATGATTCCGGCATTTGTCTCCCTGCAAAACAAAAAGCGGCCTCGTTTGAGGTCGCTTCAGACTGTCAAAAAACCCCCGGAGAGCTCGGCGGGCCTCGCAGCCCGCCGACTTAGGTAGCGCCCAGCGACATGTGCGGTGGGCGCTCAGGATTTTTTGCGGCGGGAAATCCCATTTCCCAGAGCAGCATATCTTCCTTGCAGTTTCCACGCCCGTAAATCCGCAGGATTTCAGTGGAAACTGAGTAGGGGTGGCAGTGGCGGGGGAGTTTCTCCCCCGTCCACGCTTGGCAAAAAGACGCTTTGACAAGCAGAAGCGGCCTCGTTTGAGGTCGCTTCGCTTTTTTCTGTGACACGCATCGCGCGCCGGGCTTCTTCGTGCCCCTCTTTCCCAATTTGTGCAGTTCTACCTATATATTCCTGTGTTCGGCCTTTCAACCCCATAGTTTTCCATCTATTTTCCACAGTTTCCCGTTTCATCCCGATGTTTCCTGATTTGAGACATGTATTTCACTCCTCCACATCCCTTTAGCATTATCCGTTCCTCCTTGAATTTCCCCGACTCAAAATGGGCATAAAAATACCGCAGCAAGTCGAACACCTTCAAAAGGGCAACATCAACACAAGTTCAGACTATCTATCTGAACATTAATGCTTTAACTTACTGCGGTTTAGCCGATGATAAAGGGCTTGTACATGCCTTTCATATCAAAACCTCCTCGTTTTTATCAATTGTAATACATTTTCGAAATACTGTCAATTATCTAAAATGCGCTTTAATGCCTGTCCCGCTTTAAAGCGCGCATCCCGAGTCCTGCAATAAAGCGCGCATTATGCGGCTTGAATCGAATCTTTTTGGGCTCAGATGCATGCATAAAGCCAAACTTATCCGCATGGAATGGCGTAAACAGTTTAAGTCAGGCCGCCTTGAACACCTGCCGCCGCCTCTCTTGACATATATCCACGCGCGCATTATACTCATTATGGGAGGTGTCCGGTTTGGAGCTGAATGAATTCTTCCCGATGTGGAACGAGCTTGCGCCCGCAGATCAGGAGCTGCTGCTTGACTCATCCTCGCGGCGCGATGTGCGGCGCGGCGAGATACTGCACAACGGCTCTGCCGACTGCACGGGACTGTTTGCGTTGCTGGGCGGCCAGCTGCGCAGCTACATAATATCCAGCGATGGCCGCGAAGTTACGCTGTATCGCCTGCTCACGCGCGACATATGCCTGTTCTCCGCGTCCTGCATAATGAACAGCATACAGTTTGAGATAACCATAGAGGCCGAGAAGGACTCGCAGCTTATAGTCATACCCGCCGACGTGTACAAGTCCGTAATGGAGCGCTCCGCGCCGCTTGCCAACTACACCAGTCAGCTCATGGCGGCGCGCTTTTCGGAAGTCATGTGGCTGATAGAGCAGATAATGTGGAAGAGCATGGACAAGCGGCTGGCCGCGTTTCTGTTGGAGGAGAGCGTGCTGGACAGCAGCAATGTCATAAAGACCACCCACGACCGCGTGGCCGCGCACCTTGGCACGGCGCGCGAGGTGGTTACGCGCATGCTCAAGTACCTGCAATCCGAGGGCATGATACGCATGACCCGCGGCGCGATAGAGCTTACAGACATATCAAGGCTCAGCGAGCTTGCGCAGTAAGTGTGCGGCGCGCCGGTTTTGCCGGATGCATTTGATGCCACTCCCGAATCCGCATCGGGAATGGCGTTTTTGTTTGGGTGCAGCGCCCGCCACGCGCATGTGCTTCTGCCTTGGCATTGACATAAATGCCCTGCGTCGCTGCCTTGGCCTTTGCCTTGGCATGCACTGCCCTGCATCGCTATCTTTGCCTTGGCATGCGCCGCTGCATTGGGCTTGGCATGCACTGCCCTGCGCCGCCGTCTTTGCCTTGCCATGCACTGCCCTGCGTCGCTGCCTTTGCCTTGGCATGCACTGCCATACGTCGCCATCTTTGCCTTGCCATGCACTGCCATACGTCGCCATCTTTGCCTTGCCATGCGCTGCCACGCGCCGCCGTCTTTGCCTTGGCATGCGCTGCCACGCGCCGCCGTCTTTGCCTTGGCATGAACTGCCCTGCGTCGCTGTATTGGCCTTGACATGTGCCGCTGCATTGACCTTGGCGTGCGCCACTTTGGCATGCACGTGCATTTGCTTGAGCCTTTGCATTCCAATGCGTACAAAGCGTTCCGCTCCCGACGTCATGTCCGGGAGTGGAACGCTTCATCATGTGCAAATTGAAGGAAGTCCCATGCATCAGCCTGCGCCCATCAGGGCAGCATCGCCAGTATGCGCGCCTTGGGCTGCACGCCCAGCGACTGATTGACCACGCGGCCACCGTTAAACACCATGAGCGTGGGTATGCTCATTATCTGGAACTGCGCTGCCAGCTCGCCCTGTTCGTCCACGTTTACCTTGCCCACCTTTATGTCGGGGCGCTCGCCGGCTATGGCATCCACCATGGGAGAGAGCATGCGGCACGGACCGCACCAAGCCGCCCAGAAGTCCACCAGCACCGGCTTGTCGCTCATCAGCACCTCTTCACGGAAGTTATCCTTGGTTATGGTTACTACGCTCATTTTCGTTTCCTCCTGCCATATCAAAGTTTATTGCTGTAAGGGAATGCTATGCCGCAGGACGTGTTTATATCCTCGCGCACGCGATTTTCCACTATGCTCTGATAGAATCTGTATCCGCCCGAGAAGTTGTAACAATCGAATCCATTCTGGCTGAGTATGCGGCAGGCTATGTAGCTGCGCAACGCACTCTGGCACATTACGTATATGGGCTTGGCCTTGTCCAGCTCGTCCAGCCTGCCGCGCAGGTCGTCCACCGGTATGTGCATGAAGCCCTCGGCATAGCCCGCGCCGTATTCAGCGTCGGTGCGCACGTCCAGCAGCGTCACGCTGCCGTCGCGCGGCACGCGCTCAAGGTCCTCCATATGCACCTGCTTAACCAGTCCCAGCTCCACGTTCTCTATCATGAAGCCCGCCATATTGACCGGGTCCTTGGCCGAGGAGAACGGCGGCGCATAGGCAAGATCCAGATCCTTCAGGTCTATCGCGCTCATGCCGGCCTGCATCGCGGTCGCCAGCACGTCTATGCGCTTATCCACGCCGTCAAAGCCCACTATCTGCGCGCCCAGCAGCCTCAGACTGCCCTTTTCGTATATGACCTTCATGGTCATGACCTTGCCGCCCGGATAGTAGGAGGCATGGCTGGCGGGCGACAGCACTACCTTGCCGTAGCTGAGTCCCTCCGCCTTGACCGCGCGCTCATTCATGCCGGTCGCGGCGGCGGTCATGTCGAACAGCTTGACCACCGACGAGCCAAACGAAGCGCGGTACTTGCTGGCTATGCCGCAGATGTTGTCGGCGGCTATCCTGCCCTGCTTGTTGGCGGGGCCAGCCAGCGCTATCAGCGCCTCGCGGCCGCTCACGCCGTTTTTGACCTGCACGGCATCGCCCACGGCGTATATGTCGGGGTCGGAGGTGCGCATGTGTTCATCCACCGCTATGCTGCCCCGTATGCCCAGCTCCAGCCCGGCCTCGCGCGCCAGCTTGGAGTCGGGCGCAACGCCTATGGCTAGCACAACCATGTCGCCGCACACAGGATGCTCGCTGTCCAGCTGCGTCAGCACGCAGCCTTCCTTCTGCTCAAAGCCGGTCACGCCTGCGTTCAGCATGAGTTGCACGCCCTTCTGCTTGAACTTGGCATGCACAAACGATGCCATGTCCTCGTCCATCGGCGCAAGCACCTGCGGTGCCTTCTCCACTATGATCACGCGCACACCCATCCCGGCGAGGTTCTCGGCCATCTCAAGGCCGATGAAGCCGCCGCCCACAACCGTGGCGGACTTGGGCTGTGCCTGCTCCACATGGCGGCGTATGGTCAGCGTGTCCTCGACCGTGCGCAGTGTGAATATGTTCTTTCCATCTATGCCGGGCAGCGGCGGCACTATCGGACGCGCGCCGGGTGACAGCACCAGCTTATCGTACTTCTCGGCAAACACCTCGCCGTCATCTAAGCGCTTTACGGTGACGATATGCGCGTCCTTATCTATGCTCAGCACCTCGTGGCGCACGCGCACGTCGATGTTGAAGCGCTTCTTGAAGCTGGCCGGCGTCTGAAGCGTCAGCGCCTTGTCGTTTTCTATGACGCCGCCCACATAATAGGGCAGGCCGCAGTTGGCATAGGACACGAACCCGCTTTTCTCGAATACCACTATCTCGGCCTGCTCGTTCAGCCTGCGCAGACGCGCCGCCGCCGATGCTCCGCCCGCTACTCCGCCTACAACTACTACCTTCATTGTACGTTACCTCCCCGCGCTATCGCGCCGTTCCAGCTCATTATGCCACCCATGTCGTTTACGTTTATGTAGCCCATGCGCCTAAGCTGCGCCGTTGCCCTTGCACTGCGCGCGCCGCTGTGGCAGTATACATACAGCGGGCTGTCCTGCTTTGCCCGGCCGGATATGTCCTCCAGCGAATCCAGCGGCACGTTCACGCTGCCCGGTATGTGACCCTGCTCATACTCCTCGACCGTCCTCACGTCCACCAGCATGCTTGCCTTTATGCCCTTGGCCTGTGCCACCATCTCGTTTATATTGCCTCGCTTTGTGAATGCAAACCAACTCATATATCTATCAGCTCCTATGCGCGCATGGCGCTTTCATCTCTCATCGTGACTATATTATACCCCATCTGCGCGCCATGTTCAGTGACAATATCACCAAAGCGGAGGTTTTTTTGCGGCGATTCCAAACTCTTTTGCGCCCAGTTTTCATCGGAAGATATATGAACGGCCTTTGTGCATGTCAAGGGCGCGCGACACATGCTAAGATGTGCGGAAAGGCCTGCCTTTGTCAACGCGCAAACCTCGCCCATGCGCATTGTGGAAGGCAGAGCGCGGCTTGCGCGATGCTCGCGCTTCACGGCTACACAAAGCAAGTTACGCTCCCGCGATGTCATGTTTCACGGCTATGCAAAGCAAGTTACGCTCCCGCGATGTCACGCTTCACGGCTGCGCACAGACAAGCTTCGCTCCCGCGATGTCATGTTTCACGGCTGCGCACAGGCAAGTTACGCTCCCGCGATGTCACGCTTCACGGCTGCGCACAGGCAAGTTACGCTCCCGCGATGTCACGCTTCACGGCTGCGCACAGGCAAGTTACGCTCCCGCGATGTCATGTTTCACGGCTGCGCACAGGCAAGTTACGCTCCCGCGATGTCACGCTTCACGGCTGCGCACAGGCAAGCTTCGCTCCCGCGATGTCACAGCGCATATAAGCAAAAGCAGCGTGGAACTCCCGTCTCCACGCTGCCTGTATGCCATATCGTTCCCGCCTCACTGCGCATCGGCCTTGCCGTGCGCACGCGCCTTGCATATCATCTGCGTCATGGTACCCATCGGGCAGTACACGCACCAGGAGCGCGGCTTGAACAGCACCATGGTCACTATGCCCAGCACTGTCGATGTTAGCATGACGCTGTAAAACCCGAACGCAAACTGCGCCACTCCATCGCTCACCAGCGTGCCGTGATACGCCCAGTGCCACGGCAGTTTGAACGTCCACAGCAGCGTCACCACCTGCTTAAGCTCGCCCGCGCCCGCAAACACCAGATACGTGCTCCACAGCATCTGGAAGAACATCGCAAAGAAGAATATCAGAAAGCCGTACCTGAAGCCCTTGGACTTCATCCAGCGCGGCATATCGTGCTTGCGCGACAGGCCCAGCCGCCCGCCCAGCAAGCCAAGCAGCTGGCCGCGCCCGCAATAGCGGTTGCAATAGCCCTTTTCCTTGCCAAACGCCGCCATTATCAGCGGTATGAAGAAGCAGAGCAGCCCCAGCCACGCAAAGAGTATGTTGAAAAAGCCCAGCACCAGATATGTCAGCGAGGCTATCCACAGATAGTCATACCATTTATTCTGCTTCTTCATCGCTCCGCCTCCCCCATCTCTATCACCGACGCGGGGCATTCCCTCGCGCACTTGCCGCAGCCCACGCACAGCTTCTCGTCCACCTTTGCATATATGCCCCTGAACACGCTTATCGCCGCGCGCGGACACACCTTCACGCAGCAGCCGCAGGCCACACACGCATTCACATCCACCCGCGCCAGACGGCGCTTCTTCCTGCCCTCCATAGCCGCACCTCCCAAAGCTCAATGCTACCATTATACACGGCGCAGCGCCCCTGAACAGTGACATTATCACACTCGCGCACGCAAGCAGCCCATGCGCAAAAGGGCGTTTGCCAAGGTCGCGGGGCGCGGCTTTCGCCGAAAGCGTTGCTGAGCGCAAGCGCCCCCCTGTGCAAAAGAGTGTTCGTCACAGTCACGGCTTTCGCCTAAAGCGTTGCTGAGCGCAAGCGCCCCCCTGTGCAAAAGAGCGTTTGCCAAGTTCGCGGGTCGCGGCTTTCGCCTAAAGCGTTGCTGCACGCAAGCGCCCCGATGTGCAAAATGGCGCTTGCCAAGGTCGCGGGTCACAGCTTTCGCCTAAAGCGTTGCTGCAAGCAAGCGCCCCCATGCGCAAAAGGGCGCTTGCCAAGTTCGCGAGTCGCGGCTTTCGCCTAAAGCGTTGCTACACGCAAGCGCCCCCATGCGCAAAATGGCGCTTGCCAAGGTCGCGGGTCGCGGCTTTCGCCTAAAGCGTTGCTGCACGCAAGCGCCCCCATGCACAAAAGGGCGTTTACCAAGGTCGCAGCTTTCGCCGAAAGCGTTGCTACACGCAAGCGCCCCGATGTGCAAAAGAGTGTTCATCACGGTCGCGGCTTTCGCCGAAAGCGTTGCTGAGCGCAAGCGCCCCGATGTGCAAAAGGGCGGCGCACAGCGCAATGCGCCGCACGCCGCCATATCATGCTGGATTCAGTGCATCACCACTTGCGCCATGTGCGGCGCGTAAGCAGCAGCAATATCGGGAATATCTCCAGCCTGCCCGCCAGCATGTCAAATATCAATACCAGCTTGGACAGCACGCTGAATCCCGAATAGTTGCACACAGGCCCCACCGCTTCCAGGCCGGGGCCTATGTTGTTGAAGCAGGCCAGCACCGCCGAGAAGTTGGCCATGAGCGAAAATCCATCCAGCGATATGAGCACAAAGCTCATGAGTATTATCATCACATAGGCCGCCAGATACGCATACGTGCGCTCCAGCACCTTTTCTTCGACGCTATGGCCACCGGCGCGTATCACCTGCACGTTCTGAGGATGCAGCACCTGACTTATGCTGCGGCGCAGCAGCCTGAAAAGCAGCAGCACACGGCTGCACTTTATGCCGCCGCCCGTGCTGCCCGCGCTTGCGCCAACTATCATCAGGCACAGCAGTATGGACTTGGAAAAGCTGGGCCAGAGGTCAAAGTCCGTGGTGGCAAAGCCGGTCGTGGTCATTATCGAGGACACCTGAAATGCGCTGTGGCGTATGGTGTCGCTCCAGTTGGAGTACATGCTGCGTATGTTTATGGCGATAAGCACCGTGCTTATCAGCGCCATGCCCACGTACAGCTTAAGCTCATCGTCGCGCTTAATCGACATAAAGCGGCGCATGACCATCATATAGTATATGTTGAAATTCACGCCAAACAGGAACATGAACACCGTGCAGACATTCTGTATATAGGGGCTGTAATCGGCCATGCTGCTGTTCTTTATGCCAAATCCGCCCGTGCCCGCCGTGCCAAACGCCGTACACACCGCATCAAACAGAGGCATGTCGCCCGCCAGCAGGAATATAACGTTTACTACCGTCAGCAGTATGTACAGCACATACAGTATCATGGCGGTCTGCTTCATCTTGGGCACCAGCTTGCCCACGTTGGGTCCGGGGCTTTCGGCGCGCAGCAGATGCATGGAGTACCCTCCCGCCCGTCCGCTGCCCGGCAGCACCGCCAGCAGGAACACCAGCACGCCCATGCCGCCCAGCCAGTGGCTGAAGCTGCGCCAGTACAGCAGGCCGTTTGACAGGGCCTCCACGTCGGTCAATATGGAGGCGCCCGTCGTAGTAAAGCCCGACACTATCTCAAACAGCGCGTCTATGAACGAGGGTATCTCGCGCGACAGGTAAAACGGCAGGCAGCCAAACAGGCTCATCAGTATCCAGCTCAGGCCTACGCATACCAGTCCCTCGCGCGCCAGCAGGCCGGTTCTGGCCTTGCGGCATAACAGAGCCAGCACCCCCGCCACGGCCATAGTCACCGCCGCGCTTATGCCCAGCGCCCACGCCGCCTGAGCTTCGCCGCTAAACGCGCTTATCATGAGCGCAGGCAGCATGAAAGCCGCCTCGATGGACAGTATCCAGGACGCTATGCGCCCCATCATCTTATAGTTCATCGTCTGACCTCGGTCACTCAAATATTTCGTTCAGGTTGTGTATTATGGTGTCGCCGCTTGTGACTATGACCAGCGTATCGCCTATGTCAAACGAAGAAGTACCGCCCGGTATCACTATCTTTGCGCCCTTGGTTATGCAGACTATCAGCACGTTCTTGCGCAGGCGTATGTTGCGCAGCTCCTCGCCGCAGTGCAGCGTAGTATCATCGACGCGGAACTCCGCCGCTTCGACCTGTCCGTTGGCTATGGAGTGTACCGTCATGGCCGCGCCCACCTGATTCTGCATGGCGCGCACATAGCGCACTATTGTGTTGCAGCACAGTTCCTTGGGACAGACCACGCTGCCCAGAGGCAGGCTGTTGACTAT
This sequence comes from Candidatus Fimadaptatus sp., assembly GCA_050946055.1. GTDB lineage: Bacteria > Bacillota > Clostridia > Christensenellales > Aristaeellaceae > Fimadaptatus. The sequence continues at coordinate 14,489 of JBMNUB010000042.1, read as the reverse complement.
GTTGCTGCTGTCCAGACGGCCAAGCTTGGTCACTATGTGCGGCACGTCCATGCTGCGGCCATAGAGCGATATTATCATGTTCAGCTCGTCCAGTCCCGTCATGGTGACCAGCGCATCGCAGCCTGTCAGGTTCTCGCTCTCCAGCAGCATGGGATCGCTGGCATCGCCATGTATGACGCTGGCCTCGGGCAGCATGCTGGCCAGCTGCAGGCAGCGCTCGCTGTCCTGCTCGATTATCTGCACCGCTATGCCACTCATCAGCAGCCTTTGTGCCAGATAGTAGCCCACGCGCCCGCCGCCACAGAGTATGGCGCGCCTCACCTTGCGCTGTATAACGCCCAGATTGTTGAGGAGCATGGTCAGGTTATTGGAGGGCGCGGTCACGAATATGCGGTCGTTGGCCTTGAGCATGAAGTCGCCGTCGGGCGCCACGGTGTGTCCTTCGCGCAGCACCGCGCACACCAGCACCTTGCACTTGACTATGCTGCTCAGGTTTTGCAGCTTGACATTGCAGAGCTTGCTGTGTTCATCCACCATCAGCTCCACTATCTCCGCGCGGCCCTTGGCAAAGGTGTCCCGCTTTAAAAAGCCCGGATACTTGAGCAGGCGCTCCACCTCCATGGCAGTCTGCAGCTCCGGGTTGACCGCCAGCGACAGCCCGAACACGTCGCGCATCTTGTATGCCTGCGCGTTGTACTCGGGGTTGCGTATGCGAGCTATCGTGTGCATGCGCGGGTTCATGCCGTGTGCAGTCATGCAGCACAAAAGGTTCACTTCATCGGCGCTGGTCGCCGCTATGAGCAGGTCAGCGTCCTCCACATTGGCCTCCTCGAGTATCTCCATAGAGGCACAATTGCCATAGACCGCCATAACGTCATAGCGCTCTACGCTGGACTCCAGCACGTCGTTGTTGGAATCTATGAGCGTCAGGTCGTACCCCTCTGCGGACAACTGCTTGGTCAGGGCCAAGCCCACCTTGCCGTTGCCGGCTATAATAATCTTCACTTAAAGCACTCTCCACGCCATTCGTCTATATGTGTATTTCCGACTTTTAAACTCGACCCGTTCTATCGGGCGAGTACTATTATAGCATACCGCTTGTAAATATCAACCGCATTTGCATTATTTGCAGAGGGCGGCCGCCGCCGCTCAGCAGGCTATGCGCCGCATATCCCGCGCCCACGCCCTTGCCACCGGTCAAGCGCGCGCCGCCGGTAAGCCGCCGCTATGCGCCCGCCTCGTCCAGTTCGAGGGCAGGCGCGCCGCCCGCGCGCGGCCTTTCGCCGGGCTCTAAAATGTCCGCCAGATAGCTCAGCGCGTCCTTAAAGCGCTCCACCGGCACGACCGATATGGGCAGCTGGGCATAGCGCTCCAGATAGTTGGCGCGCGGCACTATCACGCGGCGCATGCCGGCCTTTATCGCCGCGTCTATCTTGTCAGGCACGCCGCCCACGGCGCGCACCTCGCCGCGCACGGTTATCTCGCCGGTAACGGCGGTAAGCGCGTCCAGCTTGCAGCCGGTCAGCGCCGAATACGCTGCCGCCGCCATAGCCACGCCCGCCGAAGGGCCGTCCACAGGCATGCCGCCGGGGAAGTTTATGTGCAGGTCATGCCCCGCCGTATCCAGCCCCATGCCGCGCAGCAGCGTGGCTATGTTGTCCGCCGAGGCGCGCGCGGTGGAGCGGCGGCGCATGCGGTGCGCGCCCGAACCGAGTTCCTCCTCCTCTATTATGCCCGTCACCTGCATGCGCCCGCATCCCGGCAACGCCACAGCCTCTATCTCCAGCATAGCGCCCTGAAAGCCCTGCACCGCCAGCCCATTGACCACGCCCACGCGCGCGCCGGGGCGCAGCTTTGCCTGCGCGGCATGCGGATTGTAGTGGCAGCAGTCCACCACCCACTCTATGTCCTCGCGGCGAATGTCATTGCGGCCATCCATCTGAGCCAGCCCAGACGCCATCTGCACTATGTTGACCGCATCGCGGCCCGACGCTGAATAGCCGCCCACCAGCCCCGCCTCGCGCGCATTCATGTCAAAGCCCACCCTGTGCGCCGCTCCGTCCGCTATCAGCGCCAGCTCGTCCGGCTCCAGCGCGCGGAAGTATACCTCCATGCACCTTGAGCGCAGTGCGGGCGGCAGCTCCTCGGGCGAGCGCGTGGTGGCTCCCACCAGCCGGAAGTCCGCGGGCAGGCCGTTTTCAAATATGTCGCGTATGTGCCGCGGTACCGAGCTGTCATCCGGGTCGTAATACGCGCTCTCAAAGCGCACCATCCTGTCCTCCAGCACCTTGAGGAGCTTGTTCATCTGAGTGGGATGCAATTCGCCTATCTCGTCCAAGAACAGCACGCCGCCGTGCGCGCGCGTGACCGCGCCCTCCTTGGGCTGAGGTATGCCGTTCACGCCCAGCATGCCCGCGCCCTGATATATGGGGTCATGCACCGAGCCTATCAGACTATCGGCTATAGCGCGCTCGTCAAAGCGCACGCAGGTCGCATCCACCTCGATAAACGGCGCGTCGGGCTTGAACGGCGAGCCGGGCGTGTGCTTGGCGGCCTCCAGCACCAGTCGCGCCGCGCAGGTCTTGCCTATGCCGGGCGGGCCGTATATTATCACGTGCTGCGGATTGGGCGAGCAGAGTATGGCCTTGAGCGCGCGTATGCCCTCATCCTGCCCCACTATGTCGCCAAACTCGCGCGGGCGCACCTGTTCGCCCAACGGCCGCGAGAGCTGCGTGCGCCTGAGGCTGGCTATGTGTTCCAGCTCTTTGGCCGACGAACCGCGCGTGCGCGGCGCGCCGCTCTCCCTGTTCTGCACCTTGAGCTGCCTGAAAAAGTATATCCCGACCACTATGGTCACCGCCAACTGTATGAGCATTATCGCCATCATCATGGCATTTCCCTCCCGCGCCTGCGGCGCATGAGCCGCGCTTTTCTCCCATTATGCCCGCGCGCGCCGCCTATGATACGCACCTTTTGCTAACATAGGCGCGCCGCCCGGCATTCCCGTCACGCTTCGCCCGGCATGACAGGCACGCTTCAGCGCGCAGCTTATCGCGGCACAGGCATGCTTCGGCACTCAGCTTATCGCGGCACAAGCATGCTTTAGCATGCAGCCTATCGCGGCACAAGCACGCCCGGCCATACTTCCTGACCGCGCGCATGCACTGCCAAACTCCGCCATGACAGCACTCATTCCGGTCCTTGCGCCCTGCACATGCACGCGCGCTGCGCTGTGTGGCCCATTGTGAACGCAGGGGTTGTCATGTTCACATTGAGGTCACAAAGTGTTAATAAAGAGCCCATGCAATTTGGCAACTTTTGCGCGCCGCCGCACGTCTTAGTTATAATCGAATATCCGGAGGTAACTACCCATGAAAAAGCTCCTTAGTATACTTACCTGCATATGCCTGCTCTCGCCCGCGGTCTATGCCTTTGCCGTGGGGCAGGACGATACTGCCGGCGTCACGCTGCCGCCCGACGACGGCATAGCCGTGCAGGAATTCATCACCAACAAGGCCGACGCGCAGATAGCCGCCGGTTCTACGATGATGCGCGCCGCGTATATGGAGCGCATGATGAGCTGTCTGGCCATGCAGGCATATCTAAATGGCGAGGGCTGGATATCTGCAAGCGACATACCCGACATGTGGGCGGGCGTATATTCATATATAAACAAATTCGACTTTGGAACGCATCCCGACTGGGAACGCACCGAGCAGGGCTTCGTGCGCGTGCCTGCCGAATACGTAAAGCAGCTCTTTTGCGACATGTACGGCGTGAACTTTGACCAGCTGCCGCAGGTGAGCCGCACCTACTCCTCCGCCGTGATATACGACGCACAGTCCGACGTATACGACATAACCGGCGCCGACGGCGAGATGCCCATGGCCGTGCTCAGCACGGTATCGCTGGACGGCGCGGGCGGTGCGTCGATGATGTACGAGATAGTGCAGGAGTTCATGGAAGATGGCCGCACCGTGACTACCACGCTCGCCACCGCGACCATACAGCTCAGCCCCACATCCGACACGGCATATGGCCTCAGCCCCGTGCGGCTGGATCTCGAGCTGGAGAGCGTGGGCTGATGCGCAGGCGTTCGGTTAACTAAATGTTTACAGTCCGTATCTTGCGCCTGCGTTCATAAAACAGTAACATTTATTTGTAGAAATTTGCCATGAAATCGCCCCGGATGCGATATACAATATGCAAAAGCTGCATTGTTATACAGGAGGTAATCGTATGGAGAATACCCGCGCGGGCTATCGCGTGCTGATAGCCGATGACGATGCCAATGTGCATCAGTCGCTGAATGTATATTTCCGCAAGGAAGGCTACGACGTCATATCAGCCTACGACGGCGAGGAGGCCATAGAGAAGGCGCGTTCCTCGCATCCCGACATGATAGTGCTGGACATAATGATGCCCAAGCTGGATGGTCTGGCCGTATGCCGCGAGATACGCCGCGACATGACCACGCCCATAATCATGCTGACCGCCAAGGGCGAGGAGATAGACAAACTGCTGGGGCTGGAGCTGGGTGCGGACGATTACATAACCAAGCCCTTCTCCCCGCGCGAGGTGGTGGCGCGCATAAAGGCCGTGCTGCGCCGCATACATGAGCAGCGCGACGAGAAGAAGAACACCGAGCTGCGCATAGACAATCTGGAGATAAACATGGCCTCGTTCACCGTCAAGCTGGACGGTCAGGTCGTCGCCTGCACGCCCAAGGAGATAGAGATAATCTGGTGTCTGGCCAGCAATCCCGGGCTGGTATTCTCGCGCGAACATCTGCTGCAGAGCATCTGGGGCTACGACTTTCTGGGCGATACGCGCGCCGTGGACAGCCACATAAAGCGCATACGCGCCAAGCTCTGCCGCGACACGAACCATTGGGATATCAAGACCGTATGGGGAGTTGGATATCGCTTTGAAATGGTCTCATAAGCAGGATCAAGCGCCCGTGATAGAGCCGCTGCTGACCGACGAGCAGCTGAAATCGCACGCCGGAGCGGGCAAACACCGGCGCAAGTCAAAGGCAAATACCGTAAACAGCAGAGCGGGAGCGCGCCCAAGGCGTGCGCCCGCTAAAAAGCATACATTCCGAAACAAGCTGCGTTCACTTATGGGCAAGCCGCCGCTTCCTGCGGGAACTACGCGCCGCACGCGCCTGTTCACGCAGATGCTGCTGAGTTTTGTATGCCTGACCGTGGTCACGTCGTTCATAGCCGGCACGCTCAACTTCACTCTGGTGCGCAACTATGTGCAGGATTCCTCAATGGAGATGCTGCTGGAGCGCGCCGTAAACATAGCCGACATGATGCTGCGCCCCGGCGGCAGCCTGAAGGTGATAAACGTGCAGCAGCTTGACGAGTGGGAGCGGCTCACAAACGCTCAGGTCATACTGATAGACAATGACCTTACGCTCATAACCCGCCAGACGCTGCGCAACCGCCGCCTGACCGTGACTCAGGACATGAACGGCGGCGAGGCCGAGCCGGGTCTGGGCGACGGCACGCAGATACTAAGCGCCATAGACCATCAGCTTGTGTCGCTGGTGCTGTCGGGCAGCCGCGTCGCGGACGTGCGCCAGTTCGACTTCATGGAAGGCACATGGCTGTTTGCGGGCGCGCCGATAATGTCCGGCGATAGCGTGGACGGCGCAGTGCTGCTGTGCCAGCCGCTGTCGCAGATAGACGGCGTGTCGCACAACATATCCCTCATAATGAGCCTGGCCGTGACCATATCCACGCTGTTTGCGATAATGCTGTCGCTGCTGCTCACTCAGCGCATAGTGCAGCCCATATCCGCCATGACCCGCACCGCGCAGCGCATGGCCAACGGCAACTACGGCGAACGCGTGAGCGTGCCCACCACGACCGAGCTGGCACAGCTGGGCGACTCGCTCAACCTGCTCTCGGGCAACCTGTCCACCACCATACGCTCCTTAAATCAGGAGAAGGTCAAGATGGAGCTGGTGCTGTCCGGCATAGGCGAAGGCATACTGGCCATAAACCAGATCGGCAAGATGGTTCACTGCAACGATGCCGCCGTCAAGCTGCTGGAGCTGCACGACGACGATGCCACGCGCGATGTATACGAGCTGACCGAGCGCAGCCCGCTGATAGGCATGCTGATACAGGTCATGGAGACCGGCGAGGGCGTGGGCGGCGGCTGGAAGAACGGCGCGGGGCAGTCGGTGGCCGCGACCGTATCGCCCATACGCATGGGCGACGATCTTGTGGGCGCGGTCGGCCTTGTGCGCGACGTGAGCGAGGCCGAGCGGCTGGAGCAGCTCAGGCGCGACTACGTTGCCAACATATCGCATGAGCTGCGCACTCCCCTGACCGGCATTCGCGGCATGGTAGAGCCGCTGATAGACGGCGTATACGATACCGAAGCCGAAAAGCAGGAATGCTATCAGATAATCTATCAAGAGACGCGACGGCTGGAGCGCCTGATAAGCGACATGCTGGACATAAGCCGCCTGCAGGATGGCCGCATACACATAGAGCTTGAGGAGATGCAGGTACAAGGCATACTGGTCGCCGCGACGCGCAGGCTGGAGCGCCGTGCCGCCGAAGAAGGCGTGCGCCTGTGTGTAGAGCCGGGCGAGGACCCCGTCGTGCTAGGCAACGAAGACCGCATAATGCAGGTGCTTATAATCCTTATAGACAATGCGCTCAAGTTCACTCCCTCGGGCGGCTCGATAACGCTGCGCACGCGCGTAGCCGAGGACATGCTGTGGATATCGGTGCGCGACACCGGCGCAGGCATCGCCAAGGACGATCTGCCCTACATATTCGAGCGCTTCTACAAGGCCGACAAATCGCGCATGGAGACGCGCGGCACGGGGCTGGGACTGGCCATAGCGCGGCTGGTAGTGGAGCTCATGGGCGGCACGATATGGTGCGAGAGCGAGCTGGGGCGCGGTTCGTCGTTCGAGTTCTCGGTGAAGCTGCGCGACGCGGCGCTTCAGACGCAGGCCGAAGCCGAAAGCGCGGCGCAGCTGGGCGACGGCGCAGCTCAGGCGCACGCCTCCGGCACGGACAGTGTTCCCGCATCCGACAGTGCTGCGGATGCCGAGCCGCATGCTCCCGCGCAGAGCTGCGTGCCGCGGCGCATAAACGTCACCGAAGCACAGCCCGCAGCCGCTGCATCGGATGGCAATGCACCCGTACCCCTGCGAAGCAGCGGCGCATGTGCCGACGCACATGCCATGGCGCGGCACAGCGCACCCGCTGCCGAAGCGGCACCGGCCGGCAAGCCCAGTGAGGGCAATACAACCGAGGCCAAACCCAGTGAGAGCAAAACCGCCGAGAGCAAACCAACCGAGAGCAAGGCCACGCCTTCAATGGGGCATGCCTGCCGCGCGCAGATGCGTGAAGCGGCGGCTTCCATAGGTGTGAACAGCGATGACATGGAGTTTGACGAGCTGCTGGAGATGCTGCTTTGTTCGCACCGCGCCAAGCCCGGTGCGCGCGAGGCCTGTGACGATGCTCAGCAGCGCGGCAGGCACAGCGCCCAGTCTCCGGCCGACGGCGCAAGTAGCAGCGGCGAGGATGAGCGCGCCGATTAGCGCAACAATGCGGCAATCCTGCCCAGCGTCAGTGCAAATTCATCGCTTTCCGACGCGGCGATAGCAACAATCTATCGCTCCCATACGCGATGCTAGCAACAATCTATCGCTTTCCGACGCAGCGGTAGTTCAAGCCAAACACACAAAAGCATAAAGCGAACAGCCCCTTCCCGAATCAGGGAGAGGCTGTTCGCTTTTATCGCGCATACGTCTGCCCATCATATGCCCCTGCCGCCACGCGCAAAGCATGCCTGCGGATAGGCATGGCGCGCATCAGCAGCCATATATAGCATATGCGCACGCCCATCATATCTCAACGCTCATGCCGTCCTGCGCCAGATATGCCTGCGGGAAGCATTCCCGCACCTCGCTTAGCAGCGCTTCTCTATCGGCGCGCGGATGTATGTGAGTGCCTATCATAGCGCCTGCATGAGCAGCCCGCGCCAGCTCGCCGCCCAGCGCTGCGCTCAGGTGCGGCGCGCCTTCGCTCCACTGCGCCTGCGTCAGCCCTATGTCGCACAGCAGCATGTCCGCGCCCGCGCAGAATTCAGTCAGTCCCGCGCAGGTGTTGGTGTCGCCGGTGTACACAAGTTTGCGCCCGCCCGCCGCTATGCGCACCGCAAACGCAGGCAGCGGATGGCACACGGGCAGGAACGACAGCTCCATGCCGCCCACGCGATACGCATCGCCCGACGCATACAGCGCATTCAACGATACCATGTCAAACCCGCCTATCAGTGCGCGCACGGCCTGAGGCTCATCGGGCAGCAGCAGCGGTATGGGCGCTGATATGCTGCCCGATGCCTTGAGCTGCTGAAGGTTGTACACGCCAGAGAATATGTCTGATATATGGTCAAAGTGCAGATGACTCAACACTATGGCATCCAGCTCGCCTATCGAGCATATGCCCTCCAGCCGGGACAGCGCGCCCGGACCGCAGTCAAGCAGCACCCGCGCGCCCTCATGCTCCACAAGATACGACGAACACGCGCCGCCCGCTGCGGCAAACGGGCCGTTGCAGCCCAGTATGGTCAGCTTCATTTGCATTCCCCCGCTTTCGCTTTATTGCTCATGCATTGATATGTGCGATGCTTGCGGCAATTTGTCTTGCGCGCATGCTGTAATTGTCTAAGAAAGTGTTCCCTAGGCGCCGCGCTATCTGCGCCGCGAACGGTTTCGGCTTGCGCATCCGCGCGATGTGTCCCCCGCTGCACGCATTCTGCCCTGCGCGCAGTGTGTCCACGTATCATCCGTTCTGCCCTGCGTGCAGCGTATGCACACCGCACCTGTTCTGACTTGCGCGCAGTGTACGCACACCTCACACGCCCGCCCTGCGCGCAGCGTATACACGCCGCACCTGTTCTGACTTGCGCGCAGTGTACGCACACCTCACACGCCCGCCCTGCGCGCAGCGTATGCACACCGCACCTGTTCTGACTTGCGCGCAGTGTACGCACACCTCACGCGCCCGCCCTGCGCGCAGCGTATGCACACCGCACCTGTTCTGACTTGCGCGCAGTGTACGCACACCTCACGCGCCCGCCCTGCGCGCAGTGTATACAAGCCGCACCTGTTCTGACTTGCGCGCAGTGTACGCACACCTCACACGCCCGCCCTGCGCGCAGCGTATACACGCCGCACCTGTTCTGCCCTGCGCTCAATGCCTGCGCATATCACCGCGCACATATCGCCCAATAGACAAAGGCGACCCGACCATGAGGTCGAACCGCCTTGATATCGTCTTTAGCCAGCGCTGCCCTGTCTGCTCTCCGGGCGCTTATCGCGCTCGCCGCGCGGCAGAGCGGAAGGTATGCCCTCGATAAGCACGGGCTTGGCCTCGCCCTTTACCGATTCCTCGGTTATGACGCACTTGGCCACGTCCTCGCGCGAAGGCAGCTCGAACATGGTGTCCATCATTACGCTCTCGATTATCGCCCTGAGTCCGCGCGCGCCGCTCTTGCGCTCCAGCGCCTGCTGCGCTATTGCGCCCAGCGCCTCGGGAGCGAAGTCCAGCTCTATGCCGTCCAGCTCCATGAGCTTCTGGTACTGCTTGACCAGCGCGTTCTTGGGCTCGGAGAGTATGCGCACCAGCGCCTGCTCATCCAGAGGATCCAGCGCCACCATCACCGGCAGGCGACCCACGAATTCGGGTATCAGGCCGAACTTGAGCAGATCCTCCGGGCGTATCTGGCGCAGCACATTGTCGCTTAAGCGCTCATGGGCATTGTGTATCTCCGCGCCAAAGCCCATTACCTTCTTGCCCACGCGATTTTCGATTATCTTGTCTATGCCGTCGAACGCGCCGCCGCATATGAACAGTATGTTCGTGGTGTCTATCTGGATGAACTCCTGATGCGGGTGCTTGCGGCCACCCTGCGGCGGCACGCTGGCTACCGTGCCTTCGAGCATCTTGAGCAGCGCCTGCTGCACGCCCTCGCCGGACACGTCGCGCGTTATCGATACGTTCTCGCTCTTGCGGGCAATCTTGTCTATCTCATCGATATAGATTATGCCGCGCTGAGCCAGCTCTATGTCATAGTCGGCGTTCTGGATGAGGCGCAGCAGTATGTTCTCCACGTCCTCGCCGACGTAACCGGCCTCGGTGAGGCTGGTCGCATCGCCTATGGCGAAGGGAACGTTCAGCACCTTGGCCAGCGTCTGAGCAAGATAGGTCTTGCCGCAGCCGGTGGGGCCGACCATGAGTATGTTGGACTTTTGCAGCTCAACATCGCCCTTGCGAGCGGGGTTTTGTATGCGCTTGTAATGATTGTATACGGATACGGCCAGCGCCTTCTTGGCGGCTTCCTGACCGACCACGTACTGATCCAGCACGGCCTTGAGCTCCGCCGGCTTGGGCAGCGCGGTCATGTCCGTGTGGTTGCGAGAACCGGTGTCCTCGGCTACTATCTCCTGGCACAGGCTGACGCACTCGTCGCAGATATACACGCCCGGCCCTGCCACTATTCGGCGAACCTGATCCTGCGGCTTGCCGCAGAAAGAGCATTTTACGAGCTTGCCGACCCGCTCATCACCTTTTGCCATTTCTTCACCTCAAAATCGGGATATGCCCCATCAACGTCTGGGCGGGATTATCTCATCGATAAGACCGTACTTAAGAGCCTCCTCGGAGGTCATGTAGTTGTCGCGCTCGACATCCTTTGCGATGACATCCAGCGGCTGACCGGTCATGTCGCTGAGAAGCTGGTTCATCTTCTTCTTGGTCTTTAGTATCTGTTCGGCCTGTATGGCTATGTCGGTCGCCTGACCGCGCGCGCCGCCCGAGGGCTGATGTATCATTACCTCGGCGTTGGGCAGGGCCTTGCGCTTGCCCTTGGCGCCTGCTGCGAGCAGGAACGCGCCCATCGACGCCGCCATGCCTATGCACAGCGTGGAAACTTCGCACTTGAGATAGCGCATCGTGTCATAGATCGCCATACCCGCGGTCACAGAACCGCCCGGGCTATTGATATAAAGCGATATATCCTGATCGGGATCATCCATTTCAAGAAACAGCAGCTGAGCCACGATGATATTTGCCAGATCATCGTCGATCTCGCCGCCCAAGAACACGATGCGATCCTTGAGCAGGCGCGAATAGATGTCGTAAGACCGCTCGCCTCTGTTGGTTTGTTCAACTACTACCGGCACCAGATTCATACGGAAACGCACCTCCTTGTTCACGGGCTTGCCGTGACGCGCATATTGCGCGCGTATATGGCACGCGGGCGGCGGAAGCGCCGCCCGTGTGCTAAGCTTGCTGCGAACATATAATATGCCCGTAGCAGCCATGCCGCCAGTCTCCGCTGAGAGCTTTACGCATCTCCGGGCGCGAAAACTGCCTGGCTAGATTATTCCTCGGTCTTGGTCTCCCCGGCTTCTTCGGCCTTGGGCTCCTCGACGGGCTTGTCGATGTACTTGGCCTCGGCCTTGAGCATATCGACGGTCTTCTGGAGCTTTACGATGTCGTTTATGTACTCCATATCCTCGTCGGTGAACTTGGCCTTGAACTCCTCGGGGGTCTGACCCGCCTGCTTGGCGAACTCGTCTATCTTGTCGGATATCTCGTCGTCAGTGGGGGTTATCTGCTCGGCGGCGGCTATCGCCTTGAGGGTCAGCTCAGTGCGAACGCGGCGCTCGGCCTCGGGCGCATACTGCTGACGCATCGTGTCGATGGTCTGGCCGGTGTACTTCATGAAGTCATCCAGCGATATGCCCTGATAGCGCATGCGCTGAGCCATGGAGTTTATCATCTGATCGGCCTGACGGGCTATCATGGCCTGGGGAACGTCTATCTCGGCATTTTCCACTATCTTGTTGACCAGCTCGTTCTCCATCTGGGCGTCGGCCTGCTCGCGGGCCTCCTCCAGCTTCTTGTCCTCGATGCTCTTCTTGTACTCCTCGAAGGTATCGAACTCGGAGACATCCTGCGCGAACTCGTCATCCAGCTCGGGCAGCTCCTTGCGCTGCACGGCCTTGACCTTGCACTTGAACACGACGGGCTTGCCGGCCAGCTCGGGCGCATGGTACTGCTCGGGGAAGGTCACGTTCACGTCGCGATCCTCGCCGGCGCTGGCACCGATCAGCTGATCCTCGAAGCCGGGGATGAAGGTGCCGGAGCCCAGCTCAAGCTCGTGATCCTCAGCGGTGCCGCCCTCGAACTGCTCGTCGCCGTTGAAGCCGGCGTAGTCGATCAGCACGGTGTCGCCCTTCTCGGCGGGACGGTCAACCTCTATCATGCGGGCAGCATTGTCGCGCGCCCTCTCTATCTCCTTGTCCACAGCGCCCTCGGCCACGACGGGCTCGACCTTGACGACCTCTACGCCCTTGTAGTCGCCCAGGGTCACGTCGGGGGTCACGAACACTTCGCAGGTGAATATCAGATCCTTGCCGCGCTCTATCTGGCTGAAGTCCACGCTGGGACGGTCTACCACATTGAGCTTGTTCTCCTCGACTACCTGCTCGTATATCTCGGGGAATATCTCGTCAAAGGCATCCTCATAGAACACCGCCGGGCCGTAATGAGCCTCTATCACCTTGAGGGGCGCCTTGCCCTTGCGGAAGCCGGGTATGTTGATGCGGCCGACGTTCTTGCGATACGCCGCATCCAGACCTTCTATGAACTTAGCCGCTTCGATCTCAAAGGAAATCTTTACCTTATTAGACGAGATCTTTTCCACTGTTGCCTTCATGTACATCCTCCCAAATCGACTATTCGCCGCTTATTGTTGCTCGCAGTCCTTCAATTTTACCATATGTGAGACTGTTTTGCAATAGTTATTGCATTAACCTATTGCGCCGGGGCCTGCGTTTGTGTTATCATTTAGCCAATATCGACCCCGGAGAGCCGACGCAGCTATACGGCGGCCTATTTATTATAAGACCAAATTGAGGAGAATAAACATGGAAAGCGCTAACATTATGCTAAATCGCCGCATACTTTTCGATGGCGGCATGGGTACACAGATAGCTGCGCGCGGACTTTATGCCGCCTGCCCCGAAATGCTGCTGGAAAGCGACTTTGAGGCCATAGCGCGCATACACTCGGACTATGCATCATCGGGCGCGACCATAGTGTCCACCAACACGTTCGGCGCAAATCCCATAAAGCTCAGTAAGCTGGGACTAGAAAAAGCCGCGCAAAGGCTAAACGGGCTGGGCGTGCGCGCGGCAAGGCAGGGCGCGGCAGGGCGCGCGCTGGTTGCGCTGGACATGGGGCCCACGGGCGAGCTGCTCGCGCCGTTTGGCGAAATGTCGTTCAAGGAGGTATACGACGCCTACTTTGAACAGGCATCATCGGGAAAGGCGGCGGGCGCTGACCTTGCGATAATCGAAACCATGACCTCACTGCGCGAAGGCAAGGCGGCGGCGCTGGCCGCGCGAGATGCGGGACTGCCCTTCGTGCTGTCGTTCACATACGAACCCAACGGGCGCACGCTGATGGGCGATCTGCCAAATTGCTGCGCGGCGGCGGCGCAGGCGCTGGGCGCGATTATGCTGGGTTCGAACTGCTCGGGCGGGCCTGAGCAGATGCTTCCTATTATAGAGATATATGCGCGCAGCACGCATCTGCCGATACTGTGCCAGCCCAACGCGGGCCTACCCATAGTGGAAAACGGCGTGACGCGCTTCCCCTATTCGCCTGAGAGCATGCTTGAGCCAATGCGCGCGCTGATAGCGGCGGGCGCGGACGCGATAGGCGGCTGCTGCGGCACTACGCCCGCGCACATCGCCGCGTTCAGCGGGCTTGAGTTCGGCCCGCGCGCTCATGCCGCCGTGCCTGAGGCTATATGCTCGGGGCGCATTGCCGTGCGCGTGGACGATCTGGGCGCGATAGATGCCCTACCCGCGCTGCCGCTGGATGAGGCCGGCGACTTCGACGGCGACGCGCCCGCGCTCATCGTGGACGTAAACGAGTATGACTGCGAAAGCGCCATAGAGCTTATGGAGGACGCGGCATCGATGGTATATGCGCCCATGATACTGCGCGGCGGAAGCGCGGACGTGCTGCGCTCGCTGCTGCGCGCCTATCCGGGCGTGGCGGGTGTCATTGGCAATGGCGAGCTGGCCGCGCAGTGCGGGGCGGTGGCAATCTGATGCGAGATTCCGCCCGATGAGCTGCGTGCGGCGCTCGCGCAAGTGTGGCATCCATACGATTCGGGATTCCGCCCGATGAGTTGCGTGCGGCGCTCGCGCAAGTGTGGCATCCATTCGATTCGGGATTCCGCCCGATGAGCTGCGTGCGGTGCTCGCGCAAGTGTGGCATCCATTCGATTCGGGATTTCGCTTGATGAGCTGCGTGCGGCGCTCGCGGCGGCGCAGTGGCAATCCGATGCTGTGTGCCGCTTTGTGTCAGGCATCCCCCTGTACTTTCCGAGATTATATTGCGCACAGGCGCGCGCCCTATTCATTTTAG